>NZ_JBHSPR010000040.1:0-68621 GCF_042658085.1 Plantactinospora solaniradicis | reverse complement strand
AACACGCCCGCCGCTGGCCAGCGGCGGGCGGCACCGCGGGCGGCCCGGGATACGACGGTGGAGAGGCCCGGGATACGACGGTGGAGAGGGAGGTGCGCTGGTGATCACGGTGCTGCTGGTCGACGACCATCCCGTGGTCCGGGACGGGTTGCGCGGCATGTTGAACTCCGAGACCGACCTCGTGGTCGTCGGAGAGGCCGGATCGGGGCTGGAGGCCGTGACCCTGGCGCGGGCACATCGACCGGACGTGATCCTGATGGACCTGCGCATGCCCGGCCTCGACGGCGTGCACGCCACCGAGGCGATCCTGCGGGAGACGCGGACCAGCCGGGTGGTCGTGCTGACCACGTACGAGAGCGATTCGGACATCCTCCGGGCGGTCGAGGCCGGAGCCATCGGCTATCTGCTCAAGGACGCCACGAAGGCCGAACTGACCAGTGCGATCCGGGCCGCGTCCCGGGGCGAGACGATGCTCGCCCCGTCGGTCGCGGGGCGGCTCGTCCGGCAGGTCCGCAACCCGGCCGGGCCGGCGTTGTCCGCGCGGGAGGTGCAGGTGCTCGGCCTGGTCGCCAAGGGCCGGACCAACGCCGAGATCGGCCGCACGTTGCACATCAGCGAGGCGACGGTGAAGACCCACCTGCTGCGGGCGTTCAGCAAGCTCGACGTCTCCGACCGGACCGCGGCGGTCACCACGGCAATGGCGCGCGGCCTGCTGGAGTAGGCCGGCGGGCGGACCCGTCAGTGTCAGTGGGGGTCAGGATGCCGGGGTGGCGTCCGTCGCGAGGAGGTCGCGGACCCGGGGGATCACCTCGGTGCCGTACAGCTCGATCGTGTTCATCAGTCGCTCGTGCGGCAGTGTGCCGTTGGAGTACTTCAGGTCGAAGCGTCGCACGCCGAGCACCCGTACCGTTCGAGCGATCTTCTGGGCCACGGTCTCGGCCGAGCCGACGTGCCAGGCGCCGCCGGCAATGTCGGCATCGAACCGGTCCCGGGTCATCGGGGGCCAGCCGCGTTCGCGGCCGATCCGGTTGAACAGCACCCGGGCGTGCGGCCACAGCAGGTCCGCCGCCTCCTGGTCGGTCGACGCGATGAACCCGGGCGCGTGCACCGCGACCGGCAGCGGGTCCTTGCCGAACTCGCTCAGCGCGCGGTGGTACAGCTCGACGTACGGGGCGAACCGGGCCGGGTCACCGCCGATGACGGCGAGCACGAGCGGGAAGCCGTACTGGGCGGCCCGGACGACGGATTCCGGACTGCCGCCGACGCCGATCCAGGTCCGGATCCGGCCGGATTCCGTCTTCGGGTAGACCTGCTGCTTCTCCAGCGGTGGGCGCACAGTGCCCTGCCAGGTCACCGCGTCCTCGGTCAGCAGGTGCGACATCAGATCGGCCTTCTCCGCGAACAGCCGGTCGTAGTCGGCGAGGTCGTACCCGAACAGCGGGAACGACTCGGTGAACGAGCCACGCCCCAGGGTGATCTCCGCCCGGCCCCGGGACACCGCGTCGAGGGTGGCGAACCGCTCGAAGACGCGTACTGGGTCGTCGGAACTCAGCACGGTGACGGCGGTACCGAGACGGATCCGCTCGGTCCGGCCCGCGATGGCGGCGAGCACGATCTCCGGGGCCGAGACCGCGTAGTCGTCGCGGTGGTGCTCGCCGAGTCCGAAGCTGTCGACGCCGAGCCGGTCGGCCAGGATGGCCTCCTCGACGACGTTACGGATCACCTGGGCGTACGGGACCGGCTTGCCCTCGGCGTCGGCGGTGACGTCACCGAAGGTGTCGAGACCGAATTCCACGGTCGTGCCCATGTCGTCCTCCTCCATCGGGCGCACCGGTCGAATCCGTGCACCCGGCGATGTAACCCCGGGACGCACGATGTTCTTCCCCTGCCGGGGGAGGGATCCGACGAGAGGAAATCGTCGTTGTGATCTTGTCTCTACGCATTTCTGACGCTAACGTCGATGACGTGACTGCCGGGTCGGCCTTGGGCCACAACCGAGTGGGGCACCCGGCTATCGCGTGAGCCCCGGGTGGGCCCGAGGCCCGCCGTCCGTGCGTCTCCGCGTTCCGCGCGACCTTCCGCACCAGCGGTCCCGTTCTGTTGCCGCGACGCCGCGAGCCGTCGCACCGGTACCGCTCACATGCGTTCCGCTACCGCTTCCTGGTGCCCCCGTGCGTTTCCGTGCGTTTCCGTACCGTTTCCTGGTACCCCTTCCGCACCCTCTTACGCCACGCCGGGCCCAATTCGTGGTGTTTCCATGCCGCCCCCGGGGCGGTTCTTCGCCATGCCCGCGAAACGGTGACACAGTCACCAATCCTCGAAACAGTCACCAATCCTCGAAGAAGAAAGAAGCCATGCCGAACGATTTCAACCAACAGGTCATCGACGAGTTCCGCGCCAACAGTGGTCAGGTCGGTGGGCCCTTCGAGGGAGCCCGCCTCATCCTGCTGACCACCACCGGAGCGCGGTCCGGCGCCCCGCACACCACGCCGGTCGGCTACCTGCCCGACGGCGCCGAACGGATCCTGGTGATCGCCTCGGCCGCCGGTGCGCCGCGCGATCCGGCCTGGTTCCACAACCTGCGGGCCACCCCGCGGGTCACGGTCGAGACCGGCGTCTTCACCTACGACGCCGACGCCGTCGTCCTGCGGGGCGCCGAACGCGACCACGCCTTCGCCCGCGCGGTCGAAGCCGATCCGGGCTGGGCCGAGTACCAGGCCAGGACCAGCCGGATCATCCCCGTGGTCGCCCTCCAGGGGGTTCCGGGCCCGCCGAAGCCGAACGCGACGTCCTGGGGTGCCGCGCTTCGGCTCGTCCACGACAGCTTCCGACGGGAACTCGCCCTGATCCGCAAGGAGATCGCCGAGTCGGGCCCCGGCCTGGGCAGCCAGTTGCGGATGAACTGCCTGACCCTCTGTCAGGGACTGCACAACCACCACACCGGGGAGGACGCCGGGATCTTCCGGTTCGTCGCCGACCGGCACCCCGGGGTCGCCCCGGTCCTGGAGCGGCTGCGCCGGGAGCACCAGACGATCGCGGAGCTGCTCCAGCAGTTGCAAGAGGTCATCGCCTCCGACGACGCCGACCCCCTGCTGGTACGTACCGAGGTCGAGCGCCTCACCGACGAAGTCGAACGACACCTGAGTTACGAGGAGGAACATCTGATCCCGATCCTCGACGCGTTCTGAGTTCCGGTTCTCCGTTCCGACCCGACGAGGGGGCGGGTCGGGGCGGAGAACCGGGGCGACGCAATTGCCTCGCTGGAGATCGCTGCCGGCGGGTATGGTGGCCCGGCCGGCCGCGGGACTACGGTGCGACTTCCGGAACCCGCCTCTGAAGCGATGCTTCGCAGTTCGTGCCCACATTCCCCGGCCGGCTTCCATTCCACATTGGGGGGTCGTCGTGTCGTCGTCGGACCGGATCGCGTGCGAGGACGTGGTCATGTTCGTCAACGCGGCCGTAACCTCCACCGGACAGCGCGAGTTCCGGGCCGGTGCCGCCGAGCAGCGCATGTCGCTTGACTTCCTGCACGAGTACGTCCTGGGCAACTACCGCGACCTGTACGCCGCGACCCTGGCCCTGGACGTGAACCACTTCAACGGCGCGATGGTGGTGACGAACCTGCTCCGGACAGCTCACCTCGCCGGTCCGGAGCGGCGTGCCGTGGAGGGACGACTGATCGCCGCGCGCCTGCGGCGGCTGCCGCCGCAGCGGGTGTACCGGGTGTTCCGCGAACTGCGCCGGCTGGGCGTGAACAACCGGCGTACCAGGGCGATCATCCGGGACTGGGTCGCGGCCCGGCCCGATCCCGCCTTCGACGCGGTCAAGTACCGCCGGTCGTTGTCCATCGCCGCCCGCCACGCCCACCTGTCGCTCCCGGCCGAGGTGGGCACCGCGCTGTTCGACTGGCGCCGCCCGAAGCGGTACGGCACGCCGATCCTGGAGGCGTGGCGCCGGGCGCACTTCGAGCAGCGGGCGTTGTACGAGTTGCCGTACACGGTCGCCGAGGGACTTGCCGTGCGGCACGGCATCAGCCGGGCGCGCTTCCTGACGGGGATCGCGCCGAAGCTCACCGACGGCGAGCGACTCCGGTTGCAGACCTCGGCCCGCCGGCTCGACGTGGCGGCGGTCGGCACGGATCTGCCCCGGGTGCCGCTGACCCGACTCGCCAGCTACGTCCTGTCGTTGCCGCGACCCGACCGGGTCCGGCGGCGTGCCGAGCTGACCGACGCGCTGCGCGCCGCCGCCCGACGGGCCGCGGGCCGGCAGGCCGGCAGTTGGGGCCGGGTCGTGGCGGTCCTCGACGACAGCTACTCGGCGTCCGGGTCGGGCGTCAAGCGGCGCCGCCCGCTGGCGGTGGCGCTGGCGACTCACTACCTCCTGGAGACGCTCGCGGCGGACTACACCGGCCTGTGGCTGCACCATCGGGGTGACCCGTTGCTGGTCCATCCGATCGGATCCACCGGGCTCGGGGCGCGCATCCTCGACGGACTGGAGCGGCGGCCCGACCGGCTGGTGGTCGTCTCCGACGGCTGGGACAACGCCCCGCCGGGAGAGGCCGCCGAGATACTCCGGGTGTGGCGGACCCGGCTCGATCCCGGCGAACGCACCTCGATCGTGCACCTCAATCCGGTGTACGACAGCGACAGCTTCGACGTACGTCGCCTCGCGCCCGCTGTGGCGACCGTCGGGGTACGCGACGCCGAGGACGCCGCCACGCTGGTCGAACTCGCCCGCTTCGCCACCGGCACCGCCACCTTCGACGAGCTGCGTTCGCACCTGGCCGCCCGGGTCGACCGGTTCCTCGCGGCACCCGGACCCGAAACCGGACCCGCATCCGGCCCCCGCCCTGGCCCCGGCCCCGGCGACACGGCGGTGCCGGCGTGACCGGCGTCGACACTGCGGTGGCGGCGTGACCGCCATCGAGCAGGGCCGTCCGGATTCGACCGAGACCCGGGGCACCGGTGCCGGACTGTCCGGCCTGGACCTGACCGGCCTGGTCGTCGGTCCGGCCCAGGTCTGGGGCGCGGTCCGGCTTCAGCCGCTGCTGCGTGCCGTACCCATCACCGACCTGCGGCTGCATGCCCGGCTGTACGACCAGGACGACGTGTCGATCGTCGAGGTCGGCCCGCGTACCGCGTACGTCGCCTACATTCCGCACGCGTTCGTGGCCGACTGGACCACCGACGCCACTCCGGCCGCCGCCTACGGCACCCAGTTGCGTGACCCGGAGGCGACCGGTCAGCCCCGGGGGATCGGGCTGCACTTCCGGCGCCGGATGGCCCGTCGCGACGACAAGCGCCGGCTGCGGTTCCTGCCCCTGCACCTGGCCCTGGAGGGCTACCTCGCGTTGCAGTTCGGCGGGCCCACCATCGCCTGGCAGGAGTGGACCCGTCAGGCGGTCACCCGTGGTCTGTCGCCTCGGGCCGAGGCCGCCTACACGGGTGTCGAGATACCGGGCCTGGCCGACGCGCTGCGGATCTTCGAGATCCATCCCGAGCAGTGCGGAATGCTCCTGTACGTGGCCGACGCGCTCGCCGCCGCCTTCGTCGTGCCGCATCCCGACGACTACCGTGCGCTGCATCCGACCGTGCTGCGGGACCTCTACGGCGAGTTGGTCTACCAGTACGCCCACCTGTACCCGGCAGTCCCCGAGTTCCGGACCGGTCTGGACGAGAGCCGGGTGCACAGCGTCGCCGACCTCCGTGCCGAAGTGGACCGCAGTCGCGCGGCCTGGTCCGAGTCGGCTCTCCTGATGGCGGGCGGGCTCTTCGGTGCGGAGCGCCTGTCGACCGAGCCGGTGTACCGGATGGGGCGGTTCACCCTGTCGCGGTTCCTGCCGGCCTTCACACCCGAGACCGAGAACCACATCGGCGAGAGCATCACCGACGAGGGCGGCCGGTTGGCGTACCTCAAGACCTTCCGGCTCTCCGCCGCGCAGGCCCGCCGAGGCCACCTGCTCGGCCAACTCGCCGCGTACGACTGGAATCTCGACGCCACCGCCGAGGCGCTCGGTACCGATCGTTCGGGGCTCGCCGTGCGACTCGACCGCTCCGGGTTCGGACACCTGCTGCGTCCGGAGATCATCGACGCCTGCCGCAACCAGGCCCGCCGGCCACGGCGCGGCCCGGCACAACCTCCCGCCCGCTAGCCGAAGCTCCGCCCGCCTCCGTCCGGCCGGTCAGCGGCGCCGTCTCGACCTGGTCGATCCATGGCCGGGATCGATCCATGGCTGGTCGATCCCGTGGCCGGTCGAACCATGGCCGGGATCGATGCCGTTCGTTGACCGTCGTTCCGAACGCATGATCTGATGCCGAGACGCGAAAAGGTTTCGATATTTCGCATAGACGCACTTGGGGGTCGGACATGATCGGATTCCGTCGACCCGCGTTCGCGGCGGCGTTGGTGCTCACCCTCGCCTCGGCCGCAACGCTGACGGCCACCGTCACCACCCCGGGTACGGCCGCGGCCAGCCTGCCGACCGCCGCGGTCGCGCTCGGGGACAGTTTCGTCAGTGGTGAGGGCGCCGGCGGCTACCAACCGGTGGTGGACGTGAACGGTACGTCGCAGGACTTCCCCGGATGGTCCGCGCCGAACAGCAACGCGTTCTTCTGCCATCGGTCGGCCAACGCCTCTCTGCACCAGGCGAATCTCCCGGGCATCCAGGCCCGGTTCAACCTCGCCTGTTCCGGCGGTCAGCCGTACGACATCGCCAACGCCTCGGTCAACCGCACCAAGGGCCGTACGGTGGCCGCGCAACTCGACCAGCTCCGGGCGGTGGCGCAGACCCACGACATCGACCTGGTGCTGTTGGGCCTCGGTTCGAACAACAGCTCGTTCACCTTCGGCGACGTCGCGTCGGACTGCGCCAACCGGTTCATCGCGGACGCCTGGACCGGGTGGTGGGAGTTCTGGGCGTACCTCGGGGGACCGGTCGAGCAGGCCCCGTGTGCGGGCGACGACCTCGGCACGCCGGCCGAGTTCTCGGCGGCGACCACCGAGACCACCACGGCGGTCCGGCAACTGCTCAGCACACTCGACCAGGTCGACGCCGACGGGCAGCACCGGATCGTCTTCCAGGACTACACCAATCCGCTCCCGTTCGAGCTGGAGTCGAGGTTCCACGAGGAGGACAACCGCGACGACAGCCGGGACAAGTTCCGGGCCCTCGGCGCCGAGCGGTACGCCGCGGGGTGTCCGGTGCACCGGGCCAGTCTCGCCGCGGGTCACCTCTTCTCCGGTGGCCTCGGCACCCTCGTACAGTCGGTGCACGGCACCATGCGGGCCGAGTTTCCCGCCGACGACCTGGTCTACCTGAACGTGCAACGGGCCTTCGACGGGGCGCGGCTCTGCGAGACGTCGGCGAGTCCGACCGGCGCGCTCGCCACGCCGATCCGGTTGCAGGACGGCCCGACGGGTGTTCCCGTGACCAGCCTCTCCGGCTACGACAAGATCGCCATCCAGCGGATCGCCAACGCCTGCGTCACGTACTTCCAGACCTGCCAGGAGTCCTGGCACCCGAACGCCGCCGGGCACGCGGTGCTCGGGCAGTGCCTCACGGGCGCGGCGGCCACCACCCCGAACCGCGCGGTCGCCTGCGTACGGGCTGCCAACGGCTCGATCAGCGTGAGCTGAGCCCGAGGTGTTAAGAAGGGCCCCTTCTTCTACAGAAAACGATAAGAAGGGGCCCTTCCTTACTCACTCGGCGCGGATGTTGTCGATGTGGACCTGGCCGCCGCTGTTGAGGAAGACCCAGACCGCCCGGATCTGGGCCGGGTCCAGGGTCACCCCGGCGGGGCAGCTCAGCTCGCCGATCTCCCGCGTGACGGTCCGGCTGGAGTTCGGGTTGGTCCAGGTCCAGAGCCCGCCCTGGCACCAGGCGAAGTCGGGGCCGACCTGTACCGCGATCTCGCCGACCGTGCCGACCCCCTCGGTCCGTACGTCGTAGCGCAGCCGGGTCTTTCCGGTCAGGTCCAGCGGCTCGGCCAGGGCCCGGCCGAACCAGTTTCCGTCGACCGGTGTCGCGACCGTCAGGCCGTGCCCGCCGTCGGTGTGGAACGTCGTGGATTGGGCCATGGTGCCGCCGGAGTCCGGGTTGGCGATCGTGAAGTCCTCGGTGCCGGACTCGAAGGAGAACAGCGTCTGTTCCGCCGGCAGCACCGGATCGTCCGGAGCGGCGCCGCCACAGGCCAGCGTCGGCGCGGCCCAGTCGGTGTGCGCGTTCGTGGTGGGATCGTTGCCGGTGGTGACCAGGCGCAGCCAGCCCGCCCCGGTCAGGTCGGCGGTCAGGGTCACCGGCGCCGCGCCCGAGTTCACTGGTCCGCTGCTGGCCACCGCCGCGTCGTCGGCGTACACCGTGAAGGTCGCCGGTACCGCGCTGGTCGTCTCGTCGTCGATGCCCACGTCGGTGACCAGGGACGTGCACCGCCCACCGAGGTAGTAGACGATCTCGCTGGGCGCGGTCGTCCCGAGGCCCCGCGTGTAGACCCGGCCACCGATGGTGATCAGGTTTCCGTCGTTGTCGGACCCGCCGCCGTTGCTCTGGTCGGTCTCGACCGGGCCCTCGTCGTTGCCGGCGCTGACCGGCAGGATCGTGCTGAGGTGCCTTCTGCCGTCCTCGGGGGCGGTCACCACCACCGAGACGAGCTGGCTGGCGGTGCTGGCCGCGCGGTGCCGTGGACCCCATTCGTAGCCGGCGGTGACGGTGATCGGGTAGCGGCCGGCGGCGGTACCGTCGGGCACCGTGACGGTCCAGGTGGTCGACAGCGACTGGTTCGTCGCCAGGCTGCGCCGCCGGTCGCTGGTCGTCGCGGTCACCGTCCAACCCTCGGGCGCCCGCGCGGTGACCCGTAGGTCCCGCAGTGCGCCGACGCCCCGGTTGGTCACCGTCGTGGTCAGGGTGCCGGTTCCGGCCGTACCCGGCACCAGGGTGCCCAGGGCGGCACCGACGCTGACCGCCGGCGGGACCACCGTCGGGTCGGCCAGCGGGCGGACCCGGTAGACCACCGTGCCGTGCGCGGGTACGCCGGCCGAGATCGTCGACCTCGCCTGGCCGACCTGCCCGGTCCAGACGTCCTGCAACCGGTACGCCCCGGCGTGCCGCAGCCCGGTGTCCCGGACCGGAACGCTGACCGTGGCCAGCGAGTCGGTGGAGTTGTAGAGCGCGATCGCCCGGTCACCGTTGGCCAGCGGCTTGTCCAGCACCATCAGCCCGGCCTCGTCGGAGACGACGGCGCCCTGCACGCCCAGCCGGTCCTGGTCGATCGCGATGACGTCCCGGTTGCCGAGAATCGCCAGCGTCTCCGGCGAGGCGGTCCGCAGGTCGGTGCCGATCAGCAGCGGCGCGGCCATCATCGCCCACATGCTCAGGTGGGTGCGGTACTCGGTGTCGGTCATCCCGCCGTTGCCGATCTCCAGCATGTCGGGGTCGTTCCAGTTTCCCGGTCCGGCGTACTCGGCCAGGGGAGCGTTCTGCGCGATGATCGAGCGGAGGCTGGCCCAGTTGTCGCTGATGTCGCCGGTGGTCCGCCACAGGTCACCCACGTCGGCCGCCCACGTCCAGGGCTGGGACTGGCCCCATTCGCAGATCGAGTACACGATCGGCCGACCGGTGCCGTCGAGCGCGTGCCGCATCGCCGTGTAGCGCCGGATGAAGTCGGCCTGCGAGCCGTCGGACTGGTTGTTGCAGTTGTCGTACTTCAGGTAGTCGACTCCCCAGTCCGCCCAGGTCTGGGCGTCGATCTCCTCGTGGCCCAGGCTGCCCGGATATCCGGCGCAGGTCGCGGTGCCGGCGTCGCCGTAGATGCCCAGCTTCAGGCCCTTGCCGTGTACGTAGTCGGCCACTCCGGAGATCCCGCTCGGGAACTTGACGGGATCCGGCACCAGCCTGCCGTCCGGGCCACGTTCGCGCAGTGACCAGCAGTCGTCGATGTTGACGTACTCGTAGCCGACGTCGGCGAGGCCGGAGGAGACGATGACGTCCGCCGTCTCCTTGATCAGGGTCTCGTTGACGTCACAGCCGAAGGCGTTCCAGTTGTTGAATCCCATCGGTGGGGTGGGGGCGAGCGTCGGGGGAGCGGTCGCGACGGCCGGCGGGACCTCCCGGGTCGCCGGGGCCGGTGCGGCCAGTGCGGGTCCCGGTGGCACCGCCGCTCCGGATATCAGCAGGGACGAGAGCAGAGCCACGATGCCCAGGGGACGGCTCCTGGCAGCGCGCATGACGACACCTCCGACGGCGACGATCCGGGTCGCGACCGGGCGTGGTCGCGCGGAAAGGTCCTGTGGACTGACGGATCGCCGAGGGTGCGGAGGTGGGGTACGACATCCGTCGGTATCCGGGACCGACCGCTGGCAGGTCCCCGTACCGTGGTGGATCCACAACCCGGAAACCGTATTCCGTTCCGTGATGTCCGTCAATATATGAGGCGACGGGCCCCGCCCCGGGGTTCTTTCCCCGTGAGCGGGACCCGTCACGATGTCCGCCGGCCGTCCCGGCGTCCTCGTCCGGTGTCAGCGGACGTGTACGAAGACCGGGTTCGAGTAGAACCAGAGGTCGCTCCACGGGCTCTCCAGCCCGTCGGCGAGCGGCTCGGCCTCGTCGGTGCTGGTGCCGCGTACCCGGGCGTAGGTGTCGGCCTCGACGTTGCGCAGGGTGTGCCGGATGACGTAGTCGGAACCCTGCTTGCGCCAGTCGCGCGGGCCGAACCGCGCCACGACCTTGGTGGTCGGGTTGGTGTCGGCGTCGAGGTTGGCGTTCGGGCCCGTGATCTGCCCGACGATCAGGTCCACCCGCCGGACCTCCGGCCGGTCGCCGTTGCCGTTCTTGCCGGCGAGCGGCCGGAACTTGATCTCGATCTCGACATCGGTCCGGTTGCGACGGCTCAGCGTGACCGTCTCGCCGGTCGCCGCCTCCCGGCCCTGGCTCTTGGCGGTGAGGTCGAGGCTGGTGATCAGGTCGCCGGTGGTGACCCAGATCCGGCCGTTGCGCAGCCCGTCCATGATGTCGGCGTAGTCCTGCCGGGCGTACACGTAGGTTTTGCTGTACTCGCCCGGCCAGAAGTCGGAGCCGCCACGGGTCCAGTGCACGTGCGAGTCCGAGGTGGCGGTGATCCACCAGCGCCGGCCCTCACCGAGCAGTGAGTCCCAGAGACCGCCGACCTTGGCGGTCATCTGGTCGAAGCCACCGTGCGTGGGGTAGTTGCCGTACCCGCCGCGCGCGCCGCCGTTGAGCGGGCCCGCCTGGTGTCCGGGCGCGCCCTCGAAGCCGACGTAGATCTCCGGCGCCACGTTGTTGCCGTTGCGGAACTCGCGCGGCGTGTCCTGGCCGTAGACCCCGAAGCCGGTCGCCGACCGCGAGGTGTGGTGGCCGATGACCAGCGGCTTCTGCCGCATGTCCTTGGCGGCCTTCAGGAACTCGATCATCTTCGCCTCGGTGTCCCGGCCCTTGTCGGCGGGGAAGGCGTCGTTCTTGGCGAACCGGCTCTCCAGCTCGAAGAGCTGCTGCGCCTCGTCCTCGTGGTGCGGAATCATCAGCGTGTGGTGGTCCTGGGCCGGAGTGTCGAACTCCATCCCCCAGAACTGCAGCACCTCGGGGACCAGCTTGCGCGACCGCAGCAGGTCGGGGTACGCCTGCTCCAGGTTCACCTTCGAGTGGGTCGGCCCGCCGTGGTCGGTGCACATCGCCCAGGTGAGGCCGAAGTTCTTCGCCATGATGGCGTTCGTGACGATCGGGTAGACCGCGTCCGCGCCCTTGTGGAACGTCGGCGGGTTCGTCGAGGTGTCGAATTCGCCGCTGTACTCCGAATGGATGTGGTGGTCACCGGCACGCCACACCCGGTCACGGGAGTTCCCGTGCTGGTTGCCCTTGTTATCGTCGTCGTTGTCGTGCGCGAACGCCGGGCCGCCCCCGATCAGGGGACTGGCGGCGACCAGCGTCGCGCCGACGCCGGCGTACCGGACGAGTTGGCGCCGCGAGATCTGCGCGCTCTCGGCCTCTTCCTTCATGGTGGAGCCTTTCCTCGAGCCAGCCATGGCTGTGACAACCAGGGAGTCTCAAGGGATGGGCTGAATTGGCGATGAACACCGGACGCGGCGGCCGGGAACATCGCACCCCGGCCGCCTGAATCGGCTGCCATCTCTGTGACCTGCGGATTCGTCCATCCGGACGTGCGGTTGACCGCGCGTGACCCGCCGGGTACGGCCGGCGCCGGAAGGCCGGTCCGGGCGGGCTCGCGGTCAGCAGTCGCGGGCGGTGTCGCGGTCAGCAGGCTCGGGCGGTGTCGCGGTCAGCGGTCGTAGGCCGGGTCGGGGTCAGCAGTCACAGACGCACCAGTCGCAGGCGCTGCAGTCGGGGCAGTCGCAGCACCTCGTGCACCAGCAGCGGTGGGAGCACTTCTCGCGACGGACCCGGCTCCACCTCGGCTGCCACAGCCCGCAGGTGCAGGTGGTCAGCGCGCACGCCCCGCCGATGAGCAGCGGGGCGTCGCATCCGTCCGGTCGCGGCGCCGGCCCGCCGCCCGGGTGCCGCTGCGTGCCGGACCGTCGCCCGGAGTGCCGGTCCGGCTCGCTGTGCGGGTACGAGGGCCGGACTGACTCGACGGGCGTCTGGAGGTGCGCCGGGGCGGACGGGCCGGGTCGGGGCCCGGCCGGCGACGGGTGGTGCGTGAGGGTGAAAGTCCGGTCGATGGCGTCGCCGACCTCGCGGACCAGCAGTGCCCGGACGAGTGTGTGGTCCCGCAGCTCCACGTCGGCCAGGGCCAGCCGCAGGCCGTGGTGGGCGTCCTCGCACAACCTGCGTGCCTCGGCCAGTTCGGTGCCGGTGGCCCGGAGCGGGTTGAACACGCCCCGGGCCTGGTCGTCGGCGTAGTCCTCCACCGCGTCCAGCAGGTGCGCGATCCGGCCGAAGTACCGACCGACCTCCGCCAACCCGGACGCGTTGCCGGGCATCCCGGCCAGCGCGGCGGTGTGGGCGAAGGCGGCGGCGACGGCGGTCTCGGTCGGTTCGGTGGCGAGCAGCACCGACGCGCCGGGACCGATCGCGTGCTCCAGCGTGGTCTGCCGGGCGACGGCGTCGAGCAGCACGCCGGTGTCGAAGCCGACCGCGTCACCGGTCCGGGCGCCCGCCTCGGCCCACCGGTCGGCCAGCCTGCCGGCCACCCCGGCGAACGCGGCGACCCGCAGCGCGCCGTCCCGGTCCACGACGTGGTCCCGGGTCTTGCCGGCCGCGAGTACCAGCGACACCGCCGCGGCCAGCCGGGCGCCGGGGTCCGCGGAGGAGAGCACCGAGGCACCCTGGAAGCCGCGCAGCGCGCACGGCCCCGCCTGCCGGTACCGGGCTGGCGCGGCGCTCTGCGCCTCCAGGAGTACGGAGATCAGCAGGCCGTCGTAGTTGGTGGTCAGCCGGGCCCGGTGCCCGTGTTCGTCGCGCAGGGTGAGGCAGAGTCCACAGAGGTGACCGAGCCAGGCATTATGCAGTTTTGCGCACATCCGGTGCCGACACGGCCGCACGATTCCGAACAACACGTCTCCTAGATCATCTCTGAGTGCTGGGCGGAGCTTAGCGACTCCACCCTGCCGAGATGAGCCCGAAACGGCGTCCCGCCCGTGGCCGGCCGACGGCTGTGTATGTGGGGATCGCACCCGGACCACGGCCCCGGCGCGGCCGGCTGCCGCGCCGGGACCGCCGGTGCGCTAGCGGCGGCTGGCGCGCAGGAAGTCCGCCAGTCCGGCGAGGTCGTCGGTGTTGATGTGGTCGACGTCGGCGGCGCGCAGCTCCCGCCAGATCGCGTCCCGCTCCGGGCCGGCGACGTCCGGAGTGGCCCAGAACCGCACCCGCTGCTGGTTGGCGTGCGCGGTCCGGACGAACGAGCGCAGCTTCGCCCGCTCCGCCGTGGGCATCGCGCCCACGCCCTGCCAACCGAAGAGGTTGCCCCAGTTGTCGCTGATCAGCGGGATCAACGAGGCCGGCGCGGTGGTGCCGAGGTCGGCGGCGCGGCCGTCGTAGAAGGCGTACCGGGTCCGCTGTCCGGCCATCAGGTCACGCGGCCGGTCACCGCTGACGACGACGGTCACCGCACCCCGGCGCACCCGGCCTGAGCTGTACGTGGTCAGCATCCGCTGGTAGTCCCGGAGTACCCGGTGCAGTTCGGTGTAGGTGTCCACGCCGGTGTTCTTGATGTCGACCAGCAGTTGCAGTTCCTGGTGGCTGTCCCTGAAGACCTTGCCGTGGTTCGCCCGTACCCGCCGGGCCAGCGGGTCGAGGTAGAGGCTCTGCAGGGTACGACCCGGAACCACGTCCTCGGGGTCGTGGCCGACCAGCAGTTCGCCGTCGACCAGGTAGATGTCGGCCTCCACGCTGGTGAAGCCGTGGTCGAGCGCGTCGAACAGCGGGCGCTCGTGCTCGTAGTCGTTGTGGGCGTGGGCCTGCGGCAGCGGCCGGAGCTTGCCGCCGGGCCGTCGGTCGCCGGCCGCGCCGGAGGCCGGCTCGTGGCCGAGGAGGGGCCCGGCAGCCTGGGCGGCCGGCGAGCCGAGTCCCACGACGGCACCGGCCACCACCAGCGCACCCAGCATTCGACGCTTCATCGCGATCGTCTCCCTGTTCCCGTGGATCATGTCGGATCGCTCCGGACGGTAGGCGAGGGGTCGTGCGGCCCGACTGCCTCGCGGTGAACCACGGATGAAGAGCGCTCGACGCGGCGCCGGGATGGACGTCACCGAGCGCTGTGGACCCCGACCCGGCGGGCCGGTACGGTTCGACCGGCCGGTCGAACCGGTACGGTGCACCGGATCCGTTCGCGGTACGTCGGCCCGGGCACCGACGCCCACCGTGGCCGACGAGCGGAGGACCCGCCGCATGAGTGTCGAAGCCGCCAACGCCCTCAGCGCGCGCTGGGCGTCCACGTTGGACGGGACGCAGACGGTCTTCTCCGGCGTCGGCGTGTACCCACTGCTGGCGCTGCTCGCGCCGTACGCGGCCGGCCCGGCCCGCGACGAACTGCTGGCGGTCGCCGGTGTTCCCGCGCGGTTCGACCTCGCCGGCTCACCGACGACCCGGCTCGCGATGGCCGTCTGGTCCCGGCACGACCTGCCGTTGACGTCCGGGTGGCTCGACGCGGTGCCCGAGTCGATGCGGGGCGAACTGACCGGCGACCCCGGCACGGACCGGCCGGTCCTGGACGCCTGGGCGTCCAGGCACACCGAGGACCTGATCCCGAGGATGCCGGTCGAGGTCGACGGGGAGACGCAGTTGCTCCTCGCCAGCGCGCTGCTGGTCGTGACGACCTGGGCGGAGCCGTTCAAGGAGCAGTGGGTCCAGCCCGGTTCGGGGCCGTGGCAGGGCCGGGACGTCACCGGGCTGCGCCGCCGTAGCCGGGACCTGAGCGTGTTGCGGGTCGCCGACACCGGGGCCGGGCCGCTGACGCTGCTGACCGTCCGGGGCAGCGAGGACGTCGACGTCGTCCTCGCGCTCGGTGCGCCGGACCGGAGCGCGGCCCAGGTCCTGTCGGCCGCGATCGCCACGCCCGGCCCCGGCCCGACGCTCGCCGCCACCGACGGCCCCGGGGTCACCGAGGAGGTGGTGACGGCACTGGACGACCAGCCCGAGCTGGAGCTCTCGACGGTCCGGTTCACCGTGGAGGGCGACCACGACCTGTTGGCGAACGCCGAACTGTTCGGCCTGCGCAGCGCCACGGACCGCGGCCGGGGCCACTTTCCGGGGATCAGCCCGAGGCCGCTGGCGGTCTCGGCGGCCCGGCAGAGCGCGGTGGCCACCTTCGGGGCGAAGGGATTCAAGGCCGCCGCCGTCACCGCGATCGCGATGACCGTCGGCTCGCTGCCGCCGAAACCGACGAAGCAGAAGCGGCTGGTGCGGGTCGCCTTCGACCGTCCGTTCGGATTCCTCGCCGTACACCGGCGGACCGGCCTGGTGCTGGTCGCCGGCTGGGTCAGCGAGCCGGACCCGTACCAGCGGAGCGCCGTCCCCCCGGGCTTCTGACCGGTCGACCCGTCGAATCGGAGTTGCGATCGGTCCGGCAGGTGGTCCATGATCTCCGCCATGGTCTACAGGAAGGGCGGCCACCGCCCACTGCGGTGAGCGCCGGGACGCCGACCCGTCGGTCGGTTCCACCCGTCTCCATTCCGGTTCGTCGTGGGCGTTCGCCGACGAGCCATCCCCGCGTCCGGTCGCCGCGACGCCTCTCGTCACCGGCCGATCCCCGGCGTCGTCCGAGGACGCCAGTTCCGTTTCCGTTTCCCGCGCCCGGGACCTGCGCCGGGCGGGCCAGCCCAGCACGGGCCGGTGGGTGGGTTCGTTGTGCGGCAATTTCACATTCGAGTACGGAGGTTGCGCGGTGAGTGACGGCCTGGGCAAGGCGTGGGAGCTGGTGGAATCCGGTGATGCGGGGGCGGTGGTCCGGCACCTGCGGTCCACGGTGGACACGATCGCGCTCGGCGATCTGGCCCGGCTGCTCGAACGGGTGGCCCAGCTGGTCGAGCTGACCGACCTGGCCGAAGCGGCGGCGCGCCTGGCGGCGGATCCGGAACGCCCGCAGGCGCTGTACGACTTCGGCTACGCCTGCGTCGAACACGGCCTGGCGTTCGTGGCCGTACCGGCGTTGCGCGAGGCGGTGCGGCGGGTGCCCGAAGCGGACGGCGTGCTGGCCGAGCTGGTTTCCGCGTTGGAGGACGAGCATCGGCACGCCGAGGCGGTGGCCACGCTGGAGCAGCGGGACGCCACCCTTCCGCCGTGGCCGCACCGCTACCTGCTGGTCTACAACGCGATCATGGCTGGCGACCTGGACCGGGCGTTCCGGCACCACGACCGGTTGCCGGCGCCGCAGGACGAGGACTGGCGACCGGCGCACCAGCGGGTCCAACTGATGCTCGGCCGGGCCGGGCTGGTCGGTGCCGTCGGTCGGCTCGACGGTCAGGACCTGCGGGGCTGGCACTTCGTGCTGACCGGCGGCGTGCTGAGCAGCCTGTCACCGTACGGGTTCGACGCGGGGATGACCGGCCGGTACGCGTACCAGCAGGACAGCTTCGGGCTCTGCCGGCTCGGCCTGCACCGGTTGGCGTTGATCCTCGACGCCGCCGGCCGACGACCCCGGTCGGTGTCACTGTTGCCGGACCGGTCCAGCCGGATCCTGGGCCACGCGGTGGCGCAGGTGCTCGGCGTGCCGGCCGAGCCGTTCACCGGCGCCCGGCCGGAGAGCGTGGTGGTGGCCTACGACCTGAGTGAACTCGCCGACGGCGAGCTGTTGACCGCGCTGCGCGACCGGGCGCCCGGACAGGTGCTGTTCGAGCACGCCACCTGCTGGACCGACCCGCCGGCGGTGTCGGCCGACGTGAGCACGATGTTGACCCAGGTGGTTGTCGCACCGTGGGGCGAGCGGCTGCGGCAGGGCCCGGACGGTCGGGTCGAGCGGGGCGCTGCCGACGACCGGCCGATCGAGGAGATAGCGGCCGACATCCTGCGGGCCGACGGCGAACCCGACCCCGGTGACGGGGCCACCCCGCCGGACCCGGACGGCGCGCTGGTCGCCTTCGTGTCCGCCGTCGCCGGCCGCTGGCTGGCCGGGCCGCGCGGCCGGGTCCGGTCGCCGGGTCCGGTGCCCAGCTCGCGGTTCCTCTAGACCCGGGCGGTCCTGCCGGACGGCTGACGGGCCAGCCGTCAGCCTTCCGGCAGGGCGACCTCGCGGGCCGGTCCGGCGGTCGTACGGGGCAGCAGGCCGAGCCCGTTGACCGCCGCGGTGACCAGTTCCTCCGGGGTCAGTGCGACGTCCAGGGTCAGGATCCGCTCGTCCGGCTGCGGTGGCTCCAGGGTCGCGATCTGCGAGTCCAGCAGGCTGGCCGGCATGTAGTGCCCGGACCGCCGGGCCATCCGTTCCCGGATCACCTCGGCCGACCCTTCGAGGAAGACGAAGTCGACGCTCGGCGGCCCCTGCCGGAGCACGTCCCGGTACGAGCGTTTCAGCGCCGAGCAGGCCAGTACGGTGGAGACCCCCTCGGCGGCGCGGTCCGACATCCAGCCGGCCAGTTCCCGCAGCCACGGCCACCGGTGCGCGTCCTCGAGCGGCACCCCGGCGCGCATCAGGTCCACGTTGGACGCCGGATGGAACCCGTCCGCCTCGGCGAAGGTCAGCCCGGTGACCGCGCTGATTCCCTCGGCCACGGTGGTCTTGCCCGACCCGGACACACCCATCACCACGATGTGCCGGGTCGGAGCCGACCGTGCGGCGGTGCCGGCGGGGCCGTCACCAGTCATGGACCGTACCGTCCTTGAGCCGGTTGAACGGGAGGTACGCCGGCACGTACGGGAACCGCTCGGCGGCCGCCTCGTCGAGTTCGACGCCGATCCCGGGCTGGTCGCCGGGGTGCAGGTACCCGTCGGTGAAGGTGAACGACTGCCGGAAGACCTCGTCGGTCAGCGGACCGTGCCGCATGTACTCCTGGATGCCGAAGTTGTGGATCGCCAGATCCAGGTGCAGTGCGGCGGCCATCCCGACCGGGGAGATGTCGGTCGGCCCGTGGATGCCGGACTTGATCTGGTACTGCGCGGCGAAGTCGAGGAGTTTGCGCATCGCGGTGATCCCGCCGGTGTGCGTGACGGCGGACCGGACGTAGTCGATCAACTGTTCCCGGATCAGCGTCTGGTAGTCCCACACCGTGTTGAAGACCTCGCCGATCGCCAGCGGGGTGGTGGTGTGCTGACGGACCAGCCGCAGCGCCTCCTGGTTCTCCGCCGGGGTGCAGTCCTCCAGCCAGAACAGGTCGTACGGTTCGAGCGCCTTGCCGAGCTTGGCGGCCTGGATCGGGGTCATCCGGTGGTGCCCGTCGTGCAGCAGCGGCAGCTCGGGGCCGAATTCGTTGCGGACCGCCTCGAAGACGCCGGGCAGGTGCCGCAGGTAGGCCCGGGTGTCCCAGTCCTCCTCGGCGGGCAGCGGAGTGCGCTGGGCCGGCTCGTAGTCGTACCGCTTGCCGTCGGCGCTGGGCTGGGCGGCGACGCCGTACACCGCGTTGATTCCCGGCACCGAGGTCTGCACCCGGATCGACTTGAATCCCTCGTCGAGGTGACGCCGGATCGAGTCGAACAGCTCCGGGACGTCCCGCCCGGAGGCGTGCCCGTACGCCATGATGCCGGTCCGGGACGCGCCGCCGAGCAGTTGGTACAGCGGCATCCCGGCGGCCTTGGCCTTGATGTCCCAGAGCGCGACGTCCACCGCCGCGATCGCGGCCATGGTGACCGGGCCGCGCCGCCAGTACGACGACCGGTACAGGAACTGCCAGGTGTCCTCGATCCGGTGCGGGTCACGCCCGAGCAGCAGCGGAACGACATGGTCGGTCAGGTACGACGCGACCGAGAGTTCCCGGCCGTTGAGAGTGCCGTCGCCAAGTCCGGTGATGCCCTCGTCAGTGGTGATCTTCAGGGTGACGAAGTTGCGATCAGGGCTGGTGACGATCACGTCGGCGGCGACGATCTTCACGACACGCCTTTCTTCCGGTATGGAATGTCTTCCGGTATGGAATGTGAATGGCCGGCGAGGTGGGCTGGTTCACCACTCCGCGAAGGAGCCGTCGGGGTGGCGCCAGGTCGGTCCGCGCCAGGCGTGCCCGCGCTTGTCCGCCAGCCGTACCGCGTTCTCGTCGATGTCGACGCCGAGTCCCGGGCCGGTGAGCCGGGCGATGTGCCCGTCGGCGAAGTCGAACGGCGTCCGGTCCACGACGTAGTCCAGCACCTCGGCGTCGGAGTTGTAGTGGATCCCGATGCTCTGCTCCTGGATCAGGTAGTTCGGCGTCGCGAAGCCGACCTGTAGGCAGGCCGCCAGGGCGATCGGTCCGAGCGGACAGTGCGGGGCGAGTTGTACGTCGTACACCTCGGCCAATGCCGCGATCTTACGTACCTCGGTGATCCCGCCCGCGTGCGAGACGTCCGGCTGGGCGACCGCGATGCCGGCCTGGAGGACGGGCAGGAACTCCTGCCGGCTGTAGAGCCGCTCGCCGGTGGAGACCGGCGTGGTGGTGGACCTGACGAATTCGCCGATCAGGTGCGAGTTCTCCGGTACGACCGGCTCCTCCAGGAAGAACGGCCGGAACGGCTCCAGCAGCGGGGCGACCCGGCGGGCGTTGGCCAGGGTGAACCGGCCGTGGAAGTCGACCGCGACGTCCCGGTGCTCGCCCAGCACCTCGCGGGCGGCGGCGACCCGGCGGACCACCCCGTCGAGTTCGGCGACGGACGCGACCGGGCTCATCCGACCGGACGCGTTCATCTTGACCGCCGTGAGCCCGGCGGCCAGCTGTTCGGCGATGTGGTCGGCGACCTCGGCCGGCTCGTCGCCGCCGACCCAGCCGTAGACCCGGATCCGGTCCCGGACCGGGCCGCCGAGCAACTGGTGCACCGGTGCGTCGAAGTGCTTGCCGGCGATGTCCCAGAGCGCCTGGTCGAGCCCGGAGACGGCACTGGCCAGGATCGGCCCGCCCCGGTAGAACGACCCCTTGGTCATCAACTGCCAGTGGTCCTCGATCCGCAGCGCGTCCCGGCCGATCAGCAGCTCGCTGAGTTGCTCCACGGCGGTGCGTACGGTCTCCGACCGGCCCTCGCAGGTCGCCTCGCCCCAGCCGACGATCCCGCTGTCGGTCTCGATCCGGACGAACAGCCAGCGGGGCGGGACGAGAAAGGTCTCGACCCTAACGATCTTCGTCACTTCGTCTCGACCTCAGCCCTTGGTGGCCCCGGCGGTGAGGCCGGAGACGACGTACTTCTGCACGAACAGGGCGATCAACATGATCGGCAGGGTGACCACCGTCGACGCGGCCATCAGGCCGCCCCAGTCGATGCTCGCGTAGCCGACGAAGTCGAAGATCGCGACCGGCAGGGTCTTGGTGTCCGCGCCGGAGAGCACCAGGGCGAACATGAAGTTGTTCCAGGAGAAGATGAACGACAGGATCCCGGCGGTCGCGATGCCCGGTGCGGATAGCGGCAGCGTGATCCGGCGGAACGCGCCGATGTGGGTGAGCCCGTCGACCAGCGCGGACTCCTCCAGCTCCAGCGGGAGCCCGTCGAAGAAGCCCATCATGATGTACACGACCAGCGGCAGTGACACGAACATGTGGCTGAGGATGAGCACCGAGAAGCCGCCGACCAACTTCAGGTTGGAGAAGACGTAGTACCAGGGCACCAGCAGCGAGACGCCGGGGATGACCCGGGCCATCAGCACCACCAGGGCCGACTTGCGCATGTTGAACCGGCTCATCGAGTACGCCGCCGGCACGCCCAGGATCAGCGACAGCACGGTGGCGGCGAACGCCACCCACAGGCTGTTGCCGATGAACTGGAAGTAGTTCGCCTGGTCCAGGACCTTCGTGTAGTTGTCCAGGACCGGGGTGAAGGCGAACGCCTTGCCCGTGTCGTAGATGTCGACGTTCGTCTTGAACGAGGCGGCGACCATCCAGACCAGCGGGGCGAGCAGCGAGACCACCACGAGGGCCAGGGCAACCGCCCGGAACACCTTGTACGGGGTACGGCGGGCCTTCATCGCGCGCCCTTCTTTCGCCGGGAGGTCAGTGCCCACATCGAGCCGATGATGATCAGGAAGAAGATGATGAGGACGGTCGAGGAGATGCCGTACTCGTTGTAGTCGAAGCTCAGGCCGTAGGCGTACACGTTGAGGGTCTCGACCTCGTGGAACGACCCGCCGCCGCGGCCCTTCGTGGCGTAGAGGATGTCGAAGGTCTTCAGGGCGTCGATCCCGCGCAGCAGGATCGCGACGATGACCGTCGGCATCAGCAGCGGCAGGGTGATGTGCCGGAACCGCTGCCAGGCGTTGGCGCCGTCGACCCGGGCCGCCTCGTCCGGCTCGTTGGACAGCGAGGTCAGCCCGGCGAGCAGGATCAGCACGACCATCGGCGTCCACTGCCAGACGTCGATGAAGATCGTCGTCGGCAGGGCGCTGTGCTGACCGGCGAGCCAGGGCTGCGGGCCGATGCCGACCCAGCCGAGCAGCTGGTTCGCCATTCCGATGTTCGGGTCGAAGATGAGCCGCCACATCATGCCGACCGCGACCGGGGTGGCGACCAGCGGCATCAGGATGGCGACCCGGACCCACTTCTCGCCCCGGAACGGCCGCCACAGCAGCAGCGCGATTGCCATTCCGAGCACGACCTCGAAGAGCAGTGCGACGCCGGTGAACCCGACGGTCCGGAGTACGGCGGGCCAGAACCGGTCGGTGTCGGAGAGGACTTCGAGGTAGTTCGCGAATCCGATGAACTCGGACTCGGCCCGGACCGATCCCTCGGCGTCGGTGAGGCTGAGGTACAGCGTCCAGGCGAGCGGGAAGATGATCAGTGCACCGACGAACACCATGGCCGGCGCCGCGAACAGCCACTTGCGGTGGCTGTTCGCCCAGCGGCTCCAGGCGGACGTGTCGGTCGAGGACGGTGGGGTGGATGCGATGACTGCCATGAGGGGTCTCCGGCTTCGGCGGGCCATGTGACGCGGGGGTGACGGAACTGGTCCGTCACCCCGCGCGGTTGGCTTACTTCTCGTCGTCCAGGAGCTTCTGGAAGGCCTCGTTGGCCGTGGCCGTCGAGCCGGCGACGTCCTTGCCGGTGATGGCGTCGACGATCGGCTGGCCGACGATCTCGCGCGCCTCGGCCACCTTCACGACCAGCGGCCGGTCGTGGCCGACGCCGTTCGCGGTGCTGATCGCGATGGCGTCCGCGAGGTCCTTGGGGTAGGTCGCGATGCCCTCGGGGTTGGCCCAGACCGAGGTACGGGCGCCGGGGACGCCGGCCTTCTGCTGCGCCAGCGTCTGGTCCTTGCCGGCCGCCCACTCGATGAACTTCCAGGCGTTGCTCTGGTTCTCCGAGGACTCGTTGATGCCGAGCGCCCACGAGGGGACGTTGTACGGCTTCGAGCCGGCCGGACCGGCCGGGAACGGCGCGAACCCGACGGTGTCGGAGACCTTCGACTTGGCCGGGTCGGTGGCGTTCTTGTAGAGCGAGTTGGCCTCGGTGTAGAACGCGGCCTTGCCCTGGGTGAAGATCGCCATCGCCTCGGACCAGCTCATGTCGGTGCTGATGTTCTGCGGCCCGTGGTCCTTGAGCAGCCCGCCGTAGTAGGCGTACGCCTGCTTGGCCTGCTCGCTGTTGACCGTGGCCTTGCCGCTGCCGTCGACGAAGTCGCCGCCGAAGCTGTAGAGGAAGCTGGAGAACTGGGTGACCGCGGCCGCCTTACCGGTCCGGGCGACGAAGCCCGCGGTGCCGGCGTTCTCGGCCTCGACCTTCGCCGCCATGGTCTTCAGCTCGTCGAGGGTCTTCGGCGGCGCGCTGTAGCCGGCCTTCTGCAACAGGTCCTTGCGGTAGTAGAGGACCTCCTGCTCGGTGATGATCGGTACGCCGACCACCTTGTCCTCATAGGTGGTCGCCTGGACCGGTCCGGCCTGGAAGTCGTCGAAGCCGAAGGCGGCGTTCCCCTTGGTCTTGTCGGTGAGGTCGGCGAGGTACTTGTTCTTGGCGAACAGCTTCCCCTCCTGCAACGGCCGGTACATCATCACGTCGATGTCGCTGGATCCGGCGTTCAGCTTGACGTTGTACTGGTCAGACAGCTGGTCCTCGCCCAACTGAGTGACCTCGACCTTCAGGCCGGTCTGCTTCTCGAACTCCGGCAGGGCCTGCTTTATGTTTTCCGTCCAGACGTGGTTGACCAGCGTCACGCGCAAAGTATTCGATTCGCCGCTGTCGTCCCCGCCGCCACCGCAGGCGGACAGGCCGAGGGCAGCCACCACGGCCAGAGAGGTTCCGATTACCGACCGACGTAACACGTCCATCTCCCCTTCCGTCGCGGCGACCCGCCGTTGGGGCGCCGCAGCGGATGCCCTACATCCGCTTAATGCCGGATGCTAGGCCGATAAACCAGACTTATGCAAGAGTGGCCCTCCCACTGATAGGCTTTATTTATGGACATGCCGTCACCAGAGGATGCGTCTGTCCGGCTCGGCACCGCCGAACCGGGCCTGCACGCCCGCGTGCTCGACCTCCTCGGCACGGCCGTCTGCGCCGGCCAACTCGCGCCCGGCTCGGTGCTCTACATCGACGACCTCGTCGAGCAGTACGCCGTGTCCCGCTCGGTCGTCCGCGAGGTGCTGCGGGTGCTCTCCTCGATGGGGCTCGTGGAGTCCCGCCGTCGGGTCGGCACCCTGATCCGGGCCGCCAGCGAATGGAACGTCTTCGACCCCCAGGTGATCCGCTGGCGACTCGCCTCGGCAGGCCGGATCGCACAACTCCGCTCGATCACCGAACTCCGGGCCGCGGTCGAGCCGCAGGCCGCCGCGCTCGCGGCCGTCCGGGCGACCCCACAGGAGGCCAGTGAGCTGATCGGCCTCGCCGCGAAGATGTGGGCGGCCGGCAAGGCCGGCGACGAGCCCGAGTTCCTCCGGCTCGACATCGAGTTCCACCGGCAGGTGCTGGTCGACTCCGGCAACGAGATGTTCGTGAAGCTGCACGAACTCGTGGCCGAGGTGCTCGCCGGTCGGTACCACTACGACCTGATGCCGCACTACCCCCACGAGGAGGCGTTGCAATTGCACGCCGAGGTGGCCCAGGCGATCCAGCGGCACGACGGCGAACGCGCCAAGGTCGCGATGGTGCAGATCATGGAGCAGGCCATGAAGGAGATGAGCGCCATCTGGGCGCAGACCGAGCCCACCACGGTCACCGGAACGGCCGCGCCGGCCTGATCCTGTCGTCCCTTCACGGGGCCGGGGGTGGCCGACGGGCTGGCCGGGCCCGGGGCTGGTGATCATCTAGCTCGGTGTGGCGGACTATGGTTGCCGGATCGCGCCGTCGCGGTACGCGAAGCCGGCGCGTACCGACAAGGAGCCCGCGTACAGAAGCAGAGGGGACCCCCCATGGATGCATCACCCCGACCGCCGTTCCGCGCCGACCACGTCGGCAGCCTGTTGCGGCCGGCGCGACTGCTGAGCGCCAGGCAGGACCGGGCCGCCGGGCGGATCACCGCCGAGGAGTTGCGCGCCGTCGAGGACGACGCGATCCGCGAGGTGGTACGCCTACAGGAGAGCATCGGCCTGCGTACCGCGACCGACGGCGAATTCCGTCGTACGTCGTGGCACATGGACTTCATCTACCAGCTCGGCGGCATCGACCCGGCGGACGAGAAGCTGACCGTGCAGTTCTTCAACGAGGCCGGCGCGCTGGAGTTCAGCTCGGCCGCGCTGCGCGTACACGACCGGGTGACGCTGAAGGACACCATCTTCGGTGACGCCTTCTCCTTCCTGAAGGAGCAGACCACCACCGCGACGCCGAAGCTGACCATCCCGTCGCCGAGCATGGTGCACTACCGGGGTGGCCGGGCGGCCATCGACACCGGCGTCTACCCGGACCTGGACCAGTTCTGGACGGACCTGAGTGCCGCGTACGCCGAGCAGGTGAGCCGGCTCGCCGCACTCGGCTGCACCTACCTCCAGTTCGACGACACCAGCCTGGCGTACCTGAACGACCCCCGGCAGCGGGACATGGTGGCCGCGCAGGGCGGCGACCCGGAGCACCAGCACGAGCGGTACATCCGGCAGATCAACGCGTCGCTGGCCGGGCGCCCGGAGAGCATGTCCATCACCACGCACATGTGCCGGGGCAACTTCCGGTCCTCCTGGGCCGCCGAGGGCGGGTACGACTTCGTCGCCGAGGCACTCTTCACCCAGCTCGACGTCGACGGCTTCTTCCTGGAGTACGACGACGAGCGCTCCGGCGACTTCGCCCCGCTGCGGTTCGTGCCGCCGGGCAAGAAGGTGGTGCTGGGCCTGGTCACCACCAAGCGCGGCGAGTTGGAGAGCAAGGACGACCTCAAGCGCCGGATCGACGAGGCCGCCCGGTACGTACCGCTGGAGCAGCTCTGCCTCTCCCCGCAGTGCGGCTTCTCCTCGACAGTGGAGGGCAACGCGCTCACCCAGGAGGAGCAGGTGGCCAAGCTCCAGCTCATCGTGGAGACCGCCCAGGAGGTCTGGGGCGACAACTAGTAAGGGCCGGGTGACCGGCGTGCTCTGACGAGCTGGTACGACCTGACCGGTGCGATGGGCGGCCTCGAGCTTTCGCTGCCCATCGCACCGGCAGTCCTCGGTCAGGCGGTCGGTACCCAGAATCGCAACATCCCGCCGCGTTGATCCTCGAAGACGCCACCGTTGGCCTCGATCACCTTGCGGGATGCGACGTTGTCTACGTCGCAGGTCAGCAACGCGGACTCGATGCCCAGGCCGTGTGCCACCGGCAACGCGGCGCGCAGCATCGCGGTGGCATGGCCCCGACGCCGCGCCGATGGCCGCACGTCGTAGCCGATGTGGCCGCCGGCCTCGCGCAAGTGAGGGGTCAAGCGGTGCCGGATCGCGAGGCGGCCGAGGTAATCGTCATCCTGGATCCACCACAGGCTGGTCGACGGCACGTAGCCGTCAGGTCGGGGTGAATCCTCCAGGGCTTGGGACCGCAACCAGTCGACGTACGCGGCGAAGTCCTCAGGTACCGCCCAGCGGCTCCCGAACTCGCGCAGTTCAGCCCCGATCATGGTGTCATCGCCGGAGCTACCGCGTCCTTCGGCGCGGAACTCGGCCATGGCGGCAACGAACGATCGATGCACCCGTACGGTGGGCGGACTCAGCTCGGGCATAGCGACATTGGTATCGAATCGGCCATGCCTGCGCATCCTCAATTCCAGAGGCGGAAGCCGAGCGGCTCGATACGGGTGGACCTCCGCCAGGCCCCGCGCCTCGGCAACCGTCGCTGACCAGCCCCGCGTCGCTGGCGGAGTAAAGATTTATTGACACCGTGTCAGCGTTGCTTTACATTCCTAGTGTCAAACTTGTTTTACATGGGAGCGGGCATGTCCTCCGAAGAGAAGCAGTCGTGGATCTACGCCTTGGTGGCGGTCGTCGTACCCCTGGTCTACTTCGCGACTGTCCTGTCGAAGGTCCCGGGAACGGACGTCGCGACGATCGGCTACGTGTGGCCGATGTTCACCGCGATCGGGGTCGGGATCGGCGCGAACATCGTCCTGAACATCACGGCCGCGATCATTTCGCCGAGGGAGGCCGGCAGGACCGACGAGCGCGACCGGCAGATCAACCGGCGGGGCGAGCACGTCGGGTTCTACGTCATGAGCGTCGCCGCGATCGTTCCGCTCGGCCTGGCGATGGCGAGGATCGACCAGTTCTGGATCGCCAACGCGCTCTACCTCGCGTTCGTCCTGGCGGCCCTCACCTCGTCGGTCGTGAAGATCGTCGCGTACCGGCGGGGCTTCTGACCATGGCCAAGCCCACCAGGGTCACCAACTCGATCCGAGCCCTGCGGTTCGCCCATGGGGAGATGACGCAGGCGGAGTTGGCCGACCGCATCGGCGTAACCCGCCAGACCATCATCGCCGTCGAGCAGGGGCGCTACTCGCCGTCACTGGAGGCGGCCTTCCAGATCGCCCGAGTGTTCGGGGTGCCGCTCGACGACGTCTTCCAGTACCCCGACACCGAGGACTGACCGCTACACCACTACCACCGGCGCGCGAGGACACTGCCTCGCGGCCATCCTCCTGCACACCCGAGAACAGGAGAGAACCATGTCCACCTCTCAATGCCCCGTCCGGATCGCCAGCCCGGCCGAGCTGGTCCGCACCGCCCGTATTACCGGGCTGTTCTATCTCGGTATGGCCATCGTGGCCGTGCTTGGATATCTGGTCATCCGGCCGCGACTTTTCGCGGCCGACGATCCCGGTGCGACGCTGGCGCACCTGGTCGGGAACGAGTCGCTCGCGCGCACCGGGGTCGTGCTGGAAATGCTCATGGTCCTCACCCAGGCGCTCACCGCCATCTGGTTCTACCGCCTGTTCCGCACCGTGGAGGCCTTTGCCGCCGGCAGCATCGCCGCCTTCGGCCTGGTCAACGCGGTCCTGGGCCTCAGCAGCGCGGCGTTCCTGGCGACGGCGGTCGAGGTCGCGTTCGACCCGGTCGGCGACGCGCCGGCAACCGTCTACCTCCTGTACCTGATGAGCGGCAACCTGTGGGGCGTGGGAGGGATGTTCTTCGGCCTGTGGCTCGTCCCCATGGGCTTCTGCGTGCTCCGCTCGGGGTGGATGCCCCGGCCGCTGGGCTGGGCGCTCATCGGAGGCGGCGTCGGCTATCTGCTCGGCGCGTTCATCGTGTACCTCGCTCCCGAGGCACGAGTCGTCGCCGAAATTCTCGCGGTGCCCGCGCACGTGGGCGAGTTCTGGATGGTCGGCTACCTGCTGGTACGCGGCGTCCGCCGTCGCGCGCTCCGGGGGTTGGACTGAATCCACGGCTTTCGGCGACATCTCAGGTGTGGTGACGCCCTCCCGATGCATTATGCATGAGGCCGCCGATTGGTCCCGGATGCGCTTTCGGAAAGTGCCATACGACGCGTGGACCGTCTCGAATCCGCCGATCTCCACTCTGGAGCTGATCTTAGGAACAGCGGAAGATGGGCCGGGTACAGCGCTCGATATTTCGAGGTCAGGCACTTACGTGGCGCGTCCGGGAACAATTCGACCCGGGCGAGAAAGGTCCGGTAATAAATGAGGAACACTGGTCTTCCGAAAATCATCAAGGTCCTGCGGTCGACTCACGGGGTAACTCAGGAGCGGCTTGCCGAACGCCTGAGGGTCAGCACGTCGCTCATCGCCAAGTTCGAGACGGCCCGGCTCGTGCCGATGCCGGACACGGCGAAAAATCTGGACGAGGTGTTCGGCTCCGGAGACCTGATCCAGGAGTTGGCGACCGACGCCCGGAAGGCTCTGCCACCGGAGTGGTTCCAGGCGTGGCCGGAGATCGAGCTTGAGGCCGTTTCGCTCCGATGGCACGAACCCAACTACGTTCCCGGGCTGCTCCAGACCGAGGAGTACGCGCGGGCGGTGCTCAACTCGGGCCTGCTCAGTCCCGAGGAGGCAGAGGACGGTCTTGCGCTTCGGATGCAGCGCCAGGCAGCCGTGTTCGACCGGGAGAAGCCCCCGGTCTGCACCTTCATCATCGACGAACTGGGGCTGATGCGCGGGTCGCCGACGCTGATGAAGCCCCAACTGGAGAAACTGGCCGAGTGGTCGACCCGACAACGGATCTTCATCCACGTCGTACCGCGATCCGCCGGTCTGTACGTCGGACAGACCGGACCGCTGATCCTGGCGGCGCTGCCCGGTGGGGGTGAGACGGCGTACCTCGAAGACCAGGCGGCGGGGCGGGTGATCGCCGATCCGGACCAGGTTGCCGCGATGGTGCGGGTCTGGGACGCGATACGCTCGGTGGCACTTCCCCGAGACATGTCCCGGGACCTGATCGTGAGGATGGCGAGCGAGCTATGACCCCGAGCTGGCGGAAGGCGACGAGGAGCAACAGCAACGGCGGCGCCTGTATCGAGGTGGCCGACAACCTGCCGGGCCGGGTGCTGGTCCGGGACAGCAAGGATCAGCGGGGACCGGCCCTGACCTTCGGGCCGAACGCCTGGCGCGCGTTTGTCGTCGAGGTGGCCCGCCGGCCGTAGCGCCGAACAGCGCACGACGACGCCGCGCTGTCCGATCAACCCGGCGGCTCAGCCGGGGCGGGCGAACCCGCCCTTCGGCGCGATGAGTTCGAGGTTGGTTCCGTCCGGGTCGTTGAAGTAGGCGACCTCGGTGCCGGCCGCTTCCGGCGGCGACACCTCCTGGGCCGTGAAGGTGTACGGCGGGCCGAGGAAGTCCAGTCCGGCGTTGCGCATCCGGTCGTACACCGCCGACAGGTCGTCGACCTCGAAGCAGAGGTGCATCGAGCCGGGCCGGTTCGCGGCCAGCTCCGCCGGCTGACCGGCCGGCTCCAGAAACTGGATCAGGTCGATCCCGAGGTTGCTGAGTCGGAAGGTGGCGTACCGCAACCGGGTGCTGGCCAGGCCCTGGGAACGGGCGAACCCGGCACCGTGCATCGTCTCGTCGCGCACCACCGGTTCCACCCCGGTGAGCACCTGGTAGAAGGCGACCGAGCGGTCCAGATCGGCGACGGAGATCCCGACGTGCGCGGCCGTACGGAGCCCGATGGTTACCGTCGACGGATCCGGAACGGCGTTCGCCATCGCGCTTCCCTCCGACGGCCCGGCGGCGATCCTGTCGAGGTCAACGTAACCGCCCGTGACGTCACCCAGCAGGCGAATCCGGCCGTTGGCCTCCGGCGGTCCGGGTCGCGGCCCCGTCGTCCCGGCGTGCCATCCGGAGCAGCGAGGCGGTGGAGATGATCGCCCAACTTCCCTCCAGCAGCAGGAATCCCCACGACTGGTGCAGGAGTGCGATCACCGCCAGCACGGCCGAACCGACGATGTTGAGCAGCAGGTAGCGCACGGAGTGCGGGGAGAGTCGGCGGGTCTGGGCGGCGGCGAAGGCCGAGAGGATCAGCAGCGAGCCGCCGACCTCGATCAGATCGACAGGAGTCATGATTTTCTGCGCGCCGTCTTTGCTGGGCCGGGTACGGCAGCGCTCTCGTCCGGGGCGGTCGCGTGCCGGCGCCGCCTAATGATCAAGTTTAGCTCGGGCCACCCGCCGATGGGCCAACCGGTGTGAAACCTCACCAGGGCGCTGGACCCGGGACCGGACGGGTGGCCGGCGGATGGTTCGATGCACGCCAGTGACCGCGCGCGGGAAGGGGCATCCGGGGATGACGGGGTACGAGCGGAACACTGGTTTCGGCGGTACACGCACCCGGTGGGCCGAGCCGGTACGCCGGGTGATGGCCCGGATGTTCAACGTCGACGGGCTGCCCGCGTACACCCCGGGGCAGAACAGCCAGAACGCGGAATGCGTCGTGGACTGCGCGACGTACGTCGACGGCCGCCGGATGCCGGGGCGGCCCGACTACCGTGAGGCGCTGGCGGCGGCGCGCCGGGGTCGGGGCTTCGTCTGGCTGGGGCTGCACGAGCCGACGGAGCAGGACTTCGCGCCGATCGCCCGGACGTTCGGGCTGGACGACCTGGTCGCCGGGCACGCGCACAACCGTGATCACCGGCCCGCCGTCGAGCGGTACGACCAGGTGACGGTCATCGTGCTGCGCACCACCCGGTACGTCGAGCACTCGGAGCTGACCGAGACGTCCGAGGTGGTGGAGACCGGGTCGGTGACCGTGTTCGTCGGCCCCCGGTTCGTGATCACCGTGCGGCACGGCGCGCCGGGTGCGCTGGGGCCGGTCCGGGCCGACCTGGAGGCCCGGCCCACCCTGCTGGCACTCGGCCCGTGGGCGGTCGCCCACGCGGTCTGCGACCAGCTCATCGGCTCGTACGTCCAGGTGGCCGCCGCCGTGGAGGCCGACATCGACGCGGTGGAGGAGCAGGTCTTCGCCGCCGTGCGGGGCCGGGAGCGGATCGCGCACATCTACCAGCTCAAGCGGGAACTGATGGAGTTCAAGCGGGCGGTGGCGCCGCTCCAGCGCCCGTTCGCCGAACTGCTCGACGACCGGGAACTGCCGAGGCCGGTCGTCCGGTACTTCCGGGACGTCAACAGCGTGCTGGTCCGTACGGTGGAACGGGTCACCGCCTACGACGACCTGCTGAACTCGATCCTCCAGGCGCGGCTGGCCCAGGTGTCGGTCGACCAGAACAACGACATGCGCAAGATAGCCGCCTGGGCGGCGATCTTCGCGGTGCAGACCTTCATCGCCGGGATCTACGGGATGAACTTCGAGGCCATACCGGGGCTGAAGGCACCGTACGGCTTCTGGGTGGTGCTGGTGGTGATGCTGGTCGGCGCGGTCGCGATGCACCGGGGCTTCCGGCGCAACAAGTGGCTGTAGGTCGTGCCGCCCGACCGGTCACAACCAGTCGCGGCGCTTGAAGAGGATGAACAGGGTGCTACAGACCAGCAGCATCAGGAACAGCGCGAACGGGTAGCCGAGGGTCCAGTGCAGCTCGGGTATGTGGTCGAAGTTCATCCCGTACACGGTGCCGATCACCGTCGGGGCGAACAGGATCGCCGCCCAGGCGGAGATTCTCTTGATCTCCTCGTTCTGGGTGTAGCTGGCCTGGGTCAGGCTCTTGACCTCTTCGTTCTGCGACTGCGAGACCAGCGTGGCGTTCAGGGTGAGGATGTCCGCCAGGATCAGTCGGAACTCGTTCACCCGCTCCGAGGCGGTGGTGGCGTGGTCGGCCACGTCGCCGAGGTAGCGCCGCAGCTCCTCGTCGGTGCCGTACTTCTCGAACCCGGCCGTCAGGCCCGACAGGATGTCGAGCAGCGGCCGGGTCGCCCGCTGGAACTCGATCACCTCACGGGAGAGTTCGTAGATCCGGCGGCTCACCCGGGGATCGCCGCCGAAGACCTCGGTCTCGATCTCGTCGATGTCGTTCTGCAACCCGCCGACCACCGGGGCGTACCCGTCGACCACGCTGTCCAGGACCGCGTACAGCACCGCTTCCGGACCGAGGCGCAGCAGGTCGGGGTCGTTCTCCATCCGTCGCCGTACGGCGGTCAGGTCGGGAGCCTGGCCGTGCCGTACGGTCAGCACGAAGTTCGCGCCGACGAAGATGTGTACCTCGCCGAAGTCCACCTCCTCCGACTCGTCGAGGTAGCGGGCGGCCCGGAGCACCACGAAGAGGGTGTCGCCGTACCGTTCGAGCTTGGGGCGCTGGTGCGCGACGATGGCGTCCTCGATGGCCAGCTCGTGCAGCCCGAACTCCTCGGCCACGGTGAGCAGTTGCGCCTCGGTCGGCCGGTACAACCCGATCCACGCCATCGTGCCCGGCTGATCCCGCAGCCGCTGGCAGGTCTCCGCGAGGTTGGGCGGACCGTCCACCCGCTGGCCGTCCCGGTAGATCGCCGAGGTGACCACGCTCTCCTCCGCCGGCGGGGCCTTCTCCGGCTCGCCGCCGCGCGGGTCCATGGAGAGTTCCGGTGGCGACTGCGGATACCGGTCCTGCGAGCGGCGCAGAGCCCGCTTCGCGGGACGCAGGGCGCGCGAACGCCAGTCGGACATGGAAAGCCTCCACAACGAAGACATCGAGCGACGCGTGCGGGGATCCCACGGAAGACTCCGGTCACGTCTCCGGCCGCCGGCCCGGACCGGGCCGCCGTCCCATCCCACGCCCGCCCCTGGCCGAGGACAACCAACCGCCAGCCAACACCAGGAAGATGTTGACCAACAATCACCACGGTAGGCCGACCGACGGCCGTTCGCACCCCGAGTCGGCGGACAGCCCGAACCCGCCCGGGTGCCGGTCAGCCGCCAGCGACCGAGGGAATGACCTGGACCTCCGCATCCTTACCGACCGGGGTGTCGAGACCACCGGACTGCCGGCAGTCCTCGCCGTCGACGTACACGTTGATGTAGCGGCGCAACTCGCCCTGTTCGTCCCGGATCCGCCGGGTCAGCCGGGGCCAGTGCAGATCCATCGCGTCGAGTACGGCGCGCAGGGTGCCCGCCGTATCGACGGTCAGCCGGCCGGCGCCGCCCGAGTCGGTCCGCAGCGCGCCGGGCACGAGTATGGTGACCACCTCACACCTGCGCGGCTCGGACGCAGAGCACGTCGGGAAGGTGGGCGGCGACCAGCGACCACGAGTCGCCCTCGTCCCCGCTGGCGTAGACCTCGCCGGACCGGGTGCCGAAGTAGACGCCGGCCGGGTCGAGATCGTCGACGCACATCGCGTCGCGCAGCACCACCGGGTAGTACGGCTCGGTCGGCAGTCCGTTGGTCAACGGCTCCCAGGTCGTACCCGCGTCGGTGGAGCGGAACACCCGGCATCGCCGGTCGACGGGAAAGCGCTCACCGTCCGCCACCAGTGGGAAGGTGAAGATGGTGCCGCTCCGGTGCGGATGGGCGACCATCGCGAACCCGAAGTCGCTCGGCAGGCCGTCGGCGATCGACTCCCAGGTGACGCCGCCGTCGCGGGACCGGTAGACGCCGTGATGATTCTGCGCGTAGAGCAACTCGGGGTCACCGGCGTCCCGGGCGACCTTGTGCACGCACTGGCCGAACTCGGGCCACTCGTCCGGCAGGAAGTAGGCGCGGATTCCCGTGTTCTGCGGTCGCCAGGACGCGCCGGAGTCACCGGTGCGGTAGACCCCGCCGGTCGACATGGCCACCAGGACCTGCGCCGGATCGGCCGGGTGCGGGAGCACGGTGTGCACCGCCTGGCCGCCGAAGCCGGCATCCCACTGCTTGCGGTGCGGATGGTCCCACAGCGGGCGGATCATCTCGTAGTGGATCCCGCCGTCGACCGACCGGAAGAGGGCCGACGGCTGGGTGCCGGCGTAGACCACGTCCGGCTCGTCCGCCGTGCCGGGGGAGAGCTGCCAGACCCGTTCCAGGCTGGCGCCGGTGCCGGACGGGAAGGCCAGCGGCGCCTCCGCCGGCTCCTGCCAGGACGCGCCCAGATCGTCACTGGTGGCCACGCTCGGGCCGAAATGTGAGCTGGTGACGCCGGCGAGCAGCCGGGGCGCCGCCCGCCGCTTGTCGATGGCGACCGCGTACACGCCGGTCATCGGGAAGTGCGGCCCGCTGACCTGCCAACTCCTGCGGTCATCACCGCTGGTGGCGAGGAAGAGTCCCTTACTGGTGCCGATGGCGAGCAAGGCTGTCATGATCATCCCTCCGATCGGAACATGCGTCGTCGATGGCTGCCGGTCAGTATGCCCACGGGCACCGACAGAACGGTGCGACCACAGCCGCGGCGACGCGGTTTCGGGACCTATCGGGGGCGGTCCGGCCAGAGGCGGTTGACCTGGGCGTAGCCCAGCACGTCCTTGCCGAACCGGAAGGTGCCCGTCTCGTGGATCTCCCGGGCCGCGTCGACGAACGCACTCAGTGCCGCCCTGGCCAACGCCGAGCCGACGCTCACCCGACGTACGCCGCAGTCGGCGAGCATCGCCACCGTCACCGCGGGCGAGCCTCCGGCCAGCGCGTTCACCGGCCTGCCCACCGCCGCGCAGACCGAGCGGACCGCGTCGAGATCGGGCAACCCGGGCGCGTACAGCACGTCGGCGCCGGCCGCCTCGTAGGCCCGCAGCCGGCGGATGGTGTCGGACAGGTCCGGCCGGCCGTAGAGGAAGTTCTCCGCCCGCGCGGCCAGGGTGAACGGGAACGGAAGGGCGCGGGCCGCGGCCACGGCCGCCTCGACCCGGCGTACCGCCTCCGGCAACGGCAGGATGGGAGCGGCGGGATCCCCGGTGGCGTCCTCGACCGACCCGCCGACGGCGCCGGCCTCGGCGGCCAGCCGGATGGTGTCGGCGACGTCGTCCGGCGAGTCGCCGAAGCCGCTCTCCAGGTCCGCCGCCACTGGTAGCGGGGTCGCCCCGGCGATGGCCCGGATGTTCTCCAGCGTCTCGGCCCGGCTGACCAACCCCGCCCCGTCGCGGCGACCGAGCGCGAAGGCGAGGCCGCCGCTGGTGGTGGCGAGCGCGGGGAAACCCAACTGGGTCAGCACCCGCGCACTGCCGGCGTCCCAGGGGTTGGGGATCACGAAGGTCGGCCCCTCGTGCAACCGCTGGAAGGTGACGGCGCGGCGGTGCTGGTCGGCGGCGTCGAGGCTCATCGGGTGGCATCCTCTCCGGGGTACGGCTGCTGACTGGTCGTCCGCCCCAGGCCGACGGCGCCCACGTTTCGACGTGGGCACCAGTCTAGGAGGATGGCGCTTGCCGGCCCGGCTCCGAGGCGACCGGCCACCGGTGGAACCGGTCGCACCCCGAATCCGGCTCCTAGACTCGCGGGATGGTCAAGATGGTGGATCGCAGGGCGGCGGCGGTGTGGTCCGCCTTCGGGATGATCGCGATCGTCTCCTCGGTGCTGGTGCTGCGCCGACCCGATTGGGAACGCCTGTCCGACCTGCACATCTACTACGGGGCCATCCGCCACCTCCAGACCGGCCAGCCGCTGTACGACTTCGTCGCCGAGAACGGCGGCCCGTTCACCTATCCGCCCTTCGCGGCCCTGGTGCTCTTTCCGATCGGTGCCGTACCGGAGTGGCTCGTCCAACTGACCTGGCTGATGCTGACCTGCGCGGCGATCGCCGTCATCGCCGTGGCGGTGGGCCGGGCGGTCACCGTGGCCCAGCACCGGCGCCCCGTCGCCGTCGCCGCCATCGCCTGCGCGCTGATGCTCTCCGCGCCGGCCCAGAGCAACCTGCGGTTCGGGCAGGTCAGCGTCTTCATCGTGCTACTGGCGCTGGTCGACGGCATGGGGCTGACCCCGGCCCGCTACCGGGGGGTGCTGATCGGGATCGCCGCCGCGATCAAGCTGACCCCGCTGCTGTTCGTGGTCTTCTTCCTGCTGTCCCGGAGATACCGCGACGCCGGCCGGGCCATCGCGGCGTTCGTCGCCTGCGCCGTGCTCGGTGCCGCCGTGCTGCCCGCCGACAGTTGGACGTTCTGGACCGGGACGTTCCTGAACACCTCCCGGGTCGGCGACCTCGCCTCGCTGGGAAACCAGTCCCTGCACGGCATGCTGCTGCGGGTCGGCGTGGCCGGCGAGACGTTCCCGCTGCTCTGGGCCGCGCTCGTCCTGGTCGTCTGCGGCACGGCACTGCTGCGGGCCCGGCAACTGCACCTGTCCGGGCAGCCGGCCCACGCGGCCGTGCTGGTCGGCTGCGCCACGGTGGCGGCCTCGCCGGTCTCCTGGACCCACCACCAGATCTGGCCGGTGCTGGCCGCGATGCTCCTGATCGGGGCGTACGGAGTGGCCCGGCGGGTCGCCGGGGTCGTGCTGCTCGGTGTGATGGTGCTGTCCCTCGGCGTCCTGCTCAGCCGGATCTCGATGACCCCGGGACTACAGTTCCTGTTCGAGAACTCCCGGACACTCGCGGCGGTAACGGTCTGCCTGGCCGGATTCGGCGGGATCACGGTGGCGGTGGTCGCCGCCGGCCGGCGTACCTCGAACGCCCGGGGATGGCTGCGGGTCGGCACCGCCGCCGTGGCGACGGTGGCCTTCTTCGCCGTGCAGCCACTGCCGGCCGGCGCCGATCCGACCTTCAAGGCGTACAGCCTGGCCGACGTCGACAATCCCCGGTACTTCTTCGTCTGTCGCGGTGAGGTCGACTGTGCCGAGTTCTCGGGCGGTGCGCCGATCACCTTCGGCGTCACCGCAGAGAAGACCAAGGTCCGGGTCAACGGAATCGTCGACGCCACCGTCAGTCGGCTCGAATACCAGTCCGCTCCCGGAGGGGCCGCCCGGACCATCCCGCTGTTGCCGGTCTATCCGGGACAGTGGCACTTCTCGTTCCGGTCGGCGAACCTCTCACACGGCCGCCTGACCGCGTTCGGCGCCGACGGTACGCCGATCGCCGCGTACTCCGCCGAGCTGCGCCCGGGGTGAGCCGTGGGCCGGGACGGCGGGTTCGGGCATACGCTGGATCGACCGGGCCGCAGGCTGACGGGTGGGACCGATGTGGTTGCTGACGATCGCCGCGCTCGGCGGTGGGCTCGCCGGTGCGGGGCTGATGGCCCTGCGCACCCGCCGGACGGGTGCCGCGCGCAGCGCCGAGTTGGCCCAACTGGAGGAGCTGGTCCAGCGGCGGGCGGACCAGGTGACGTCGCTCAGCCACGAGCTGCGTACCCCGCTGAGCATGATCAGAGGCGCGGTCGAACTGCTCCGCGAGGGTACGCCGGGCCCGCTGACCCCGGCGCAGGATCGGTTCCTCCAGGTGCTCGACCACCAGTCCACCCAGGTCATCGGGCTCTGCGAGAGCCTGCTGATCCAAGCCAAGATCGAGGCGGGCCTGTTCGTACCCCGGCTCGAACGGGTCGACGTGTCGGTGGTCGCCCGGGACGTGGTCACCGCGATGCGGTCGCTCTGCGCACAGCGCCAGCAGCGGATCAGCCTGGACACGCCGCAGGTGATGCCGAGGATCCCGGCCGATCCGATGCTGCTGGCCCAGGCGATCACCAACCTGCTCTCCAACGCCAGCCGGTTCACCACGACCGGTGGCAGCATCGACGTCCGGGTGACCCCGATCGACACCGGCGTTGCCGTGTACGTCACCGACGACGGCGCGGGGATGACGCGGGAGGAACGGCACCGGTTGTTCCACCGGTTCGCCACCGGTCGTCCGCTGGCCGACGGGACCGGCCTCGGCCTGGTCATCACCAAGACCATCGTGGAGCTGCACGGAGGCGAGATCATGGTGCACACCGCATCGCGACGCGGAACCACCTTCCTGCTCACCCTGCCCTGCGGCGCGCCGACCGGAAGCCCGTCGTGACCGGCCCGGCGGGGCAGCGAGCGGCCCGGGGTGCCGGCCCGACCGCGCTGGTCGTCGACGACGAACCGCAGATGACGATCATCATCGAGTTCGCCCTGCAGACCCAGGGCTTCACGGTGCTCACCGCGAACGACGGCGCGACGGCGCTGCACCTGCTGCGGTCCCGCCCGGTCGACCTGGTGGTGCTGGACGTCCTGATGCCGGCGATGGACGGGCTGACCCTGTGCCAGCGGATCCGGGCCCGGTCCGAGGTGCCGATCATGCTGCTCACCGCGCTCGCCCAGCCCGACGACGTGATCAGCGGTCTGGAGCACGGCGCCGACGACTACGTGACGAAGCCGTTCCATCCGCGCGAGGTGGCGCTCCGGGCCCAGGCGCTGGTGCGCCGCCGCCGCGTTCCCGGCTCCGCGATCCGGGTCGGGCAGCTGGTGATCGACCTGACCAGTCAGAGCGCCGTGCTGGCCGACCGGCGGCTCGACCTGCCGTACACGGAATTCAAGCTGCTGGCCCACCTCGCCGCGCGGCGTGGCGTGCCGCAGTCCTGGCAGGACCTGCTCCGGGAGGTGTGGGGGACGACCGACCTGATCGGCGGCCGGGACGTGGTCAAGTCCACCGTCTACCGGCTCCGGTCCCGGCTGGCCGGTCTGCCCGGCGGCGCGGGATACCTCCGCACCCTGCGCGGCGTCGGTTACCTGATGCCGGACCTCGCCCCCGAGAGTCCGGACGACCGGCCCGGATAGCGGACCGGTTCCCGGCCCGGTACAAGGACCTGGGCGGGATCTGGACCGGGAGCTACGTCGGAGCCCTCGGCTTCTGTAGCAACCCGCGGGATCGGGGTGGTGCTCCGGTCGACGTTCCACGGGCCGACCATCGACTACGACGTCGAGACGACCAGCGGTACGATCACCGTCACCGAGCCGGGCCGCGATCCCGGCCGGGCGCTCGACGAGGGCACCAACGTCCACGTGCTGATCGATCCCGACCGGGCCTATCTGCTCGCCCGCGACTGACCCCGACGGCACGCCCGGTGGTCACCGGCCCGGTGGCGGTGGTATCGAGGAATGGTCCAGCCACGACAGTCGGAGGATTCGCATCATGGGTGACACGGGTCTGACCCTGACGACGGTCAACCTGAGCGCACCGGACCCGGTCGTGCTCGCCCGTTTCTACCAGCAGCTCCTGGGCTGGGAGATCACCGAGGAGGAGCCGGAATGGGTCCTGATGCGGAACCCCGCCGGGGGCGTGGGCCTGGCCTTCCAGAGCGAGGCGACGTACACCCCGCCCGCCTGGCCCGCCAGGCCCGGTGGCCAGCAGATGATGGCGCACCTCGAGATCCGCGTCGACGACCTGGAGCGGGCCGCCGCGCACGCCGTTGCCTGCGGCGCCACCCGGGCCGACCACCAGCCACAGGAGGACGTCCTGGTCCATCTCGACCCGGCTGGTCACCCGTTCTGCCTCTACCTGGGCTGACGGCGCCTCCCCGCTGGGTAGCCGCTCAGCCGCGCAGGTACGCGAGCACGGCGAGCACCCGTCGGTGGTGCTCGGTGCTGGGCGGCAGATCCAGCTTGGCCAGGATGTTGTTGACGTGCTTGGCGACCGCGGCATCCGAGACGGCGAGCCGCCGGGCGATGGCGTTGTTCGAGCCCCCCTCGGCGATCAGGGCCAACACCTCCCGTTCCCGGACGGTGAGCCGCTCCAGCGGAGCCCGCATCCGGCGCTGGGCCAGCAGCTTGCGTACCACCTCGGGGTCGATGACCGTGCCGCCGGCCGCCACCCGGTCGAGGGCGGCGACGAACTCGGCGACGTCGCCGACCCGGTCCTTGAGCAGGTAGCCGATGCCCCGACCGGCCTCGACCAGCTCGGCGGCGTAGCTGTGCTCGACGTACTGGGAGAGCACCAGCACCGGTAGTCCGGGATGCCGGCGCCGGAGTTCGAGCGCGGCCCGGAGTCCCTCGTCGCGGAAGCTCGGCGGCATCCGGATGTCGGTGACCACGACGTCCGGCAGCTCCCGGGCGACCTCGGCGAGCAGGCCGGGCGCGTCGGCCACGGTGCGGACCCGGTGCCCGAAGTGGTCGAGGATGTGGGTGAGGCCCTCGCGGATCAGGGCGGCGTCCTCGGCGATCACGATCCGCACGGCAGCTCCACCCGCAATACGGTAGGGCCGCCGGGCGGGCTGGTCACGGTGAGCCGGCCGCCCAGCACCGATGCCCGGTCGGCCAGACCGACCAGCCCGGTTCCGGCGGTCGGGTCCGCGCCGCCGCGCCCGTCGTCCGAGATCTCGACCACCAGCCGCCGGCGGTCGGCACGGACACCGACCCGGGCGTGCCGGGCGTCGCTGTGCCGGGCGACGTTGGTGAGCGCCTCGCCGACGATGAACCAGACCGCCGCCTCGACCGACTCGGGCGGGCGTCGCGGCAGGTCGATGTCGACGTCGACCGGGACCGGGCTGCGCTCGGCGAGTTCCGTCACCGCCGGAGCCAGCCCGTGGTCGGTGAGCACCTGGGGATGGATGCCGTACACCAGCTCGCGTAGCTCGGACAGCGCGGCGCCGGCCTGCTCGTACGCCTTGTCCACCAGGGCACTGACCGGGGTGGAGACCCCGTCGAGGTGCAGCCGGGCCATGCCGAGGGTCATCAGGAGTCCGCTCAGCCGCTGCTGTGCACCGTCGTGCAGGTCGCGTTCGATCCGTCGCCGCTGCGCGTCCATGGCGTCCATGATCCGGGCCCGGGACCGGGTGAGTTCGGTCAGTTCGACGTCGAGTCGGCGATCCGGCGGTGCCAGCAGCGCCCGGGTGAGCGCGGCCCGGCCGACCGCGTACCCGGTGACGAGGTAGCCGACGACCGGCAGGAGCAGCAGCCCGGCGGCGGTGGCGGCGAACGCCTCCGGCAGTTCGGCGGCGGCGAAGCCGAGGATCGGGTCCGGCTGGTACTGGGGGACTCCGACGACGATGGCGGGAAAGCAGACCAGGAACAGCACGCACGGCACCAGCAGCGCGACCGCCGCGTCGAGCCAGGCGAGCCCGAGCGAGAAGACCAGGGCGTACGCCAACTCCCGCCAGGTCGCCGGCTCGCGGAACCGGGTGCCCAACCAGCCCCACAGGCCGGGACGGACCAGTCGGGCGTGCGGCGACCGGATTCCGGTCGGATCGACCAGCCGGACCCGCCAGCGCTCCACGGCGGCCAGCGGGATGCCGGCCAGCAGCACCAGCAGGCCGACGGCGGGCACCACGAGCAGCACCAGCACCCCGGTCACCCAGAGCAGCGCCGGAATCCAGCCGGACAGCAGGTAGCCGGTCGCCCGCCACGGCCACGCCGAGGCACTGAACCGGACCGGACGACCGGTGAGCGCCTGTGCCGCCGTTCCCGCCGTACGGCCTGGAGTCGGGTCCATGGTGGTCCACCGTACGGCCGGCGGGGCGGTCGGACCGGCCGCACCGCGCGAAGGTAACGCTGGCACTACCCGGGCCGGTAACCCCGGCACCAGTGACCCCGGCCGATCCCGCCGCGATCCTGAGCCGGTGACGGACAAACAGGCAGCCGTGGTCCGGCTGCGTCAGGTACGCAAGGTCTACGGGACCGGCCCGGCGGCGGTGACCGCGCTGGACGGGGTGACGATCGACTTCCCGGCCGGAAGTTTCACCGCCGTGATGGGCCCGTCCGGATCGGGCAAGTCCACGCTGTTGCAGACGGCGGCCGGGCTGGACCATCCGACGGCCGGAGACGTGTCGATCGGCGGAGTGCGGTTGGCCGAGCTGAGCGAGAGCCGGCTCACTCGGTTCCGCCGGGACCGGCTCGGGTTCGTCTTCCAGTCCTTCAACCTGCTGCCCTTCCTCGACGCGGAACTCAACGTGGCGCTGCCGCTGCTGCTGGCCGGCCGGCGTCCGGGCCGGGCGGCCGTTACGGCGGCGCTGGCGGCCGTCGGGCTCGCCGACCGGCTACGGCACCGACCGGCCGAACTCTCCGGCGGACAGCAGCAGCGGGTGGCCCTGGCCAGGGCACTGGTCACCGGGCCGGACGTGCTCTTCGCCGACGAGCCGACCGGAGCGCTCGACTCGGCCACCGGCGCAGGGGTGCTGACCCTGCTCCGGAACGCGGCCGACGAGCGCGGTCAGACGATCGTCATGGTGACCCACGATCCGGTCGCCGCCGCGTACGCGGACCGGGTGGTCTTCCTCCGCGACGGGCGGTTGGTCGGTGACCTCGTCGACCCGACTCCGACGGCGGTGGCCGGCCGGATGACGGTCCTGGAGGCGGCCCCGGGATCGGCTCCGGGGACGGCACCGGAGCGGTTCGGGGAGGTGGAGACCCGATGATCAGAATCGTCCGGCACACCCTGGCCGCCCGCTGGGCCAGTTTCGTCGGCTCGTTCGTGGCGCTCGCCCTCGGGGTCGCGCTGTTCGCCGCCGCCGGTCTCGCGCTCGTGTCCGCACTGGAGCAGCAGGTCCGGGAGCCACGGTGGTATCGGAGTCCGGACGTGGTGGTCGCCGGGCCGTCGATCGCCGGCACCGGTGTCGACGACCAGCGGAAGCCCAGCGGGCAGACCCTGTTGCCGCCCGGCGAACGTGGCCAGGTCCCGAACGTGGTCCCCGCCCGGTTGGGCACGCTGCCCGGAGTCGCGCGGCTGGTGACCGACCGGGCCGGAGTCGCCCGCTCGGGAGCCGCGACCGAGGCGCATCCGTGGACGGCGGCGGCCCTGCATCCGTACGCCTTCGTGGCCGGCGGTCCGCCGGTCGCCGCCGACCAGGTCGTCGTCTCCGGCCCGGACCTGCATCGTCCCGGCGACCGGATCACCGTCGACACCGCGGCCGGACCGCGCCGGTTCACGGTCAGCGGAGTGCTGCGCTCCGCCGCACCGCCCGCGCTGTACGTCACCGAGGAGGTCGCCACCGCGTTGTCGTACGGGCGGATCGCCGCGGTGGCCCTGTTCGCCGCCCCCGGCACCGATCCCGACGCGCTGGCCCGGGACGTCCGGGCGGCGCTGGCCGACCAGCCGCAGCTACGGGTGCTCACCGGTGCCGAACGTGGCGACGCCGAACCCGACCCGGACGCCGGACTGCTGGTCGCGACCACGTCACTGCTCGGCTCTGCGGCCGGCCTGGCGGGTTTCGTCTCGGCGTACGTCGTGGCCGGCACCTTCGCGTTCACCGTGGCACAGCGGCGGCGGGAGTTCGCGCTGCTCCGCGCCGCCGGTGCCACCGGGCGTCAGGTGCGCCGCCTGGTGCTCGGCGAGGCGGTCGGCACCGGCGTGCTGGCGGGGCTCGCCGGCTGTGGGCTCGGCGTCCTGCTCGCCCCGCCGCTCGCCGGCTGGCTGACCCGGGCCGGACTGGCGCCGGACGGGTTCACGGTCCGGTCTACTCCACTGCCGTTGCTGGTGGCGTTCGGCGCCGGGCTGCTGGTGGCGGTCGCCGGGGCCTGGCTGCCGTCCCGGCGGGCCGGCACGATCCGTCCGGTCGAGGCGCTGCGGACGTCCACCGTGGACGCTCCGGCTCGGAACTGGGCGCGTCGGCTGGCCGGACTGGCCTGCCTGCTCGGCGCCGGCGCGGTGACGCCGCTGCTGCGTACCCCGGAGGGCGCGGCCTACCTCCTGGTCGTGGCGATGCTGCTGATCCTCGGCGGCACCCTGCTGGCCCCGGTGCTCGTTCCACCACTGGTCCGGCTGCTCAGCCTCGGCGCCCGTGGCCCGGTCGGGATCCTCGCCCGGGAGAGCGCCCTGACGGCGGCCCGGCGTACGGCGGCGACCGCGGCCCCGGTGCTGGTCACGGTGGGCCTGGCCAGTGCGACCCTGGCCGGGACCGACACGCTGTCGGGGGCGCAGGCCCGGTCGGTCCGAGACCACGTCGTCGCCCCGCTGGTCGTGCTGCCGCAGCCCGGTGCCGTGCTCTCCAGGCAGGTTGTCGAGACCGTCCGCACCGCACCCGGGGTGGCCGTGGCGATGCCGGTGAAGCAGACGTTCGGTTACGACCGGCGGGGCGACCAGGTCCGGCAGCGCGGAGCCTGGTATCTCGACGGGGCGAGCGCCGGGCAGGCCCTCCGGCTTCCGGTGACGGCCGGAACGCTCGCCGAGCTGACCGGCGACACGGTGGCGGTGACCGGGTCGATGGCCGGCGAGCATGGCTGGCGGCTCGGCGACACGGCGACGGTGTGGCTCGGCGATGGCGTGCCGGTCCGGTTGCGGATCGTGGCGATCGTCGACGAACGGCCGGGCCTGCCCGCCATGCTGCTGCCCTGGTCGATGGCGAGCGCCCACTCGGGTTCGCCGGTGCCGGACGCGGTGTATCTCGCGCCGCGCGCCGGGTCGGATCCGGCGGTCGTCGGTCGGGCCGTCGCGGATGCCGTGGGCCCGCTCGGTGCGACGTCCACCGGCACCGGGGATTATCTGTCCACACTGGATGCGGAGTTCGACCGGCTGTCCCGGCTCGCGTTGCTCGCCGTCGTCGGGCTCGCCCTGGTCTACACAGCGTTGTCGATCGCCAACACCCACTACATGGCGACCGCCGGCCGGGTGTCCGAACTCGCGGTGCTCCGGCTCGCCGGGGCCGGCGTCGGGCAGGTGCTGCGGATGGTGGCCCGGGAGGCGGCGCTGGCCAGCGGGATCGGCGTACTGCTCGGGTTCGGGGTGCTGGGCGCCAGCCTGGCCATCGTCGTCCTGGCGCTGCGGTCGGTCGTCTCCGGCGTACCGGTGGTGGTGCCGTGGTCGGCCGTGCTTCCGCTCGCCGGCGGATGCGTCCTGGTGGCGCTCTGTGCCAGCGTCGCGCCACTGCTGCCGGCCCTGCGCAGGCCGCCGGGCCGTTGAGCGAGTCGGGAGTACCGGCAGTCGGTGCGTCAGGGGGTCGGCGGCGCGGGGTGGGGCAGCGGATGGGCGCCCTGCGGGCGTAGGCCGTCGAAGATGATGGCGAGGTACCGCCGCCACAGGTCGGGTGAGGCATCCGGCACGTAGCTGGCGACGTAGTTCGGGGCGCACATCAACAGGATGATGTCCGCGCCGGTGACGTCGTCCCGCACGGCGCCGTGCTTCCGGGCCCGGTCGAGGAGCCTGTGCACGGTATCGGACATCTCCTCGCGGGCCCTGGTGACCTCCGTGGGCAACTCGCCGGACTCGTGCAGGAACGACAGGTCGCGTTGCTGTCGCTGATGGGCGGCGACGGTGAGGAATTCCAGCAGCGCGGCGCCGGGGTCCGCCGCGTCGAGCAGTTCCGCGCCGACCGCGTTGAGCGCGTCGATCCGGTCGAGGACGATCGCGGCGATCAGGTCGTTCTTGGTGGCGAAATGGCGGAACACGGTGCCTTTCCCGACGCCGGCCCGGCGGGCGATGTCGGCGACCGAGGCGTCCAGACCCCGCTCCGCGAACTCGTCCGCGGCGGCGGCCAGCAGCAGTCGCCGGTTGCGGGCGGCGTCGGCACGGAGGGGACGGGTCGAGGTCACGCCGTGATCCTAACAAGTTGACCGCCCGGTCCGTTTATTGCTAGCGTCGCCGGAGAACATGACCGCCCGGTCCGTTTATGGAGGAAAGACATGAAGGCAGTCGTCGCGACCCACTACGGGCCACCGGAGGAGTACACGGTGACCGAGCTGCCGGCGCCCCGCCCCGGGCCGGGACAAATCCAGGTCCGGATCGCCGCCGCGTCCATCAACCCGGCCGACGTCCGGCTGCCCAGCGGCGATTTCCGCGACACCGTGCCACTGCCGTTCCCGCACGTACCCGGCAACGACTTCGCCGGCACGGTCAGCGAGGTCGGTGCCGGCGTGGCGGCCTACCAGGTGGGCGACGAGATCTTCGGACAGGCCGTGCCCCGGGCGCTACGGGCGATGGCCGGCGTGGCCCGGCCGTCGCTGAGCACCGGCTCGCTGGCGGAGTACGCGGTCTTCGAGGCCGACACCCCGTTCCTGGCGCACCGGCCCGCCGGCCTCGACATCGAACAGGCGGCGGCCCTGCCCACCGTCGGCCTCACCGCGCGGGCGCTGATGGCCACCGCCGGGGTGCAGCCCGGGGAGACCGTCCTGGTCGTCGGCGCGACCGGCGGTGTCGGTACCGCCGTGGTCCCACTGCTCGCCGCCGCGAAGGCACGGGTGATCGCCACCGCGACCGACGCCGACGCCGACGTCCTGCGCGCGCTCGGCGCCGACGACATCATCGGGTACCCGGCGTCCGGCTATCCCGCCGAGGTCGACGTCGCGTTCAACCTGACCCTGCCGAGCGACCAACTCGGGGCGGTCGCCGACACGATCCGCCCGGGCGGACGGCTCCTCACGATCACCTACCCCGTACCGCAGCAGGAGTGGATCGGCCGGGACGACGTACGGCTGCACTTCGTCCTGGACATGGACGGCAGCCTCGGCGGGATGCGCGAGGTCGGGGAACTGGCAGTCTCGGGTGAACTGCCGGCCACGATCGGCCGCCGCTACACCCTCGACGAGGGCGTACAGGCGTGCGTCGACTTCGTCCGCCGGCACACCACCGGCAAGCTGCTCGTCACGATGTGAGGCACCCGCTGGTCGGGACTCCTCCGGGTCAGTCGGCGAGCCGGGCCGGGAAGCCGCCGGTCGCGAGCGGACCCCAACTGTCGACCGTGACCCGGATCAGCGACTTGCCCTGCCGACGCATGGCCTCGCGGTACTCGTCCCAGTCCGGGTGCTCCCCGGAGATGCAGCGGAAGTACTCCACCAGCGGCTCCAGCGCCTCCGGCAGGTCGAGTACCTCGGCGGTGCCGTCGACCTGCACCCACGGGCCGTTCCAGTCGTCGGAGAGGACACAGACCGAGACCCGGGGATCCCGGCGGACGTTGACGGCCTTCGCCCGCTCCGGATAGGTCGAGACGACGATCCGACCCTCGGTGTCGACACCGCAGGCCACCGGCGAGGACTGGGGTCGGCCGTCGGGCCGGGTGGTGATCAGGATGGCGCGGTGTCGTGGACGGAGGAACTCGACCAGGTCCGGCCGTTCCACGCGGGTGTTCGTCGCGATGCTGCGGGGCATCCGTCGTTTCTACCAGGTACCACCGGACCGGCTGGCCGGAGGCGGGTCTGGGTCCACCTGCCGGCCAGCCGGAGTTCCTCCCGGTGCCGACCGCCTACTCGTAGACGGCTACCCCGGTCTCCCGGGCCCGAATCCAGTCCCAGTCCAGGGTCACCCCGAGACCGGGCCCGTCCGGCACGGTCACACACCCCTGCGCGTCGACCGATTCGAGATCGTCGTTGTACCCGTCGGCGTACACCTGGTAGTGCCGGCTCTTCGGATCGAGGCCGGGGGCCACCAGCCCCAGTTCGTAGTAGTTGGTGTTGCGGATCGCCGCCATGGCGTGCCGGTGGGCCGGACCGGAGGCGTGGATCTCGCAGTCCAGCCCGAAGCCCTCGGCGGCGTGCGCGATCTTCATGACCCCGGTGATCCCGCCGTCGTAGTCCGGGTCGGCCCGGACGAAGTCGGTGCCGTCGGCGACGATCTGGTCGACGTGCGCCTCCAGGCCCCGGACGTGCTCACCGAGCAGCAGCGGCGTCCGGATCAGTTGCCGCAGCTTGCGGTGGGCGAAGGCGGAGACGCCACCGTCGGAGTACGGGTCCTCGTACCAGAGGTAGTTCGCCTCGTCGCAGGCCCGGCCCACCTTCAGCGCCGCCGCGAAGGTCGGGTAGTGGCAGGCCGGGTCCAGCATCAGGTCCATCTCCGGGCCGACCGCCGCCCGGGTGGCGAGCACGGTCGCCACCTCGCGGGCGATGTTCCCGTCGGTCCAACCGTGGATCTTGAACGCCGGATAGCCCAGCTCCCGGCACCGCACGGCGAAGTCCGCGAACGCCTCCGGGCTGTCCAGCCCACCGCTCGGGTCACCGAAGTACGTCGACGCGTACGCTGGCAGCTTCCGACGGTACGTGCCGAGCAGCGAGTGGATCGGCGCACCGAGGCTCTTGCCGGCGAGATCCCACAGCGCGATGTCGATCGGGCTGATCCCGAACCGGTCGTGCTTGCGCAGCGCCCGCTTCAGGTCGTTCCAGATCAGCTCCCGGTCCAGCGCGTTCTTGCCGATCAGATACCGGCCCACCATCGCGATCTGGGTGGTGGAGACGCCCCGGCCCCCCTGTGACCAGGCGTACTCGCCGGTCACCCCGCCATCGGTCTCGATCGTGATGACGTAGCCCATGTTCCGGGCCTGGGCGCCCTTGGCGTACACCGGGTTGAAGCCGAGCGGGTCGCGCCCGAGGTCGGGCATCGTCCACGGCACCTCACGCGTGACCACCCGACGGATCCGCAGGTCGTCGCCCATCACCACTCCTCGCTCTGCGCGTCGGTCGACCAGGTCGACTCCCGTTGCGTCCTCACCAGTTCAGCGCCACGTACTTGGCCTCGGTGTATTCCAGCAGCCCGTCCCGGGCGCCCTCGCGGCCCAGCCCACTCTGCTTCACGCCGCCGAACGGCGCCGCCGGATCCGAGACCAGGCCACGGTTGATCGCCACCATCCCGCTCTCCAGCCGGTCCGCGACCGCCAGGCCGCGGGCCAGGTCCCGGGTGTAGACGTACGCCGAGAGCCCGTGCTCGGTGTCGTTGGCGGCGGCCACCACCTCGTCCTCGGCGGCGAACGGGATCACCCCGGCGACCGGCCCGAATACCTCCTCGCGAGCCAGCTGGGCCTGCGCGGCGACCCCGTCCAGCACGGTCGGCGGGTAGAAGTACCCGGGGCCGTCGAGCGGCCTGCCGCCGAGCACCACCCGGGCACCCCCGGCGACCGCCTCGGTCACCAGCCGGTCGACCTTGTCCACGCTGCGCTGGTCGATCAGCGGGCCGCAGAGCGTCTCCGGCGCGGTGCCGGGGCCGACCGGAAGTGCGGCCATCCGCGCGGCGAGCCCGGCGACGAACCTCTCCCGCAGGCCGTCCTGCACGTAGATCCGGTTCGCCGCCGTACAGGCCTGGCCGCCGTTGCGCATCTTGGCGATCATCACGCCGTCGAGTGCGTCGTCGAGGTCCGCGTCGTCGAAGACGATGAACGGGGCGTTGCCGCCCAGTTCCATCGAGCACTTCAGCACCTGGTCCGCCGCCTCGCGCAGCAGCAGCCGGCCCACCTGCGTGGAGCCGGTGAAGGAGAGCGCCCGGACCCGGGGGTCGTGCAGCATCGCCGAGACCACCGGCCCGGGATCGCTGGTGGTGACGACGTTGACCACCCCGGCCGGTACGCCCGCCTCGTGCAGGATCTCCGCGACCGCGTACGCGGTGAGCGGGGTCTCCGCCGCCGGCTTGAGTACCACGGCACAGCCCGCCGCCAGCGCTGGTGCGATCTTGCGGGTCGCCATCGCCGCCGGGAAGTTCCACGGTGTCACCAGCACCGCCACCCCGATCGGCTGGTGCTGGACCAGGATCCGGTTCGCCCCGCTGGGCGCGACGCTGACGTCGCCGATGATCCGTACCGCCTCCTCGGCGTACCAGCGGAAGAACTCGGCGGCGTACCGGACCTCGCCGTGCGCGTCCGGCAGCGCCTTGCCGTTCTCCAGCGAGATCAGCGCGGCCAGTTCGTCCTCGCGTTCGATCATCACCTCGTAGCAGCGCCGGAGGATCTCGGCCCGCTCCCGGGGCGCCCGCGCGGACCAGCCCGGCCGGGCAGAGGCGGCGGCCCCCACCGCCAGCAGGGCATCCTCGGGATCCGCGTCCGCCACCGAGACGATCGGCTCCCCGGTCGACGGGTTCACCACGTCGAGGCGCCGGCCGCCGCTCGCGGGCCGCCACCCGCCGTCGACGAACAGGTCGGTACGAAGTGTGGCTACGTCGGTCATCCGTGGTTCACCTGTCTTCGGTTGCTGGCTTAGGTGTGCCGGGCAGCAGCCCGGTCAGGTCTCCGGCGAACGCCGCCCCGACGATCCGGCGCAGCTGCGTGGCGTCCAGTGGCCGGGGATTGTTGTCGACCAGCCGGGCCGCCGTCATGCCCTGCTCGGCGGCCCAGTCGAGCCGGTCCGCGCCCAGCCCGAGCTCGGCCAGGTCGCGCGGGATGCCGACCGCGCCGAGCAGCTCCGCCACCCGCCCCACGGCGGCACGGGCCCGGTCGAACTCGCCCGCACCCGGCTCGGCCGGTACGCCGAGCGCCGTCGCGACCTCGGCGAACTCCGACACCCGGGCCGGCAGGTTGTAGGCCATCACGTACGGCAGCAGCGCACCCACCCCGGCGCCGTGCGGCGTGTGCGTCGCCGCGCCGATCGGATATTGCAGGGCGTGTGCGGCGGCGGTGCCGGCGGTGCCGAGCGCCAGCCCGCCGTAGAGCGCGGCGAGTTGCAGCTCGTTCCGGGCGGTCCGGTCGGTGCCGTCCCGGTCGGCGGCGACGAGACTCCGGCCGATCAGCTCCATCCCGGCCAGCGCGTAGCTGTCGGTCAGCAGCGACTTGCCGACGAAGACCCGCGCGGTGCCGAGCAGCGGAGTGGGCTCGCGGCGGACGGCGGTGAACGCCTCGACGCAGTGCGTCAGCGCGTCCGCGGCGGCGTGCGCGGTCAGCGGCCGTGGACAGGTGTACGTCAGCTCGGGATCCACCAGCGCGGTGTGCGGGATCAGGTGCGGGCTGGAGATCCCGACCTTCATCTCCCGATCCGGGTCGGCGAGTACGGCCACCGGAGTGACCTCGGATCCGGTGCCCGCCGTCGTCGGCACGGCCACCACCGGCAGGGCCGGACCGGGAACCTTGAACTCGCCGTAGTAGTCCCGGGGATGTCCACCGTGCACCAACAGCAGCGAGACGACCTTGGCGTGGTCGATGCAACTGCCGCCGCCGATCCCGACCACCACGTCGATGGTCTTCCCGGCCAGCCCGTCGACGCAGTCCACGATCGTGCCGGTGGGCAGTTCCGCCGCTACCTGGGCGAAGACCTCGACGGTCACGCCCGAGGCGCGCAGGTCGGCGACCATCTCCCGGAACTCCGGCTGCTCCGCCATCCGGCCGTCCGTGCAGACCAGGGCGTTGCCGCCGAGCGAGGCGACGATCTGACCCAGCCCGTGCCGCTGGCCCGGCCCGAAGACGATCTGCCGTGGCCCCCGGAGCAGCCCGTACGGGTGGGATGCACTCTTTTCGCTCATCGGCCCAGCTCGCTTCGCTCGCTCATGGACGTTCGCTCTCCGCTCTCTCCGGGATGGTTCCGTGGCTGTCCGCCGGTGTTGTCGCGCTGTCCGCGACGACGTGCGTCCGCGCGGCGTCGTGCAGGGTCTCCAGGTGCTGCCACACCTCGTCGGCGACCTCGACGCCCTGTTCGGCGGTGAGCCCGCTGCGCAGCCGGGACCGGTCGCCCGGCACCTGCACCGGGGCGTCACCGGTCGGCTCGGTGTCCCGGACCGCTTGCAGGTACGCCCCGATCGACTCCACGACCGCCCCGGGCGGCCGGTCGAAGACGATGAAGAGGTCGCCCTTGGAACTGGGCTGGTCGGAGTCGAGGGTGCCGCGTACCGCCGTGCCGGTCTCCGAGGCGGTCAGCGTCGCGACCAGCACCTCGAGGGTGAGCGCCAGTGCGTACCCCTTGGCCTCGCCGAACGGCGCGATCGAGCCGGCGGTCGCCGCCCGCGCGTCGGTGGTCGGTTCGCCCGCCGCGTCCAGCGCCCAGCCCGGAGGCAGCGGCAGGCCCCGGTTGGCGTAGTCGTGGATCTTTCCCATCGACACCAGCCCGGTGGCCATGTCGAGGACCAGCGGATGCGGCTGGGCCGGTACCCCGATCGCGATCGGGTTCGTCCCGATCATCGGCCGCCGGCCGCCCCACGGATGCACCAGTGCCTCGCTGGTGCAGGTGGCGATCGCGACCTGACCGGCCAGGGCGACCTGCTCGACGTACCAGCTCAGCATGCCGAGGTGGTTGTTGTGCCGGATGACCGCCGCCGCCACGCCGGTGCTCCGGGCCCGTTCCCGGACCGCGTCCAGCGCCGACATCGCCACCACCGGCCCGAGCCCCTGCTCCCCGTCCACCCGCAGCAGCGCGGTGCCGGCCCAGTCGTGCCGTCCGGTCGCCACCGGATCGGCGACGCCGGCCCGGAGCCGCTCGACGATCCGGCGTAGCCGGAACACGCCGTGCGACGGATGTCCGCGCAGTTCGGCGGCGATCAGCAGGTCGGACTGGAGTCGCGCGGCCCGCTCGGGCACGTCGTGCGCGTGGAGGATTTCGCGGACCATCCGGCGGAGCCGGGTGACCTCGACGAGAGCCATGACGTTGCTCCGAATCGTTCGTGGTTCGCAGACCATCCCGGCGTCGGCGGACGGTTCGCCCGCCGACGCGTCGGAACGGTCAGGAGGCGCCGGTCGGGGCGAACTCGTTGCTGAACCACTGGCTCGGGTCCTTGCCGGCCTCGACGAGTCCGGCCTTGACCAACTCGTCGTAGGTCTTCTGCCAGGCGGCGGGATCGGTCTGGAGCAGCTTGTCGGCGCCACCGGTCTGCCAGGAGTCCACGTAGACGTCCATCGCCTGCTGGGTCACCTTCTGGTCCTTCAGGCTGGCCACGTCGTACTTGGAGGAGATGCACTTCTTGGTCTCGGCGTACCCGTTGGCCTTGTCCGCGATGATGGCCTTCATCGACGCGGCGACGCCCCGCATGAACCGGCGGATCTGGTCGGACTTGACCGGGTCCTTGGCGTTGGCGGACGAGGTGACGTAGTTGTTCGAGCCGGCCGAGGTCACCGTCGACGGGTCGAACACCACCGCGTCCGGCTGCTGGCCCTGCAAGGTGAACGCGGTGTCCAGGGAGACCACGTAGCCGTCCAGCTTGCGGGTCTCGACCAGGTTGAACACCGCCGGCGTCAGGCCCACGACCTGGCGCTTGAGCGCCTCGGGCTTCAGCCCGGCGGAGGCGAGCACCAGGTCGAGCGTCACCTTGGTGGAGCCGCCGGTCGAGCCGACGCCCATGGTCTTGCCGTTCATCGAGGCCGCCGTGTCCAACGGGCGGTCGCGGTGCGACACGACGCGCAGCGTCGAGCCGCCCTTCTGCACCGCGCCGACGTTGACGATCGGCGCTCCGGTGACGATCGACTGCATGGTGTCGGTGTCACCGGGGCGGACCAGCAGGCCGGTACCGGCCAGGATCGCCTGCACCCCGGCGGGAGCGCCGTTGATGTACTGGAATTCGACGTCCAGCCCTTCCTTGGCGAAGTGGCCGCAGGTCTGGGCGACCAGCTCCGCGGCCCAGGTCAGCCCGGCGGTCGGCACGTTGGTCAGGAAGGTGACCTTCTGAAGTCCCTCGGTCTTGCCGCCCGCCTCGGAGCCGCCGCAGGCGGTCAACGCCAGCACCGCGCTCAGGCCGAGTGCGGCGCCCGCTCGAAACGCGTACCCACGCCGCCGCCGAGTCGCCGGCGTGCCGGACTGATCCAGCACGGTCATATTCGGTCTCCTTCTCGAAAGCCGAGGCGGTTCTGGTCGGCCCTCGCCGGTACCCACTCCCAGTGGTCCTCGGCCGCCTCCGTGCACCCTGCACCCTTGTCAACCGGGTCCTCCAGCGCTAGCCTCCGTTCCGACATGCGGAACCAAGGCTCATCCCTCAGTAGGGCGCTCTCCCTGCTCGACGCGTTCGACAAGGGCGACGGAGAACTCACCCTGACCGAACTCGCCGACCGCGCCGGGCTGCCGAAGTCGACCGCGCACCGGCTGGTCGGCGACCTCGTGAAGTGGCGGGCCCTGGAGCGTACGCCGAACGGGCTCCGGCTCGGGATGCGACTGTTCGAACTCGGACACCTGGTGCCATCGCCCCGGGAACTGCGCGATATCGCCCTGCCGTATCTGGAGGATCTGCACACCACCACCCGCAAGACGGTGAATCTCGCCGTACGGGACGGGATCGACATCGTCTATGTCGAGAAGCTGCTCGCACCGAACGAGCCGGTGCCGCACTCGCGGGCCGGTGGGCGGCTGCCGATGCACTGCACCGCGCTGGGCAAGGCGATCCTGGCCTATTCGAGCCCGGCGCTGCTCGACGAGGTCGTCGCGGCCGGGCTGCGCCGGATGACCCCGAAGACCATCCAGGATCCGAAGGCGCTGCGTGCGGAACTGGCGACCGTACGGGAGCGGAGGATCGCGTACGACGTCGAGGAGTCCCGGATCGGGCTGCACTGCGTGGCGGCGCCGCTCTTCGACCGACGGGGCGAGATCGTGGCCGCCGTCTCGGTGACCGGGATGCAGAGCCGGTCCACGGCGCGGAATTTCGCGCCCGCCGTACTCACCGCCTCGCTCTCGTTGTCCCGGCAGCTCGGCGTCTAAGTCCCCGGCGCGGCGGCGGCATGCCTCCGTCGTTGCGGGGAAGTCCGGGCAGAGCTCTGACGGGTTCGAAACGGATGGGAGGCCCCACGTGGCTGTCAAGACCGAAGCGCCAGCGGCCGTCGCGGAGATCCGACCGTTCACGGTAGAGGTCCCGGAGGCGGAACTCGAGGCGCTGCGTGCGCGGATCGCAGCCACGCGCTGGCCCGAAAAGGAGACCGTCGGAGATCAGTCGCAGGGCGTGCAGTTGGCGACGATCCAGGCACTCGCGCGCTACTGGCAGAAAGAGTACGACTGGCGCGGGGTCGAGGCGCGACTGAACGCGCTACCGCAGTTCGTCACCGAGATCGACGGACTGGACATCCACTTCATCCATGTCCGTTCGAAGCACGAGGACGCGTTGCCGCTCATCGTCACGCACGGCTGGCCCGGCTCGATCATCGAGCAGTTGAAGATCATCGACCCCCTCACCAATCCCACGGCGCACGGCGCGAGCGCGTCGGACGCCTTTCACCTGGTTATTCCGTCGTTGCCGGGATACGGGTTCTCCGGCAAGCCGACCAGCAGCGGCTGGGGTCCGACCCACATCGCGCGCGCCTGGATAGAGTTGATGAGGCGGCTCGGCTACCCGCGATTCGTGGCGCAGGGCGGCGACTGGGGTGCGCTGATAACGGATCTGATAGGTCTGGAAGCGCCTCCGGAACTGCTCGGGATCCATACCAACATGCCCGGCGCCGTTCCCCCCGACCTCGACAAGACGCTCCTGTCCGGCGGCCCACCGCCGTCCGGCCTCTCGGCCGAAGAGAAGCACGCGTGCGATCAGTTGGGCTTTTTCTACCAGCACCTCGCCTACGCCCTCGAGATGGGGACGCGCCCGCAGACGTTGACCGGACTCGCGGATTCGCCCGTCGGCCTGGCCTCCTTCATGCTCGACCACGACGAGAAGAGTCTGGAACTGATCTCGCAGGTCTTCGCCGGACAGCGCAGAGGTCTCACCCGGGACGACGTACTGGACAACGTCACGCTCTTCTGGCTGACGAACACGGCGATCTCCGCGGCTCGTCTCTACGCGGAGAACAAGTTCCCCTTTCTCTCCGCGAAAGGTGTCTCCCTCCCGGTCGCCGTCAGCGCCTTTCCCGACGAGCTCTACCAGTGCCCGCGGAGTTGGGCAGAACAGTCGTATCCCAACCTGATCTACTACAACAAGCACGACAGGGGCGGGCACTTCGCGGCCTGGGAACAGCCGCAGCTCCTCTCGGAGGATCTTCGCGCCGGTTTCCGGTCGCTTCGCTGACGTCGCGCGACCGGTCAGGCCCTTTCCAGCATGTCCTTCGTGGTGTTGACGGAGACGGGGACCGGGTAGTCGCCGGTCATGCACGCGGTGCAGAAGTCACTCGGCTCGTCGCTGATGGCGTTGAGCATCCGGTCGAGTTCGAGGTAGACCAGCGAGTCGACGCCGAGGTAGTCGCGGATCGCGTCCACGTCGAGGTTCGCGGCGATGAGCGTGCCACGGTCGCCGGTGTCCATCCCGTAGAAGCAGGGCCACCGGTAGGGCGGGGAGCAGATCCGCAGGTGGATGGCTGCGGCACCGGCCTCGCGGAGCATCCGCATGGTTCCGCGGAGCGTGGTGGCCCGGATGATCGAGTCCTCGACGACCACCAGCCGTTGTCCGGCGACGTTCTCGATGATCGGGTTCAACTTGATCCGCACCGCGTTGTCCCGCAGTTCCTGGGTGGGCGCGATGAAGGTCCGACCGATGTAGCGGTTCTTGATCCAGCCGTCGCCGTACGGGATGCCGGACTGCTGGGCGAATCCCTGGGCGCCGGGGATGCCGGACTCGGGCACCGGTACCACCAGGTCGGCGTCGACCGGTGCCTGCACCGCGAGCTGCATGCCCATCCGCTTCCGGGCACCGTGTACCCCCTGCCCGCGGAGCACGCCGTCGGGGCGGGCGAAGTAGACGAACTCGAACGAGCACAGCGTCGGGTTGACGGCGGTGGCCGGGAACGGGCGGACGGACCGCACACCTGCCGCGTCGATCACCACCATCTCGCCGGGTTCGACCTCACGCACCACCTGCGCGCTCACGACGTCGAGGGCCGGCGTCTCCGAGGCGAGCACCCAGCCGTGCGGAAGTTGTCCGAGGAACAGTGGGCGGAAGCCGTTGGGGTCCCGGACACCGATCAGCCGGTCCTCATCCATGATCACGAAGGAGAAGGCGCCCCGGAGCCGGGGGAGTACCCGGGCCAGCGCACGTTCGAGGGGATCCGCGTCGCCGACGGCATCCGGCGCGGCGAGTTCGGCGACCACGAGTTCGGCGACCAGGTCGCTGTCACTGCCCACCGTGCCCGGAGCCAGCCCCAGCTCCTGAGCCAGTTCGGGCGTGTTGACCAGATTGCCGTTGTGCGCGAGGGCGAACTGGATCTCCTGGGCCATCCGGTACGACGGCTGGGCGTTCTGCCAGGCGCTGGCTCCGGTGGTCGAGTACCGGGTGTGTCCGATCGCCAGATGGCCCCGCAGCGCCGCAAGGCGGTGGTGGTCGAAGACGGTCGACACCAGGCCCATGTCCTTGTTGACCCAGATCTTGGTGCCTTCGCTGACGGCCATGCCCGCCGACTCCTGGCCGCGATGTTGCAGTGCGTACAGGCCGAGGTACGTCATGTGGGAGACGGGCTGGTCAGGCGCCCGTACCCCGAAGACTCCACAGGCTTCCTTGATTATGTCGCCGCCATCTCCCACTGGTCCGACTATACGGCTGACATGATCGTCATGCCGGACGACGGCCCGGCTCGGCGGCCCGCACCGGCGCTACCGGCTCGACGGGCTCTACCGGATCCGCCGGCTCGGCGGGTAAGGCGGATCCGGGGCCAGCAGACCGCGGTCAGGGTGTTCCAGCAACGCCGTCGCCCCGTCGGAGCGCCGGGCGCATCATGCTGCTGGCCACCTGGCTCGGCTTCATCGGCGGTTGGCTCAGCGGGTGGGCGCGCTCTGGTCGGATGCTGTCGAGGAAGAGTTCGGCGTTTCGCCGCCACGCGCCGGGTGCGACGGCGCGGGTGACCTCGGCCACCCGGCTGTTCGACAGGGTGATGAAGATCAGGTCCTCGACGGTGAAGTCGGCGCGTACGGCGCCGGCCTCGCGGGCCTGGCCGAAGAGTTCCTCGATGCGTCGCTGGATCTGTTCGCGGATCGCCAGGAGCCGGGGGGCGCCGTCGAACCGGACGGTCATCAGGTTGAGATAGCCGCCACGTTCCGCCTCCAGTGCGCAGGTCTCCATGATGTATCCGGCCGCCCCCGCCCATCGGTCGGGATTCGCCACCGCGCGCTCGACCAGTTCGAGTTGGGCGCGCAACGGCTCCTCCAGCACGGCCTCCCAGAGCTTGAGGCGGGACGGGAAGTGCCGGTAGAGGGTGCCTGGCCCGACCCCGGCACCGGTGGCGATCTTGTCCATCGGGGCGCCGAGCCCCTCCGTGGCGAACAGCGTCCGTGCCGTCGCGACAAGTTTCTCGCGGTTGCGGAGGCTGTCGCTGCGTTCGGCACGCTGCGGCCGCCGCGCCGTGCCGGTCGCGCTCGCTTCCTCGTCCATGACCGTGATCGTACCGGGAATAGTGGAGAGCTGTCTCCGTTATAGCCTGTACCGGAGAATGGTCTCCGGTACAGGTCACGGCCGGACGGGCCTCGGTATCGGCGGTCGTCCGCCCTCGTCAGGCCCCTCAGCTAGGAGTCAGGATGTTCGTCACCACCCTCGTCGTCAGCCTCGCCTTCGCCGCCCTCCTGGTGGCGTCCGCTGTCGGAAAGCTGCAACGTTCCCCGTCCCAGCTCGCGACGCTGGAACGGGTCGGAGCCCTGAAGATCGCCCCGATCCTCGCAGTCCTCGAACTCGCGGGGGCCGTGGGACTTGTCGTCGGTCTGTTCTGGTGGCCGATCGGGATCGCCGCTGGCATCGGCCTGGTGCTCTACTTCGCCGGGGCTATCAGTGCGCATCTTCGGGTAGGCGACCGTACGATCGTCGCGCCCGCCGTGCTCTTGATCGTCTCGCTCGCCGCGGTCGCGCTGCGCCTGTGGTCCGCCGGCACCCTGTCCTGATCCGTTCGGGCCTGGCGGTCCATCCCGGGCCGCCTGGTTCGTTCCGGATCACCCGATTCGTGCCGGATCGACAACAACGCCCCTTGGGGCCGCGATGAGTAGGAGATCTGATGTCCAGTGGCAAGCGCGTGTCAACAGGATCGCCGCTACCCGGGCTCACCATCAGCACGGACGCGTTCGAGGGATGGCCGGTCCACGAGGTGTCGCCTCGTCCGGGCGACGGCGCCGGACACGTTCTCTACCTGCACGGCGGTGGCTACGTCAGCGAGCTGCAACCGCCGCACTGGGAATTCGTCGCCCGGCTGGCCACCCTCACCGGGCGTACGTTCACGGTGCCCGAGTACCCGGTCGCACCCGGACACACCCATCGCGACGTCTTCCCGACCCTGCGGCGGCTCTACGACCGTCTGGCCGGGCGCCACGCCAGGGACCGGTTCGCCGTGGTGGGCGACTCCGCAGGCGGCACCATGGGCCTGGCGCTCGTCCAGTCACTGCCGCCGGCAAGCCCCCGGCCGGCCGACATCATCCTGATGTCTCCCTGGCTCGACGCGACGATGACCAATCCCGACATCAGTGCGATCGAGCCGTACGACCCGATGTCGTCGACCGGGAACCTCATCCGGCTGGCGGGGATGTGGGCCGGGCCCGATGACCCGTCCACGCCATGGTTGAGCCCGATCAACGGACCGCTCGAGGACCTGGGGCGGGTCACCATCTTCGCCGCCACGAACGACATCCTCACGCCGGACGCCCGGCGGCTCGAACACCTCGCCGACGGGGTCGCCGGTACCGACCTGGTACTGCGCGAGTTCCCGGACATGACTCACGCGTGGATGCTGCTGCGACCGGGCCCGGAGACGGACGCCGTCGTCGCGGAGATTGTCGGGCAGCTCGGCCACGCCGCCAGCTGAGGTTCGGGCTATCGGGACCGGGGGAACGGCGACCCGGTCTCGCCGGGGTAGCGGTGGAGGGCGCCCTCGTCCACGACCACGCCGAGGCCGGGTTCGGTGGGCAGGCTCGCCCGGCCGTCGGCCAGGACCGGCCCGCCGGAGAGGACGCCGTCCCGGAACGGGTTCTCCACCGAGCCGTCCGCCTCGAACACGCCGTCCCCACCGGCGGCCGAGAGCAGGTGCAGGGTGGCCGCGTGGTTCAGGACGCTGTGCGAGATGTGCGGCGCGAACCGGAGATTGGCGGCCCGGGCCAGCGCCGCGATCCGCAGTGCCTCGGTGATCCCACCCACCCGGCTCACATCCGGCTGCACGACGTCCAGGGCGCCCCGGTCGATCCAGTCCGCGAACTCGTGCGCGCCGCCCAGATTCTCGCCGGCCGCGACCGGAACCAGGCCGCGCGCGCGGAGCGCCACGAACCGGGCCGGGGATCCCGGGGCGTACGGCTCCTCCAGCCAGCCCACGCCGAGGTCGGCCAGTGCCGGCGCCACCCGGGCCACGTCGTACCGATGCCCGAGGTTGGCGTCCACCATTATGGACAGTTCCTCGCCGAACACCTCTCTGATGTGGCGTACCCGGGCCACGTCGCGCTCCGGCGAGTCGCCGATCCGGAGCTTGACCGCCTGCCAACCGAAGCTGTCGCGCATCCGCCCGACCTCCTCGGCCAGCTCCGGCGGTGGCTGGAAGCCGAGGGTGAACCCACCGCCGTACAGGGCGAAGTCGGTCGCCGAACCGCCCAGCAGGTGATGCACCGGCTCGCCCTTGATCTTGCCCCAGGCGTCCCACATCGCGAGGTCGATGCCACTGAGCGCGAGCAGGAACCCGCCGGACATCCCGGCCGAGAGGATGAAGCGCGCGAACGTCTCCCGGTTGACCGCGAGCGTCTCGTACGCCTCCCGGCCGACCACCACCTCCTGCATCGTGGTGTTGACGATCTCCGCGACGGCGCTGCCGGCGTGCCCGTGGAAGGACTCGCCGTAGCCGACGGTGCCGTCCTCGCACACCACCCGGACCAGCACGACGTCCCGGCGCAGCGCGCTGCCGAGGCTGAGTGGTCGCGGTCGGTTGTCGAAGCGGTAGCTGACGACTCGGGCGTCGAGACTGGTGATCCGGGGCACGGGAACTCCTGGGTAGCTGTCTGGAACGGGGGTGGCGCGGACGGGGTTCAGCCGCCTACCGGATGGGCCCGGATGGCCTCCTCGTCGGGTTCGCAGCCCCAACCGGGCCCGGACGGCACGACCAGGTGACCGTCGACGATCTCGGGCACCTGGCTGAAGACCTCGTCCCGCCACGGCACCCCGTCGACGTCGTACTCCAGGACGGAGAGGTTCGGGGCCACCGCCGCGAGGTGTGCGCTCATGTAGGTGAGCAGGTGACCGGCGTAGTTGTGGGGCGCGATGTTCAGGTCGTACGAGTCGGCCAGGTCGGCGACCCGGACCGCCTCCGGGAACCCGTTCCAGGCCACGTCGACGATCGGCACGTCCATCGACCGCGCCTCGAAGAACGGCCGGTAGGCCCGCGCTGTGTACAACGCCTCACCGGAGGCGATCCGGACGTGGGTGTTCCGGCGCGCGGCGACCAGGGCGTACGGCTCGAAGGTATCGACCTCCAGCCAGGACAGGTCGTACGGTTCGAGCGCCCGGGCCAGCCGGCCGATGCCCTCGCCCTTGACGTTGAAGTTGACGTCCAGCAGCACCTCGACATCGGGTCCGGCACCCTCCCGGAAGGCCGCGACGACCTCGACCACGTCCCGCAGGAACGACGGCGTCAACTCCAGTTCGGGAAAGCCGTCCCCGCCCCAGGCCGGCAGCCGGAGGGCGACTTGGCTGCCGTCGTACCCCATGAGGTTGGTCTTCAGGGCCCGGAAGCCGCGGTCGCGCACCTCCGCGCCCAGCGCCCGGATGTCGTCGAGGTCGCGCAGCGGGGGAGTGCCGAGCGCCTCGGACATCCGGATCCGGCCCAGCCCGCAGTGTGACCAGTACAGCGGGATGCGTTCGCGCACCGGACCGCCGAACAGCGCGTGCACCGGTACGCCGAGGGCTCGCGCCTTGGCATCCAGCGCGGCGTTCACGATGGCGCCGATGGCGCGCTGGGTCAGCCCGCCGGCCGCCTCCCGGGTGGTCGAGTGCAGGGTCGCCTCGATCAGGCGGAGCTGTCCCGGGTCCGCGCCGACGACCCGCTGGCCGAGCCGGGCGATGATCTCGCCCAGCGCGGTGCTGCCCAGTTGGTTGTCGGTGTATTCGGCCCATCCGGTGATTCCCGAGTCGGTGGACAGTTTCAGGAACGACCAGACGCGTGTTCCGGCGGCACAGTGCAGGCTCTCCAGGGCCGTGATGCGCATGTTCTTCACCGACACTCGCGCCGTCGTCAGGACCTGGGCGCGTTGCGGTCGTCGAGCCACTGGACCGGGTCCTTGCCGCCGCCGAGCAGTCCGGCCTTGACCAGTTCCTGGTAGGTCGCGGACCACCGCGCCGGATCGGTCTGCACTGCCGTCTCGATGCCACCCGCGGTCCACGTCGTGACGTACGTGTCCAGGGCCGCCTTCGCCACGTCCGGGTTGGCGAACGACGGCACCTTGTACTTGCCGCTGATCAGCTTGATCGTGTCGGCGTAGCCGTCGGCCTTGTCCTCGGCGATGAACGTGATCGCCGACTTGATGGCCCGCAGATAGCGCTGGATCTCGTCCTGTCGCGCCGGGTCCTTCGCCTGTTCCGTCGAGGTGATGTACGCCTGCGTGCCCGCCGCGGTGTACTGCGACGGGTCGAGGAGGATGGCGTCCGAGTGGTCCGCCCGCACCTGCAACGAGGTGTCCAGCGACGTCATGAAGGCGTCGAGGCGACCGCCCTGCACCAGGTTGAAGGTGCCCGCGCTGAGTCCCACCACCTGCTGCTTGACGTCGGTCAGCTTCATGTTCTGGGACGCGAGCACCAACACCAGGATGCCCTCGGTGGTGCCGCCCAGCGCGGACTGGCCGATGGTCTTCCCACGTAGTTCGGTGGCGTTGGTGATCTGGTTCCGCTTGCTCGACACGACCCGGATGGTGGTGCCGCCCTTCTGCACCGTGCCGACGTTCACGATCTGGGCGTTCTTGTCGCCGATGCTCCGCATGATGTCGGTGTCGCCGGCCCGGGTGAGCAGACCCTTGCCGGACATCACGGCCGCGATCGCCGGGGGCGTCCCGTTGATGTACTGGAAGTTGACGTCCAGCCCCTCGGCCTTGAAGTACCCGTTGGTGTCGGCGATGAGTTCGGGGGCGTAGGTCAGACTCTCCAGCGGCAGCGTGTTGAGGTAGGTGACCTTCTTCAGCTCGGCCGTGGACTCCTGGTCCGACGAGCCGCCGCCGCAGGCGGACAGCGCGAGGCTCCCGGTGAGCAGCAGCGCCAGCGCGCCCCGGGCGCCGTACCGGCGCGGCGGTCCGCTCGTCCCGGCGGACGATCTGGTCTTCCCGGCGGAAATCAGCGCACTGAGCATGGGTATCTCCTAGGCGAATGTCCGGTGTCCGCTCCGCCTGGAGCGGCCGCCGACCGCGCGGACGGGGCAGCGGATGTCCGGCGCGTGAACGTGGCGTTTCGGTGGAAGTGCGGTGGTGCTGCCAGCACGCTCGCAGCCGGCCCCGAAGCCCACAAGAAGCGGTTCCGCTATTCGGCACACCCGCGCCCGCCGGCTGCCGGCGGGAGGGTCAGCCCCGGTACGTCAGCGCGTTCGGCCCGGGTTCCGGACGGCCACCCGCAGGTCCTCCTGAAGGATGTTGGCGGTGTCGAGCAGCGCGGGAAGCAACTCCCGGCGGATGCTCTCGGAGCTGCCCCGGCTCACGTGAGCCGACAGGTTCATCGCGGCGGCGACGGACCCGTCCGGGCGTCGGATCGGCACCGCGATCGATCGCAGGCCCTCCTCCAACTCCTGGTCCACCAGGGCGAAGCCCTGGGACCGCACCCGGTGCAGCGTCGATCGGAGCCGCTCGGGATCCGTGATGGTGCGCCGGGTCATCGGCCGCAGCTCGGTCCGGGCGAGGTAGCCGTCGAGCCACTGCTCGGGCTGTGCCGCCAGCAGCACCCGCCCCATCGACGTGGCGTACGCGGGAAACCGGGTCCCGACACTGATCGCGATCGTCATGATCCGGTGGGTGGGCACCCGCGCGATGTAGACGACCTCGTCGCCGTCGAGCACCGAGACCGAGCACGACTCGTGGACCTGCGCGACGAGGGACTCCAGGTGCGGCAGGGCGACCTCGGGCAGATTCAGGCTGGAAAGGTAGGCGTACCCGAGTTCGAGAATCCGGGGGCGGAGGGCGAAGAGCCGCCCGTCGCTGCGTACGTAGCCGAGTTCGACGAGAGTGAGCAGGAACCGGCGCGCGGCGGCCCGGGTGAGATCCGCGGCGCGGGCGACGTCGGAGAGGGTCAACTCCGGGTGCTCGGCGTCGAAGGCGCGGATGACGGCGAGCCCCCGCTCGAGCGACTGCACGAACTCCGGACTGCGGGACTGCGTCTCGGTCAATGGTCCACCATGGTCCTGCTCGATCCGGACAGGGTCCCGCTGGCCAGAAGCGACCGCGTCGGCCGACACCGCCCACGAGGCGGGCCGGTGTCGGTACCCCAGCGTAGACGGACCGGCACCCCAGGTGAGGAACCGGAGGTCAGGGTGTGTCGCGTCGGGGGATGCGACGGAGTCCCCGAGCGGGACCGAGGGGAAGGGGGACCGGCAGCCCGCCGGGCCTCGTCAGCGAGCCTCGTCAGCGGGCGGTGACGGGCCGGTCGGCCCCGGTGGCCGCCTTGAGCGCGCGCAGCACCGTGAGTTCCGCTTCGCTGGGCGGCTCGTTGGTACGGAGGTCGTCGGCGACCACCAACGCCCAGCCGGTGGCCGCGCGGGCCTGCTCGACCGTCGCGCCCGGGTGCAGATGCGTCAGCACCAGTTCCCGGGTCGACGGGTCGGGCCGGAGGATGCCGAGATCGGTGATGACGACCTGGGGGCCGGCACCGCGCAGTCCGAGTTGCTCCCGATCGCCCGGACCGGAGCCGTAGCCGAACGAGGTGACGAAGTCGACGCGCTCGACGAAGGTACGCGGACTCTGCCGCATGATGACGATGACCTCACGGCAGGACGCGGCGATCTCGGGTGCGCCGCCGGCTCCGGGCAGCCGTACCTTCGGGTCGGCGTAGTCGCCCCCGATCGCGGTCGTGTTGATGTTGCCGTACCGGTCGAGCTGGGCACCGCCGAGGAAGCCGACGTCGATGTTGCCCGGCTGGAGCCAGTAGTTGAAGACCTCCGGGACGCTGACCACCGCGTCGGCGGTGTCGGCCAGGATGCCGTCGCCGATCGAGAGCGGCAGCCGGTCGGGTTTGGCGCCGAGGCAGCCGGACTCGTAGATGAGGACGAGCCGGGGCGCGTGGGTGGCGCGGGCGAGGTTGGCGGCCGTACTGGGCAGGCCGATCCCGACGAAGCACGCGGTGCCGTCCCGCAGTTGGCGGGCGGCGGCGACGGTCATCATCTCGTCGGAGGTCCAGTTCTCGGTCATGCCGTTCCCCTCGGTCATGCATCCCTCCGGACGTTGAGGACGTGCTGTTCCATCCAGGTGGCGAACGTGTCGCGGTCGCGGCTGATCGCGTCCCATGCCTGGTAGAAGCCGTTGTCGCGGACGGAGTAGCCCTGCGCGTAGGACGGATGGGAGCCGCCGGGTACGAGGGCGACCGCGTTGACCGCCCAGGTCGGCAGCACCACCTGGTTGGGCGTCGGGTCCAGCGAGTCGACGATCTCCTCGACGGTGACCAGCGAGCGTCGGGCGGCGAGCACCGCCTCCTTCTGCACGCCGGTGATGCCCCACATCTGCACGTTGCCGGCCCGGTCGGCGCGCTGGGCGTGCACGACGGTGACGTCGGGGTTCAGCGCGGGCACGGCGGTGAGGACCTCGCCGGTGAAGGGGCAGGTGATCGGCTTGATGTTGCCGGTGTGCTTCGGCAGGTCGGTGCCGGTGTAACCGCGGAGCACCGCGAACGGCAGTCCGGACGCACCGGCGACGTACCGGTTGGCCATCCCCGCGTGGCTGTGTTCCTCGATCTCCAGCGGCGTCGGCCAGCCGCGTTCGACGGCGTCACGGAACCGGTGCAGCGAGCCGACCCCGGGGTTGCCACCCCAGGAGAAGACCAGGCGTCGCGCGCAGCCCATGCCGATGAGCTGGTCGTAGACGACATCCGGGGTCATCCGGACGAGTTCCAGGTCGCGGCGTCGCTGCCGGATGATCTCGTGACCGGCGGCGAACGGGATCAGGTGGGTGAACCCCTCCAACGCCACCGTGTCCCCGTCGTTGACCAGTTCGGCCACGCCCTCGGCCAACGAGACGATCTCAGCCATCCGTCCCCAGTCTCCTGATCACGTGTCGCCGCCGTGCCGAACGGGACAGCAGCTGGTCAGTCGTTCGTTTTGCGTACGGTTGTTCTTACAACGAACGTAGCGTGGCCCCTCCGGCCCCGTCAACGGCGCCGCCTCGCACCATCGGAAAAACCGCGACGCCGCAACGGGGACGAGCCGTTGGGTCAGAGCGCGTGCGAGAGGGCGAGGGCGCCGCCGTCGACCGGGAAGACGGCGCCGGTCATGAAGCTCGACGCGGGGGACGCGAGGAGCAGCGCCAGCCCCTTGATCTCCTCGGGATCCGCCATCCGGCCCAGCGGAATCGTGCGCGCCCACGTCGCCTCCGACTCCGGAGTCCGGGGGCGTTTGCCGCCGATGTTCGTCCGGAACGGCCCCGGCGCGATGGCGTTGACCCGGATCTGGTCCGGAGCCAGGTCCAGCGCCGCCTGCCGTACGACGTTGACGATCGCGGCCTTGGACGCCACGTACGCGTAGCCGACCATCGGGTCGGCGCGGAGCCCGGCGGTCGACGCGGTCACGATGATCCGGCCGGATCGGCGGGGTCGCATCACCGAGGCGGCGGCCCGCATCGTGTTCAACGCGCCGGTCAGGTTGACGCCGATGACCCGCTCCCAGTCGTCGAGCTGGACCCGTTCCAGTCGCCGGGACTCGGCGTCGGTCCGGGGCGCACCGGGGATGCCGGCGTTCACGAAGGCCACGTCGAGGCCGTCGAACCGGTCGGCGGCCTCGGTGACCGTGGCCTCGACGGCATCGGCGTCGGCGACGTCGCAGACGGCGTGCGTCACGGTCGCGCCTCGACCGGCGAACTCGTCGGCGAGTTGGCGCAGCGTTCCGGCGTCCCGGTCGACCAGGGTGACGTTCGCCCCGGCGTCGACCATCGCCTCCGCGATGGCCCGGCCGAGGCCGCTCGCCGCACCGGTGACCAGGACGTGGCGGTCGCGGATGTCGAAAACCCGTCCGAGGTACGCGGTACGAGCGTCCGATTCCACGCTGTGGTCCGTTGATGTCACGGTTTGCTCCTTACTCGATGCGGGAGGCGCGCCCGCTGTGGCGGCCGGGAACGCGCGGGTGAGACCCGGGGGGCGGTCGGCCCGGGATGCCCGGTCGGGTGCACAGCCCGGCCCGGGAACGGGGTCCGCCCCGGTGCCGGCCCGTGGCGAGGTGATCCGGCCGTCGGGGACGGTGGCGGGAATCGGGGCACGGTACCTCCGCCGACCCGGTTTCGCACAGATCCCTCTTGGCCGGTCGGCAGGATTTCGACGCGGAGGGCATCGATCCGGGGCCGCGTTCTGAGCGTGCTGGGAGCGGAGCGTGACCGCCCGAGGGGTGGCTAGAACGTTCGGCCAGCTTCGGAGACGTCCGGATGAACCGTTGACGGCTAGTCGTGACGCGGATAACGTCCGTAACACGTCCGATACGAGCACAGTCGTTCGGATGCCGTACAACAAGATTTGGTAACGGTCGGTCACCTCGGGATTCGAGCGTACGCGTCCCGGCCGTAGTCAACCGGCGTGCTTTGCGTTATATCGGTGCTACTCAATAGGAGACGGCGCATGACAAGTTCGGCCCACGAGTCGCGGCGCAACCCGTTCGTCCTTCCGACCCGGCGCGGCTTCCTCGGTGCGGTGGCCCTCGGAGCCGGCGTCACGGTGCTCGCCGCGTGCGGCGACGACGGAGCCGCCGGCACCGGGGGCGACAGCGCCGGCGGCGGGGAAGCGGAGGTGACCTTCCTCAGCATCATCCCGGCGGCCAGCATCTCGATGTCTCCGGAGCTGCTGGCGGAGACCGGCGGTCACTTCAAGAAGCATGGACTGAATGTCAAGATCCAGGTGACCCAGGGCTCTCCGCCGGCGATCCAGACGGTGATGGCCGGGTCGGCGCTGATCACCAAGATCGGTGACATCGAGACGATCACGGCGATCTCCGACAAGAACGCGCCGCTGGTGAACCTCGGTGGCGTGGAGAAGCAGGGCCTGCTGCGGTTCATGTCCAGCAAGCGGAAGCCGCTGACGAAGGCGGAGGACTTCCGTGGTGTGACGATGGGCCTGCCGTCGGCCGGTGGCACCAGCGAGAAGACGCTCGACCTCGTCCTCGCGTCGGCCGGGATCCCGAAGGAGTCGGTGAAGCGGCAGGTGGTGGGGCTGGCTCCGGGTGTCTTCGAGTTGGTGAAGTCGGGCCGGATCGACGGCTACATCGTCTCGCTGGACACCTCGCTCTCGGTCCTCAAGCAACAGCCGGAAGCGGTGGCGTTCGCGCCCAGTTCGGCGGTCTCCGCCGGGGTCCAGCTCTACGTGACGTCGACCAAGCAGAGCGAGGACGCGGGCAAGCAGGACCAGCTCCGCCGGTTCCTCCAGGCGATCGCCGACTCGATCAAATTCATGATCGACGACGAGAAGAACGAGTTCAAGGAGACGATGCGGTTGATCGGGACGAAGTACGACGTCCCGGCGTTCAAGGACCCGGCGGTCGCGGTGGAGGCACTGAAGCTCTTCGTGAAGTCGTGGACGGTGGACGGGCCGGAAAAGATCGTGCAGACCAATCCGCAGAGTTGGCAGGCCACCTACGACGAGATGGTGAAGTCGCAGCTCGTCGCCGGGGGCAAGGACCCGTCGAAGTGGATGACCGACAAGTTCGCCCCCACTGCCTCCTGAGGGCCCAGCGGGACGCCGCCCGAGTCGGCGGGCGGCGCTCCGACCTCTCTCGCCAGCCGCCAGCGGTCGGCGAAACATCCAGGGATCGATAAACATGACACAAGAGGCAACGGTGCAGGACGCTGCTAGTGAGAACACGACGGGGTCGCCGCCGCGGCCGGAGTTGGGGCCGGTGGAGCTTGAGCTGGCGGGGGTGAGCAAGGTCTAT
>NZ_JBHSPR010000039.1:0-154490 GCF_042658085.1 Plantactinospora solaniradicis | reverse complement strand
CGTACGCGAAGTGGGAGAACCAGGCCGCTGACCTGGTCGCCAACGCCTGGAACAACAGCTAAGACTGGAACAACAGCTAAGAAAAGAAGAACGTGCGACATCCGCTGGCCGGGTTCCCTCACCGGGATCCCGGCCAGCGGCGTGTCTGGACAAGGGTTGCGACACTGCCGAGATGGCAGATGATCCCACCTTCACCATCGCCCTACGCGGCTACGACATGAACGAGGTACGCGCGTTGCTGCGTCAGGGCGAGGCGGCCCTCGCCTCGGACAGTCCCGCCGAACGGGCGGCCGCCGCGGAGGCGCTCCGCCGTCCGACCATCACCGTGCGCCTTCGCGGTTACGACCGGACGCAGGTGGAAAACACTCTCGGCCTCCTGGTCGACCGGTTGGCACCCCGCTGAGCTGTGCTCCGGGTGGCGGCGGTCGTCAGCGGGGCCAGTCGGCGAGCTTGGCGCGGATCTGTCGTACCTGTTCGAGGTCGCGGCCGTACCGGGCGAACCGCTGGTCCGGTAGCCGGTCGAGGTACCGGCCCGCGGCGGTGACGTCCTCGGGCTCGATCGCCGGGTCGTACTCGGACGCGAGTCGGAGCAGGTCGTCGACGGAGTACCGGTCGAGTGCGGCGGCGACGTCGATGTAGTCCCGTACCTCGCGCCGGGTGACCAGGGCCGCGGTCTTGCTGGCCACCAGGTCCTGGACGTGCATGACCGGTCCGAGGTCCATCACGACCGGGCTCCGGTGCCGGTCCAGCCGGCCCAGGCTGAGCCGGAGCCGCCGGCCGCCCCGACTCACCAGGAAGTCCTTCATATCCAACTCGAAGCCGCTGAACAGCCCGGCGAGGTCGCTCGACGGGTCCTCGTCGGTGACGGTGAAGCCGGCCGCCTCCAGCGTGACCCGAACCTCCGCCTCCGCGCTGGCCGCCGCGCCGTCGACGTCGGCGAACAGGTCGACGTCCTCGGTGGGCCGGGACACCAGTCCGTGTGCCGCCCAGGCCACCCCGCCACCGAGTACGAATCCGTGCTTGTCGGCCACGGAGAGCGCGACCCGGGCGACCTGGCGGTAGAAGTCGTCGAGATGGGTGGTGCTCATGCCGCCCGACGGTCGCCTGACTGGTCGCCGTACTCGGTGATCAGGGACGGGTGCCGTCGCTCCCACGCCGCCCGTACGCCCCGGGGCAGGTTCAGCATCGACCAGACCCGACGGAGGATCCCGGCGTTGACGAACCGGCGCAGATCCTCCGAGCGGGTGGTCTCGCGCAGCACGTTCTCGTACATCCAGAGCAGCTGGTCCGGATCGTCGAGGTCGAAGGAGCGGTCGGGCCCCCACATCAGTCGCAGTGGCAGGGTCACTGTCCCGTGCGTCGGACCGACGAGTTCGGCGACGGTCGGGGTCACCACGGCAGGACGGCCCGGGCGGGCCAGGTTGGCCACGCCGGTTCCGGCCGCGGCGGCGTACTGCATGGGGTCAGGGTAGCCCCAACCCGGCGGGTGCGGATGATCCGTACCCGATTTCGATGGTCTGTCCGGACCTGTCGGCGGTCCGAACCGTCCCGGCGGGGGCCGCGACCGTGCCGGTGGCAGGGACCGTCGCCGGCCGGGCAAATCCGGAATGCCGGACCTGCTCCACCGGTTGTGTCTGTCGGTACGCCCGCGAGCTCAGCCCCCTGGACCGCGGGCGTACCGCTATGCGCCAGGTCGGCGAGAGACCCAGGGCATCGCAGTGCCTCCCCGGAATCCCAGATCGAAAGGGCAACCATGAATCCGATCTTCGGACGATGGCTCCCCGCCATCGCGGAGACCGCTGTCACACGATGGCTTCCCGCCATCGCAGCACATCCGGCCGTACGCCGGCTTCCCGCCGTCGCGGAAACCCCGGTCGCTCGTCGCACCGCACTGGCCGTCGCGGGACTCACCTGTGCGGCCGCGTGTTCGGCCGTCGCCGGACCTGCCGGCACGGTGGCCGCCGGAGGCGGCGACCAGGGTGCCCAGCCAGCCGCATACAGCCAGACGGTGCGGACCGACGAACCGCAGGACGGCTCGGCCCAGGACCAGTCGGCCCAGGACAAGCCGGCGGACGACGGGAAGTCCGACGACGGGAAGTCCGACGACGGAAACTCGGACGACAAGCCGTCCCGGGACAAGTTGGTCCCGCACGGCGTCCAGGGTTACCAGTCGCGGATCGACCTGGACGACGACCAGCGGGACAACGCCAGGGAGATCGTCCGGACGGCCCGGAAGCTGGACATGGGCCAGCGCGGCGCCGTGATCGGCGTGGCGACCGCCCTCCAGGAGTCGAAGCTGCGCAACCTCGGCCACCTGGGCGACTGGAACGACCACGACTCACTGGGCCTGTTCCAGCAGCGTCCGTCGTCGGGCTGGGGATCGCCGGATCAGATCACCGACCGCGACTACTCGGCCAGGGCGTTCTTCGACGGGCTGAAGCGGATCGACAACTGGCGTGACCTGCCGCTGACCGACGCCGCGCAGGCGGTGCAGGTGTCGGCGTACCCGTTCGCGTACGCCCAGTGGGAGGACCAGGCCGCGGACATCGTCCAGGACGTCTGGTCCCGGTAACCCGATAACCCGGTAACCCGACAACTCGATGACCCGTGCCGTGCTGCCGGGAGGCTGGCCACCCGCCGGTCTTCCCGGCAGTGGCGTCTCCGGCGTGAGCCGGCGAGCCTCAGATCCAGGTCTTCTTCCGGAACACCAGATACAGCGAGATCGCCAACCCGAACGTCACGACCAGCGAGATGATGAACTCCGCCGGGGTGTGCCGCCACGGGAACGCGAGATTCTGTCCGAAGAATCCGGTCACGGCCGTCGGGACGGCGATGATCGCGGCCCAGCCGGTGACCTTCTTGACGATCAGGTTGAGCTGGTTGTTCTGCAACATCAGGTTCGTTTCGAGCATGGTCGTGTTGAGATCGCGCAACGAGTCGCTCCACTCGATGACCCGCAGCACATGGTCGTACAGGTCCTGGTAGTAGGGCAGCATCTCGGGATCGACGGTGTGCATCGTCGGGCGCATCAGGGAGTTGACCACCTCCCGCATCGGCAGCGTGACCTGGCGAAGCCGGACAAGGTTGCGCCGGGCGGTGAAGATGCGTCGCTGAACCTCGTCGCGGTTCGTCGCGCCGCCCTTGAACATCACCCCCTGCACCTGCTCCAGCGTCGAGTCGAGCTGCTGTACGGCCGTGAAGTGCCCGTCGATCAGTGTGTCGAGCAGGCCGTAGAGCAGGAAGGCGACGCCATGCGGAGCGAGTTCGGCGCTCTCGTCCCAACGGGCCAGGACCTCGCGGATGTCGAACCGGTCGTTGTAACGCACCGTGACGAGTGCGCGGGGCTTGACGAACGCCGACACCTCGACGTCGGTCAGTCCGCCGGCCGCGTCCAGCCGCACCATGTACGTGTTCAGGAAGAGGTGGGTGTCGTACCGGTCGAGCTTGGCCCGCTGGGCCTGCTGGACGATGTCCTCCAGCGCAAGTTCGTGCATGCCGAGTTCCTCGGCGAGCAGTCTCAGGTCGTCCTCACTCGGTTGACAGATGTCCAGCCAGACGACCACGCGATCGTCCTCCGCCAGCCGTTCCTTGACCTCGTTGGCCGGGAAGTCCTGCGCGACCAGGCTGCCGTCGCGGTACATCCGGCTGCTGCTCACCGGGTACCCGCCCGGGTGCCGCCGACGGCCGGACCGCGACCGTACGATTCCCGGCCCGGGTCGGCCTCGGCCACGCCTGGCTCGGCCACCCCGGGCCGGACATCGTCGTCGGCCGTGATCACGTCGTCGGTCGCGATCGCCCACCAGCCGGTGCGGTCGTCCTCGCCGAGGAGGACCGGCAGCGACACGTCGGCCTCGTCGAGGCAGGGCAGGATGACGTCCACCGGAGTGCGGTCGGCCATGCGGCGTCATTGCCATTGAGACGAGGCTTAAACCGCCCGGCTGACGCTGGCGTAATCGGACACCACCGGCGAAGCCGCGGGTACGCGTCGGTCCGCGCGACGGGCGGCGGGCGAGGTGGTCGGCGGAGACCGGGTTCGGAAGATCTACCGGCGGCCCGCCCGTGAGCGCCGCCCGATTTCGGCGGTCCCATGCGGGGCCTGGCCAGCTGATCTACTCTCGGGTGGTCGGCTCACCGGCCGTGTTGTCAGGAGGTGCCGGGAATGGGAGTCCGCACCTGGATTGAGGGTTGGCCCGTATATCGGCAGCTCACCGGTACCGACCCGCTCGGCCGGGGAGCGGCGGCGAAGTCCGCCCGGTCCGACGCGCTCACCCCGCGTACCGACACCGCCGAGTCGATGGCCCGGTCGGTCTGCCCGTACTGCGCCGTCGGTTGCGGACAGCGGGTCTACGTCTCCGACGGCCGGGTGACCCAGATCGAGGGTGATCCGGACAGCCCGATCTCCCGCGGCCGGCTCTGTCCGAAGGGAGCGGCCAGCAAGACCCTGGTCACCAGCGAACTGCGCCAGCAGCGGGTGCTCTACCGCCGCCCGTACGGGACGGACTGGGAAGAGCTGGACCTGCCCACGGCGATGGACATGATCGCCGACCGGGTCCTCGCCGCCCGCGACGCGACCTGGGAGGACGTCGACGACGAGGGGCGTCCGCTGCACCGCACCCTGGGCATCGCCAGCCTGGGCGGGGCCACCCTGGACAACGAGGAGAACTACCTCATCAAGAAGTTGTTCACCGCGATGGGGGCGCTCCAGATCGAGAACCAGGCCCGGATTTGACACTCCGCCACCGTCCCCGGTCTGGGGACCAGCTTCGGTCGCGGTGGCGCGACGGCGTTCCAGCAGGATCTGATCAACAGTGACTGCGTCATCATCCAGGGCTCGAACATGGCCGAGGCCCACCCCGTCGGCTTCCAGTGGGTGATGGAGGCCAAGCGGCGGGGAGCCAGGGTCTACCACGTCGACCCGAGGTTTACCCGCACCAGCGCGCTGGCCGACACCTACCTGCCGATCCGGGCCGGTAGCGACATCGCGTTCCTCGGCGGCATCGTGCGGTACATCCTGGAGAACGAGCTGGACTTCCGGGAGTACGTCGTCGCCTACACCAACGCGGCGACCATCGTCAGTGAGGACTACCGCGACACCGAGGATCTCGACGGGCTCTTCTCGGGTTTCAATCCCGAGACGACCAGCTACGAGCAGACCAGTTGGCAGTACGCGGGGAACGAGGGCGACGGGGCGAACGACACCGCCACCGAGCGGGACAGCGCGGCGGGGCTGCGGCACGAGTCGCACGGCGCGCCGGTCACCGGCCACGTGCAGCGGGACGAGACGCTGCAACACCCGCGCTGTGTCTACCAGATTCTCAAGCGGCACTACGCCCGCTACACCCCGGAGATGGTCGAGCGGGTCTGCGGCATCCCGAAGGAGCGGCTCGAGGAGGTGGCCCGGGCCTGGGCCGCGAACTCCGGGCGGGACCGGACCACCATGCTGGTCTACTCGGTCGGCTGGACCCAGCACACCGTCGGGGTGCAGTACATCCGCACCGGGGCGATCATCCAGCTCCTGCTCGGCAACATGGGCCGCCCCGGCGGTGGAGTACTGGCCCTGCGCGGGCACGCCAGCATCCAGGGCTCGACCGACATCCCGACGCTGTTCAACCTGCTGCCCGGCTATCTGCCGATGCCGCAGCACGCGCAGCATCCGACCTTCGACAAGTGGGTCACCAGCATCCAGCACCCCGGCCAGAAGGGCTTCTGGGACAACGCCCGCGCGTACGCGGTGAACCTGCTCAAGGCGTACTGGGGCGCCGCTGCCACTGCCGACAACGACTTCTGCTACGACTACCTGCCCCGGATGACCGGCGACCACGGCACCTACCAGCAGGTGTTCAACATGATCGACGGCAAGATCAAGGGGTACTTCCTGCTCGGCCAGAACCCGGCGGTCGGCTCGGCGCACGGCCGCGCCCAGCGGCTGGGCATGGCCAACCTGGACTGGCTGGTGGTCCGGGACCTTTTCATGATCGAGAGCGCCACCTTCTGGAAGAACAGCCGGGAGGTGGAGACCGGCGAGATCGCGCCGGAACGCTGCCGTACCGAGGTCTTCTTCCTGCCGGCCGCCTCGCACGTGGAGAAGGAGGGCACCTTCACCCAGACCCAGCGCCTGTTGCAGTGGCGGGAGAAGGCCGTCGACGCCCCCGGCGACAGCCGCTCGGAGCTGTGGTTCTTCTACCACCTCGGCCGGATCATCCGGGAGAAGCTGACCGGCTCCACCCTGCCGCGCGACCGGGCCCTGCTCGACCTGGCCTGGGACTACCCCACGCACGGTCCGCACGCCGAGCCGAGCGCCACCGCCGTGCTTCAGGAGATCAACGGGTACGAGGTGGCTACCGGCCGCCCACTTGCCACGTTCACCGAGATGAAGGACGACGGCAGCACCTCCGGCGGCTGCTGGATCTACACCGGGGTCTTCGCCGACGGCGTCAACCAGGCTGCCCGGCGCAAGCCGGGCCGGGAGCAGAGCTGGGTGGCCCCGGAATGGGGCTGGGCCTGGCCGGCCAACCGGCGGCTGCTCTACAACCGGGCCTCGGCCGACCCCGAGGGCCGACCGTGGAGCGAGCGGAAACGGTACGTCTGGTGGGACGCCGAGCAGGGCCAGTGGACCGGACACGACGTACCCGACTTCGAGAAGACGAAGCCGCCGTCCTACCGGCCCGGCGAGGACGACGTCGGCGTCGCCGGGATCAGCGGCGACGATCCGTTCATCATGCAGGGCGACGGTAAGGGCTGGCTCTTCGCGCCGGTGGGGGTGCTCGACGGGCCGATGCCCACGCACTACGAACCGGCCGAGTCGCCGGTCCGCAACCCGCTCTACGGTCAGCAGGCCAATCCGACCCGGAAGGTCTACGAGCGGCCGGACAACCCGACCAACCCGAGCCCGCCGGAACAGCACGCGGACGTCTTCCCGTACGTCTTCACGGTCAGTCGGCTGACCGAGCACCACACCGCGGGCGCGATGAGCCGGACGGTGAAGTACCTGGCCGAACTGCAACCGGAGATGTTCGTGGAGGTCTCGCCCGAGCTGGCCGTCGAGCGGGGACTGACCCATCTGGGCTGGGCGCACCTGGTCACCAGCCGGGGAGTGATCGAGGCCCGGGTGCTGGTGACCGACCGGCTGACTCCGCTGCGGGTGGAGGGCCGGGTGATCCACCAGGTGTGGCTGCCGTACCACTTCGGTGCCGAGGGGCTGGTCCGGGGCGAGTCGGCCAACGACCTCTTCGGCGCCACGCTCGACCCCAACGTACTGATCCAGGAGAGCAAGGTCGGCACCTGCGACATCCGGGCCGGGCGGCGTCCGACCGGACCGGCCCTGCTCGACTATCTCGCCGACTACCGCCGCCGGGCCGGGCTGGACGGCCACTATCCATCGGTCGTCACCGCCCGGACCGACGACGGCTCGCCCGGCGGTGGCACCGACGACGGTACGGAGCGGGAGGCCTGAGCATGGTCGAGACGAACTCCCCGGGCGCCTCCGTGAACCCCGCCGAGCGGGCGGGCCATCTGGACCCGCCACCCCGGATGGGCTTCTTCACCGACACCAGCGTCTGCATCGGCTGCAAGGCCTGCGAGGTGGCCTGCAAGGAGTGGAACCTGGTGCCGGAGAGCGGGTTGGACCTGCTCGGCATGTCGTACGACAACACCGGGGCGCTGACCGCCAACTCGTGGCGGCACGTCGCCTTCGTCGAACAGCCCCGGCCGGTCGGCTGGCAGGCGTCGCCGCCGATGCTCGATACCCCGACCGGTCCGCCGATCAGTCCGGCCACCGCCGAGGCGGGCGCCGAAACCACCACCGATGTCGGCACCCGGCCCGGCCTGCCGCCGGCTCCGGACCCCGCCCCGGCTGGCCGGATGGCGGACGGGACGCAGTTCCTCGGCATGCCCGGCACCGAGTTGCCGGGCCGGGGCGACCGGGGCGAGCGGACCGATCTGCGCTGGCTGATGATGTCGGACGTCTGCAAGCACTGCACCCACGCCGCTTGCCTGGACGTCTGCCCGACCGGTTCGCTGTTCCGGACCGAGTTCGGCACCGTGGTGGTGCAGGAGGACATCTGCAACGGCTGCGGCTACTGCATACCCGCCTGCCCGTACGGGGTGATCGACCAGCGCAAGGACGACGGCCGGGCCTGGAAGTGCACGCTGTGTTACGACCGGATCGGGGCGGGCCGGACCCCGGCCTGCGCCCAGGCGTGTCCCACCGAGTCGATCCAGTACGGCGAGGTCGACGAGTTGCGGGCCCGGGCCAGGGCCCGGGTCGAGCGGCTGCACGTCGACGGTGTCCCCGAGGCGCGCCTCTACGGCCACGACCCCGGTGACGGCGTCGGCGGCGACGGCGCGTTCTTCCTGCTGCTCGACGAGCCGGAGGTGTACGGGCTGCCGCCGGACCCGGTGGTGACCACCCGGGACCTGCCCCGGATGTGGCGCCGGGCCGGACTGGCCGCGCTCACCATGGCGGCGGCCACGGTCGCCGCGTTCGTCGGTCGGCCATCGTGACCCGAGCGGAGCGGGGGCACCGGTCGGCGCGGCGTGTCGGGTCGTGGGGGCGACGAGCGGGGCGAGGAGCGGGCATGACCAGGTGGAGCGAGGGCACCGGGCGGCTCGGTGTGTCGGGTCGTGGCGACGACGAGCGGACCGAGGAGACGGCATGAGCGGCCTGGGCCGGGGAGGTTCCGGCGGACCACTGGGCGAGTACTTCCGGGAGTTCCGGGCCAACCCCGATCAGCCGAACGGTGGTGGGCGGCGTCGGGGGTCCGGGCGGGGCAACGGACCCGGGCCGGGAGTCGTCGGCGGGGAGCCCACGGCCGTGCCGCCGGCCGAGTTCGCCTCCTACTACGGCCGGCCGGTGGTGAAGGCACCGGTGTGGCGGCACGACATTCCGGCGTACCTGTTCACCGGAGGGCTCGCCGCCGGCACGGCGTTGCTGGCCGCCGGCGCCGATCTCACCGGCCGCCCGGCACTGCGCCGGGCGGGCCGACTCGGTGCGCTCGCCGCGGTCGGGGCCAGCACCTACTTCCTGGTCAACGACCTCGGCCGTCCGGCCCGGTTCCACCACATGCTGCGGGTGTTCAAGCCGACCTCGCCGATGTCGATGGGCACCTGGATCCTGGCCGCGTTCGGGCCGGCGGCCGGACTGGCGGCGGTGAGCGAGATCGCTCCGGCGCTACCCCGGAACGGCGGGCTCGGCGTGGCCCGTCGGCTGCTGCCGCCGGTCGGACGCGTCGCCGGCCTCGCCTCGGCGGTCGCGGCGCCGGCCCTGGCCACGTACACCGGGGTACTGCTCGCCGACACCGCGATGCCGGCCTGGCACGACGCGTACCCGGATCTGCCGTTCGTCTTCGCGGGCAGCGCGCTGGTCGCCGGGGCGGGGGCCGGGTTGGTCGCCGTCCCGACCGCGCAGGCCGGCCCGGCGGTCCGGCTCGCCGTGGCCGGTGCCGTGATCGAGAAGCTCGCCGAGCGTCGGATCGCCCGGATGGGGTTGACCGGCGAGCCGTACCGGGTCGGCCGGTCCGCCCGGTTGGTCCAGGCCGGGCAGCTGCTGCTCGCGGCCGGTACGGCCGGGGCGCTGCTCGGCCGGCGCAGCCGGGCGCTGTCCGCGCTCTCCGGAGCGGCCCTGTTGGCGTCCTCGGTGCTGACCCGGTTCGGGGTCTTCTCCGCCGGGGTGGCGTCCGCCAGGGACCCGAAGTACACGGTGCTGCCGCAGCGGGAGCGGCGGGAGAAACGGGGGGCCGGCGTCGGCCCGTAATCGCGGGCGGGCGCCGATCCATGAGCCGAGACGGGGGTCACGCTCATGGCAGGAGCAGGCAGGATCGGTCAGGGGGAGCGGAGACCGACCGCGGGCCGGTGGGGCCTGGTGGTGGCCGCCGTGCTGGTGCAGTTGGCCCTGGGCGCGGTGTACGCGTGGAGCGTCTTCAACAAGCCGCTCCAGGAGGCGTTCGGCTGGAGCAAGGCCGAGGCGGTGCTGCCGTTCGAGGTGGCGATCGGCACGATCTTCATCGGCAGCCTGATCGGGGGCCGGGTGCAGGACCGTCGCGGTCCCCGACCCGTCGCGCTCGGCGGCGGGGTGCTGTACGCGGTGGGCAACATCCTCGCCTCGCTGGTCTCCGACGGCGACCAGCTCTGGCTGCTGGTGCTCACCTACGGGGTACTCGGCGGGATCGGGCTCGGGGCGGCGTACATCACTCCGATCGCCATGCTCACCAAGTGGTTTCCGGATCGCCGTGGGTTGATCACGGGTATCGCGGTGGCCGGCTTCGGCTTCGGCGCCGTGATCACCGCCCCGGTGGCGAAGACCCTGCTGAACAACACCACCGACAAGCCCGACGTCTTCCTGCCGCTGGGCCTGGCGTACCTGGTCGCGGTGCTGCTCGGGGCGTCGTTCTTCCGTAATCCGCCGCCGGGGTACCAGGTGCCCGGTTTCGTTCCGGTGACCACCGGGCGGGCCCCGGCCGGGACCCGGGTCTACACCCTCGCCGAGGCGCTGCGGACCCCGCAGTGGTACCTGCTCACCGGGATCCTGGCGCTCAACGTCACCTGCGGGATCGCCTTCATCTCCCAGGCCGCCGATGCCGCCCAGGCGATCGCCGGGGTGAGTTCGGCCACTGCCGCGAGCCTGGTCGCCGTGCTCGGGTTGTTCAACGGCGCCGGGCGGCTCTGCTGGGCCTGGCTCTCCGACCAGACCGGCCGGATGGTGGCCTTCGGCGGGATGCTCGCGTTGCAGGCGGTCTGCTTCTTCATCCTGCCGCACGCGGCCGGGTTCGCCCTGTTCGCCGTCCTCGCCGCGTTGATCTACCTGGCCTACGGCGGCGGCTTCGGCACGATGCCGGCGACCGCGGCCGACTATTTCGGCACCCCGCACGCCGGTGCGGTCTACGGCGCGATGATCGTGGCGTGGAGCATCGGGGGCGTGGTCGGGCCGCTGCTGACCGCGACGTTGTTCGAGGCCAGCGGAAATTCGTACACCCTGCCGTTTACGGTACTCGCGGTGATCGCCCTGGTGGCGTTGGTGCTGCCGCCGATCACCCGGATGCCTTCGCGGCCCGGTACGCCACGGCCGGACGACGAGGTGACCGGCCCCTGACCGGCGGAGCGCCGCCGGGCGTCGGTGCCCCGTTCCGGGGCGGAACGGGGCCGCCGGACCGCCCGGTCAATCGCCGCCCGAGGGGCCGGGATAGCCTGTGACCTGCCGCTCGGCCGGCGACGGGGTGGGGAAGTGGCGGCCCGGAGCGGGGAAGCGGCATCCGGGGCAAGTCAGGGGGATCTGTCGCGCTACGGTGCGTTCCGCCTGAACGCTCTCTTTCTCGCCCGGACCTGGCGTGCGATGTCCACACCGCCCCGGCCCGCCGTACGGGCTAGCCCGTTCCGCGGCAGTATGTCAAGAGTCGGTCACGAAATCTTGCGAAACTTCCTCGTATTACAATAAGTTCCTCCAGGCAACAAACGCATGTCACCTGGTGACGACAGCCCGGAGGCAACAATGATGTTGATGACGCGGCGCGGCCGACCGAGGCCGGACGCGCATGGTTCCCTCTGGCGCCCCGACGACGGGCGGATGGCGGCTGCTGCCGCTCCGACCGGCTACGCCGTACGCGCCCGGACCGGGGAGCGTCGGCGATGAGCGACGCTCCGGTCATTCTGGAGATGCGCTCGATCACCAAGGAGTTTCCCGGGGTCAAGGCGCTCTCCGACGTCAACCTGGTGGTTCGCCGTGGGGAGATCCACGCGATCTGCGGCGAGAACGGGGCCGGGAAGTCGACCCTGATGAAGGTGCTCAGCGGGGTGTACCCGCACGGCACCTACTCCGGCGACATCGTCTACCAGGGTGCCGAGTCCCGGTTCTCCGACATCCGGGCCAGCGAGCAGGCCGGCATCGTGATCATCCACCAGGAACTCGCGCTGGTGCCCGGAATGTCCATCACCGAGAACATCTTCCTGGGCAACGAGCCACGCCGGCACGGCGCGATCGACTGGAAGGCCGCCAACCGGCAGGCGCTGGAGTTGATGGCCCGGGTCGGCCTGCGGGAGGACCCGGACACGCTGATCAAGGACATCGGCGTGGGCAAGCAGCAGCTCGTCGAGATCGCGAAGGCCTTCGCGAAGCACGTCAAGCTGCTCATTCTCGACGAGCCCACCGCCGCGCTGAACGAGGCCGACTCCCAGCACCTGCTGGACCTGCTCCGCGGGTTCAAGGAGCGGGGCATCACCTCGATCATGATTTCGCACAAGCTCAACGAGATCGCCCAGGTCGCCGACGCGATCACCATCCTGCGCGACGGCCACACCATCGAGACCCTCGACGTCAAGGCGCAGGGGGTCGACGAGGACCGCATCGTCCGCGGCATGGTCGGCCGGGAGCTGCACAGCCGGTTCCCCGACCACACGCCGAAGATCGGCGAGGTCTTCTTCGAGGTCCGCAACTGGACCGTCCGGCACCCGATCTCGGCCGACCGCATGGTGGTCAAGGGCTCGAACTTCACGGTGCGCCGTGGGGAGATCGTCGGATTCGCCGGGCTGATGGGAGCCGGCCGTACCGAGTTGGCGATGAGTGTCTTCGGCCGGTCGTACGGCGTCTACCAGTCCGGGCAGATCTTCAAGGACGGCCGGGAGATCGTGCTGAAGTCCGTGTCGGACGCCATCGACAACGGACTGGCGTACGTCAGCGAGGACCGCAAGTCGCTCGGGCTGAACCTGCTCGACGACATCAAGACCTCGGTGGTGGCCGCCAAGCTGTCGAAGGTGGCGACCCACGGCGTGGTCGACCAGGTCCGCGAGTACCGGGCGGCCGAGCAGTACCGGACCAGCCTGCGGGTCAAGGCGCCCACGGTCGACGAGGGGGTCACCAAGCTCTCGGGTGGCAACCAGCAGAAGGTCGTGCTGGCGAAGTGGATGTTCACCGATCCGGACCTGCTGATCCTCGACGAACCCACTCGGGGCATCGACGTGGGCGCCAAGTACGAGATCTACAACATCATCCAGCAGCTCGCCGACCAGGGTAAGGGCGTCATCGTGATCTCCTCGGAACTGCCCGAGCTGATCGGCCTGTGCGACCGCATCTACACGGTGTTCGAGGGAACCATCACCGGCAACATCGACCGGCGGGACGCCGACCCGGAACTCCTCATGAAGCAGATGACCTCAGCGAAGAAGGCGCAGACGCCGTGAGCAAGATCAAGGACCTCCAGAAGTCCCTGTTCGCGGGGACGACATCCAACGCCCGACAGTTCGGGATGATCTTCACGCTGGTGGCGATCGTCCTGCTGTTCCAGATCCTCACCAACGGCCTGACGCTCAACTCGAGCAACCTCATCTCGCTGGTGAGTCAGTACTCCTACATCCTCATCCTGGCGATCGGGATGCTGATGGTGATCGTCGCCGGTCACATCGACCTCTCGGTCGGCTCGATCGCCGCGTTCGTCGGCATCGTGGTCGCCCGGGTCATGCAGGACTGGAACGTGCCGTGGTTCGTGGCGATCCTGATCGGCCTCGGCGTCGGCGCCCTGATCGGCGCCTGGCAGGGCTTCTGGGTGGCGTACGTCGGCGTGCCGGCGTTCATCGTGACCCTGGCCGGGATGATGCTGTTCCGGGGCGGCAACCAGTACATCGGCAGCGCCGACACGATCCCGGTACCCGACGGGTTCAAGGTCATCGGCGCCGGCTTCCTGCCGGAGGTCGGACCGGACACCGGGTACAACAACCTCACCCTGCTGCTCGGCCTCCTGGTCTGCGTGGCCGTGGTGGTCCGGGAGTGGAAGGCCCGGAAGACCCGGCGCGAGATGGACGCCGAGGTGGCGCCGATGTGGATCTCGCTGATCCGGGTGGCCGTTCCGATCGCGGTGGTGCTGTACGCGACCCTGCGGTTCGCCGGCGGCCGGGTCGGTACCAGCTTCCCGATCTCCGGCATCATCCTCGGCGTACTCGTCGTGATCTACGCCTTCGTCACCCGCAACACCGCCGGCGGCCGGCACATCTACGCCGTCGGTGGCAACGCCCGGGCGGCGGAACTCTCCGGCGTCAAGCTCAAGCGGGTCAACTTCCTCGTGATCATGAATATGTCGGTCCTGGCGGCCCTGGCCGGCATGATCTTCGTCGCCCGTTCCGCCGCCTCCGGGCCGCAGGACGGACTCGGCTGGGAACTGGACGCCATCGCCGCGGTCTTCATCGGTGGCGCGGCCGTCTCCGGCGGCCTCGGCACGGTCAGCGGCTCCATCGTCGGTGGCCTGGTGATGGCCGTGCTCAACAACGGCCTCCAGTTGATGGGCGTCGGCTCGGACCGGGTGCAGATCATCAAGGGCCTGGTCCTGCTGCTGGCCGTCGCGTTCGACGTCTACAACAAGAACCGGGGGCGCTTCTCGATCATCGGATCGGTGAGCCGCCCGTTCCGCCGGGAGGCACCCGCCGAACCGGCGTCCACAGTCGCGTCGGGCCAGGAGCCCGCCAAGACTCCGGTGGCCGGCTGACGGCCACCGCCGACGGGGCGGAAAACCTCCGCCCCGCCTCACCTCCAAGAAGGGCACGTGCACAAATGCGCAAATATCTCGCCAGGGGTGTGGCGGTCGGCGCCATCGCCCTGTTGGCACTGACGGCCTGCTCCGAGCGATCCGACGGTGACGGGGCCGGCTCGACCGGGTCCGAGAAGGGCTTCGCCGCGAACTCGCTGATCGGCGTGGCGCTGCCGGCCAAGACCTCCGAGAACTGGGTCCTCGCCGGTGACCTCTTCACCAACGGGCTCAAGGAGGCCGGCTTCCAGTCCGACGTCCAGTACGCCGGCGCCACCAGCACGGTCGCCGACCAGCAGGCCCAGATCTCGGCCATGGTCACCAAGGGCGCCAAGGTCATCGTCATCGGCGCGACCGACGCCGCGCAGTTGACCACCCAGGTCGAGGCCGCCAAGAAGGAGGGCGCGTACGTCATCGCGTACGACCGCCTGATCAAGAACACCAAGGACCTCGACTACTACGTCGCGTACGACAACTTCAAGGTCGGCCAGCTCCAGGGCCAGGCGCTGCTGGAGGGCATGAAGGCGAAGAAGCCGAACGGCCCGTACAACATCGAGCTGTTCTCCGGTTCGTCGGACGACAACAACTCGGCGGTCTTCTTCGACGGCGCGATGGACGTGCTGAAGCCGGAGATCGACAAGGGCACCGTGGTGGTCGGCTCGGGCCAGAAGGACATCAAGCAGACCGCCACCGACGGCTGGAAGGCCGAGAACGCCCAGCGGCGGATGGACTCCCTGCTGACCTCGACCTACAGCAGCAAGACGCTGGACGGGGTGCTCTCGCCCAACGACACGCTGGCCCGCGCCATCATCACCTCGGTGAAGGGTGCCGGCAAGCCGGTCCCGGTCGTGACCGGGCAGGACTCCGAGGTCGAGTCGGTCAAGTCGATCGTCGCCGGTGAGCAGTACTCGACGATCAACAAGGACACCCGGAACCTGGTCAAGGAGACCATCGGGATGGTCAAGGACCTGCAGGCCGGTAACGACCCCAAGGTCAACGACACCGAGTCCTACAACAACGGGGTGAAGGTCGTCCCGTCGTACCTGCTGGAGCCGGTCATCGTGACCAAGGCGAACGTCGTCGAGGCGTACGCCAACGACCCGAAGCTGGCCCCGCTCACCAAGTAGCAGCGGTCAGGTCGGCGTCGCGCCGTACCAATCGGGCCCCCGGGATCGGACGATCCCGGGGGCCCCACGCGTTATCGGCCGCCGGTCACCACGAGGGTCACCCCGGCATCGCGGGCCGGCAGCAGCTCGCCGATCACCGGATGGCCGGGCAGCTCACCGGTGATCAGCAGGCCACCGGAGGTCTGCGCGTCGGCGAGCAGCAGCAGATCGTCCTCGGACACCCCGGAGACCTCGGCGTGGGGACGGACCCAGTCAAGGTTCCGCCGGGTCCCGCCGCTGACGAAACCCGCGGCCAGCGCCTCCCGGGCACCGTCCAGATACGGTACGGCCGCCGCGTCGACCCGGGCGGTCAGCCCGGACGCCCGGGCCAGCTTGTGCAGGTGGCCGAGCAGCCCGAAGCCGGTCACGTCGGTCGCACACCGCACCCCGGCCGCCACCGCGGCGATGGACGCCTCCCGATTCAGCTCGGTCATCGCCGCCACCGCCTGCGGAAACGTCTCACCGGTCTGCTTGTGCCGGCTGTTGAGCACCCCGATGCCCAGTGGTTTGGTCAGGGTCAGCGGCAGCCCTGCCCCACCGGCGTCGTTGCGCATCAGCCGCTCCGGGTCGGCGATCCCGGTGACCGCCATGCCGTACTTCGGCTCCGGGTCGTCCACGCTGTGCCCGCCCGCCACGTGACAGGCCGCCTCCCGGGCCACGTCCAGGCCGCCACGCAGCACCTCGGCGGCCAGCGTCAGCGGCAGCACCTCCCGGGGCCAGGAGAGCAGGTTCACCGCGACCACCGGGGTGCCGCCCATCGCGTACACGTCGGAGAGCGCGTTGGCGGCGGCGATGCGCCCCCAGTCGTACGGGTCGTCGACGACGGGGGTGAAGAAGTCGGCGGTCGCCACCACCGCCGTACCCGACTCCAACCGGACCACCGCCGCGTCGTCGCCGTCGTCGAGCCCGACGAGCAGTTCGCCGGGGCCGGCCGGCGCGGAGGTGCCGACCAGGCCAGCCACCACCTGCTCCAGTTCGCCGGGCGGGATCTTGCACGCGCAGCCGCCTCCGTGCGCGTACTGGGTGAGTCGGTACCGTTCCGTGGTCGTCACCGAACCACCATCGCACCTCCGGACGTCCGATCGCAGCCGTCGAATGTCGCCCCTTCGCTGTGCACATGATCACAAGGGCGGGAGGCGGGACTTCCCGGTACGACTGGAGATCGGGTGTGGTTAAGTGCCGGTGAAAGGGTTCAGGAACGGGGTGGAGATGAACGGGGCGGTCGACCCTCGGCGGCGCGTGCCACGCACCGACGCGCTGCTCGCCGACCCCCGGCTGGCCGCCGCCGAGGCCACCCTCGGGCGGGCCCGGCTCAAGGCCGTGGTGGGCAGCGCCCAGGACCGGGCCAGGCGGGGCGAGATCCCACCCGAGGACGTCCTCGCCGTCGCCCTGGCGGCGCTGCCGGAGACCGCCGCCGGCCTACGCCCGGTGCTCAACGCCACCGGAGTGGTGTTGCACACGAACCTCGGGCGCGCGCCACTGTCCGGTGCGGCGATCAGCGCGGTGGTGGCGGCGGCCGGGCACACCGACGTCGAACTCGACCTCCGGACCGGGCGGCGGGCCCGACGCGGCCGGACCGCGATGGCCGCACTCGCCGAGGCGGTGCCGGCGGCCGGGGCGGTGCACGTGGTCAACAACGGCGCCGCCGCCCTCGCCCTCGCCGCGACCGCGATCACCGCTGGTGGGACCGGTGCCGGTGGCGGCCGAGAGATCGTGGTCAGCCGGGGCGAACTGGTCGAGATCGGTGACGGATTCCGGCTGCCGGACCTGTTGGCCAGCACCGGCGCCCGGCTCCGCGAGGTCGGCACCACCAACCGCAGCACCCTCGCCGACTACGCGGCGGCGATCGGCCCGGAGACCGCCTTCGTACTCAAGGTGCACCCGTCCAACTTCGTCGTCCGGGGCTTCACCGCCGCCGTACCGGTCGAGGAACTGGCCACCCTCGGCGTACCGGTGGTGGTGGACATCGGCTCCGGCCTGCTGGCACCGGATCCGCTGCTGCCCGACGAGCCGGACGCGGCGTCGGCGCTGCGGGCCGGCGCGACGCTGGTCACCGCGAGCGGCGACAAGCTGCTCGGCGGTCCGCAGGCCGGTCTGCTGCTCGGCGACGCGGACCTCGTCGAGCGACTGCGCCGGCATCCGCTGGCTCGGGCGCTCCGGGTGGACAAGCTGACCCTGGCGGCGCTGGAGGCGACCCTGTCCGGTCCGGAGACCCCGACCTGGCGGGCCCTGCGGGCCACCCCCGGCGCGCTGCGGATCCGCACCGAACGGCTGCGCGACCACCTCGCGGCCGCCGGACTGAAGGCCGAGGTGCTGGCCGCCGACGCCGTCGTCGGTGGCGGCGGCGCACCGGAGGTCGCGCTGGAATCGTGGGCGCTCGCCCTCCCCGAGGAGTACGCCGAGCCGCTGCGCAACGGTGACCCGCCGATTCTCGGCCGGCTCGAACGAGGCCGGCTGCTCCTCGACCTGCGCTGCGTACCCGCCGAGCACGACGAGGCGGTACAGGCCGCCATCCTGCGGGTGCCCCGACCCTGGCGGGAGGACTGAGCCGTGCAGGTCATCGCGACCGCCGGACACGTCGACCACGGCAAGTCCACGCTCGTCCGGGCGCTGACCGGAATGGAACCGGACCGCTGGGCCGAGGAACGGCGCCGGGGCATGACCATCGACCTCGGCTTCGCCTGGACCACACTTCCGTCCGGGGCGGTCGTCGCGTTCGTCGACGTACCCGGACACGAACGCTTCGTACCCAACATGCTGGCCGGAGTCGGTCCCGCCCCCGCCGCGCTGTTCGTGGTCGCCGCCGACGAGGGCTGGATGCCGCAGTCGGCCGAGCACCTCGCCGCGCTCGACGCGCTCGGCGTCCGGCACGGCCTGCTGGTGGTGACCCGGTCCGACCTGGCGGATCCGGCCGCCGCGACCGAACTCGCCCAGGCGGAGATCGGGGCCAGCTCGCTGGGGTCGGTGGAGGCCGTCGCGGTCAGCGCGGTCACCGGCGCCGGCCTGCCCGAGCTGCGGGCCGCGTTGGACCGGCTCACGGCCCGGCTGCCGGTACCGGAGCCGGGTCTGCCGGTGCGACTGTGGGTGGACCGGGCGTTCAGCATCCGGGGCAGCGGCACCGTGGTCACCGGCACCCTCGGCGGCGGGGAACTGCGGACCGGCGACGAACTGGAGCTGACCGGCACCGGCGAGCGGGTCCGGATCCGGGGCCTACAGTCGCTGGGCGAGCCGACCGCACGGGTGGCCGGGGTGGCCCGGGTCGCGGTCAACCTGCGCGGCGTCTCCCTGGAACAGGTCGGGCGGGGTGACGCGCTGCTCACCCCGGGACGATTCCAGCAGACCGACCTCGTGGACGTCCGACTCGTCGGCGACCCGGTGGGCGAGCTGCCGGCGGAGGTCACCCTGCACGTCGGGTCGGCCGCGGTGACCGCCCGGGTACGTCCACTCGGCGTCGACACCGCGCGGCTACGGTTGGACCGGCCGCTGCCGCTGCGCATCGGCGACCGGGCGCTGCTCCGCGATCCCGGCCGACGGCACGTGGCCGGCGGGGTGACCGTGCTCGACGTCGTACCGCCCGCGCTGGACCGGCGGGGGGCGGCTTCGGCTCGGGCCGCTGTGCTGGCCGGGCTGGACGGTCGGCCCGACGAGCACGCCGAGCTGGCCCGTCGGGGGCTGATGCGTCGGGGTGAACTGGAACGGATGGGGGTCACGGTCGAGAGCGCGCCGGTGGCGGGGGACTGGTACGCCGACCCCGATCACTGGCTCGATCTGCGGCGACGGCTGGTCGAGGAGGTGACCCGGTGGGTGGAGGCGCATCCGCTGGAGTCGGGGGTGCCGGTCGACACCCTGCGACGGCTGCTGGACCTGCCGGACCGGGCGCTGGTCGAGGTGCTGGTCACCGCGCCGCTATCCGCCCAGAATGGCAGGATCGCCCGGGGCGGGACGACCGGCGCGCTGCCCGAGCAGGTCGCCCGTGCCGTGCGCCGGATCGGGGCGGAGCTGGCCGAGCGGCCGTTCGTCGCCCCGGAGGCGGCCCGGCTCGCCGAGTTCGGGCTCGGCCACCGGGAGATCGGTGCCGCCGTACGGGCCGGTGCGCTGCTCCGGCTGGCCGACAACGTCGTACTGCTGCCGGACGCTGTCGACCAGGCGGTACGGGTGCTGGCCGGGCTGCCCCAGCCGTTCACCCTGAGCACCGCCCGGCAGGCGCTCGGTACGACCCGTCGGGTCGCGGTGCCACTGCTGGAGTTGCTGGACCGGCGCGGCGCCACCCGACGGTTGCCGGACGACGCCCGGATCGTGCTGATCGGACCAGGGGACTCTTAATCCGCGGGTTCGGGGTGTACGTACTGGCCGCCGCTAGGGCGCTGGCCGCCGGCTAAGTCAGCGGGCACCGTCGTTTTGAGGCTCGGCCCGTCGGATGATGAAGGAGAGTTCTCCTCGATAGGTTGCGCCAAGCTTCGTCACAACGCCTTCGAGGGTTCCGGGACCCGTCTTGAACGGGCTGACCCAGTTCGACGGCAGAACCACGCGCTCGCCCACGGTGAGGGGTGGGTTACCTCGCCACCGGTACGCGTACCTGTCGACCTCCACGACCTGATCGCCATCGACCTTGTGGTACCGCTCGGAGTTGTCGAGTTTTCGCTGAAGACCCTTCAATCGAAGGCGTCGCTCAACGCCTCACCGACCCCGAAGCCGAACTGCTCAACACCCGGTTCAACCGCCCAGCCGACACCCGTCCTCAATCCTGATCAATGACCGACATCCTGGTCAGGATGCCGAGCCGCGACACCGTTCCACCCTGCGTGGCGACGATCTCGGTGGCAGATGATGATCCCGCGCGCCCTTCTGCTGGTGAGCGTTGATCTGTAGCCGGGACGGCGCGACGGGGCGCAGTCACGCCACTCTGGCATTACCAATGACCGCCTCGCCACGGGTTTCGGGATGAGGTGCATACGTCCAGATATGGAGCTTGTTTCCCCCGCTAACTTTTCTGTCGACGGCGAGCCCTTCTCCGGCTTTTAAGGTTCCCTCAAATAGAGGTTTTCCGTCTAGGTAAATTTTAATCACGGTAATGGTGCCTGACCGTGACTCGTCAGAAACTCCTACCATCGCCGCGAAGCGTGAATACTTCTTACCCAGGTTGAACTCCACGTCTGCTCTGTCCAGGCCCAGGGGGTTGCCTGGGGTGGAGTAAAGACTATCTGTATATTCAATCCCCGAAATACGTTTCGCCCCTCTGGTAAATTCGTTCTCGGCTACATCAATGTCCGCAAGTGGTTTCTCGATGCCGGTAAATGCAGCAGAGCCGGTGGAGGACGTCGCGCCGCCCTGCGGCGATCCGTTGGAGCTGATCGATGGATCTCCAGAGATCGATCCCGGCGACTCCAAGCGCGGAGCCCCAGATGAAGACTCAGAATCCGACGAGCCAGCGCGTTCGCCCAGTAAGCCAATAAGCAATCCCGTGGTTGTCGCGACGGCCAGCAATGAGAATATCATCGGACGACTCAAGTCTCCGACGCTGTAGTCACGAACGCCTCGCCAAATTGCAATACCTACGGCAATGCCGAAGAGAATTCCAGAAAGCTTGAGCCAGATGTCCTCAAGGGATGCCATGAGGGTGAGTGCAGTAATTGCGGTTGAGATAATCCCGAAGGCGTCAGCAATCCGAGCGCGTCGTCCACTGATCACCTGATCTTGGTGCTCGGCGCCCTCTGCCTGTGTGGTATCGCCATCGCGGGCGAGGCTTGAAGGAAGATTCACGGCAGCATTATGCACACGGAAGTGGGACTTCGCCAGACCCCGATATTTGGATCTTTACTACAAGATCGAGTACCGACCGGATTCGACGAGATCGCAGTGCCCACCGACGATGACGAGGCCGGGCTCTGCCTTGTCAAACAGAACTCTCCGTATGCCGACAGTTGGAGCTGCGCGGATTGGTCGAAGGCTCGCGGCGGGTGGCGCCGGAGCTCATGAACGATCTACATCCGATTGATCTCATGGCGGCGCAGCGACCGTCGAATACGTCTGGGACATGTGTGTGACATATTTGCCAAGCTCAACGCCGTCGCTCACACCCGCAGCGGTGAGTAAGCCGGAGCAGGCCTACCTGCGTTGCATCATGCTGCGCGAACGGGACCTGCCTGGCGGTATCGCGCCGGGCGCTGATCGCGCGGACGGTCCGGTTCGCCCTCGACCACGGCTTCCGCGTCTTGCTGGAGGGCATCCTGTACGCCGGCTGGTGCCGGGACATGCTGAGCGGTCTCCGATAAAACAGTCGTCAGGGCGAGTCGCTGTTCCGCTACCTCGACGTGTACTGCCCCGAGACGCTGCGCCGACACGCCGGGGTGCCCACAAGCCAGCGAGTTCACCCCGGCGGAGATGAGCAGCTGGTGCACGGCTCATGACGTGCTCGGGTGGCCCGACGAACTCGTCCTTCCCGTGCTGCGCCTCGAGGACGACGCCGCTCGTGTTGCACCTGAACCCGGCATGGCAACACCGACGTGGTGCTTTTGGGCGATGATATCCGGGTCGGGGCCGATATCGGTTGGCGGCCGTGCTCGCCGTGCGCGCCCCGTTGGTGCGGTCGTGGCCGGCTGTCGTTCCGTGCCCGAAGGAGGTGCCAGACGCATCTTGTAGCTCTGTGGTCCGAACACGAAGCGGGGATCGGCTCCCGATACTTGATTGGTTCCAGAAAAAGGGCGAGACTTCACGGCGTGCCAGGGACGTCGGACTTCGAGGGCACGCAGCGCGGGACTGCTCTGCGTGTGATGCGTCCTCGAGTAGCGGTGCTGTCAGCGGTGCACGACCAACCGCACACCAACGCAGGTTCGATCATCGGTGTCGTCCGTGAAGCTCGTGGTGGGGTTGCCCGCCAGTTCGTCCACGACCTGCTGCACGCGCTGGCCGCTGCATGTGTGGTGCGTTTCGAGCCGATGAACTCCGTGGCGCGCTGCGAAGCGCGGGGCGGGGACAACCACCACCATCTCGTCTGTCGATACCGCAGCGCCTTAGCCGATGTCGGCGGCCCGGTCGGCCACACCGCCTGCCGGTGCCCCACCTGTGTCACGGCAACCTCCGCCGTGCCCGACGGCTGAACGCAGACACACAACGCTCGACACAACAGACCCGCACAGTCTTGGACCGAAGCAACCGACGGCAAGAGTAATCGGTCGACAGACCGAGACAAGGAAGGAAAGACGTGTCTGACAAGAAAGACGCGACCGAGAGCGTCAGCGAGAGCGAAAACCCCGCGATCCCCGCGCCAACTGTCAAGGCGACCCGGCCCAGGACCAACCGGGACTGGTGGCCGAACCAGCTGGACCTCTCGGTTCTCCACCAGCACTCGCCCCGGTCCAACCCTATGGGCGAGGACTTCGACTATGCGGAAGAGTTCAAGAAGCTCGACGTCGAGGCGCTCAGGCGGGACCTCTTCGAGCTGATGACGACGTCGCAGGACTGGTGGCCGGCCGACTACGGCCACTACGGGCCGCTCTTCATTCGGATGAGTTGGCACGCCGCGGGCACGTACCGTATCGCCGACGGCCGGGGTGGTGGCGGCAGCGGTTCGCAGCGGTTCGCGCCGCTCAACAGCTGGCCGGACAACGCGAGCCTGGACAAGGCGCGCCGGCTGCTCTGGCCGATCAAGCAGAAGTACGGTCGCAAGATCTCGTGGGCGGACCTGCTCGTCTTCGCCGGCAACTGCGCGTACGAGTCGATGGGGTTCAAGACCTTCGGGTTCGGGTTCGGCCGTGAGGACATCTGGGAGCCCGAGGAGATCTTCTGGGGGCCGGAGGACACCTGGCTCGGTGACGAGCGCTACAGCGGCGAGCGGGAGCTTTCCGGCCCGCTCGGCGCCGTACAGATGGGCCTGATCTACGTGAACCCGGAGGGGCCGGCCGGCCACCCGGACGCGTTGGCGTCCGCCCGGGACATCCGGGATACCTTCGGCCGGATGGCGATGAACGACGAGGAGACGGTGGCGCTGATCGTCGGCGGCCACACGGTCGGCAAGGCACACGGCGCCGTCGATCCGCAGTACCTCGGCCCGGAGCCGGAGGGCGCCCCCGTCGAGCAGCAGGGTCTCGGCTGGAAGAACTCCTACGGCAGCGGCAAGGGTGCCGACACGCTCACCAGCGGGTTGGAAGGCGCGTGGACCAAGGACCCGATCAAGTGGGACAACGGCTACCTCGACAACCTGTTTGGGTACGACTGGGAGCTGACGCAGAGCCCCGCCGGCGCGAAGCAGTGGAAGCCGAAGGACGCCTCGGCCGACGGCACCGTGCCGGACGCCCATGATCCGTCGAAGCGGCACGCTCCGATGATGCTGACGTCGGACCTGGCGCTGAAGATCGACCCGATCTACGAGCCGATCGCGCGGCGCTTCTGGCAGAACCCGGACCAGCTCGCGGAGGCGTTCGCCAAGGCGTGGTTCAAGCTGTTGCACCGCGACATGGGACCGGTTTCGCGTTACCTCGGTCCGTGGGTTCCGGAGCAGCAGCTGTGGCAGGACCCGATCCCCGCGGTGGACCACGAGCTGGTCACTGACGAGGATATCGCCGCCCTCAAGGGCAAGGTCCTCGAGTCGGGGCTGTCCGTCTCCCAGTTGGTCAGCACGGCCTGGGCCTCGGCGGCCAGCTTCCGCGCCACCGACAAGCGTGGCGGTGCCAACGGGGCGCGTATCCGCCTCGCGCCGCAGAAGGACTGGGAGGTCAACAACCCGGCCGAGCTGGCCACCGTGCTGCAGACGCTCGAACGGGTCCAGCAGGACTTCAACGCCGCACAGTCCGGCGGCAAGAAGGTGTCGCTCGCCGACCTGATCGTCCTGGCCGGATGCGCAGCGGTCGAGCAGGCGGCCAGGAACGCCGGGCACGACATCACGGTCCCGTTCGCGCCGGGTCGTACGGACGCGTCGCAGGAGCAGACCGACGTGGAGACGTTCGACGTACTCGAACCGAGGGCCGACGGGTTCCGCAACTACCTGCGCGCCGGGGAGAAGCTGTCGCCGGAGACCCTGCTGCTGGACCGGGCGTTCATGTTGAACCTGAGCGCGCCCGAGATGACGGTGCTGATCGGCGGCCTGCGGGCGTTGAACGTCAACGCCGGGCAGTCCTCGCACGGCGTCTTCACCGACCGGCCCGGGACGTTGACGAACGACTTCTTCCTGAACCTGCTCGACGTGCGCACCGAGTGGAAGACGGCCGAGTCGGCGGAGAACGTGTACGAGGGGCGGGATCGCTCCACGGGCGAGGTCAAGTGGACCGCCACCGCCGTCGACCTTGTTTTCGGTTCGCACTCCCAGCTCCGGGCCAACTCGGAGGTTTACGCGACCTCCGACGCGAGCGAGAAGTTCGTGCGTGACTTCGTGGCCGCGTGGGACAAGGTCATGAACCTCGATCGGTTCGACCTGGCCTGATTCCGACGTCCGGGTCGGCCGCCCATCGGCCGACCCGGACCGGCTGCCGGCAGCCAGGTGCCGGACGATGTGTTCCACGAGGCGGTGATCGGCAGCCTCTTCGCGTTCTCCGTCGGAGGTGGCCTGCCCGGCGCGACGCTGGTCGCGTCGCGTCGTCGGCGTGATCGGTTATCGTCCGTCGGTGACCTCCGAGGAGATCGACGCCGGGTACGGGCGAGCGGACCACCTGTGCGAGCTTGGACGGTGGACCGATGCCGAACGGGCGCTCGGCATCGTGCTCGGGGCCGACCCGGATCACCCTCAGGCGCTGGCCCGGCTCACCGAGGTGCTGGAGAACCTGGACCGTCCGGAAGAGGCGGCCGAGGTGGCGGAACGGCTGATCGAGGCCCATCCCGAGGATCCGACCGGATACCTCGCGCTCGCCGAGGCGCTCGTCCGTCAGGACGAGCATGCCGAGGCCGAGCCCCATGTGCGTGCCGCCCTCGATCTCGACCCCAGCGCCCCGGTCGCCTGGCAGCAGCTTGCCGAGGTCCTGTCTTATCTGCCGGAGCGCGGGGACGAGGCGGTGGCGGCGGCACGCCGAGCCGTCACGCTGGCTCCGGAGGACGCCGACATGCACGCCACGCTGGGCGATGCACTGCTGACGGCCTTCGGTGACGGTCCGGCGGCGGAAGCGGGCTACCTGACCGCGCTCGCGCTGGCGCCCGAGGACGGCGGCATCCGGCTCCGGCTCGGCCTCGCCCGGTTGCAGATCGGCCGGCTGGACGACGCCCGGGACGACTTCGTCGAGGGGCTGCGCCGGGAAGCGAGCCTGCGCCACGTGAGCACAGTGGGCATGACACTCCGGCTGCTCGGCGTGCCGGACCGGTACGCCGAGCTGTACGCCTCGGTCTGTGCCGCCATGGGCGAGCCTGCCACGGTGGATCGCACCGATCCTGAGGTGATCGAGGACCAACTCGACATGGCCGTCTGCTGGTGGGACAACGGTGCGCGCGCCGCGGCGCTGGAGGTGCTGGAACTGCTGGTCGACGCGAATCCGTACTCCGTCGAGGGGTTGGCCACGCTCGCCGAGTACCGGTTCGAGTCGGGGCGGCTCGACGACGCCCAGGTTCTTGCCGAGCGGGCGCTCGCGGTCGACCCGGACGCGCCGGCGGCATTGTTCGTGCTCGGGCTGGTGTGCGAGGCGCGTGGCGACGGCGCCGGGGCGGCGGACTGGTTCGAGCGGCTCCGGGCGCTTCCGGTGGACGCGGAGGACCGCGACTGGATGATGGAGTCGTTGGTCAACCACGGCATGGCGGGCCGCCATCCGGAGATGATCCTCTGGTACGAAGAGACGGCCACCACCGGTGCGGCCGCAGCGCCGGAGCCGGTGGCAGCACCGGTGCCGCCGCCGCTTCCGACCGGTGCCCTGGTGCGTCCGGCCATCGACGGCGAACCGACCGGGCGACTCGCCGCGATCAAGGCCAAGTTGGAGGTGCTGAAGCGACTCGAGGCCGAGCACGGCTTCGGTGTCGTCGTCGAGGAACCGGCGACGCTGGAGCGCATCCCGGAGCTTCCGTACGGCGTGGTGGAGGTGTTCAGTCTCTTTCGCCGGGTGGAGGGCACCTGTCTCCGGATCGAGCAACCCGTCGAGATCAACAGTCGGACCGCCTGGATCACCCGGCGCCGCGACCCACATGATCCACTGGGAAACCCGCTGGCGATCGGGCGGGTACGCCGTCCCACCCGCTTCTCCGACGTGGAGTTCGAAGACGGAAGCCCGATCCTGCTGGACGTCGAGGACGGCCGGGTCTTCGCCGTCGAGCCGGACGACTACGTGTTCTTCTACGAGCACCCCGCCGAAGACGTCGAGATCGGGTACCTCGGCACCGACGCCGTCGCCTTCTGCGACGACTACCTGCTTGGCGAGATGTATCCGCAGTTCGTGAAGAACATCATCGGGGTCGACGTCGGCACCGAACGGATCCGCAAGGGCCCGCACAAGGGTGAACTCGCCGACACCTGGATGCGGCTGCTCGTCAGCGCCGGCCTCGCCTCGTGATGTCGGAAGAGACCTGTCCGAGCTGTGGTGGACCGCTGCCGTCGCGGCCCGGCAGAACTGGCCGGACGGCGGTGTACTGCTCGGCGTCCTGCCGGCAGCGGGCGTACCGGGTCCGCCAGGCGTCGACAGGTGGCGCCCCCGAGCTGATCGGCGACATCCAGCGGCGGGCCCGGGAGTTGTCGCCACGGCCGCCCGAGGCGTTCTACTCCGACGTCCGGGACCTGTCGGATTCGGTGGGCCGGCTACGCCGTATCGCCCGTACCGCCCTCGACGCGGCGCGAATCGGTGCGGCCGGCAGCGAGCCGCTGGGAAACTCGGAAATCGTCACGCCGGCCGCCGTGACGAAATCGGCCGACATACCGGCGCCGACGCCCTCGCCGACGGGTGCCCGTGACGAAACCCCCGATGAAACCCGTGACGGAACCCGTGACGAAATCAGGGACGGTTCGGGCGAGGACGGCACCGGATCGGCTGCCGACCTGGTCGACGCCGTCCGCGCGGGGGACGAATGGACCTTCGCCGGCCTGGTGGAGCCGCATCGGCGCGAGTTGCAGGTGCACTGCTACCGGATGGTCGGCTCGTACGACGACGCCGAGGACCTCGTGCAGGAGACCCTGCTCCGGGCCTGGCGTGGGCGGCAGGACTTCGCCGGACGGGCCAGCCTCCGGGCCTGGTTGTACCGGATCGCCACCAACACCTGCCTGGACTTCCTGCGCCGCCACTCCCGGCGCCCCCGACGGTACGAGCCGGTGCCGGGGATGGAGCACGGCAGCGCCGAACCGCCGGCCCGGGTCACCTGGCTACAGCCGTACCCGGACGACCTGTTGGCGGAGGTGCCGTCCGGCGCGGCCGGGCCGGACGCCGCGGCGGTGTCCCGGGAGACGGTCGAGTTGGTCTTCCTGGCCGCGATCCAGCATCTGCCGCCCCGGCAGCGGGCCGTGCTGATCCTCCGGGACGTGCTCGGGATGCCGGCCGGGGAGACGGCGGAACTGCTGGACCTGAGCGTCGCCTCGGTGAACAGCGCCCTCCAGCGGGCCCGGCCGACGCTGCGCGGCCACCTGCCCCGGCAGCGGTCGCAGTGGAGCCGGCCGGCGCGGCCGACCGCCGAGGAGGAGGCGATCCTGCGGCGCTATCTGGCGGTCGCCGAGCGGGCCGACGTGCCCGCCATGGCCGCGATGCTCAGCGAGGACGCCCGGTTGACGATGCCGCCGAATCCGTTCTGGTTCGTCGGGCGTCGGGCGATCATCGATTTCGTCGCACCGGCCTTCGACTCCACCGCGCCCGGCTACGCAGGACGCTGGAAGATGCTGCCGACCCGGGCGAACCGGCAGCCGGCCGCGGCGGGCTACCTGCAACGGCCGGGTACGACGGTGTACCGGGCGCAGATGCTCGACGTGCTGCGGATCGAGGGCGGCCGGATCGTGGAGATCACCACCTTCGAGCCACACCTGTTCCCGGCCTTCGGCCTTCCGCTCACCGTCTGAGTGGGAGGCGGGCTGGTGCGGCCGATGAGTTTTCCGGATCCGGTACGTCTCAACCGGCGATCATTTCGCGTCCGTAACTCCGCAGGTGACGGCTGATACCGGTCGCGGCGTGGACGCGGGCGACTCGACACGCTGGAGGAAGAACCATGTTGCTGGAGAAGAAGAACGCCGTCATCTACGGCGGCGGTGGCGGGATCGGCAGCGCGGTCGCGGCAGCCTTCGCCCGGGAGGGGGCCACTGTCTTCCTGACCGGACGGACCGGAGAGACGCTCGACCGCGTGGCCGGGGCGATCCGGCAGGTCGGCGGTGCGGCAGAGGTGGACGTGCTCGACGCGTTCGACGAGTCGGCGGTCGAGGAACACGCCCGGTCGGTGGTCGCCCGCGCGGGCCGGATCGACGTGTCGCTGAACCTCGTGCCCCGGGGTGACGTGCAGGGCATCCCTCTGGTGGAGATGACGACGGCCGACCTGACCCGGGCGGTCACGAACGGGATCAGCACGAACTTCATCACCGCGCGGGCGGCCGCGCGACAGATGATCGGGCAGGGATCGGGAGTCATCCTCGCGCTGAACAGCGGGTCCGCGCACGGCAGCCCGATGATGGGCAGCACCGGTCCCGCCGACGCGGCGATCGACACGTTCATCCGCAACCTCGCCATGGAGGTCGGGCCACATGGCGTACGCGCGCTGGGGCTCTGGACGGCCGGGATTCCCGAGACGCTGACCGTGGAGAAGCTCTCCGCCGTGAACAGCAACCTGGACGAGTCGGCCCTGGCGGGCATCCTGGCTGGGCTGGACCAGGCTCGGATGACGCGCCGGTCGCCCCGGCTGGCCGAGGTGGCGGAGACGATCGCCTTCCTCGCCTCTGACCGGGCGGCCGGCATCACCGGCACCTTCGTCAACGTCACCAGCATGTTCCCGAGTTAGGGCGGCCCGTGTCGTGGTCGCACCACGCCTGGCCGGTCTGACCGGGCAGTGGTGGGCTCGGGAGGCGACGCGCGGGCCGCGTCCTGGGGCGCGACCCGCGAGCGGGCCTGGCGGCGACGTCAGGAGATTTTCACGTCGCTGTAGAAGAAGTACGCCTGGGCCTGGTCGTTCGGCGCCGGCCGCGACCTGAGGCAGCGGCCGGCGCCGAGGACGGAGGTGAGGACGGAGGACGGGCTCAGGCCGGGACGGCGGCGCCGACGTCCCGGCGGACGTACTCGGCGGTGTAGGAGTTCGTCGCGTCGAGCAGTTGCACCGGGGTCCCCTCGAACAGGATCGTGCCGCCCTGGCTGCCGCCCTCCGGGCCGAGGTCGATGATCCAGTCGGCGTTCTTGACGACGTCGAGGTTGTGCTCGATGACGACCACCGAGTTACCGCTGCTGACCAGCCGTTCGATGATGTCGAGCAGGTGCTGGATGTCGGACATGTGCAGCCCGGTGGTCGGCTCGTCCATCACGTAGATGGTGCCGCCCTTGTGCAGTTCGGTGGCGAGCTTGATGCGCTGGCACTCCCCACCGCTCAGCGTGCTCAGCGGCTGGCCGAGCTGGAGGTAGCCCAGGCCGACGTCGTTGACCGCCTGGAGGATCGTTCGCAGCTTCTTCTCCGGAAAGAACTCCAGCGCATCGGCGGCCGGCATCCGGAGTACGTCGCTGATCGACTTCCCGCGCAGCTTGTGTTCGAGTACGTCGTCACTGAACCGGCGACCCTCGCACACCTCGCACGTCGAGCGGAGCCCGTCCATGAACGCCAGGTCGGTGTAGATGACGCCCAGCCCCTGGCAGTTCGGGCAGGCGCCCTTGGAGTTGAAGCTGAACAGCGCGGCGGGTACGCCGTTGGCCTTGGAGAACAGTTGCCGGATCGGGTCGAGCAGCCCGGTGTAGGTGGCGGGGCTGGACCGGATCGAGGCGCCGACGGCGGACTGGTCGATCACGATCGCCTCGGGATGCTGGCTGACGAAGACGTTGTTGATCAGAGTGCTCTTGCCCGAGCCGGCGACCCCGGTGACCACCACGAGTACGCCGGTCGGGATGTCCACGCTGACGTTCTTCAGGTTGTGCACGTCGGCGGCGACGACCTTCAGATGCCCGGTCGGCTCGCGGTAGGTGGTCTTCAGCGGGAGCCGGTGTTCCAGGTACCGCCCGGTGGGGGTGTCGGCCGTGCGGAGTTCGGCGACCGTGCCGCCGAAGAGGACCTGACCGCCGCCGGCCCCGCCCTTCGGGCCGATGTCGATCACATGGTCGGCGATCTCGATGACGTCCCGGTCGTGCTCGACCACCAGCACGGTGTTGCCCTTGTCGCGCAGCTTGACGAGCAGCCGGTTGAGCCGCTCGACGTCGCGGGCGTGCAGGCCGACGCTGGGCTCGTCGAAGATGTACATCATGTCGATGAGGCTGCTGCTCAGGTGCCGCACCATCTTGATCCGCTGGGACTCGCCGCCGGAGAGGGTGTCCGTCGGCCGGTTGAGACTGAGGTAGCCCAGGCCGATGTCCACCAGGTTGCCGACCCGGTCCAGCAGGCTCTCCACCACCGTCGCACCCTGCGGGTCCGTGAAGGTCCGCAGCACCGCGACGAGTTCGGTCGCCTCCATCGCACAGAGCTGCGCGATGTTGTAGCCGTCGATCTCACTGCCCAGCGCCGCCTGGCTGAGCCGGTCGCCCTTGCAGAGCGGGCAGGTCTGCTCGGTGACGTACCGGAGGAAGACCTTGCGGTTGCGTTCGGACATCTCGGCGGCGTCCTTGCGGATGTACAGCCGGGTGAACTTGTTGACGGCGCCCTCGTAGGTGGAGTTGATCGTTGTGCCCTGCCACTCCAGCGGGACCTTGCCGTCGCCGTACAGCAGGGTCTGCCACTCCTGTTCGGAGTAGTCGGCGAGCGGCTTGTCCAGGTCGAAGTGGCCGGAGGCGGCGTACATCTTCCAGTACCAGCCGGTCTTGGCGAAGTCCGGATGCAGCAGGGCACCGTCGTTCAGCGACTTCGAGCGGTCGATGAAGGTGTCGAGGTCGAGCTGGACGGACTTGCCGAGGCCCTCGCACTCCGGGCACATGCCCTGCGGGTCGTTGAAGGAGAAGGCGTTGGAGAAGCCGACGTGTGGCTTGCCGACCCGGGAGAAGAGCAGGCGGAGCAGGGTGTAGATGTCGGTGATGGTGCCGACGGTCGACCGGGAGCCGCCGCCGAGCCGCTTCTGGTCCACCACGATGGCCGCCGAGAGATTCTCGATCGTGTCGACGTCAGGTTGCCCGTACCGGGGCAGGAAGTTCCGGGCGAACGCGGTGAACGTCTCGTTGAGCTGACGCTGTGCCTCGGCCGCGATGGTGTCGAAGACGATGGAGGACTTGCCGGACCCGGAGACGCCGGTGAAAGCCACCAACTGGCGTTTCGGCACCCGCAGCGAGACGTTCCTGAGGTTGTTCTCCCTGGCCCCGGTGATGACGATATCGTCGGCCGCCACGCGTTCCCCCTATTTCCGTATGGTGTACGACAACGAGCACCGTACACCATACGGGCCGGGTACGACGCGAGGTCAGGGCAGCAGCCAGGCCAGCACCCAGAGCGGGATCGAGAGCAGGTTGAGGACCCCGAGGGCGCCGGTCGGGCGGCGGCGCAGCGCGATCGGGATGGTCACGATGTTGAGCAGCTCCAGTGGCATCGTGACCTCGTCACACACCGGCTGGCACCACTGGTGGGTCCGGTGCCCCGCCGCGAACAGCGTGACGGCGTCCGCCGCGAAGTACGTCGTCGCGACGTCCCGGACCAGGTGGTAGACCGCGAAGAGCAGCAGCCCGGACAACACCAGCCGGGCGGCGTGGCGCCACATTCGACCCGTGCCCGTGCCCGTGCCCGCGTCCGCGTCTGTGCCCGCGTCCGCGTCTGTGCCCGCGTCCGCGTCTGTGCCCGTGCCCGTGTCCGTGTCCGGCGGACGCTCCGTCTGGTGGTCGGGCGAATCCGTCACGGTGGCGACGGTAGCGGGGCGTCGCTACCGAGGCTGCCAGGCGTTTGGCGACCGGGCCGGCGGTGCCTCGCCTAACTTGGGGACATGGACCCTTCGGCCGTGTGGCAGGACAAGAACCACCGCTGGCGGATCGAGGCGATTCGAGCCCCTGACCTGCGGTTCGCCATCTACGCCACCAACGGCACGACCGAGTCGGCACCGCTGTGGCTGTACGGGATGCCGGCGCTGGCCCGCTGGCTGATGATCCAGAACATCGAGCTGGGCGACCTCGAAGAGGTGGAGCTGTAGTTTTCCTTCTTGACCTTCCAATGTGGCGTAGGTAACTTCCGAGACGACCCCCTTCCCGAATCCCCGCCCCGGAGGCCGCCGTGCAACGCAGAAGGTTCCTCGCCAGCACCGCCGCCGTGAGCGCCCTCGGCGCGACGGCCGGCACCCTGGGCAGCGGCCCGGCGAACGCCGCACCGGATATCGACGCAGCGGACGGCCGATCCGGGCACGGTGGACACGGCCGTGGCGTCGACACCGGTCTCGACGTACTCGTCGACTCCCGATTCGCCGCGCTGGCCGGGCAGAAGGTGGGGGTGCTCTCCAACCCGACCGGGGTCGACGCGAAGTACCGGCACCTGGTGGACCTGATGCACGCCTCCGGCAGGGTGCAGCTGACCGCCGCGTTCGGGCCCGAACACGGCTTCCGGGGTTCCGCCCAGGCCGGCGGCAGCGAGGGGACCGGGATCGACGCCCGGACCGGGATCACGGTCTACGACGCGTACGGCGCCTCGCAGGCGAAGTGGGCCGAACTGATCACCCAGGCCGGCGTCGACACCGTGGTCTTCGACATCCAGGACGTCGGCGCCCGCTTCTACACCTACATCTGGACCCTGTACGACTCGATGGTCGCCGCCGCCCGGCTCGGCAAGCGGTACGTCGTACTCGACCGGCCGAACCCGATCGGCGGCCGGGCGTACGGGCCGATGATGACCACGCCGTTCACCTCGGGAGTCGGCAAGAAGGAGATCGTCCAGCAGCACGGCATGACGGTCGGCGAGCTGGCCCGGTTCTACAACGGTGAGTTCCTGCCGGCCGAGGCGGGCCGGCCGGTGGAGCTGACCGTGATCAAGTGTCGGGGCTGGCGGCGAAGCGAGTTCGCCGCCGACACCGGCGTGCCGTGGGTGCTGCCCAGCCCGAACATGCCGACCCCGGACACCGCGCTGGTCTACCCCGGCACCTGCATGTTCGAGGGGGTCGCGTCGATCACCGAGGGGCGCGGCACCACCCGTCCCTTCGAGCTGGTCGGCGGACTGGCCGACGATTTCGACTACCACTGGGTGGACCGGCTCGCCGCCCGGGACCTGCCGGGGGTCGAGTTCCGGGAGGCGTACTTCTCGCCGACCGCCGCCGGGCAGAAGCCGGACCTGCTCAACAAGCTCTGTGCCGGCGTGGAGGTCAAGGTCGTCGATCCGGCCCGGTTCGATCCGGTCCGTACCGGGGTGGCGATGCTGGTGGAGGCGCGGAAGTATCCGGCGTTCGCCTGGCGCGCGGACACCTGGGACGCGGCCCGGCCGTACTGGATCGACAAGCTGAGCGGCTCCACCCGGCTCCGTACCATGATCGATGCCGGCGCGGACGTGGCCGACGTGGTGGGCGCCTGGTCGGCGGAGCTGGCGGCGTTCGACCGCCGGCGCCGCCCCTACCTGCTCTACTGACGGCGCCGGTTCACAGGCCCTCGCACGGCCGGTCCTGCACGACGCAACTGGTGGGTTGCTTCTGGGTGAGGGTCGCGTCGCGTACCACCTCGAACTGGATCGTCGCCGACCGGTCGGCCGGCAGCGCGGCGCCGGTGAAGGTCACCCGCTCGTCCTCCTGGACGAAGCTCGCCCCGCTGGCCGTCGACACCTCGGCGCCCGCGGGGAGGGTGATCACCACCGTCCAGCTCCTCGCCGCCGCGTTGCCGCCGTTGGTGACGACCACCTCGCCCCGGTAACCGAGGAGCCCGGTGCGCAGCGTGGTGTACCGGGCGGCGAGGTCCGGCTGTCCCGGGTTCGCCGGACGCGCGGGCGGGGTCGTCGGCGTCCGGCGCGGCGTCGGCCGGGTGGACCTGCTCGGTGGGGCCGTGGCGGGGCCGGTCGTCGGGCTGCCGGCGGCCGGGCCGGCCGTGCCCGGACCGGTGGTCGGTGCGGGGCTGCCGACGGTGGCCACCGGCCCGGCGGAGCCGGACTCGGTCCGGCCGCGAGCCAGGCCGGCCACCACGACCACGGCGCCGACGGCGAGGGCCAGCACGGCGAGCCCGATGCCGAGCTTCCGCCGGGAGCGGCGGTCCGGCGCCGCACCGGCCGGGACGGCCCCGATGACCGCGGTGGCTTCCGGGAGGTCGACCTCCCGGAAGGCCAGCCAATCCAGTACGGCGGGCAGCCGGGTGTCGAGAAGCTGCTGGTACGCCTGCTCGCGGCGGTCCAGATCGGTTGGCCGCCATGGGTCGTCGATCCCGCTGTCCAGGAACGGGTCCTCGATCCCCGTGTCCCGGAACGGGTCCTCGGCGTCGCCGTGGGTCACCGTCAGCCGGCACCCCTCCGCCGTCGGGGTCAGCTCGCACACCACCTGGGTCGGCTGGCCGTCCTCGAGCCAGCGCACCACGATCCGATGTGGCGGGTCGAGTTCGACCAGCTCGACGGTGATCAGCTCGTCCAACTCGGGCAGGTCCGCCGGGCGCAGCTCGAACCGGCTGATCGACGAGGGTCGAGGTTCGACCGATCCGAACCACTTCGGCAGCAGCTCACGGTCGGTCAGGGCCCGCCACACCCGCTCGGGCGGGTGGCGCAGGTCGACGGTGGTCCGGATTTCGGTCACCGCGAGACTGTACGACTATCCGGTCGGCCGCAGGGTATGGCCCCGGACGCCGAGCCGCCCGGCCCGGCGCAGCCCCTGCGATGGACCGGTCTCGTCCGGCCGCGCGGCGTCCCGTCAGTCCCGTTTCCGCCACCGCCACCGCCACCCCGTCGGTCCTGTTTCCGGCACCGGCACCGGCCCTCGTCGGTCCTGTTTCCGGCACCGGCACCGGCAAACCGGCCCCTGGCCGGAAGGGCTGGGGTTAAGTGGCTTGCAGGGCAGTGGAGGGAGACGGCCGGGTGGGCGGGTACGGCGTGCAGGTCGTGCTGGTGCTGCTCCTCATCCTGCTCAACGCGATCTTCGCCGGCAGCGAGATGGCACTGGTCTCGTTGCGGGAGGGGCAGCTGCGCCAGCTCGGCCGGAAAGGGCGGCGGGGTGCCACCCTGGTCCGGCTGGTCCGTGATCCGAACCGGTTCCTGGCGACCACGCAGTTGGGGATCACCCTGGCCGGCTTCCTGGCCTCGGCCGCCGCGGCGGTGTCCCTGGCCAAGCCACTGCTGGGTCCGCTGGGTTTCCTCGGCCGCGCCGCCGAGCCGGTGGCGGTGGTGCTGGTGACCGCGGTGTTGACCTTCGCCACGCTGGTGCTCGGCGAACTTGCCCCGAAACGGCTCGCCATGCAGCGGGCGGAGCGCTGGGGTCTGCTGGTGGCCCGGCCGCTGGACCTGTTCGCGATGGTGTCCCGGCCGGCGGTGTGGCTGCTGAGCCGTACCACCAACCTGGTCGTCCGGATGCTGGGCGGCGACCCGCGGGCCGCCCGGGAGGAGGTGGACCGCGACGAGCTGCGGGAACAGATGCTCACCCAACGCAACTTCTCGGCTCAGCAGCGCGAGATCGTCAGCGGCGCCTTCGAGATCGCCGACCGTACGCTCCGGGAGATCCTGGTGCCCAGGGGAGCGGTGACGAGCCTGCCGGCGGAGCTGCCGATCGAGGAGGGACTGCGCCGGTTGGCCGACGCGGGCCTGTCCCGGGCGCCGGTGACCGGCCCGGACGGACTGGACGACGTGGTCGGCGTGGTGCACGTCCGGGACCTGGTCGGCGGCGGGCCGCTGGTGGGGGACCGGGTCCGGCCGGTCTGCTTCCTGCCGGAGATGCTGCAGGTCTCCGACGCCCTGCGGCAGATGCGCGCACAGCGTCAGCGGCTGGCGCTGGTGGTGGACGAGCGGGGTGCGACCGATGGCCTGATCACCATGGAGGACCTGTTGGAGGAGGTCGTCGGCGAGCTGTACGACGAGACGGACCGGGACGTGCAGACCGTCGTCCGGGAGGACGACGGGGCGTTGCTGGTGCCGGGCTCGTTCCCCCTGCACGACCTGCCGGATGTCGGTGTCCGGCTCGACCTGCCGCGATCGGGTGACTACACCACGGTCGCCGGGCTGGTGCTGGCCCGGCTCGGCCACATCCCGACCGCCCCGGGCGAGACGTTGCGGCTTCCCGGGATGACCGCGGAGGTGGTCGAGGTCGCCGGGCGCGCGATCCGGCTGGTCCGGCTGCGACCGGAGCCCGCCGAACGCTGAGCACTGATCCGTCCACCGCCCGGGTCCGTCTACCCACCGTCCGGGTCCATCCACCGTCCGGGACCGTCCACCGTCCGGGGTTCATCCACCGTCCGAGCCGATCACGCGTTCACCCGGATCGGGGGTGTGGGGCCGATCCGCTGCCGGAACCCCGTGCCGTAATTAGGGTAATTTGCGTGAAAAACAAGGGACTGCGGACCCTGCTGTCGGTCGGCGCCGCACTCGCCGTCATCTACTTCGGCAGCAGTGGCGAGGAGGGGGGTGGCGTCACCAACGCGGTGCTGCTGCTCGCGGTCGCGGCGGGCCTCACCGTCTGGTACCTGACCAGGCCCAGCACCGGCAAACCGGTGAGCTGACCGGCGGCGGACCCGATTCAGCGGGCACCCGCCGCCCTGGTCAACTCGCCGATCGACTGCTGACCGAGGGAGACCCGTACCAGCGCCGAGACCAGGCGGGGAAAATCGCCGCCGCCGACCAGTCTGGCCAGCTTGTCCGGGGTGGACGGCAATCCGAGCCGTTGCGCGGCACCGGCCGCCCTCCGGTCGGCGTACGGTCGTACGTCGGGCCACACCGCCTGCGCCTCCCGGAGGAAGATGTCCGCTCCGGTCGGCCCGATGCCGGGAAAGCCGGTCAGCAGCCGGCGGAGCGCGGAGTGGTCGCCGCCGGCCTCGTGGTGCAGCCGGCGCAGATCGCCGTGCCAGCGATCCAGGCACAACCGGGCACCGTCCCCCAGCATCGTCGCGGTGCGCTCGTCGTAGCGCCGGTAGTGGCCCCGACCCAGCGCGTCCACCCGGTCCTGCCAACTCGACGACACGGTCCCCTGCGGCGTACGGCAGCCGGCGGCGAAGAGCTCCCGGGCGGCGGCGACCGCGACGCCGGCCCGGATCCGGGTGCTGAGCAGCGTCGTGAGCAGCAACAGCTGATAGAGCGGACCCGGCCGGTCGGCCAGTCGGATCCCCGCCTCCTCGGCGTACGTACGCCCCTGTCGTTCCAGCAGCACCCGTACCAGGGCGCGTTCACGGTTCATGTACCCCGGTTACCCGCGCTGTCCGGAGCCGCACCGGGCCGGGCGGACCGAATGGCGCCACCCGCACCGGGTAATCGGCAGCGGGTGCCCGAGCGGTACGTGGCACCGGTGGAAACACCGGTCACGCCCCGAACCGGGGCACCCGAACCGGTCGGGACGCCTCCGGCCGGTAAGTCGGAACGATTGGCACCACGGTGGGAAGGGGACGGCGATGACGAACGTGCAGCAGCCGGAGATGCGCCGAAACGAGCGGACTCCCCTCGTACAGGACAGCAAGGGCCCGCGCCCGGGTGACCCGTCACGGGTCCGGGGTGGTGACGGCCGGCGGATCCCGCCCGAACAGGTCTCCCCGTACGGCCCGGCGGCCCGGCCGGTGGCCGAGGATCCCGACGAGCGGGCGGCCGGGCGGAGCCGGGCACGTCCGGTGGCGGGCGGCACCGAGTAACGACCGGGCGCCGGTGAATCCGACCCTCAATCGGGGTGGATGCGGGCCCGGAACGGTAACCGCCGGTTCGGGCGCCGTGCCCGGCCCAGCTGGTCGAGGGTTGCCACGGCGGCCATCCCGTACGCGAGGTGCGGCACGACGTCGGAGAGCCAGTCCGTCCTGCTCCAGCGGCGCGGATCGGTGACCCGGAGGACGGTCAGCATGCCGTCCGACGTCAGCATGGCGCCGGCCCCGAGGATCCCGGCCGCCACCGGACCGGGTAGGCGGCGCAGGCCGACCGTGGTGAGAGCGGCAGCACACGCGACGCCGACTGCGTAGCCGAGTAGGGGCCCGAGGCCCGAGCGGCGGTTCGCCGCCCGGTCCTCGGGCCCCAGACCGATGTGCAGTGCGTCGGTCAGCCGCCGGACACTCTCCTCCGGCGTACTGCTGGCGGGGCGGGCCCGGACCGTCATGTCCAGGTAGGTGACCACGTTCAGTGCGACACTGCCCACCGCGCCCGCGATCGCACCGTCCACCAGGTCGGTGACCTGAGCACCCGCTGCGTCCCGCCGTGTCGACCCGGAGACGGCGGCCAGGCTGATCATTTCGGCTCTCCGGGGCCGCGTTCGCCCTTCGGGCCGAGTCCACGTTCGCCCCGGACGAAGCCGGGACGCCGCTGCTCCTCCTGGAGGTACCGGTTCGCCGCCTCGTCCGCCTCCTTGTCGTTGGCGCGGCCCGAGTTCTCGATGCGCTTGCGTAGCCGTGCACGCTCGACGTCGTACGCGTTGCTTCCCGGTCGTGGTCCTGGCATGAGGCTGCCCCCGTCCGTCGTGTCGGCGCCGTACCCGGCTGGTCTACCCGCCCGGGTCCGGCCCATTCGCCGAGCCCGGTTCGTCCGGCGGTGGATGATCGGGGTCCGCGTAATCTCGCAGTGCGGGGCAAGGGTCGGCCGAGGGTAGTGATCGGACATATGGGACGATCTTCGGATGGCGTGAGGATGGCGGCAACGGGGAGAAACCGCTGCGGGTGGGCCGGAGCCGGCCCACCCGGCACGAGGGAACGGGTGCGGGTGAACGGCCATGCGTGACGTGCTTGACGAGCTGGACCGCTGGTGGCGGGCCGGCGAGCCGGTCGGGATGGCGACCGTGGTCGCCACCTGGCGTTCCGCGCCCCGCCAGGCGGGCGCCACCATGCTGGTCGGGCCGGACGGCGCGGCGGTCGGCAGTGTCTCCGGCGGCTGCGTCGAGGGGGCCGTCTACGACCTGACCCGCCAGGTGACCGCTACCGGCGTGCCGGCACTACAGCGGTACGGCGTGACCGACGACGACGCGTTCGCGATCGGCCTCACCTGCGGCGGCGTTCTCGACGTCTTCGTCGAGCGGGTGGATCCGACCGGATTCGGCGAGTTCGCCGAGGTGGCGGCGGCGATCCGGGCGGGCACCCCGGTGGCGGTGGTGACCGTCGTGTCGGCAGGGCAGGCGGACCCGGCCGGTCGGCTCGGGCGCCGGCTGGTGGTCTGGCCGGACCGGACGGCCGGCTCGCTCGGCGGGGACCGGTTGGACGCGGCGGCGACGGACGACGCCCGGGGGCTGCTGGCCGCCGGCCGCACCGGAACGCTCCGCTACGGGTACGACGGACAGCGTCGCGGCGACGACCTGCTGCTCTTCGTCGCGGCCTACGCCGCCCCGCCCCGGATGATCGTCTTCGGTGCGATCGACTTCGCGGCGGCCGTGGCCCGGGTCGGCGCGTTCCTCGGCTACCGGGTGACGGTCTGCGACGCCCGGCCCGTCTTCGCCACCAGCCGCCGGCTGCCCGACGCGCACGAGGTGGTGGTCGACTGGCCACACCGCTATCTGCGGGCCGAGGCGGACGCCGGACGGGTGGACGGCCGGACCGTCGTCTGCGTGCTGACCCACGATCCGAAGTTCGACGTTCCGGTGCTCGAGGTGGCGTTGCGGCTGCCGGTCAGCTACGTCGGCGCGATGGGTTCGCGGCGGACGCACGCGGACCGGCTCGCCCGGCTCCGCGCGGCCGGGCTCTCCGAGGCGGAACTCGGCCGGCTCGCCTCGCCGCTCGGCCTCGATCTGGGGGCCCGGACCCCGGAGGAGACCGCGGTCAGCATCGCCGCCGAGATCGTCGCTGCCCGGTGGGGCGGCAGCGGGAACCGGCTCTCCACGCTGGCGGGCCGGATCCACCACGAGGTCCCGCTCCAGCACGGCGAGGACCCGATGCCGCCCCAGCACAGCGAGGACCCGATGCGGCGGAGCGAGGCTCCGGCGGTCGGTGGCGGTCCCGTTGCCGGTTGACGGCGGGACCGCCACCGGAACGGTCCCGCCGGCAACCGATTCGTCAGGCCGCGGCGACCAGGGTGAACAGCCCGGCGGTGACCAGCACCGCGGCCCAGAGCCGGTCGAGGTTGACCCAGGCCCGGCGGAGCACTCCGGTGCCCAGCACCTCGTACACCAGCACCGCGCAGCCGGCGGCCACCGCGAACATCGCCCCGGTGTGCACTCCCGCCGCCACCAGTCCGGACAGCGCACCGGCCGGCGCCGCGGCCAGGTGGGCGCCGTGCCCGGACCCGCCCGGGGGCGGGGCGGCCAGCAGCACCGGCAGCAGCATCAACCCGGCGCCGTGCGCGGAGGAGACCAGGAACGACCAGCCGGCCAACTGGGCCAGGGACAGCCGCATCCCCACCCACCGGAAGTGCCGCCGGGACAGCAGCCGCCAGAGCCCGAACCCGACGAGCAGCAGACCGGTCAGCAGCGCCACCACCGTGCTCGCCAGCACCGATCGGGTGGCGCTGACCAGGCTGGCCACCACGGCGACCGATGCCGCGTGTCCGGCCGCGATCGCCGGCAACGATCTCAGCAGGGCCGCCCGGCTGCCCTCCTGTAGTCCCCGGGCGACCGCGAACAGCCAACCCATGGCGGGGTTGAGCCCGTGGAACGCGCCGAGCGCGACCAGCCCGGTCAGCTGCTGCCAGGTCACCGGAAGCAGTACGAGTCGGAGGAGGCGTCCCCGCCCTGCAGCCGGGTCTGGTGCACCCGGAGGCCCCGGAAATCGTCCCCGTGCGGGAAGAACCGTGGGTCGACGGCTAGGCCGCCGGCATCCGGGTCGACATCCAGCTTGGCCTGCCAGGCGCCGACCCCGTCCGGATAGAACTGGTCGTCCCAGGCACCGTAGAGGGAGTTCGTCAGGTAGACCCGGCGACCGTCCCGGCTCACCTCGACCATCTGTGGCCCGCCGGCCAGCGGCAGGTCCGGTCGGGCCGGATGTGCCGCTCGGCCGACGATTCCGCCGAGTCGCACCGAGCCGGTCTGCACCGGGTGGAAGGGGTCGCCGACGTCGTACTGCCGCAGCTCGCCGGTGCCCCAGCAGGAGACGTACAGGAAGCGGTCGTCGACGGAGAGGTCGATGTCGGTGACCAGCGGAGGCACCGCGCCGAACGGCTTGAGCAGGTCGGGCAGGAGTTCCGGGTCCGCCGGCTCGGCCGGGATTTCGATCACCCGGGTGGCCGTCCACCGTTCGCCGTCGCGGTGCCACACCCAGATCGAGGCGGAGAGGTCCTCGACACTGATCACCACCCCGACGAAACCGTACGTCTTCGTCGGATCGTGCGCGGGCCGCAACTCCAGCGGCATCTGGTACGCGTCGCCCAGGTCGACGGTCTGCACGTGGCGCCGCTGGCGCAGGTCCCAGAAGTGCAGGGCGTGGCCGTACTTGCGGCCCAGCAGGAGTTCGCCGACGATGCCGTCCTCGATCATCGACGGGGTGCCCCACTCCGAGGTGACCATGACGTCGTGGTTCAGGTGCCACCAGGCGTCGTACGCGAGGAACTGTGGCCCCCGGTCGGCCTCCCAGGCACCGCGTACCTCGAAGGTGTCGTGGTCGAGTACGGCGATCCCGCCGGGGCCGTCCGCGCCGTGCGCCCCGCCCAGGGCGGAGACGTAGATCCCGTCCGGACCGCAGTGCACCGTGTGCGGGCGGGAGTAGCCCGCCCCGTCCGCGAGTTCCTTCGCTTCCAGGACCTTGACGATCCGCGGCCGGGTCGGGTCGGCCTTGGTGTCGAGTACGTGGATCCGGGACGAGCGCAGCCCCGGCACGATCAGGTAGCGGCGTTCGACGTGCGGATGCGGCGCGGTCGGGCAGAGCGCGCTGCTGCACGCGTTCCAGCCGAAGTGATGCAGTTCGTCACCGGTGTACGGCAGGTCGGTCCAGCCCACCACGGTGCCGTAGCCGGCGGAGTCGGGGTCGACGTCCACCACGGCGATCGCGTCGGGCCGGCGCGCCTCGCGGTCGAAGGCCGCGACGTAGGCGAGCTTCTCCGGCGGCGCGCCCACCGCGTCGCGGGGTGAGGCGTAGAAGGTGGGGTCCGGGGTCCATCTGGTCATGGTGTGCTCCTGTCCACGGTTCGCCCGGTCATCACGTCCCTTGCCTACTCAACCTATCGAGATAGTCAGATATAGCGGAAGGGTGTCGTTGTGGCCTCTAGCGGCACACGTCGATGGTCTGGTAAAAATTCCTTCAACATTGCTCGGCGCTATCAAGGAAACCTTCAACCCCCGTTTACTGGAGGTCCACCCGTGACCGGCAACCCCCTGTCCCGCCGCGATGTCGTACGCGGCGCAGTGTTCCTCGGCGTCGGTGCCGCCACCGGCGGCCTGTCGATCGCCGGCGCCCCACCGGCGCTGGCGGCGCCCGACGACTCGTCGGTGCTGGCCGTCCCCGTCCCGACCATCGCGAGCTGCGCCACCTGGGGAGCGCGGTCCCCAGGCTCGCTGAGCGTGATCTCCTCGTCGCCCGACAAGATCGTCATCCACCACACCGCCGGTGCGAACAGCACCACCTACACCCAGGCGGCCGCGTTCGCGATGGCCCGCAGCATCCAGAACTTCCACATGGACGGGAACGGCTGGTCCGACTCGGGGCAGCACTTCACGATCAGCCGTGGCGGATACATCATGGAAGGCCGGCACAACAGCCTGGCGCGGCTGCGCGCCGGCAGCGGGATGGTCGTCGGCGCGCACTGTCCCGGTCAGAACGACAAGGGCATCGGAATCGAGAACGAGGGCACCTACACCAGTGCCACCCCGCCCGCCGCCCTGTACGACAAGCTCGTGCAGTTCTGCGCGTACATCTGCGAGCAGTACGACATCGGCGCCTCCCGGATCTACGGGCACCGCGACTACATCGCCACCGCCTGCCCGGGGAACGTGCTCTACGGCATGCTGCCGCAGCTGCGTACCGACGTCGCCGAGGTGCTCGCGGGCGGCGGAACCACCCCGCCGCCCGCCTTCAGCACCATCATCGACAACACCACCAGCGGCCGGTTCACCGCGAGCGCCAACTGGCTCACCTCCAGCTACTCCGCCGAGCGTTACGGAGCCGACTACCGGTACGCCAACCCGGAGGCGATCAGTGACGTCGCCTACTACAAGGCGAACATTCCGGCGGAGGGCAGCTACCGGATCGACGCGTGGTATCCGGGCATCGCCGGGTACAACACCGCCACCCCGTACATCGTGGTGACCAAGAGCGGCAACCAGACCGTGGTCGTCGACCAGAGCACCGGCGGCGGTGCGTGGCGGTCGCTGGGCACCTTCACCCTGACCGCCGGCGACAAGAACGTGGTCGGGGTGAGCCGGTGGAGCGGTGCCACCGGGTACGTCGTCGCCGACGCGGTCCGGATCACCCGGGTCTGAGACCGACCGGTCCCGTCCGGGATCTGATCCGACCGGTCCCGTTCCGGACCGGACCGCCCGCGCATCATCGCCGCACCGGTGGGTAGACCGTGCCGGCGGTCGGTATTCGGCGGTCTGGTTCCGGACGGGGGTGGGGGAGTGCGGTACGACGAGTTTCTCGCCAAGGTACGGGAGCGCGGCGAGTACGCCGACGCGGCGGAGGCGGAACGGGTGACCCACCTGGTGCTCGGGATCCTGGCCCAGCGGTTGCATCCGGACGAGGCCGAGGACCTGGCCGCCCAGTTGCCGGGGCCGCTGGCAGCGACCCTGATCTCGGCCGGGCAGGGCGGAGCGGGCGGGTTCGGGGCGCGGGAGTTCCTGGGCCGGGTGGCGACCGGCGCCGGTGCGACGGCCCGCACCGCCGAGTGGGACGCGAGTGCGGTCCTGTGCACCGTGACCGAGGCGGTCTCCGGCGGGGAACTCAATGACGTGCTGACCCAGCTTCCGTCCGGGTACGCCCCGTTGTTCGGCCGGGCGGGTCTGAGCGGCTGACCGGGCCGTACCCGGGCTCACGCGTCCCGGCGCGGAATGCCCGCACCGGTCGACGCCACGAGCGCGTGGCGGCCACCAGCGTCCAGGATGCCCCGGCAGGTGACCCCACCTGCCGGGGCATCCTGCTTCCTCAAAAAGCCGTGCGAGCCGAGCGCCGGTGCCGCCGGACCACCGGCGCCGACAATCGTCATTCTAGCTTCCTAGGATGCCTTGCGGGACGTGCCCCACGTCACATCCTGCGCGACAACAAAACCACGAACGCACCGGGCACGGTCGGCCCGCCCGAATTTCGGCCGGATATAGTGGCACGGCAATTGAGCAGCAACGGAACTCGCGTCAGCGAAGGCCGAGCTGTGTCAGGCGCCGGCATCACCGGGGGTGCGGCATGCATTCCGGGGGAGGGGTCGGCCGGAAACGCGTACCGGTCCTGCGGACCCGTCCAGGCGGCGGGGCGCCGAACCGTGGCGTGGAGGGAGGTTCGGTGTCGCGTCGGCCGGCGCGGGCGAGTGATACCCAGCCAACCGGTGGCGCCGCCGCCGAGTCCGCCGGCACCACGGGGCGGATCCTCACCGTCCCCAATCTGATCAGCTTCACCCGACTGCTCGGGGTGCCGCTCTTCCTCTACCTGTTCCTGGTGACCCACGCGGACGTCGCCGCCCTCGTCGTGCTGGCGGTCGGCGGTCTGAGCGACTGGGTCGACGGGTACGTCGCCCGACGCCTGCGCCAGGTCAGCCGGCTCGGCGAGCTGCTCGACCCGGTCGCCGACCGGCTCTACATCCTGGCGACGCTGGTGGCGCTGACGGTCCGCGACGTGGTGCCGTGGCAGTTCACCGTCGCGTTGCTGGCCAGGGACGTCGTGATGACGGTCAACATCGCGGTACTCCGGCGGTACGGTTACCGCCCACCGCCCGTGCACTATCTCGGCAAGACGGCCACCTTCGTCCTGTTGGCGGCCTTCCCGACGCTGCTCCTCGCGGACGCGTCCGCCGGTGCGGCCACCGCCGCCGGGGCGATCGGGTGGAGCCTCGCCCTGTGGGGGCTGGCGCTCTACTGGCTGGCGGGTGCGCTGTACCTGATCCAGGCGGCCCGGTTGATCAGGGCGGCCCGATCTTCCCGGGCGGAGGTGGCATGACCGAGCCCGGCAAGCGGGCCTACGCGCCGGATTTCCTCACCGAGCTGTTCCGCAACCCCCTCGATCCCGGGTACGCCGACGCCGCCGAGCAGCGCCGACGGGCCGTTCCGCCCACGGGTTGGCGACGGTCGGCGCCTCGGACGGTGAGCGTGGTGACCCTGGTTCTGCTGGGCTTTCTGCTGGCGGTGGCCTATCGCCAGACGATGGCGGCGGAGCCGAGCCGGAGCGAGGCCCGGGCGGGCCTGGTGGCGCAGATCAAGCAGCGGGAGGCCGACAACGCGCGGTTGACGGCCGAGTCCGACCGGTTGCGGGACGAGGTCGCCCGGCAGCGGGACGCGGCGTTGTCCGGAAGCGTGGCCGCCAACCTGCGGAACCTGGAGGCGTCGACGGGTCTGGGTCGGGTCCGTGGTGACGGGGTCGTGGTCCGGGTCGCCGATGCGCCGACCAAGGCGGACGCGGTCACCGGGGCCGGCGGGACCAATCTCGGCCGGGTGCTGGACCGGGATCTGCAGGACGTCGCGAACGCGCTGTGGAGCGGTGGGGCGGAGGCGATCTCGATCAACGGGCAGCGGCTGACGGCCACCTCGACGATCCGGGCGGCCGGTGGCGCGATCCTGGTCGACTTCAAGCCGGTGATCGGCCCGTACGAGGTGTCCGCGATCGGTCCCCGGCAGTTGGAGCGGCGGTTCCGGGACAGCGCCGCGGCGCGGTTGTTGGACAGCGTCGCCGAGGAGCACGGGATGTCGTTCGACTTCCGGGGTGTGGACGATCTCACTCTGCCGGCGGCGACCGAACCGCAGTTGCGTTATGCCAAACCCTCGCCCAGGCCCACTCCGACGTCGTCGGGGTCCGGGTCGTCGGCGGGGTCGGGGGCGTCCCCCAGTCCGCTTGGAGGTGGCCGATGATCGCTGTGCTCGCGTTGTTCGCCGGGGTGCTCCTCGGCGTCTGGTTGGATCCGACGGTGCCCTCGGCGCTGTTGCCGTACCTGCCGATCGCCGTGGTCGCGGCGCTGGACGCGGTGTTCGGCGGGGTGCGGGCCAAGCTTGACGGCATCTTCGACGACAAGCAGTTCGTGATCTCGTTCATCTCGAACGTGCTGGTCGCGGGCATCATCGTCTATCTCGGTGACCAGTTGGGTGTGGGTGGGCAGTTGTCCACGGGTGTCGTGGTCGTGCTCGGCGTCAGGATCTTCGGCAACGTGGCGGCTATTCGCCGGCACCTGTTCCGGGCGTAGGTTCGTGGCGATGGCTGAGTCGGAGAAGGAGAACGGCGGGGGTCCGGGGGCGCCGGACGGTGCCGAGCGTGGGCCGGCGTCGGCGGGTACCCCGCTCGGTTCGGATGCCGGAGACGGACCGGAGGGTGGTCCGGAGGGTTTCCGGGCGGCGGCGGGTGACTCCGGTGCGGCCGATCCACCGGTCGTCGAGGGCGGCCGCCCTGGCGATGGCGGCGTGGGTAGCGGTTCGGCGGATTCCGGTGACGGTCCCACGGTGCCGCTGCCGTCGGAGCACGAGACGGTGCGGCTGCCGACCGACGACGAGACGGTGCGGCTGCCGTCGGAGCGGGCGGCGGCGCCGGTGGGGTCGCCGTTCCGTCGGGTTCTGCCGCGGCTGACCACGGCCAACGTGATGATCGCGGTGCTGCTGGCGCTGTTGGGTTTCAGCCTGGTGGTGCAGTTGAAGTCGAACTCGACCGACGCGTCGTTGGAGAGCGCCCGCCAGGAGGACCTGGTGCGGATCCTGTCGGATCTGGATGCGCAGGAGGAACGGGTCCAGCAGGACATCGCGGGGCTGGAGGAGAGCCAGCGGCAGTTGAATTCGGGTGCGCAGGGGCGTCAGGCCGCGTTGGACGAGGCGACCCGGAGGGCGGACGAGCTGGGCGTGCTGGCGGGGACGTTGGCGGCGCGGGGTCCCGGGTTGACGGTCAGCTTCATGCCGGTGACCAAGCCGATCGCGGCGTCCCGGGTGCTCGACGCGGTGCAGGAGCTGCGGGGTGCGGGCGCGGAGGCGATGCAGATCGCCGGGGGTGACGGCGCGACGGTACGGATCGTCGCATCGACGTACTTCCTCGACGCGAGCGGCGGAATCTCAGTAAGTGGACGCCGGCTGACGGGCCCCTACATGATCATGGTCATAGGTGATCCGAAGACGATGCAGACCGCGTTGAACATCCCGGGCGGGGTGGTGGCATCGGTCAGTGGCGACGGCGGTAACGTGGCGATCCAGGAACGGGAGGTGGTCGACGTGACGGCCCTCAGCCCGCCCAAGGATCTGCAACACGCGCGTCCGGTTTCCTGACCGGCGCGGCCGGGGCCGGCGACTGCCGGTCCCGGTGTTGATTGGTGCGACGGAGAAGGACGCGTCTGGTGATTCCTGAGGACCTGCGATACACCGCCGAGCACGAGTGGGTGGCGGGCGACGGCAGCGGACCGGTGCGGGTGGGCATCACCCATTTCGCGCAGGACGCGTTGGGTGACATCGTGTACGTCCAGCTTCCCGACGAGGGTGCGGCGGTGCAGGCCGGCGACTCGTTCGGTGAGGTGGAGTCGACCAAGAGTGTCTCCGAGATCTACGCCCCGGTGACCGGTACCGTGGTGGCGCGCAACGAGCAGCTCGCCGACACCCCTGAGGTGATCAACACCGACCCGTACGGTTCGGGTTGGCTGGTTCAGATCGCGCCGAGCGATCCGGCGGCGCTGGCCGAATTGCTGACCGCCGAGGCTTACCGGGACTTGACCGAGAGCTGATCGCGGTGACGCCAGCGCGGGGTTCTGTCCGCGCGTCTGGTTGCCCTGTATTTCGGCGCTGGCTAGGCTCGCCCAGTCGACCGAGAACCAATAGTTGCGCGTTGCGGAAATGCCTTCCCGGGCACGGGGGAGCCAGCCGCTGGGCCTCGACAACGCCCGGCGGCCAGACCCGTCAACCCCGACGCCGACCGAACAGATCCGTGAGGTGGTCCCAATGACGCGCCCAGACGACGAGTTTCCCCCACTCGACGTCACATCGACGCTCAACCTTGGTTCTCTCGACGAGATGTTGGAGGGGCCAGAGACCGACGTCGTTCCAAGCCGCATGTCGGGTTCGCTGCCTCCGGGCATGGCGCTTCTCGTGGTGCGACGTGGCCCGAATGCCGGTGCCCGGTTCCTCCTGGACCACGATGTGACCACGAGCGGTCGGCATCCCGACAGCGACATCTTCCTCGACGACGTCACCGTGTCGCGACGGCACGCTGAGTTCCACCGGGACAGTGGCACGTTCACCGTCCGCGACGTGGGCAGTTTGAACGGGACGTACGTCAATCGGGAGCGGGTCGAGGCGGCGACGCTGAGCAACGGCGACGAGGTGCAGGTCGGCAAGTTCCGACTGGTCTTCATCGCCGGTCCGCGTCCGGAGGAGGGGGCCATCCGGGGGTGAACGAGCGCGCGGCGGCGGCTGTTCCCGATCCGGGGGCGGTCGCTCGAGGCCAGCCCTTGATGAGTATCGGCGAGGTGCTGGCGCAGCTACGGGTGGAGTTTCCCGACACGACGATTTCCAAGCTGCGCTTTCTTGAGTCCGAGGGTCTGGTCGAGCCGCAACGCACGCCGGCGGGTTACCGCAAGTACAGCTGGGACGACGTGGCGCGGTTGCGGTTCGTCCTGACCGCGCAGCGGGATCAGTACCTGCCGTTGCGGGTGATCCGTGAGCAGCTCGCGGAGGCGGCTCAGGAGGGGCTGCCGGGCTCGGAGCGGCCGAGGCCGTCGCTGGTGGCGGTCGGGCCGGACGGTGAGGTGCCGGGCCGGGAGGTCGGTGCCGGTGTGCCGGGTGAGTCGGCGGAGTCCCGGCTGGGGCGGACCGAGTTGCTGTCCCGTAGTGGGATCGACGAGACGATGCTGACCGAGCTGGAGCGGATGGGTCTGGTGGTGTCCCAGCCGCCGGGGTGGTACGACGCGGATGCGCTGGTGATCACGCAGGCGGTCGCGGGTCTGGCCGCCTATGGTCTGGAGCCGCGCCATCTGCGTGGTTACCGGACGGCGGCGGACCGTGAGGTGGGGTTGTTCGCCCAGTTGGTGGCGCCGTTGGCGCGGCAGTCGGATCCGGCCGCCCGGGCCCGGGCGGCCGAGGCGGCGCGGGAGTTGGTGGGGCTGTCGCAGCGGTTGCACGCCGCGTTGGTCCGGGTCGGGTTGCGGGGGACGCTGGGGCGCTGACGGCGCTCCTGGACGGTGCCGTCGGTCGCGTGTGTGGCGGGACCGTCGGCACCCTTTGCCGGGGCGGGGCGTGTGTGCTCGCGCACTCGGCCAGCAGGAAAGATCTGTGTCGGCGGGCGTGGCGTAGGCTTCCCGGGGTAACCGGCTCGGGTGCGGCGGGTGCGGGCGGCGCGCGTGGGGCGGCGGTATCCCGGCCCGTGTACCGTGCAGGGAAGGGGAATGCCGGCTCCGGCGGCGGGTAGCATCGCCGCCGCAGGACGGTGGTGGGGACGACGACAGCGACACGGAGGCGGCGGTGCGCGAGCTGAGCGTGGTCGGGGTTCGGGTGGAACTGCCCACCAACCAGCCGATCGTTTTGCTCAGAGAGGTCGAGGGCGACCGTTACCTGCCGATCTGGATCGGTGCGGTCGAAGCCACCGCGATCGCCTACGAGCAGCAGGGGGTCAAACCGGCCCGTCCACTGACCCACGATCTGCTTCGGGACATTCTCGCCGCGTTGGAGGCGCCGTTGCGCGCGGTGGAGATTGTCGAGCTGAAGGAGAACGTCTTCTATGCCGATCTGCTGATCGGCGACGGTCTGCGGGTGTCGGCCCGGCCGAGTGATTCGATCGCCCTGGCGTTGCGGGTCGGTGCGCCGATCCGCTGTGCGGAGCAGGTGTTGTCCGAGGCGGGCATCATCATTCCGGACGAGCAGGAGGACGAGGTGGAGAAGTTCCGGGAGTTCCTGGAGCAGGTCCGCCCGGAGGACTTCGCCGGCTGAGCGCCGGTCCGCGCGGGGCCGGGGTGTTGTCGGGCCGCGGTGACTTCTGGTTCGTCCGGGTACGCGTGGGGTGATCGTCGAGGTGCGGCGTGTCGCGGCAAATCCTGCGAGGTAAGCCTTCAGCCGGGCTATAGGGTTGGGCCTGTCGAGGGGTGCACGTCCCGGAAACGACGTGTCACCGCACGGGCGGGGAGGTTGTCCGATGCATGAGCCACAGGACCCTGATCCGGGGACATCTGGTTACCGGCGCGGTGAGGACCAGCGTCACGTCGAAGGACATGGTCGGGTCGCGGAGGATCACCCGGTCGACGATTCCGCGATCGAGGACGGCGCGGTCGGTTACCGGGGTGTGACGGCGTGTTCGGCCGTCGGCATCAGCTATCGGCAGTTGGATTACTGGGCGCGTACGGCGCTGGTGGTGCCGAGTGTGCGGGACGCTTCGGGTTCGGGTACGCAGCGGCTCTACTCGTTCCGGGACCTGGTCGTGCTCAAGGTGGTGAAGCGGCTGCTCGACGCGGGGGTGTCGCTGCAGAACATCCGGCGGGCCATCGAGACGCTGCGGTCGCGCGGGGTGGCGGATCTGGCCGGTATCACGTTGATCTCGGACGGTACGACTGTCTACGAGTGTCGGTCTCCGGAGGAGGTCGTCGACCTGTTGCAGGGTGGGCAGGGCGTGTTCGGGATCGCCATCGGTGGTGCGTTCAAGGAGATCCAGGGGTCGCTGTCGCATCTGCCGGCCGAGCCGGCGGGGGAGCCGACGCCGGTTGGTACGTCCGCGGAGCCGGTGGCGGCGGATGCGGGTGACGAGTTGGCGGCCCGGCGGGCGCGTCGCCGGGCGGGCTGAGGCGGTTCGCGCTGTCGCCCGGGGAGCGCGGCGGCGGGGACCTGCTGCGGCCGGGCGTCCGAGCCGTCATGATCGTCGTCGCATAATGGGTGGTATGCCAGCTGGTCCGCCGGAGTCGTCCGGTCCCATCCCGATTGTCCGTCCCGGTGGCCGGCGCCGTTGGTGGCGTCGGCTGATTTTCGGGGTGTTGGCCGTGGCGCTCCTGCTGCCGGTTTCGGTGGTCGGCAGTGTGCTCTGGATTCGCCAGTCGGCGGAGGACCACGTCTACGATCTGGCCGGGGTGCCGGCGGCACCGGTCGCGCTGGTGCTGGGTGCCCAGGTGAATCCGGACGGCACGCCGTCGGCGTTTCTGGCGGCCCGGTTGGGGTTGGCCAAGGAGTTGCTGGATGCCGGCAAGGTGCGGGCGATCCTGGTGTCCGGGGACCACGGCCGGTGGGAGTACGACGAGCCGGGGGCGATGCGCCGCTGGTTGGTCGACCGGGGTGTGCCGGCCCGGCAGGTGGTCGAGGACCACGCGGGTTTCGACACCTACGACTCCTGTCTGCGGGCTCGTCGAATATTCGGTGTCGATCGGACCATTGTGGTCACGCAGAGCTTCCATATCGCGCGGGCAGTGACGGTGTGCCGGCGGGTCGGTCTGGACGCGGTGGGAGTCGGGGACGATTCGGTGCGCCGGTTCGAGCGGGCCTGGAACTGGGGTGGATTTCGGGAGAACTTCGCGGCGGTGAAGGCGGCGTACGACGTGTTGATTGGGCGCGACCCGGTGTTTCTCGGTCCGCCCGAGCCGGGCGTCCGGGATGCGCTGGCTGGGTGAATTGTCGGTGCGGCCCCTGTGATTTGCGGGATTCCGATCCCATGGGGATGATGACCGCCCGGTCGAACGGCATCGATGAATAGCGAATTGGCTGTGTACGGAAGACACCGTTTCGGGTCGGATGACACAGAACGGGTGGGCGCGGTAGTGTCCCCACGCAGTGCCGCTCGTCGGCGATCCGCCCCCCGGGTCGGCAACCTGTGCCACGCCCCTCAACGCCGCGCGACCCCTCTCGCGCTGGAAGGAAGACCGTGACGGAACCAGAAGACAGCGCCGTGTCATCTCCCTCGGCCGGCGCCAACACTCCCAGCAACGGAACGGCTGCCCGCCCCTCGCACTACGAGCGGATCGGCGGGGCGGAGTCGGTGAAGGCCGCGGTTGGGCTGTTCTACGACCGGGTGCTCGCCGACGCCGAGCTGGCCCCGTACTTCACCGCCATCAACATGGAGGAGCAGCGGCGGCATCTGGTGTTGATGCTGACGGTGGTGCTCGGCGGTCCGAACAACTACGCCGGCCGAGGTCTGGCCGAGGCGCACCAGCCGCTGGACATTCCGGACGAGCACTACGCCCGGGTCGGCGCGCATCTGATCGACACGCTGACCGAGCTCGGCGTGCCGGCGGACATTCTCGACGACGTGCGGGCAACCCTGGTTTCGGTCCGTGACCAGGTGGTGTCGAGCGGTACCTCGGCGGGCGTTTGACCGTGGACGTAGCCCGTCTCAAGCAGAGCTGGCACCTGGTCGCCGGGCACGGCGATCAGGTGCCGCTCTACTTCTACTCGACCCTTTTCCTCGCCCACCCCGAAGTCCGGCAGATGTTCCCGACGAACATGGCGGGTCAGCGGGACCGGTTGGTCACCGCGCTCGGGCATGTCGTCTCCAATGTGGACCAGGTGGACCAGCTGGTCGGGTTCCTCCAGTCGCTCGGCGCCGACCACCGCAAGTTCGCGGTCCGGGCGGAGCACTATCCGGCGGTCGGCGAGGCGTTGCTGGCCACCCTGGCGCACTTCCTCGGCGAGCACTGGACCGAGGACCTGGCCCAGGACTGGACAGCGGCGTACGGGCTGGTCGCGAAGGTGATGTCCGACGGTGCCGCGGCGGCCGAGAACGTCAGCCCGCCGTGGTGGGTCGGCGAGGTCGTCGCGCACGAACCCCGTACCTTCGACATCGCGGTGCTGACCCTGCGCCCGCAGTACCTGCTGCCGTTCGAGCCGGGCCAGTCGATCGGGGTGTCGAGTCCGGCGACCCGGGCCTGGCGGTACTACTCGCCGGCGAACGCTCCGCGCAGTGACGGCACGATCGAGTTGCATGTTCGGGCCGTTCCGGGAGGCGCGGTGAGTTCCCGGTTGGTCTACGGCACGAGTGTCGGGGACCAGCTGCATCTGGCGGCCCCGCTGGGGGAGCGGCTGACGTCCCGCCAGGTCGGGGCCGGCGACCTGTTGCTGCTCGCCGGTGGCACCGGTTGGGGGCCGTTGAAGGCGCTGGTGGAGCAGGTGGCGGCGGAGGGCGGTGGGCGGCGGGTCGACGTGTACGTCGGTGCCCGGTCGCGGACCGAGTTCTACGACGTCGACGCGATCGAGAAGTTGGTGGCGTCGTACCCATGGTTGCGAGTGACGTACGTGGTCAATGCCGACCCGTCGCGTCCCGGCGAGTTCGTATCGGTGGTCGACCGCGCGCTCGCCGACGGCGACTGGCGTGGCCGGCACGTTTTCGTCTGCGGTTCGGACCTGATGGTGTCGAGCGCGGTCAGCGGGCTGACCCAGGCCGGTTACCACACCGGGCAGCTGCACTACGAGGCGTTGGGCGGGCAGTGGTACTCGCCCGGACGGCGGGTCGGTGACGTGCAGGAGCAGAGGGCGGCAGATGGAGGTACGCAGTGAGCGCCAGCCCGATCAGCGAGTACAACCGCGCCACGGCGGTGACCGGTTCGGGGCAGCGGGTCCGGCTCACCGCCGACCGGGTCCGTCGGTGGGAGTTCGCGACGTCCGCGTTCACCCGTCGGGGCTACGACGACCGGGACGTCGACCGGTTCCGTCATCAGGTGGCCGACGAGTTCGACCTGTTGGCGACGCAGGTTGCCGACCTGCGGGCCGAGAACCAGCGGTTGCACGACCATGTGGAGCTGCATCGGCACGGGGTGTTGCCGAGTGCCAGCAGCCGGCCGCAGTTGCCGGGGGCGAAGGAGGTCAACCTGCTGTCGGCGGCGCAGCGGGAGGCGGAGCAGATCATCGCCCAGGCGCACGACTACGCCCGCCGGGTCGCCGAGTACGCCAGGGTGCAGTACGAGAACTATCTGCGGGCGGCCGCCGAGGACGCCCGCAACGAGGCGGAGAAGGCGGTACAGGACTACCGCGCGTCGGCCGGGTCGAACTTCGACGACACGGTCGCGACCCGGGAGGCGTTGAAGATTTTCGGCGAGATGATGATCTCGCACATGCAGGCGGCTGCCCGGCACCTGGACGACGGCAGTGAGCATCTGGCCCGGACCATGGACCGGATCGCCCGCGAGGCCGGCCCGGGGGTGGCCGGGCCGCAAAGTCCTGGCCGCCCGGCGTTGTCGCCCCGCCCGGAGGCTCAGCGCTGATCGAACCGGTTGGCCGGGACGGACGCCCGATCGGCGTTCCCGTCCCGGCCAGGTTCACGCGCACGCGCCCAGCTGGCTCCCGACGCTCAGGCGCCGGTCAGGTGGCCCTCGATCTCGGTGAGTTCGGCGTCGGTCAGTTCGAGGTTGTCCAGCGCCGCCACGTTCGCCTCGAGTTGGGCCACACTGCTCGCACCGATGATGAGGCTGGTCATCCGGTTGTCCCGCAGGGCCCAGGCCAGGGCCAGTTGGGCCAGCGACTGTCCCCGCCGGGCGGCGATCCCGTTCAGCGCGCGGACGGTCGTCATGGTCGTCTCGTCGAGGTCACTCTCGTCGAGGAAGACGCTGGTGCGGACCCGGGAGTCGGCCGGGATGCCGTCCAGGTAGCGGTCGGTCAGCAGGCCCTGGGCCAGCGGGCTGTACGCGATGCAGCCGGCGCCCGCCTGTTCCAGGGTGTCCAGCAGCCCGTCCCGCTCGATCCACCGGTTGATCATCGAGTACGACGGCTGGTGGATCAGCAGCGGCGTGCCGAGTTCGGCCAGGATCGCGGCGGCCCGCTCGGTCTGGACCGAGTCGTAGTTGGACAACCCGACGTACAGGGCCTTGCCGGCGCGGACGACGGCGTCCAGTGCCGTCATCGTCTCCTCCAGCGGCGTGTCCGGGTCGGGCCGGTGGTGGTAGAAGATGTCGACGTAGTCGAGTCCCATCCGGCGGAGCGACTGGTCCAGCGACGAGACGAGGTACTTCCGGGAACCCCACTCGCCGTAGGGGCCGGGCCACATGTGGTAGCCGGCCTTGGTGGAGATGATCATTTCGTCGCGGTAGGGCGCGAAGTCGGCGGCCAGCACCTGGCCGAAGTTCCGCTCGGCCGAACCGGGCGGCGGTCCGTAGTTGTTGGCCAGGTCGAAGTGCGTCACCCCGAGGTCGAACGCCCGGCGGCAGATCTGCCGCTGCTGCTGCCACGGGCGTTCCTCACCGAAGTTGTGCCAGAGGCCGAGCGAGATCGCGGGCAGCCGGAGGCCGCTGCGGCCGGCCCGGCGGTAGTTCATCGAGTCGTAGCGGTCGTCCGCGGCAACGTAGGTCACGCTGCCACCCTATTGATCCGCTCCGGCCGTGTCGCAACCGGCCGGGAGCTCGACCGACGCCGTAGCCTGCGGTGTGTACACCCGCCACGCGGTGCCGGCGGCACCGCGTGGTTTCGGTGTTCCGTCGCTCACGGTCGGGTTGGTTTCGGCTGACCGGCGGGGACGATCCGTGGTATCTGATCGTTACGCATCAGGTCGCCGAAGGCGTCGACCTTTGCTCACCAGCTGGGTTGGCACCGTCGAAAGGGACGTCATGGCATACCTGGAACACCGACCGGCCGGGCCGGCCGAGGCACTCGACGAGCTGCTGGCCGGCAACGAGCGGTTCGTCACCGGTACCCGGATCCATCCGCACCAGGATGCCGAGCACCGGTCGGTGGTGGCCGCCGCGCAACGGCCGTTCGCCGTCGTGTTCGGCTGTTCCGACTCCCGACTCGCCGCTGAGATCATCTTCGACCGGGGCCTGGGCGACCTGTTCGTGGTGCGGACCGCAGGGCACATCGTCGGTGCCGAGGTGACCGCCAGCATCGAGTACGGCGTCGTGGTTCTGGGCGCGCCGCTGGTCGTCGTCCTCGGCCACGACTCCTGCGGCGCCATCCAGGCCACCCACGCGGCGCTGAGCGGCACCCGGCTGCCCGGCCGTGGCCTGGGCGCCATCGTCGACCGGGTCGTCCCCAGCATCGAGGACGCGCACTCCCGCCAGATCACCGACGACGCGGGCGTTGCCGGCGTCCACATCCAACACACCATCGGCACGATCACGTCTCCGGGCACCGAACTCGCCGAGGCGGTGGCCGCCGGCCGGTGCGACGTCGTCGGGATGTTCTACCGGCTCGCCGACGGCCGGGTCACGGTCACGGTCTCCGGGACCGCCGCGCCCGCCGGCCACTAGCCTGCTCGGTCAAATGGCCGTCTCGGCGATTCTCCCATCCGATCCCCACATTGGGTTCCGGACCAGCGCGAGATTCCCGATGCTGTTGGTGCCCTGATGCGAGGGCGCCGGCATCCCGTGACTACGAAGTCGCCGAAGCAGATGCGGGTACAACTCGTTGACCTGGATCAGCCTGTCGCTGTCCGGGGTTCCCTCGGCCAGGACCTGCAACAGCGCGGCGGTGAACGACGAGTTTCGGGAGCCCTCCGCAGCGTGTGCGGGCCTGGTCGCGGACGTGGCGGTGAGCGTGTAGGCACCGGCGACGTCCAGTTGACCGCTGACCAGTCCGCCCCCCGCCATCCACTCGATCGCCCGGCCGGAAAAGCAGCAGTCGAGGATGACGAGCCGGTTCACCGCCGGGCTGTTGAGCATCGCCCGGCGGACCTGGTCGTATGGCAGCGAGGTGAAGATCTCGTGGCGACTGCGGGTGTTGTGCAGGACGAGGTGCAGGTTTCCGTCGCTCGGCACGACACCGTGCCCGGCGTAGTAGAAGACGAGGGTGTCGGTGGTTTCCTCGGCGATCTGAGCCAGGGCGCCGGCTATGGCCGGGCCCGGGTCGTGGAACGTGTGGACCCGTGCGGGGTCGAAGCCTCCGTGTTCAGGGTCGGCGAGCCGGGACGCGAGGTCCGTCAGGTTATTTCGCACCGACGGCAGCGGCGGGTAGTTGTCGTCCTCGAACTGCGCGGCGCCGAGCAGCACGACCGAGGACTCCGCCATGACGGGCAGGCGTCCGGCGCGCGGAGGACGGTCCGCCGCCGGCACCGACGGGCGTTGCGATGGCTGCGGGGGCGCCTCGCGCGGGCCGGCGGCGGTTGCGTCGCCAGCGGCCAGGCTCGCCTCCGCTACGGCGGCGGCTACCGATGTGGGTTCCGCCACGTTCGCGGCGCCGGTCCACCGCAGACCTGCCTCGACAGCTGCGTCATCCAGGATCCGTGTTGGCAGTTGCGCGTAGTGCCGTCGGAGATCCTTTTCCTGCGCCCGGCTCAGCACCTGAGTGCCGAACGCCTTCCGGAGGTCCTGGGTGAGCGCCCGGACCACGTCCAGCCTGAGGCGGTCCTGCCGCGCCGACTCGTCGCGCCACCACACCGGGTCGTGCATGGCCGTTCCGGCTGTCCGCTGCAGCTCGGCGTCGAGCGCCAACAGCCGCCGGTACACCGGCGCGTTGGGACCCTGGCGGGTTACGGCACGCTTCCAGAAGTCCCGCAACCAGGCGAGATGGGTGTGTAGGTCAGCGGGCGTCATGGCGGGATCGATCGCGTACTGCCGCAGGAGGTCATCGGGAAAGGGGCCTTGGGAGCCGCGAAGCGGAATGATGACCTCACGCGCGTAGCGGGCCGGGTCAACAGTCAGCATCTGCGGTCCAGGTATCCCAATAATCGACAACTCAGAATGGGCCGAGTGGTGCTAGCGGATCCGACGGGCACCGAAATAGGGTAGCTCGATGCTGCTCTCGGTTATGTCGGCCGACCGGATGGAAGCGTCGCGCGCGTTGGAGGACTGGTTGCGGCGCGAGCCTGACCTTCGCGGTGTGAGAATCCGGCCGGTGGTCACAAAGGCCAAGCCCGGCGAGATGGGCGCGGTGACAGACGCGCTCGAAGTGATCGCCAACCACGACGCGATCGTCACCGCCGTGGCCGCGACGATCGGTATCTGGCTGACGGCCAGGACCCGGGCCACCAGGATCCGAATCCGGCATGGGGAACGTGAGATCGAGATCGAGAGCAGTCGCATGAAGGATGCCCATCAGATCGCGGTCCAGATCGTGGAGCAGCTCGCGGTACCGAACGGCCGGGAGGAGTCCGAATGACGTCGCGCGCCTGTGGGATGGGCTGATGAACGCGACGCAGTGCCCGCACTGCAACCACCAGATCAATCGGAATCGTCTCTGGTACCAGTGTGTGGGTCGCGGCACGCCCGGACGTGGAGGTTGCCGCCGCGCGCCCGATCCGAGCCGCATGCGCGAGACCGGGTGGGCAGAGCCCAGCTATCCCTCGTTCCCGTGGCGCGGATGGGGGAGCTGGCCGCAACAAGCCGCCTGCCCTAACTGTGGCGGTGTCACCGGCGTTCGGGTCTGCCCGTACTGCCACACCCCGGTGACCTCTGGTTTCAGCACGGCGCCGACCCGCTCCATCACTCTCGTCGGAGAGGTGGCAAGCGGCAAGACGGTCTATCTGCAGGTGCTCATGCAGGAGTTGCTGAACAACGCACGGATCTGGTTCGACGTCGACGTCAGCCTCGGCGATGACGAGGCGCGGCAGCGACAGTTGACCGACGGGGTGGACCGATTGGTCCGAGAGGGCCAGCTCCTCTCGCAGACTGCGGCCGCGCGGGACGGCCGTCGCCAGCCCGTGGTCATCGAATGGCGACAAGCCTACAAAAAGGCTGGCATGTTGCGGCGGTACCGGGCCACACATCTGGCACTTTACGACACGGCAGGGGAGGACCTGCGGACCCGGGAAGACACTCAGGAGCTGCAGTATCTCGACGGCACGGACGCGATCATCCTGGTCCTCGATCCGTTTCTGATCGAGGAGGTCGCCAGGCAGGCGCACCTCCCCGTGCAAGGGATTATCCGTTCCGGCTCGAACGGGGCGATCATCACGAGAATCTCCGAATACCTGCGAGCCACCCGCGGGATCGCCGGAGATCGCGGGATTCCGCTCCCGGTCGCGGTCGTGGTGTCCAAGTTCGACGTGCTCTTCACGGCGTTGGGAATGGCACACCCGCTGCTGCGTCCACCACCACCTGTCGACGGCTACGACGAGACCGCTGGTCTGGCCACCCACGACGCGGTGCAGGCTCTCCTCCTTGACTGGGACGCAGGCGACATCGATGCGCGACTGCGCCACAACTTCGCCAACTTCCGATACTTCGCCGTCTCGGCGCTGGGCGCGCCGCCCCGCTATTCAGTGGGCCTCATCAGTGAGGACGGAATCCGTCCGTTCCGGGTCACCGAACCGCTGCTGTGGCTACTCGCCTCGTTCAACCTCATCCCACAGCGACAGTAAGCTTCCAGTCGGAATCGACGCGAGCGGTGCGGTGCTACTCAGGGCTGCCGCAGCCAGCACCGGGCCAGGTGTCCGGCGCCGACATCGAACTCCGGCACCGGGCTGCGGCAGACGTCCATCGCGGCGGGGCACCGGTCCCGGAACAGGCAGCCGGTGTCGGTGGTGGCGGGCTGCTGGCCGCCACGCAGTGCCCGCATGCCGCCGGGGGTCACCGTGCGTGAACCGCCGCCGGGGTCGGGTGCGGCCGAGGCCAGCAACTGGGTGTACGGGTGCGCCGGGCGCAGGATCACGTCGTCGCTGGGGCCGGACTCGACCACCTGACCCCGGTACAGCACCATGATCGACGAGGCGAAGTAGCGGGCGGTGGCCAGATCATGGGTCACGTACAGGACCGCCAGCTCCTCCTCCCGCTTGAGCCGGTCGATCAGGTTGAGGATCTCCAGTCGGATCGACACGTCGAGCATCGACACCGGCTCGTCGGCGAGCAGGATCCGGGGGCGGGGCGCGAGCGCGCGGGCGATGGCGACCCGCTGCCGCTGCCCGCCGGAGAGTTCGTGCGGCAGCCGGCGGGCCACCTGGTCGGCCGGGGTGAGGTTGACCCGGGTCAGCAGGTCGCGTACGGCGGTGCGGAGGTCGGCCGAGTCCCGGGCCACCCCGTGCAGGCGCAGCGGCCGGCGCAGGTGGTACTCCACCGTGTGCGAGGGGTTCAGCGACCCGAACGGGTCCTGGAACACCATCTGCACGTCCCGCCGGTAGCGGCGTACCGCCCGCCGGTCCGCCCGCACCGGCGTCCCGTCGAGCCGGATCTCCCCGCCGGTCGGTGACGTCAGCCGGACCAGCATCCGGGCGATCGTCGACTTGCCGCTGCCGCTCTCGCCGACCAGCGCCACCGTCTGCCCGGACCGCAGTTCGAAGGAGACGTCGTCGACCGCCCGCAGTGTCCGGCGTCGGCGCCCGTCCCGCAGCGGGAAGTGTTTACTCAGATGGCTGACGGTCAGCGTGGTCATCCGGCCCTACCTCTGGTTCGTGAACTGTCACCGCTCGTGCCGGCTCGGGGTCGAACCGTCCGGCCCGTAGTTCGGGCGGTGGGCCGTCGGGCCGTATCGCCGGGTCGTAGTGCAGGCAGGCGACCTGGCTGGTCGCCGTGCCGGTCTGCGCCGGCCGCAGGGCCGGGTCGATCCGGTGGCAGGCGTCGAAGACGTACGGGCAGCGGGCGGTGAACGGGCAGCCGGGCGGGGGCCGGGACAGGTCCGGCGGGATTCCCGGGATGCCGTGCAGGACCGTCCGGGGGCCCCGCAGGCTCGGGAACGAGCGCAGCAGCCCGACGGTGTACGGGTGGTGCGCGGCGGTGTGGATGTCGGCGGCGCGGCCGTACTCGACGATCCGGCCGCCGTACATGACGGCCAGCCGGTCACTGATCTCCAGCAGCAGCGACAGGTCGTGGGTGATGAACACGACCGCGAAGCCGAACCGGGCCCGCAGCCGGTCGATCTCCTCCAGGATGTCGCGTTGCACCACGACGTCGAGCGCGGTCGTCGGCTCGTCCATCACGATCACGTCCGGGCGCAGCGCCATCGCCATCGCGATCATCACCCGCTGGCGCATCCCGCCGGAGAGTTCGTGCGGGTACGACGAGAGCCGCTCCGGCCCGATGCCGACGAGGTCGAGCAGTTCCCGGCACCGGTCCTCGCGCTCGCGGCGGCCGAGTTCGGGACGGTGCGCGGTGAAGACGTCGGCGAGTTGCCGGCGTACCGACAGCACCGGGTTGAGGGCGTTCATCGCGCCCTGGAAGACCATCGCGACCCGGTTCCACCGGAACCGGCGCAGTTGCTCGCCGTGCAGCGTCGACAGGTCGACCGGGGGCCCGTCGTCGGGACGGAAGACGACCTCGCCCGCGAGGAGCCGGCCCGGCGGTTTGAGGAGCCGGGTCATCGCGTAGGCGAGGGTGGACTTGCCACAGCCGCTCTCCCCGGCGATGCCGAGCACCTCGCCCCGGGCCAGGTCGAAGCTGACGTCCCGGACGGCCTGTACCGGGGTGGTGCCGTCGTAGACGACGTTCAGGCCGCGTACCGACAGCACGGCGTCGGTGCCGCCGGCCGGCACGGGCGGCGCGGGCGCCCCCTCGACGGTCATCGGGTGTGCCCCGGTCCGGTCCGGCGGTTACGTCGGGCGACCCGCAGTCGGGGGTTGATCAGCTCGTCGAGACTGAAGTTGATCAGCGCGAGTCCGGCGCCGACCAGCGCGATGGCGAGCCCGGGTGGCACGAACCACCACCATGCGCCGAGGGAGAGGGCCTGCGAGTTCTGCGCGAAGTAGAGCATGGTGCCCCAGGAGCCGGCGCCGCCGAGGCCGAGGAAGGCGAGGGCGGCCTCGGTGAGGATGCCGCCGATGACCGCGAAGACGAACTGGGCGGCGATCAGCGGCAGCAGGTTGGGCAGGATCTCGAAGGTGATGATCCGCCAGCCGGGTTCGCCGCTGACCCGCGCCGCGTCGACGTAGTCGCGGGAGCGCAGCGACAGGGTCTGGGCCCGCAGCACCCGGGCGGAGCCGGCCCAGGCGGTGATCGAGACGATCAGCGCGATGGCGAGCGCTCCCCGGGTCTGCACGTAGTCGGTGATCAGCACCACCAGCGGCAGTCCGGGCAGTACCAGGAAGACGTTGCTGAACAGGGAGAGTCCCTCGTCGGTGTGGCCGCCGACGTATCCGCCGACGACGCCGACCCCCACCGAGACGACGGTGGCGAGGACGCCGACGACGAGTCCGACGATCATCGAGCCGCGGGTGGCGACGACCAGTTGCCGGAACACGTCCTGGCCGGTGTTGGTGGTGCCGAGCAGGTGGTCGGCCGACGGCCCGAGCAACCGGTCGTCGCTGACCAGGTTCGGGTCGCCGACCAGCAGCGGGCCGACGACGGCGACCAGGCCGAAGAACCCGACGATGCCCAGACCGGCCACGAGTTTGCGGGAGTGCAGCAGGCCACGCCAGCGGGGCCGGCTGGTCGGGACCACGACGCCGGGTACGACCTCGCCGGTGACGTCGCGCTGGGTCTCGATGGTCGCCATCTCAGCCGGCCTGCCGGGTCCGGGGGTCGATCAGCGCGTAGAGCAGGTCGACGACGAAGTTGGCGCCGAGCACGGCGAGGGAGATGACCAGGAAGATTCCCTGTAGCAGCGGGTAGTCGGCGTTGGCGACGGCGGCGACCAGGTTCATCCCGATACCGGGGTACGAGAAGACGATCTCGGTGGCGACGGAGCCGCTGACCACGAAGCCGAGGGTGATGGCGAACCCGGCGACGCTGGGCAGTACGGCGTTCCGGGCCGCGTACTGGATCATGATGCGTCGGGGGCGGAGCCCCTTGGCCTCGGCGGTCAGCACGTAGTCCTCGGCCATCGTCGAGACCATCATGTTCCGCATCCCGAGCAGCCAGCCGGCGACCGAGGCGACCACGATCGACGCGGCCGGCAGGATCCCGTGGTAGACGGCGCTGCGCAGGAACGGCCAGTTCAGGCCGATGGTGGTCTCGTAGCTGTAGCCGCTGTTGAGCGGGAACCAGCCGAGGATTCCGGCCAGGACGTAGAGCAGCACCAGGGCGAGCCAGAAGTACGGGATGGCGGCCAGGAAGGTGGTGGTCGGCACCAGCGCGTCGAGCCAGGTGCCGCGCCGCCAGCCGGCGAGCATGCCGAGGGTGATCCCGAGCAGCACGCTGAGCACGGTGGCCAGCCCGACCATCACCACCGTCCAGGGCAGGCTCTGGCTGAGCACCTTCGCCACCGGGGTCGGGTAGTAGCTGACCGACAGCCCGAACTCGCCGCGCAGCAGGTTGCCGAGGTAGCCGAGATACTGCTGCCACAGCGGGTCGTCGGAGACGCCGAACTGGAGTTCCAGGGCCCGGCGGGCCTCCGGCGACATCGGCGTCATGTTCTGGGTCTTGGCCAGGACGGCGTCGACCGGGTTGCCCTTGATCAGCCGGGGGATGAGGAAGTTGAGGGTGACCGCCGCCCAGACCGCGACCAGGTAGAACAGCGCCTTGCGCCGCAGGTAGCGCATCGGGCGCTCAGCCGGCCGGAAGCAGGTTCTTGGCCACGATGCCCATGTCCGGCCCGTTGTACGGAGTGGTCAGCGCGTAGTGGTTCTGCTCGGTCGGGAAGTTCGAGATGTTCTGGGTGCGGTACTCGATCAGCGAGGCGGACTGCTGGATCGGGATGTACGGCAGCTCCTCGACCAGCACGTCCTGGATCTTGAACAGTTCGGCCCTGAGCGCGTCCTTCTGGTCCGGTGGGGTGTTCTCCATCGCCAGCAGGGCGGCGTCGACGCTCGCGTTGCGGTACCGGCCGTAGTTGGAGCCGGCCTGCTGGCCCAGCGGGGCGGTGGTCTTGCTGGCGAACCCGCGGCTGTACCAGCTGTAGGCGGTGCCCTCGCTGTACAGATTGGTGATGATCATGTCGAAGTCGCCGGTCTGCTGGTCGGTGGAGAAGGCGGTGAAGGAGACCTCCTGGGTCTTCATCTCGATGCCGACCGACTTCAGCGCCTGGGTCATGATCTGCAGCGCGGAGATGTAGTCGTTGTAGCCCTGCACCACCTTGACGGTGAACGACAGCCGCCGGCCGGCTTTGGCGTAGACGCCGTCGGCGCCCTTGGCCCAGCCGTCCTGTTGCAGGGTCTGCTCCGCGCGGGCCGGGTCGAACTCCAGCTTCCGGTCCTTGTACTCCGGCTTGATGTAGTCGTCCCAGAGCGGCCGGGGCAGCTGCGCCGGGCTGGCCTCCTTGCCGTATCCGGAGAAGGCCAGCTTGATGATCTGGTCCCGGTCCAGGGCGAGGCTGACCGCCCTGCGGACCGCCACGCTGTTGAACGGCGCCTTGTCCAGGTTGGGGATCAGGTTGGTCAGGTAGAGCTGCGACTCGTTGAGGTACTTGTTGTGTTCCGGGTCCTTGCTGACGTACTGCCGGTCGATGTCGGCGATGAACGAGCCGGCCCAGTCGAGCTGGCCGGCGGCGAGCGCCGCGATCGCGCTGTCCGCGCTGGCGAACTGGTGGAACCGCAGACCCTTGATCTTCGGCTTGCCGGTCTCCCAGTAGTTCGGGTTCCGCTCGAAGACGTAGTTCTGCTGGCTGAACGACGCCACCGTGAACGCCCCGGTGCCGACCGGCTTCTCGTTGGTGAAGGCGGACGGGTCGGCGATGGTCGACCAGATGTGCTTGGGCACCATGTAGATCCGGCCGGCGATCAGGTTGAGCCGGGTGTAGACGCCCTGACTGAACTTGATCGAGACGTGCGTCGGGTCGCTGGCGACGGCCTCGACGATGGGCAGCCCGTTGTGGTTGATCTTCTGGTGGTCCCGGATCAGGTTGAAGGTGAACGCCACGTCCTCGGCGCTGAACGGCTTGCCGTCGCTCCACTTCACCCCCTCCCGGATGGTGAAGTTCAGCGTCCGGCCGTTGTCGGCGAACTCGTAGCCCGTGGCGAGTTGGGGCTGCACGTCGTCGGCCCGGGCGCCGTTGAAGTAGATCAGCGCCTCGTAGAGCACGCTCATGGTGCCGGCGACGCTGTTCTGGGAGAACGGGTTGAAGTTCGGCACGAAGCCCGCGTTCGCCCCCGAGAAGACGTTGATGATCTTGCCCTCGGCCGTGCCGGAGCCGCCGTCACCGTCGTCGCCGCAGCCGGCGGCACCGCCGACGACCAGCGCGGCGGTGGCCAGCGCGGCGAGCAGCCGGCGTGCGAGGGGGGATGTCATCGGTACCTCCCGGTCGGGATTTCGGGCGGATTTCGACACGGTGTCCGGGGAACGTGAGATCGATGACAACACCGAACCGGTTCAGAGTCAATAGACAGCGGACGATAGCTGTCCGGGTGACGATGAGCTGGTATTTCACGAGCTGGGCGATACCGGATCGCGCGGCTGACGGCAGCGTCCCGGCTTAACCGGTTCCGCCTGTGGGTCCCGAACGACCGCTGACCGCCGCGCCCGCCGTCGGGGTCCCCGATGCGGGACCGAGCGATGATCCATCCCGGCCCGACCGAAATTCGGACGAAACCCGATCGCTGGTACCGTTGCCACCGCCGACAACACTCGCGAGCGAGAGACCGCCAGGCAACGTCCGCAGGCGGCGCCGAAGGGGCAAATCCTCCCCGGAACCTCTCAGGCAAAAGGAGCCCGTGAGCAGGCGACTGTGGAGCGCTGTGCGACGTTGCGGAGCGTGACAGAGGGGGAGGTTGCAGCGTCGACCTCGCCCGGGAGTGCCCCCATGACCACACCGCAGTTCCCCGCCCGCGACATCGGGCAGTTCTCCGACCGGCACATCGGCCCCGACGCCGAAGCCGAACGCCGGATGCTGGAGACCGTCGGATACGACTCGATCGACGACCTGATGGACGCGGCGATCCCCGAGGCGATCCGCTGGACCGGCACCCTCGACCTGCCGCCCGCGGCCACCGAGGACGAGGTGATCGCCGAACTGCGGGCGCTCGCCGCCCGGAACACCGTCGCCGTCTCCATGATCGGGCTGGGGTACCACGGCACCCACACCCCGGCGGTGATCCGGCGCAACGTGCTGGAGAACCCGGCCTGGTACACCGCCTACACGCCGTACCAGCCGGAGATCAGCCAGGGCCGGCTCGAAGCACTGCTCAACTTCCAGACCATGGTCACCGACCTGACCGGGCTGGCCACCGCGAACGCCTCGATGCTCGACGAGGGCACCGCCGCGGCCGAGGCGATGACCCTGGCCCGCCGGGCCGGCAAGAGCAAGAGCCCGGTGTACGTGGTCGACGCCGACACCCTGCCGCAGACGATCGCGGTACTGGCCACCCGGGCCGAGCCGCTCGGGATCGAGGTCCGGGTCGTCGACCTCGACACCGAGCCGCTTCCGTCGGAGTTCTTCGGACTGCACCTGCAGTACCCGGGCGCCTCCGGGGCGGTACGCGACCACAGCGCGCTGGTCGAGGCCGCGCACGCCGCCGGGGCACTGGTCACCGTCGCCGCCGACCTGCTCGCGCTGACCCTGCTCCGGCCGCCGGGCGAGATCGGCGTCGACATCGCCGCCGGCACCACCCAGCGGTTCGGCGTACCGATGGGCTTCGGTGGGCCGCACGCCGGCTACCTGGCGGTCCGCTCCGGTCTGGAGCGGATGCTGCCCGGCCGCCTCGTCGGGGTGTCCCGGGACGCGGCCGGCGACCCCGCCTACCGGCTGGCACTACAGACCCGGGAACAGCACATCCGCCGGGAGCGGGCGACCAGCAACATCTGCACCGCCCAGGTCCTGCTCGCCGTGATGGCCGGGATGTACGCGGTCTACCACGGACCGGCCGGGCTGCGGGCGATCGCGCAGCGGGTACACCACCGGGCCGCGACCCTGGACCGGCTGCTCCGCGACCTGGACAGCCCGCAGATCACCGTCGTGCACCGGGCGTACTTCGACACCCTGCTGGTCCGGGTGCCCGGCCGGGCCGCGCGGGTGCTGGCCGACGCCGCCGAGCGGGGCATCAACCTGCGGCTGGTCGACGCCGACCACGTCGGGATCTCCTGCGACGAGACGACCACCCGGGAGCACCTGGAAACGGTGGCGGACGTGTTCGCCCGGCTCGCCGGAACCGCCTCGGGCGGGGTGCCGGACCGGGCCCGGTCCGAGGCCGAGGTGCCCTCCGCGCTGCCGGCCACGCTGGCCCGCACCAGCGACTTCCTGAGCCATCCGGTCTTCCGGACGCACCACTCCGAGACCGCCATGCTGCGCTACCTGCGCCGACTGGCGGACCTCGACTACGCCCTGGACCGGGGCATGATCCCGCTCGGCTCGTGCACCATGAAGCTGAACGCCACCACCGAGATGGAACCGGTCAGCTGGGCCGAGTTCGCCGACATCCACCCGTTCGCGCCGGCCGCCCAGACCGCCGGCTACGCCGAACTCGTCGCCTCGCTGGAACGCTGGCTGGCCGAGGTGACCGGGTACGACGCGGTCAGCGTCCAGCCGAACGCCGGCTCCCAGGGCGAACTCGCCGGCCTGCTGGCCATCCGCGCCTACCACCGCGAGCGCGGCGAGGAGCACCGGGACGTCTGCCTGATCCCGTCGTCGGCGCACGGCACCAACGCGGCCAGCGCGGTGATGGCCGGGATGCGGGTGGTGGTGGTCGGCTGCGACAGCGACGGTGACGTCGACCTGGCCGACCTCGACCGCAAGATCGAGGCGCACCGGGGCAGCCTCTCGGCGATCATGGTCACCTACCCGTCCACCCACGGGGTGTACGAGGGCGGCATCGCGGCGCTCTGCGCCAAGGTGCACGACGCCGGCGGACAGGTCTACGTCGACGGCGCCAACCTCAACGCGCTGCTCGGGTTCGCCAAGCCCGGCCGGTTCGGCGCGGACGTGTCGCACCTGAACCTGCACAAGACGTTCTGCATCCCGCACGGCGGCGGCGGCCCCGGGGTCGGGCCGGTCGCGGTACGGGCGCACCTGGCCCCGTACCTGCCCGGCGACCCGTTGGGCACCGACGGCCCGGCCCGGCCGGCGGTCTCGGCGGCCCGGTACGGCTCCGCCGGCATCCTGCCGATCCCGTGGGCCTACCTGCGGCTGATGGGCCCGGACGGGCTCACCCGGGCGACCGGGGTGGCCGTGCTGGCGGCCAACTACGTCGCGACCCGGCTACGCGGGCACTACCCGGTGCTGTACGCCGGCAACAAGGGCCTGGTCGCCCACGAGTGCATCCTCGACCTGCGTGACCTGACCAAGGCCACCGGAGTGAGCGTGAACGACGTCGCCAAGCGCCTGATCGACTACGGGTTCCACGCCCCGACGATGTCGTTCCCGGTCGCCGGCACCCTGATGGTGGAACCGACCGAGAGCGAGGACCTGGCCGAACTCGACCGGTTCTGCGAGGCGATGATCGCGATCCGGGCCGAGATCGACCGGGTCGGCGCAGGGGAGTGGCGCGACGGCGACAACCCGCTGGCGAACGCGCCGCACACCGCCGCGATGGTCAGCGGTGACGACTGGCCGCACCCGTACCCGCGTTCGGTGGCGGCATATCCGGGCGGGGTCGACCGGATCGGGAAATACTGGCCGCCGGTGCGTCGGATCGACGACGCGTACGGCGACCGCAACCTGGTGTGTGCCTGCCCGCCGCCGGAGGCGTTCGAGAACTAGGCGAGACGATTCGTCACCGGCCGCCGTTCGCGACAGCGGCCGGTGACGCTGAGCAACCGGTCAGCCGACGAGGGCGTGCCGGGCCGGGCCACGGTGCGGGGCTATCGTGCTGCCGTCGGGCAACAGTTCGCCGGTGTCCTCGAACAGGATGACGCCATTGCAGAGCAGGCTCCAGCCCTGTTCACGGAAGCAGGCGATCACGCGGGCGGCCTCACGGTCGGTCGCTTCAGCGGAGGGACAGGTCGGTCGGTGCTGGCACATCGGGTTTCTCCGGACTATGGGGTGCTGTGGCATGGTTCACATGACCAGTGACGGACGGTACCCCCTCACCCCCGGTGATGACGAGCGGGTATCCGTCTGCACCGGAAAGAATCCACTTTTCGGATGAGGCAGATCGAACCGTCCGTCGTGGAAGCGCTCCCAGTCAGACTGCCGGGAGCGCCGACCAACTGCGTACCCGGGCTCGTTGAACACGACCGGTTGCAGTACTGGGCCGGGGCGGCGGGCGACCCCGCCACGCTGCTCGAAGACTTCCTCGCCGGACACGGCCTGCCGGTACGCGACCTGTCCCGGCCCGGCAGCCACCCGGCCGACGCCCGGCCCGGCACGGTCTGCGGCGCGGCGCTGTTCGTCTCCGCAGCAGCCGGCGCCCGGATGGTCGGAATGCCGACCGGACCGGCGAGCCCGGCGCCGGACGTCCCCGACCTGGTGGCGGTCGTCTACCGGCACGGTCGGCCCGGCGAGGGCACCGCCGCGCTGCGGCCCGGTGCGGACGGCTGGTGGCTGGAGCCGTGGCGGGAGAGCTGGTCACCGCAGCGCCACGCCACCGCCGTCGAACTGGCCCGGCAGGCCATCGGCCGGGGAGACGTCTACCAGGTCAACGTCGTCGGGCACGGTGCCGCCCGGTACACCGGGAACCCGCTGCCCGGGTTGGCCCGACTGACCCGGCTGCCCGGAGCGCGTTACGGCGGGGTGCTCACCGGTCCCGGCTGGGCGATCGGGTGCGCCTCCCCGGAGACCCTGGTCGAGGTCATCGGTGGCCGGGTGTTCACCCGGCCGATCAAGGGCACCCGACCGGCCACCGGTCAGGGCCGCCGGGAACTGCTCGAATCCGCCAAGGAACGGGCCGAACACGTGATGATCGTCGACCTGGAGCGCAACGACCTGGCCCGGATCGCCCGGACCGGCTCGGTGCGGGTGGACGAGCTCTACGCGATCCGCCGCTGGTCGGACCTGTGGCAGGCCGAGTCCACGGTCTCCGCCACGCTCGCCGACGGGCAGGGCCTGGCCGACGTGCTCCGGGCGGTCTGCCCCGGCGGCTCGGTCACCGGCGCGCCGAAGCTCGCCGCGCTGGCCCAGATCGCCGCCCTGGAGCCGGTCGGCCGGGGCGCCAGCATGGGCGGGCTCGGCTGGATCGGCCCCGACCGGCTGGACCTGGGCCTGACCATCCGCACCGCGGCCGTGGACGCGGAACGGGTACACGTCTGGGCCGGCGGCGGAATCACCTGGGGCAGCGACCCCACGGCCGAGGTCGCCGAGGCCGCCGCCAAGGCCGGACCGGTCCGGGCCGCGCTGGCCGGCCGCTCCCGGTAACCCGCGACACCCGACGCCCGAGCCGCGCCGACCCACCCCCGGGACCGGATCCGGGATCAGCCGCCGAGCAGGTCGGCCAGCGCCTCGGCGGGATCGTTACGGGGCGCTCCGGCCGGCCACCACTCGCCGTCGGCGGCCTCCCGGTACGGGTACCAGCGCCCGTCCCGGCCGTACCGCAGCTGCGCCCGGCGGTCCGGGAACGTCCACCGGTTGCGCCAGACCTGCGGCTCCGGCAGGTCGTCACCGTCCCAACCCGCGTCGAGGCGTGCCCGCGCCCGGGCCAGACCCGACGCCGGTGGCCGCCACGACTCCTCCAGGACCGCCAGCCCGGCGTGGCCGCCGTACTCCCAGGCCCGCACCGCCCGGCCGAACTCCCGGGCCGGCTGGCCGCTGGCCCGACGCAACCGGGCCAGCGCCGGGCCGCTCGCCCCGGCGGCGGCGAGCCGGACCGCGTCCGACCGTTCCGGCAGCGGCGACGGGGGCCCACCCGGGGCGGTGAACCCGAGCAACGCGGCGGCCCGGTCGGCCGCGTTGTCGACCAGTGCCCGCAATCCCTCCGCCGGTACTCCCGGTGCGTCCGGCAGCTCCGGCCCGGGCCCGTCGGATCCGGGTGGGGGCGGCGGTTCCGGCAGCACCGGATCCGGCCCGGCGTACGCCTGCGCGGCCGGCACCCCGCCGATGCCGGTCGACGGGCCGGTCGACGGGCGGCCCGGCTCCGGGCGGGCGGTCCGGCGTCGGAGTTCGGCCAGGAGTTCCCGCCGACCCCGTCCCCGGATCAGCAGCAGCACGAACGGATCGGCGTCGAGCAGCCAGGCCACCTGGTAGCAGAGTGCGGTGGCGTGCGGGCAGGGATCGCCCCACTCGGGGCAGTCGCATTCCGGTTGCAGGTCACCCAGCCCCGGCAGCAGCCGGACGCCGACGTCGTCCGCGGCGGCCACCAGGTCACGCGGCATCTCCCCGTCGAGCAGCGCGGCGATGTGTCCGGCCTTCGCCTCGACCTGGTCCAGGAACCGGGTCCACTCGGCGTCACTCATCGGTTCGACGAAGACCCGGGGCCGGTAGAAGACGTCCTGGACCCCGTCGTGCACCTCGGCGGCGATCCGCCCCGGACTGACGGTGATCGAGCCGACCTGGCCGGCGGAGGCGGAACGGCGTCCCCTGCGCAGCAGCGTCTGGTCCAACGACGTGTCCTCCAGGGCGCGGATCCAGGCGTCACCCCACCAGGTGCGGGTCTGCCGGGCCCGCCGGCCGGCCGGGAACGCCGGAAAACCCCGGATCCGGTCACCACCGTCACTCATGCCGCCTCCTCGCCGCACTCGTCGTCGTCACGAGTCTGCCCACCGACCAGCCGACAGCCCGCCGATCGAGCCAGCCGATCCGCTCGCCGCGCCCACTCACGCCGGCCTGCGCAGCGCGACCAGGTCCGCCAGTTCGGCGTCGGACAGTTCGGTCAACGCCGCGTCGCCGCCGGCCAGCACCGCGTCGGCGAGTTCCCGCTTCGTGGCCAGCAGCGCGGCGATCCGGTCCTCGACCGTCCCCTCGGTCACCAGCCGGTGCACCTGCACCGGCCGGGTCTGCCCGATCCGGTACGCCCGGTCGGTGGCCTGCTCCTCGACGGCCGGGTTCCACCAGCGGTCGTAGTGCACCACGTGGTCGGCCCGGGTCAGGTTGAGCCCGGTACCGGCGGCCTTCAGCGACAGCAGGAAGACCGGCACGGCGCCGTCCTGGAACCGGCGTACCTGCTCGTCCCGGCGGGGCACCGGCGTGCCGCCGTGCAGCAGTTGGGTCGGCACGCCACGGTCGCCGAGGTGCCGCTCGATCAGCCGGGCCATCGCGACGTACTGGGTGAAGACCAGCATCGCGCCGTCGCCGGCGACGATCGTGTCGACCAGTTCGTCGAGGAGTTCGAGTTTCCCGGACCGGCCGGCCAGCCGGGGCCGCGCCTCCCGCAGGTAGTGGGCCGGATGGTTGCAGACCTGCTTCAACGAGGTCAGGAGCTTGAGGACCAGGCCACGCCGGGCCATCCCGGCACTGTCCCGGATCTGCGCCATCGTCTCCCGGACCACCGCCTCGTAGAGGCCCGCCTGCTCGCCGGTCAACCCGACCGGATGATCGGTCTCGGTCTTCGGCGGCAGCTCCGGCGCGATACCCGGATCCGACTTGCGGCGGCGCAGCAGGAACGGCGCGATCAGCCGGGCCAGTTCCCGGGCGGCCACCGGATCCCGGTCCGCCTCGATCCGGCTGGCCCACCGGGCCCGGAATCGGGCGAGCGGGCCGAGCAGGCCGGGGGTGGTCCAGTCCAGGACCGCCCACAGCTCGGCGAGGTTGTTCTCCACCGGGGTGCCGGTGAGGGCGACCCGGGCGGCGGCCGGGATCATCCGCAACGCCCGCGCCGTACCGGAGGCCCGGTTCTTCACGTGCTGTGCCTCGTCCGCCACGACCAGGCCCCACCGGACGGCACCGAGTCGGTCGGTGTCCAGCCGCATCGTCCCGTACGTCGTCAGCACGAACCCGCCGGCCACCTCGTCCAGGGTCCGCCGGCCGCCGTGGAAGCGCCGCACCGGCGTACCCGGTGCGAACCGCTCGATCTCCCGTTCCCAGTTGCCGAGCAGCGAGGCGGGGCAGACCACCAGGGTCGGGCCGGCGGTCGCCGGATCGGCCTGCCGGTGCAGGTGCAGCGCGATCAGTGTCACCGTCTTGCCCAGCCCCATGTCGTCGGCGAGGCAGCCACCGAGTCCGAGCGACGTCATCCGGGCCAGCCAGCGCAGCCCACGGAGCTGGTAGTCCCGCAGCACCGCGGTCAACCCCGCCGGGGGACCGATCCGGTCCGGGTCGGCGTACGTCCGGTCGGCATCCGGCGTCCGGCCGGAGCGCTCCCGGTCGGCACCGTCCGGTCCGGTCGGCTCCGGGTCGGCGATGCGCCGCCGCAGTCCGGCCAGCCAGCCGTCGGCGGCGACCTCGACGGGACGACCGTCGATCTCCGCCGTTCCGGTCAGCGCGGCGCCGAGCGCCTCGATCGCGGTGATCGGCGGCAGGGCCGGCTTACGGGCCCGGGCGGCCAGCTCCGGATCGACCAGCACCCACTGGTCCCGCAGCCGGACCACGGGCCGGTGCGCTTCGGCGAGTACGTCCAGTTCGGCGGCGGTGAGCGGCTGTCCGCCGAGGGCGAGCTGCCAGTCGAACCGGAGCAGTTCGCCGCCGCCGAAGAACGCCGCGACGTCCGACGGGGGAGCGTCGGTGGCGCCGAGCACCGCCCGCGCGGTCAGGCCGGAGGTCAGCTCACGCGGCCAGTGCACCTCGACGCCGATCGCGGCGAGCCGGCCCGACCCGTCGGTGAAGAGGTCGGTGACCTCCTCGTCGGTCAGCGGAAGCTCGTCGGGGACCGCGGCGTCCAGCAGGTGCCGCAGCGGTGGCCAGGCCCGGGCCGCCCGCCGTACCGCGAGAGTGGTGTCGATCCGGGTGCGCGGACCGAAGTCGGCGACGGTGCCACGCCACAGCGCGGCCGCGTCGACCACCAGCGCCGGGTCGACGAGGCTGTGCACCTGGAGCACCGCCCGCAGCCCGGGGCGGGTGAGGTCCCCGTCGACGGCTTCGAGGCGGATCGAGACGCGTACCCCGGAGTCGAGGCCGGCGGAGATCTCCTCCGCCCAGCCGCGTAGCCGTGGCACCTGCTGCGGGGCCGGCGCGGCGTACACGTCGGTGCCGGCGGCGTGCCGGGCGGCGGGGGACCGGGGCAGGGTGTCGGCGACCGCGTCGAGGAAACCCCGCAGCAGGGTGTGCGCGTCCGGCAGGGTCAGCGGGTCCGCCGGGTGCGGCCCGACCGGCACCGCGCGGGCCCGCGCCGGCATCGCCGCCGTCAGCTCCCGGATCCGGGCGACGTCCGCCGGGTCCAGCGGCCCGACCAGCCAGGCGTCGAAGCCGGCCGGTGACACGGTGGGCAGGATCCGGCGCCGCGCGACCAGGTGCAGCGCCACGACCGCGGCGGCGGCCCAGTAGGCCGCGGCCGGGTCGGTTGTCCGGCCCGGCGCCGCGCGGGCGTCGGCCAGCAGGACCGGCACCGCGTCGCCGACCGGCAGCCGGCGGGCCGGCACGGTCCGGGACCGCACCCCCGCCCCGTCCGGTACGACGACGGTCAGTTCCCCGGCCTGCCCCGGCCGGTCGGGCAGCGCGCCGCCGTCCGGTCGCCAGAACGCCATCGCACCGGTGCGGGGCGGATCGGCCGGTTCGAACACCACGGCACAACCGGCGAGACCGCCCGGCCACCGGTCCGGGTCAGCACCGTCGGCGTGCCGCACCGAAATCGGCTCCATGTCCGGTTCTCTTCTCTCCACCGCCGCCCGCTTCCACCACCGACCGCACCGTGGCCCTGCCCGGGGCACCCCAGACGAGCCCGTACATTGTACCGTATGCTGTACGGGAACCCCTCCGGAACGGAGATCGGCGACCGGGACGACAATCGAACGGACATGACAACCGAGCACACCGGAATCGGAGACCCCGCCCGCAGCCTGGCGCTGCTCTGGCGCCCCCGCGACCGCGCCAACCGACGCGGCCGGTCCGACCTGACCATCGACCGGATCATCCACGCCGCGATAGAGGTCGCCGACGCCGAAGGGCTCCCCGGACTCTCCATGCGCCGGATCGCCGAACGACTCGGCGTCGGCACCATGTCCCTCTACACCCACCTGCCCGGCAAGGCCGAACTCCTCGACCTGATGCTCGACACCGTCTACGCCGACGTCGCCACCCCGGACACCGCACCGGGCGGCTGGCGGGACCGGGTCGAACAGATCGCCCGGGACGCCTGGGCCCGCTACCACCGCCATCCGTGGATGCTCCAGATCGGCACCAGCCGTCCCGTCCTCGGCCCCAACGCGATGGCCAGATACGAACACGAACTACGGGCCGTCGACGGCATCGGACTCACCGACATCGAGATGGACTCCGTGGTCAACCTCGTCGCCGGACACGTCGCCAGCGCGGCCCGGCAGGCCCTCGACGCGAGCCAGGTCGAACAACGCACCGGTATGACCGACGCACAGTGGTGGTCCGCCCGCGCCCCACTGCTCGGCGCGCTCACCGAGGGCCGCCACTATCCGACCGCCGCCCGGGTCGGCGCGGCGGTCGGCGAGGCGTACGGGTCGGCGGTCAACCCCGTACAGGCCTTCGAATTCGGCCTGCACCGGCTGCTCGACGGCATCGAGGCACTGATCCACGGCCGCGGCGGCGACGGCGGGCCACGGCCCACCCCCGGCCCGTGACGCGCCGCCCGACACCGCCGGGAAACCACCCGATAAGGTTCCGCTCATGACGATGCGGCCCATCCGGATCATCGGGGACCCCGTACTGCGCACCCCCTGCGAGCCGGTCACCAGTTTCGACGCCGAACTACGCGCCCTGGTCACCGACCTGATGGACACCCTGCTCGGCGCGCCCGGCCGGGCCGGAGTCGCCGCACCCCAGATCGGCATCAGCGCCTCGGTGTTCGTCTACGACGCCGACGGACACCGAGGCCACATGATCAACCCCACCCTCGAACTCTCCGACGAACAACAGGACGACGACGAGGGCTGCCTGTCGATCCCCGGCCTGTACTTCCCGACCCCGCGCGCCATGCACGCCACCGCCCGGGGCGTCGACCAGCACGGCGAACCCCTGACCATCACCGGCAGCGGCTTCCTCGCCCGAGCACTCCAACACGAGACCGACCACCTCGCCGGACGCCTCTACGTCGACACGCTCCGTGGCGACACCCGGCGCCACGCGCTACGCGAGATCCGCGCCGGACGGTTCGCCACGCCCGAACGGTAACCGGCGAATTCCGGCCGGAGCGCGAGTCCGGCCGCCGCGAACCAGAACGTGAACCGCCCGGTCACAGGCCCCGGCGCCGCCGCAACCAGATGCCGACCACGCCCAGAAGCACGAACAGCAACCCGGAACAGAGCAGCGCTTTGAAGATCACCGGGAAACTGTCGCACATCCCGCCGTAAGGTGCAGAAGTGCGCCTGGCAACCTTCAACCTCCTGCACGGCCGATCCCCGCACGACGGCCTCGTCGACGAGACCCGGCTCAGCACCGCGGTCGCCAACCTCGACGCCGACGTCCTCGCCCTCCAGGAGGTCGACCGCGACCAGTCCCGCAGCAACCACCTCGACCTGACCAGCATCGCCGCCCAGGCAATGGACGCACCCGCCCACCGGTTCGCCGCGGCGGTCGTCGGCACCCCCGGCGAACAGTTCCGGCCACTGACCCACGACGACGACGGACACGGGGAACCGCTCTACGGCGTCGGCCTGATCAGCCGCTACCCGGTCCGCTCCTGGCAGGTCATCCGGCTCACCGCACTACCCGTACGCTCCCCGGTGATCGCCCCCGGACCCGGCGGCGGACTCGTCCTCTTCCGCGACGAACCCCGGGTCGTCCTCGCCGCCATCCTCGACACCCCGTACGGCCCGATCACCGCCGCCGCCACCCACCTCTCCTTCGTACCCGGCTGGAACATCCGGCAACTCCGCCAGGTCATCCGGGCCCTACGCACCCTGCCCGCGCCCCGGATCCTCCTCGGCGACCTGAACCTGCCCGCCGGACTCGCCACCATCGTCTCCGGCTGGCGATCCCTGGCCCGCCGCCCCACCTACCCGGCGAAACAGCCCCGGGTGCAACTCGACCACATCCTGGCCGACCCCCGGGGCGGCCACCCGCTCCCCGCCGTCACCGCCGTCCGCACCCCGGCCGCGACCATCTCCGACCACCGACCGCTCGTCGTCGACCTGGCCTGACCCCGCCAGCAGACCGCCCACACCGGGCCGGCACCCCCGGTCGGAAAGCCCACCACCCCCGACCACGGCACCGCCGACCGGGCAGTAGCATCCGCACGCGGCGCGGCGAACCCCGGCGCGCACCGTGCGGAGGTGACATCGGTGGACCAGCCGGCCCGGCTCGCGATCGACCTGGGTACCACCCACACCATCGCGGTGGTACGCCGGGACGACCACCAGCCGCCCCGGACACTTCTCTTCGACGGCTCACCACTGCTCTCCTCCGCCGGCTACGTCGCCCCCGACGGCACCGTGCACACCGGACGGGACGCCGAGCGGCTCGGCGCCACCGACCCGGAACGCTACGAACCACACCCGAAACGCCGCATCGACGACGGCAGCCTCCTGCTCGGCACCGACGAGGTACCGGTGGAACGCCTCCTCACCGCCACCCTCCGACGGGTAGCCGACGAAGCCCGCACCGCTGGCGTCGACCCCGCCGCCGCGACCGTCCTCACCTACCCGGCCGACTGGGGCCAACCCCGACGAACCCTGCTGCGCACCGCCGCCCAGAACGCCGGACTCGGCCCCGTACGACTCCTCGACGAACCCGTCGCCGCCGCCACCTACTGCATCGAACTGCTCCACCAGCGGCTACCCACCGGCGGCAGCCTCGGCATCTTCGACTTCGGCGGCGGCACCCTCGACGTGACCGTCGTCCGCCGCGACCCCGACGGCCTATGGGTACTCGCCACCGGCGGCCTCGACGACCTCGGCGGACTCGACATCGACGAGGCCCTCGTCGCCCACCTCGGACACCTCATCGCACTGCGCGACCCCGACCTCTGGCACCGGCTCAACCAGCCCGACACCCCGGCACGACGCCGCGACCGGCAGGCGTTCTGGACGGAGGTCCGCACCGCCAAGGAGATGCTGTCCCGGACCACCAGTGCCCCAGTACAGATCCCCGGACGCGACGACCCCGTACACCTCACCCGGGACGAACTCGACCGCGTCGCCGGCCCACTGATCGCCCGCGCCGTCGACGAAACCCGACGCGTACTGCAACGCGCCGGCGTCGACCCGGCCCACCTGACCGGCCTGCTCCTGGTCGGCGGATCCAGCCGACTACCCCTGGTCGCCAGCCGCCTGCACGCCCGGCTCGGCATCGCCCCCTCGGTACCCGAGCAACCCGAACTCCCCGTCGCGTACGGCGCGATCCGGCACCACGCACCCCCGACCGCGACACCACACGCCGGCCCACCCCGACCCGGGACCATTCCCGGACACCACCCGAACGCGTATTCCCCGGTGGTCGGCCCCGCCTGGTCCCCGAACCCACCGCCACCGCACCGGGCCGCCCCACCCCCCGCCCGACCGGGCACGGCGACACACCAGCCGACCCCGCCGACCTCCGGCGCCGGCCGCCGCCGACCGATCCGCCGGCTCCTGATCGTCACCACCGCGTTCATCGCGGTCGCCGGTTGCATCGGCACCGCGGTCGTCGGCGGAAAATGGCTGAAGAACACCATCGCCGCCGCCGGCAACCTCAACGGCATCTCCGTCGGCGCCGCCGACCCCGCCGGAGACCTCAAACAGGTCAACGGATACCCGAGTACCCGGACCGGCGCCGCCTCCGTCACCGTCGCCGGAGACCACGTCATATCCGCGGTCTCCGGCGACGGGGCGACCGAAGTCGTCTCGCTGCCCGGCAACGACGCCCCACCCCGCTGGACGACGACCGTCCAGATGGAACCGTCCGAACTCCGAATCACCGCCGTCGGCGACCTGATCATCCTGGACGGCAAACGCTCCATCACCAACTACGGCGACGACGTCCGCGCCGTAGTCTCCGCCACCAACGGTAAGCAGCTCTGGAAACGTGTCTGGTCCGACCGCACCGACATCGCCTACTACGGCACCGACGCCGTGGTGGAGATACGCAACGGCACCGACAAACACTCCATCGCCCGCATCGACCTCCGCACCGGCAAACAGGAATGGATCCGGACCGGCAGCCCCGACGTTCTCAGCACCGACGACCACCGCGCCGAACCGATGCGCCAGTGGCCCACCGCCGACACCACACCAGCCGCGACACTGCCGGCCGTCAACGGCGTCCTCGCCGACGCGGTCGTCGCCGCCACCACCCCGGTCATCGAACTCGACGCCAAGAACGGCCGTGGCACCCTGCTCGACCCCAGGACCGGAAAGGTACAGAGCAGCGGAAAACTCCCACTCGACGACGGCATCTGGGTCGCCTACGACAACCTCGTCATCGGCAAGACCGTCACCCGATCCTCCGGCGCCCAGCAGGTCCTCGCCGGCTACGCGGTACCCGGATTCCGGCAGCGCTGGCACATAGGCCTGGCCGCCGTCGAACGCATCGAACGTGTCAAGCCATGCGGACCCCACCTCGTCTGCGTCGCGATCATCGGACCCGACGCCAACCACACCCTCGCCGTTGACACCCGCACCGGGAAACCCGCCTGGCGGATCGCCGTCGACAACTCCGACGAGGACTGGTACGCCCACGGCGACACCATCCTCGGCGGCAAATCCACCTTCTTCGAGTCGATCGACGAACCCCGGGTGATCAACCAGTCGGACGGCAAGGCGCGACGGAAACTCCCCGAATACTCCACGGTGCTCGCCACCAACGGCGACCGGATGGTGTTGAGCAGCACCGACGGGCTACCCGTCAAGTGGCAACTCCACGTCGAAGAGACCGCCACCGACCAGGGCACCAACGTCGTCGCCGTCGGCGACAAGGCCCCCGAACAGGTGGGGGTCGCCGGTGACCTCGTTGGCGTCATCACCGGCGACCGGCGCACCCTGGCACTGCGGATCTCCGGACTGGGCTGACCACCCGGACAGGCCTGTCCCGCACGGGTCCGGGGGGATCGCGCGCCGCCGCTACAGCCCCGCTAGTCCCCGGCCAGCACGGTGAAGGTGAACCCGGCGCTCGTCCGACGGCGCAGCGGAATGTCGCACTTGACCCGGCGCAACACCTCGTTCCTGCTGAGACCGAGCCCCTGCGCGATGAGCCGATCCGGGCGCACCGGCACCGGATCCTCGAACACGACCTCCACCTTGACCGGCCACGCCTCGGCGCGCCATGCCGACGGGGTGTCCAGCCGCCAAGCCCCCTTCCAGTCCAAGCTGACGCGGTTGCGCCGGGCGAGCAGTGGATCCAACAGCCTGGACGCCACCTGCTCCGGATCGTTGGCGTGATAGCCCTCGAGCTCGGCCGGATCGAAGGATCTGACCGGCGCTCGCTCGTGCACGGTGAGCTTGCTCGTCCGATCGCAGGACACACAGCGGACCAGCAGCCACACGTCCAGCAGGTTGCCGTTGGCGTTGACGCGGAACCTGCCCTCGCCGGTGGTGGCCGACTCCGACCGGCAGTCCACGCACCGCAGCGACAGCAGAGGCAGCCTGGTCCGACGGACGACCCAGGGCAGCACGATATGAGGTTGTGAAGACATGATCTCTCTAGACCTGACACGAGGCCGATTGCGCGCGGCCTCAAACGCTGAATGACTGGGCGCACATGGGCAGCCCGGCAGAGCCGACCGGAAGGTCAGCTTGAAGGTGAGCGGAAGAAGGCGTCAGGCCTAGAGAGCGGGCGGGGTCACGCGGTTTGTCCTCTGTCCTCACGATGACGGGGCCGCAGGCAACCTACGGGAACGCGGCAGGAAGGCTCAACCGGTTATCGGCGGCGGTGATCTCCGTCGCCGCAGAGTCCCGGCGCGGACGAAGTGAGATGGTCAGGGGCGTCGTGTGGCGCGCACGACGACGTCGTGCAGCGGAATCGCCTGGCCCCCGGGCCCGGTGACCGTACGAAGGTGCTCTTCGGCGGTGCCGATCTCCCACCTGGTGCTGTCCAGGCCCGCAGTGATGTCCGCGAGGGTGACCGATGCCTCGGCGGGAGGATGGTGCCCGTGCCCGGTGGCTCCCGACGTGTGCAGGTGCCCGACGAGCAGCAGGGTGCCGCCGGGCGCCACCCATCCGGAAATGCGGTCGTAGAAGGCCAGCTGCGGCATCGCGGGGTGCGCATAGTGCGTCGTGACCAGATCGAACCGCATGCGCGGATCCCAGACGGTCAGGTCCGCCTCGACCCACCGCACGCGCTCGGACACCTCACTGTCCATCGCGCGCTCGGCGGCGCGGGCGAGGGCCTCGGGGGCGATGTCGGCTGCGGTGACCTGCCAGCCGCGGGAGGCGAGCCAGATCGCCTCGGCACCCGCGCCGCACCCGGCATCCAGCGCCGTGCCCGGAACCAGACCGCTGGTCTCGCGGCCGAGATACGGGTTTGGCACACCCCCGTCTGTGGTTCCAGGTCTGTCGCGGTGCGCCTGCTGCCAGTGCCGCTCCCAGTAGTCCTGGTCGAATTCGTGCATCACGCGACCTGCTCCTTCACCGTTTTTCGCGAGTCACCGCCGATCGTGACCGCAACGAAGCAGATCCGCAAAGATTCTTGCCGAATGGCAAAATTGGGGCATGGACGAGGAACTGGACCGCACGCTCGACGCGGTCGGGCCGAGGCTGAAGCACCTTCGGCTCCGCCGCGACATCACGCTCACCGCCCTCGCGGAGGAAACCGGCATCTCCGCCAGTACGCTGTCCAGGCTCGAAGCGGGCCTGCGTCGCCCCACGCTCGAGCAACTCCTCCCGCTCGCTCGCGCCTACGGCGTCACTCTCGACGAACTCGTCGACGCGCCACCAACCGGCGATCCCCGCATCAACCTGCGCCCCATCGCCATCAGCGACGGATCGACCATCCTGCCCCTGACCCGCAGGCCCGGAGGCATCCAGGCATACAAGTTCGTCCTCCCGACCGGGGCCGACGACCGCGAACCCGACCTACGCACCCACGAGGGCTACGACTGGGTCTACGTCCTCAACGGCACGCTGCGCCTGGTCCTCGGCGAGCACAATCTCATCCTCGAACCCGGGGAAGCCGCGGAGTTCGACACCCGCACCCCGCACTGGTTCGGGGCCACCAGCTCCGGTCCCGTCGAATTCCTCAGCCTCATCGGCAAACAGGGCGAACGTGCGCACGTCCGCGCGGCACCGAAACCAGGTCAGTCCAAGTAAGGGCCGACCGGCAGGTGTCACAGCGTCCGCGTGACCCGCTCCGCGGTGATCCGTTCGTCGAGCCTCGATCGGTCCAGGTTGGCGCACAGCACGAGCGAGGCACCGGCAAACAAGGGCGCGAGGAGCCAGATCAGCGGTTCCTCGCTGGCCGCCGTGTCGACCAGCACCCGGTCACCGGGGCCGATGCCCTGGGCCCACGCGACCTCGGCCGCGATCGCGCCGTACTGGGCGTAGGTGCTGCCGTCGACCGTCGCCGGGCTGTACACGTCGATCGGCGCGTCCGGAGGCGCTGCGCCCAGGTACGAGCGCACCGCGCGCGTGTAGTCCTGGTAGCCCTCTGGCACCTGCGCCGCCGGCGTGCCACCGGGCTCAAGACCGAGGACGAACTGAGACCGCCCCGACGGCACGTCGTCCAGCCAGTTGTCGACCCGCCGTCGTTCGACGAACGTCACGTCAAGCGGATCGCCGGCAGGAGTCAGTCCTGCGGTCGACCAGCCACGGAATGACACCTCCACCCCGGCGGCCCAGGCGCCCAGCAGTACGGCCGCCGTCTGCCAGTGCGGCGGAAGCAGGACGCCGGCCTGCCGTCCCGGACCGAGCCCACACCCGTCGGTCAGCAATGCTGCCGTCGCTGCCGTCCAAGCGCCCAACTCACCCGCCGTCAGCGCGATCCGTTCGCCCGTGGCATCGTCGTAGTAGGTGATCAACGTGTCCACGGCGGGATGCGCGAGGCTCTGTGTCATAACGGGCAACTCTAGCGATGACGCCTACCGGCGTCGCTACTGCGAGGCGGACACCTCGGGAAGCAGCCGGGCTGGCGGAACTCCGGCATCAGCTCGTTCCATCGCCGCCGCATCGGAGCCGACCAGCCGGCCCAACGACCGGTTCGTTCGGTTCGCCCGGACCGCCGCCCGCTGGGCGTCGGCGGTCACCTCGATGTAGTTCTGGCTCGTGCTCAAGCTCGCGTGCCCGAGCAACCGCATGATCTCCGAGGCGTTCGCACCGTCCTCCGCCAGCCGGGTCGCGAAGGTGTGCCGCAACGCGTGCAACCGCGCACCCCGGGGGACCCGGTCGGTGATGCCGGCCCGCCGATAGCAGGACTCCACCAGATACTGCAACCCACCCCGACGGAGCGGAGCGCCGTACCGGTCGACCAGCAACGCCGAATCCCGGCGTACGGTCCGGGCGCCGAACCGCCGCCGTCGGCTCTCCAGATAGCCGACCACCACCCGGTCCAACTCCGGCTCGACCGGAATCACCCGGGTCCGGCCACCCTTGCCCGCGACCTCGACCCGCCGCTCGCCCGGACGACCGCCCAGCGAATCGACCCGGAGGGCCAGCAACTCGGCGAGCCGAAGCCCGGCGCACAGCGCCAGGGCCAGTACCGCCAGGTCCCGCTCGGGCCAGGGATGCCGCTGTCGCGGGTCCTCCCGGGCCACCGCCGCCAGCAGTTGTTCCGGGGTCTGCTCACCGCGCAGCGGCTTCGGCGGGGGAGGCGGCACCACCGGCTTGTCCACCGCCGACATCGGGTTGCCGGGCACGATGCCGTCGGCGACCAGAAACGCGAAGAAGCTGTTCCAGGTCGACCAGGCTCGGGAGATCGACGCCGCCGCCCGGGGAGCAGCAAACCGGGCAAATGCCGCACGGAGCGATCGGGCCGTCAGAGCGTTGATCTCCAGCTCGGCGAGGGGGAGGGGAGTGGTCGGATCCTCGGCGATCAGTCCACCGAGGGCCAGCAGGTCCCGCCGGTACGCCGCCAGGGTGTGCGGGGAGGGCTTGCGGGTCGCCCGCGACGTCAGGAACTCGTCAATGAGGGATAGGAGCAGAAAGTTCCTTTCGTCCTGCATAAGCAACATTATGCATGATTTGGGGATTTAACGCGAGCGGTGGTCACGAACGGGCGCGAGCCCACCCAGCGGTCCGGCAGCCCGACCGACCTGCGGCGCACCGGCTCGGCACCGGTGCCGAGCCGGGGTAGGGAACGAGCACGACATGGTGTCCCATCCCGGCGGCAGGCGACGGCCGAACGGCCGGGACCTCGCATGCGCCAGTCTTGCTCTGTGTCTCTTCGTGGCACCACGCGTGTGCGGGCCGGGTCTCCGACGGCTCACCGCCGGCCGAGCCTGGCCTGGGTCGGCGGCCAACCGATCAACGGTCGGGGTTCGCGCCTCGGGGAGCACCGCCACCGAGGGCCCCTCACCGCCGCGTTGGGGGGCTCGCTCCGGTTTGATTTACATAATGTACATTATCGACTTGACGCATGGGACGAGTTCACCCAGGTGGGAGAACTCGTCGACAGCCTGACGGCTCAGCGTCGCTCCTGGATGCGGATCAGGTTGCCCGCGGGATCGCGGAAGGCGCAGTCGCGAACGCCGTACGGCTGGTCGGTCGGTTCCTGCACGACCTCGGCATTACTCGCCTGCACCCGCTCGAAGGCGCCGTCGAGGTCGGCCGTGGCCAGGAGGATGCCGGCATAGGTGCCCTTGGCCATCATCTCGACGATGGTGCGGCGCTCGTCGTCGGTGATGCCGGGATCGACTCCCGGCGGATGCAGGACGATGGACGTGCCGGGCTGGTCGGCGGGGCCGACCGTGATCCAGCGCATGCCTTCGTATCCGACGTCGCCGCGGACCTCGAAGCCGAGGGTGTCGCGGTAGAAGGCCAGGGCCGCTTCCGGGTCGTTGTGCGGGAGGAAGCTCGAGTAGATGGTGATGTTCATGGTGGTCAGGCTAGTTTCGGCTCGGTGACCCGCACTTCTCGATTCCTGATGGGTCTGGTCACCTGTTTCGCCAGGCACGCCGGCATCCCCGCCGTCGCGCGGGCCGTCTGGGTCCGGAAGGTGCTGGGCGGCACGCCGACCAGTTCGGTGAAGCGGGTGCTGAACGTGCCCAGCGACGAGCAGCCGACCGCGAAGCAGACCTCGGTGACGCTGAGGTCGCCACGACGCAGCAGCGCCATCGCGCGCTCGATGCGCCGGGTCATGAGATAGGAGTACGGCGATTCGCCGTAGGCGCGCCGGAACTCGCGGCTGAGGTGTCCCCCCGACATGTGCACGCCTCGGGCGAGCGCCTCGACGTCCAGCGGCTGGGCGTACTCCCGGTCGATCCGGTCGCGGACGCGGCGTAGCCGCGCGAGGTCGCGCAGCTGGTGCGCGGTGGCGGGACTGCTGGTCACCTGCGAAATCGTGCCATGCCGTGGCGGGGTTGCCTAGCGTCGACGTGGTGTTCCACGGGTTCTCCGGTCCTGCCGAGCCTCGGTGCCACTAGCCAAATTTGGCTAGCTGGATGGTACGCTGCGGGCGCAGGTAGCCAAATTTAGCTAGTGAGGAGACCGATCCATGTCGACGGTGACGCCGTACGTGATGGTGGACAGCGCGAATGCCTTCGGTGAGTTCATCAAGAGCGCCTTCGGCGCCGAGTTGTCCAACGTCGTCCCGCTGCCCACGGATCCCGAACGGGTGATACACGCCGAGGCGCGGATCGGCACCAGTGTGCTGTTCTTCGCCGACTCGGGACCCGACGGCGGCCGATGCCTGCGCTCACCCACCGAGCCGGTGCACATCCAACTGTGGACCACCGTGCCCGACGCCGAAGCGGCGTACCAGCGGGCGGTTGCCGCCGGCGCCAGGTCGGCCATGGAGGTCACGCCCCAGGACGACGGCAGTCGGATGGGTGGCTTCGTCGACCCGTTCGGCACACTGTGGTGGGTCAGCACCCCCGGCTGACGATCGGTTCGACAGACAGGGACGCACATGTCGGCGGTTCGACTTCTCGTGCTCGGCGCGGTGCGCCGGCGTGGCCGGGCACACGGCTACCAGGTGCGCGCCGACCTGGAGTCCTGGGGCGCGCACGAGTGGTCGAGCGCCACCTCGGGTTCCGTCTACCACGCGCTCAAGGCGATGACCGGACAGGGTCTGCTGCTGGTACACGAGACCACGCCGAGCGCGGCGGGCGGGCCGCCGCGGATGGAGTACGAGGTGACCGAGGCGGGCGAGCAGGCGTACTTCGCTATGTTGCGCGACGCGCTGTCCAGCCGTGATCCGCGGCTGGACCTGCTCGCCGCCGCGGTGGGTCTGATCGATGACCTCCCCCGGTCCCAGGCCGTCGACCTGCTCCGGCGGCGGGCCCAGGCGATGGACGAGTGGCGGGCGAGCATCGCCACGCATCTGCCGCCGGACACCGCTCTGGAGACCTGGGGGCCGGTCGGCGAGGTCATCGGGTTGTGGCTGCACACCGCCGAGAGCCGGGCGGAGTGGACCCATCGGCTGATCGGGCGGCTGGAGGACGGTGCGTACCGGATGGCCGACGAGAACTGAGACGGTCGTCCGGCGGGTGGTGCTCGGCCGGCGGTAGGCGACGTGGTCCCTACAAGCCGCCGGCCACCTTGAGCACGGTTCCGCTGGTGTACGAGGCGGCGTCGCCGAGTAGCCAGACGATCGCGGCGGCGACCTCGTCGGCCCGTCCGGGACGGCCGAGCGGGATGCGGCCGGCGGCCTGCTGGGCCCGGTCGGGTACGCCGGAGACGGCGTGGATCTCGGTGTCGATGATGCCGGGTGAGACTCCGTTGACCCGGATCCGGGGCGCCAGTTCCTTGGCGAGGCCGATGGTCAGGGTGTCGGTGGCGGCCTTGACGGCGGCGTAGTGCACGTATTCGCCGGGGCTGCCGAGGGTGGCCGCGACCGAGGAGACGTTGACGATGGCGCCGCCGTCGCCGAGCCGTCGGGCGGCCTGCTGGGCGCAGAGGACGTAGCCGACGAGGTTGACGTCGACGACCCGGCGCAGGTCGGTCAGGGTCAGGTCGACGAAGGGCCCGATCGGGCTGGTGACACCGGCGTTGTTCACCAGGCCGGTCAGCTCGCCCAGGTTCCCGGCCGCGTCGAACAGGTGGCCGACCTGGTCGGGGTCGGTGGTGTCGGCGCGTACCGCGATGCCCTGTCGTCCGGCGGCGTGGACGTCCCGGAGTACCGCCTCGGCGGCCTGGGCGTCGCGGCGGTAGCAGAATGCCACGTCGTGTCCGGCGGCGGCGAGTTGCCGGACTGTCGCGGCGCCGATTCCACGGCCGCCGCCGGTCACCACCGTTACCGGGGCCACTGTCATCTCCTCGTTCCTTCCCCGGGTTCTTGCCAGGGGTTTTGCGGTCCCACCAGGAGGCGATCCTGCCAGGTCGGGCGCTGGGCGGGTGGTCGGCTGCCTGTGGGGGCGCTCACAGCGGCCGACGTGGTGCGCCTCGGGGCGCGGGGCTCGTCGTCGGTTCCGAGGTTTCTGTTGATCTCGATCCGGTGTGTCCGTCTCGACGTTGTCGGGCCGGCCTGGTAGTAAGTCAGGAATCAAACAGGTGTACGGAAGAGGGATCTGATGGCTGCCGCGCGTACTGCCGACCAGGGGTTGTCCACCGAGGAGTTGCAGCACATCAGGGACGCGTTGGCGGGCGGCCGTAAGCCGAAGGTGGTGTTCACCGAGGCGGCGGGGCAGATTGCCGGCCAGCTCGGCCAGGTGGTCGAGCTGACCGATCCGGCGGTGTCCGAGGAGTGGGTGGTGGTCCGGTTCGGCCGGGACGAGTTGCCCTTCTCCCCCACCGATCTGGCTGTCGCGCCCCGTGGCGCGACGACGCGGCGGGTCGCGGCCAGGTCGGAGCCGGTGCCGGAGTCGGCGCCGGAGCCAGAATTCAAGATCGTCAGGGAGCCCGTTCCGGCCCCCCGCGAGGAGGCAGTAGTGACCGAAGTGGACACTCCCCCGGCTCCGTCGGTGGACGCCGAGGCCAAGCCGGCGCGTCGGCCGGCGAAGGCGGCGAAGCCGAAGGGACCGGCGGGGCTGACCGTCACCCTGACGTATGCCGAGGGTGAGTGGACGTTGGCGGCGACCCAGGGGACGAAGTCGCTGGCGAAGCCGTACGTGATCAAGCCGGCCGAGGCGTTGAAGATGGTGGGCCTGATCGATGTTCCGGGCGTGCACGAGGCGGTGGAGCAGATCATGTCGGTGGAGCGCCGGGAGGCCGAGCAGCAGGCCGAGAAGTTGCGGGCCGAGCTGGCCGAGATAGAGGCGCGGTTGGCCGAGCTGCGCGACGCGGGCTGACCCCGTTCCGGCGCGGGCCGCGTGCCGTCGGGTGCTGTCGGGCCCTGCGGTGCGCGGCGTGGCGGGTCGCGGGGTACGGGCCGGGTTGGTAGGCTCGCCCCGGACCGTGACTGGCGCGCTGGGATGGGGTCAACCATCGGGAAGCGGTCCCGTCGAGTGACGTGTGCCGAGCGCCTGGGCCGAATTCTCTTCCCGCCCAGGAGGTCTGGTGGCCAGTCAATTGTCCGAGCTCAGCACCGAGTCTGTCGCGTTCCGTTCGGCTCTGGACGTGGTGCGCTCGGTGGAGCCGCGGGTGGCCGACGCGATCGGCGCGGAACTCGCCGACCAGCGTGAGTCGCTGAAGTTGATCGCCTCGGAGAACTACGCCTCGCCGGCGGTGCTGCTGGCGATGGGTAACTGGTTCAGCGACAAGTACGCGGAGGGAACGGTCGGTCGGCGGTTCTACGCCGGTTGTCGCAACGTCGACACGGTGGAGTCGATCGCCGCCGAGCACGCGCGGGAGTTGTTCGGCGCGGCGCACGCGTACGTGCAGCCGCACTCGGGGATCGACGCGAACCTGGTCGCGTTCTGGGCCGTGCTGGCGGACCGGGTCGAGGTTCCGGCGTTGGCTCGGGCCGGGGTCCGGCAGGTCAACGATCTGACCGAGCAGGACTGGGCGGTGTTGCGGCGGGAACTCGGCGACCAGCGGATGCTGGGCATGTCGTTGGACGCGGGTGGGCATCTCACGCACGGCTTCCGGCCGAACATCTCCGGCAAGATGTTCGATCAGCGCAGCTACGGTACGGATCCGGTGACCGGCCTGCTCGACTACGACGAGGTGCGGCGGATCGCCCGGGAGTTCCGGCCGCTGATCCTGATGGCCGGCTACTCGGCGTACCCGAGGCGGGTGAACTTCCGGCTGATGCGGGAGATCGCCGACGAGGTGGGTGCGACGTTCATGGTTGACATGGCGCACTTCGCCGGCCTGGTGGCGGGGAAGGTGTTCACCGGTGACTTCGATCCGGTGCCGCACGCGCACATCGTGACCACGACCACGCACAAGTCGCTGCGTGGGCCGCGCGGCGGGATGGTGTTGTGTGGGCCGGAGTTGGCCGCGCAGGTGGATCGGGGCTGCCCGATGGTGCTCGGTGGACCGTTGCCGCATGTGATGGCGGCGAAGGCGGTCGCGTTGGCGGAGGCGCGGCGGCCGGACTTCCAGGCGTACGCGGGTCGGGTGGTGGAGAACGCGGCGGCGCTGGCGGAGGGGTTGTCGCGGCGGGGCGCGAGTCTGGTCACCGGTGGTACGGACAACCATCTCCTGCTCGTGGACGTGTCGGGGTACGGCCTGACGGGGCGGCAGGCGGAGGCGGCGCTGCTGGATGCGGGCATCGTGACGAACCGCAACTCGGTGCCCCGGGACCCGAACGGTGCCTGGTACACGTCGGGGGTCCGGCTCGGTACTCCGGCGCTGACCAGCCGGGGGCTCGGTGTCGCCGAAATGGACGAGGTGGCCGGGCTGGTCCACACGGTGCTGGCCGGTACCCGGCCGGAGGCCGGACCGGACGGTGTCGCGTCGAAGGCACGGTACCGGCTCGACCGGGCGGTGGCGGACCGGGTGGCGGGTCGGGCGGCAGATCTGCTCGCGAACCACCCGCTGTACCCGACGATCGATCTGGGCTGACGCCGGTCGGTCCTGGCGGTACGGCGAGCCGCGGCGGCGGCACGACAAGCGGGCTCGGTAGCACCATCGACCGGGCCCGCTCGTCGTCGTGGTGCCGGGGCTCACCGTCCTCCATGGCCCCGGAACAGTCCGACGCCCCCGGAACAGTTCGGCGGCCCGGGATCAGTCCGGCGGTAACCCGCATCGCCTCCGGCGGTGTCTTAGTGGGCGACGAGACCGGGAGGCGGGATGCGAGACTCGCGTGGCGCGGAGTTCGACGACTTCGTCCGGACGAGGTCGGTGACGCTGTTGCGGGTCGCCTACCTGCTGACGGGAGACCGACACGAGGCGGAAGACCTGCTCCAGGAGGTGTTGGAGCAGGTCTACGTGCACTGGCGTCGGGTCCGGACCGTGCCGGAGGCGTACGCCCGGCGTGCCCTGATCAACCGGGCGGCGAGCCGTTGGCGTCGACGGGCCCGGCGCCCGGAGCGGGCGCTGGGTGACCTCGACCCGTCCGCGCCGGACGGCACCGAGAACGTGCTGCTCCGGGAGTTGGTCGTCGCGGCGCTGCGGGCGCTGCCGCACCGGCAGCGGGCGGCGGTGGTGCTCCGCTTCCTGGAGGACCTGTCGGTTGCCGACGTCGCCGCCGCGCTCGACTGTTCCGAGGGTGCGGTGAAGAGCCATACGGCGCGGGGGTTGGCGCGGTTGCGTGCCGCACTGGCCGGGTCAGGTCTCGTTCTGCCCGTCTCCAACGATTCCGGGAGTTCACGATGACGATGAGTGACGGCGATGTGCGGGTCGTCCTGCAGCGCGCGACGGATCATCTGACCGGCCCGCCGGGCCTGCTCGACGAGGTACGCCAGGGTGGGCGGCGACGGGTCGTACGCCGCCGCAGCGTTCTCGCCGCCGGCCTGGCGGTGGCCGCGGCGGCGTCGGTGGGCGGGGTGTTGCGGCACTCCGGCGGCCGGGACCGGCTCGAGTTCGCCTCGCCGCTGTTCGACCAGCCGACCCGGGGCGACCTGGCCGGTAACGAGCTGCATCGGAGGCGGGTGCTGGAGGTGTGGCGGCGGCGCCTGGCCCGGGTCGACGGTGGGGTGGCCGGTGACCCGCACCTGGTGTGGGCCGGCACCACTCCGGCCGGCGCGGCCGCGTACGTCATCCAGCGCAGCGCCGAGAACCCGGTGGTGACGGAGCCGGCCGGTGACCGCCTGGTCGCGTTCGCGGCGTTCGTCAAGGCGCGCGAGGACCGGCTTGAGGTGATGACGGTGGAGGGGGTCACCGATGCCGGGATGGACGGCAATTCGCAGGCGGCGCTGCTCGGCGACGGTGACGACGTGCTGCTGGTGTTGGACGACGGACGGCCGGTGGAGTTCTCGCCGGAGCTGTGGTTCGCCGCCGACGGGAAGGTCCGGCGGACGTTCCGGCCGGTGGTGTTCCAGGACGGGGCCGCGCTGCTGGAGTTGCCGCCGCAGCGTGGGAAGGTCACGTTCGCGCTGTCCCGTACTCCGGTCAGCCAGCGCAATTCGCTGCACGTCAGCGGCACCTCGGAGATCCTGTTTCCGGATGGCCGGGATCGGCCGGAGCCGACCCGGCTCGTCCACACCCTGTCCGGGGCGGGCGTGGTGTGGGGGGACGATCCCGAGGCGGAGGTTCGGCGGTACGTCGACGAGTCGGGTGCGCTCGCCGAGTACCAGGACGCGGTCGGTTTGCACCGGGCGGGCAGCGGGCCGGTGCTGACGGTGTACGGCGTCAGCCCGGACGGCCGGCGTCTGCTGCTGGAGACGATCCAGTACGACGACTATCCGGCGCGGGCGGTGGTGCTGCTCGGGCCGGTCGGGTCGCCGCTGCGGGTGGTGGCCAGCCGGGTGGTCGACTGGAATGCGACGGTGCCGGTGTGGCTGCCGCTGCCGGACGGGCTCGGAACGCTGGTCGCCGCCGAGGGCGCGGCGTTCGGTTACCGCCTTCAGGGCGGGCCGTGGCAGGACGCCGGCCGGGATGCCGCGCTGCTGCCGGCCGGCGCGGTCGAGTTCCGGCTGACGTCTCGGAACGGGCTGGTCAGCACGGTTCCGCTCCGCTGACCGGCCCGTTGCGTTGACCGGCCCGTTCCGTTGGCGTCCGTCCCGTTGGCCGTCGGACGGTGTGCGATGTGCCGGGTTGTGGCTGCCGACATACCGGTCGGGGGTGTGTCGGCAGCGTGGGCACCCCGGACGGTGCGGCGTCAGCTGGGGCTGGTCTGGGCCGATGCGTCGGCGAGGCGTTCCCGCGCCTCGGTGAGGTCCTCTTCGGTCGGGGCGTCGTCCTGGGTCAGGGTGAGCCGCCAGTAGCCGGTGAAGTCGATCGACTGTCTGGGGAGCTGGCGGTCGTGCAGCAGGTGCCGGCGGAGGGTGCGTACGGTGCCGGATTCGCCGGCGAGCCAGACGAAGACGGAGCCGGGTGGGAAGTCCGCGCCGCGTACGGCGTCGATCAGCAGGGTGCTGTGTCCGGCCGGGATGTCGCCGCGGTGCAGCCAGCGCAGGGTGACGTCGCCCCGGGTGTCGAACCGCTGCTCCTCGGCCGGGTCGCGAACCTCGACGAAGGCGAGCACGCGGGCACCCTCCGGCAGTGCCTCGATGATGGTGCCGATCGCCGGAAGTGCCGCCTCGTCGCCGGCCAGCAGCATCCAGTCGGTGCTGCCGATCGGGATGGGGCGGGCGAACACCGGTGAGGGGCCGAACATCGCGAGGGTGTCGCCGGGGCTTGCGTGCAGCGCCCATCGGGTGGCCGGTCCGGCGTCGTCGTGCATGGCGAAGTCGATGTCGATCAGGGTGCCCTGTGGATGGTGGGCCCGGATGGTGTAGCTGCGGGTCCATGGTCGTTCGGGTTCGGGGATCGCGGTGAACGACTCGTACCAGCGGTAGAGGTCGGGTCCGGGTTCGGGCATCCGGGGCCGGGACTGGCCAGGTCGGGGAAAATAGAGTTTGACCTGTTGGTCGGGTCCGTCGAGGTGGAGATCGGCCAGGTCGTCGCCGGTGAAGGTGACCCGGGCCATGTGCGGCGTGATCCGCTGTACGTCGGCGACCCGGATGTACCGGATCGGTAGCTGCGCCATCGAGCCCTCCGAAGGGTGTGGGAGCGGGATAGGTGGTCATGCCCTCTGTGGGCCAACAGATTCAATTGTTTCATTGAATCGCCCGTTGAGACTTTGCATGATCGACTACCCGTGCGGTGTGTTCGGCGCCGTAGAAAGCTTCAAGCCGGGCGCCAACCGCCGGAGGACCGGGGCGCCGCCGTCAGCCCGGGATGTTGGCGACCCCGATCCGCTTCCGGAACACCCAGTAGGTCCAACCCTGGTAGGCGAGCACGAGCGGGGCGAAGACGACCGCCACCCAGGTCATGACCTTGAGGGAGTAGGCACCGGAGGCCGCGTTGGCCACGGTCAGCGTGCCGGCCGGATCGGTGGTGGAGGGCAGCACGTTCGGGAACAGGGCGGCGAACAGGGTCGCCACGGTCAGTCCGATCGCTGCGGCGGTGCCGACGAAGGCCCAGCCCTCCCGGCGTACCCGGGTGGCGGCCAGGGCGCCGACCAGCGCGACGGCGGCACCGGCGGCGAGCCCGACGGCGGCCGGAGTGTGCCGGATCGTCAGGGTGATCGCCAGGAAGGTGCCGGCGAGCAGTGCGGTAGCCAGTGCGCTACGGGCGGCGAGCCGGCCGGCGCGGTCCCGGACCTCGCCGGTGGTCTTCAGGGCGAGGAAGACGGCGCCGTGGGTGACGAAGAGCGCGGCGGTGGTCGCGCCACCGAGCAGGGCGTACGGGCTGAGCAGGTCGAGCAGGCCGCCCGCGTAGTCGTGGTCGGCGGCGAGCGGCACCCCGCGCAGAAGGTTGGCGACGACGATCCCCCACAGCACGGCGGGGAGCAGGGAGCCGAGGAAGATCGCAGCGTCCCAGCGGGCCTTCCAGGCGGCATCGGCGCGCTTGTGCCGGTACTCGAAGGCGACCCCGCGGAAGATCAGCGCGAGGAGGATCAGCAGGAGTGGCAGGTAGAAGCCGGAGAGGAGGGTGGCGTACCAGCCGGGAAAGGCGGCGAAGAGGCCACCGACGGCGGTGATCAGCCAGACCTCGTTGCCGTCCCAGACCGGGCCGATGGTGTTGATCAGAACGCGTCGTTCCCGATCGTCGCGGCCGAGTACGGGCAGCAGGATCCCGACGCCGAAGTCGAAGCCCTCCAGGATGAAGTAGCCGGTGAAGAGCGCGGCGATGAGCAGGAACCAGACGGTGGGCAGGTCCACGGTGGACTCTCCGGTCGGGTCGGTCGGTGGCGGGTGGTCGGTCGGGTCGGCGATCAGTTCGCGGACGTCGGTGGTCAGTAGGCGAACGCGAGCGGTCTGTTCTCGTCGTCGGTGCCCGGGTCGGGTTCCGGAGCCGGCTCGACGTCGGGCAGACCCGCCTTGGCGTAGCGCAGCAGCAGCCGGACCTCGACGACGGCCAGCGTGGCGTAGACGAGGGTGAAGGCGGTGAACGAGGTGAGTACCTCGGGCAGGGAGACGCTGCGGGACACACCGTCGCGGGTGAGCATCTCGCCGAAGACGACCCAGGGCTGCCGGCCCATCTCGGTGAAGATCCAGCCGAAGCAGTTGGCGGCCAGCGGCAGGACGGGCATGACCAGGCCGGCCCGGAACAGCCAGCGTGAGGTCGGGGTACGGCCTCGGCGTTGGGCCCAGAGCACCCAGAGCGCGACCGCGGCGGCGGCCAGCCCGAAGCCGATCATGAACCGGAAGCTCCAGTAGGTGACCGGGATGATCGGCGTGTAGCCGCCGGGGCCGTACTGGCTGACGTACTGGGCCTGGAGGTCGTTGATCCCGCGGACCTGGCCGTTCGGGTCGCCGGTACCGAGGATGGAGAGCAGGTAGGGGACCTTGATCGCGAACAGTTCGCGGCTGCCGTCGAGGCTGCCGACGGTGAGCACGGAGAACGAGGCGGGCGCCTCGGTGGTGTAGAGCGCTTCGGCGGCGGCCATTTTCATCGGCTGCACCTCCGTCATGATCTTGCCCTGCTGGTCGCCGCTGATCACGACGGCGACCGCGGCGGCGAGGGTGACCCACGCACCGAACCGCGCGGCGAACCGGAACGCCGCCCGGTCCTCCCCCGCCCTCGTGCTCTCCGGGCTCGTGCTCTCCGGGCTCGTGGTGTCCGGGCTCGTCTTCTTCTCGGCCGGGTCCTCGGCGGGGCGCCGGAGGTGCCAGAGCGCGATCGACACCATCAGTGCACCGGCGACCAGGAAACAGCCGGCGAGGGTGTGCGGGAAGGTGACCAGGGTGACCTTGTTGGTGAGTACCGCGACGATGTCGGTGAGTTCGGCCCGGCCGGTGTCGGGGTCGATCCGGTAGCCGACCGGGTTCTGCATCCACGAGTTCGCGGCCAGGATGAAGTACGCGCTCAGGGTCGAGCCGAGTGCGGCGGCCCAGATGGTGGCCAGGTGTACGCGCCGGGGCAACCGGTCCCAGCCGAAGATCCACAGCCCGAGGAAGGTGGATTCGAGGAAGAACGCGAGAAGGGCCTCGATCGCCAGCGGAGCGCCGAAGACGTCCCCGACGAACCGGGAGTAGTCGCTCCAGTTCATCCCGAACTGGAACTCCTGCACGATGCCGGTGACCACGCCCATCGCGAAGTTGATCAGAAACAGCTTGCCGTAGAACTTGGTCAACCGCAGGTAGCGCGGATCTCCGGTGCGGTGCCAGCGGGTCTGCAGGACGGCGACGAGCACCGAGAGCCCGATGGTCAGTGGCACGAAGAGGAAGTGGTAGACGGTGGTGACACCGAACTGCCATCGGGCGACGTCGAGCGCGTCCACGCGAACCCCCAGGTGTTTACTACGCGACGTAGTAAATACTACCTGCCGTCGTAGACGACGGCGCTGGGAGGTCGATCACGTTACGAGGCGTCGTTCCACTCTGACGGTGTCCGGAGTACGACGCCCCGCCGCACCGGACCACCCGCGACGTGCGACGATCAACCGCTGATGGACACCACCACCACCGCCACCGAGCCGTGGCGCGCCCCTCGCTTCTGGCTGTTCCTCCAGGTGGTCGCTCGGGGCGTCGTCGGACTGGTCGCCCGGCTCCGGGTCACCGGTGACGTGCCGGACGAACTGCGCCACGGGCCGCTGATCCTCGCGGCCAACCACATCAACCCGTTCGACCCGGTCGTGCTGACCGCCGCGTGCCGGGTACGCCGGATCGCGCCCCGGATCATGGCGACCGGCGGGGTGTTCCGGGCCCCGATCGTCGGCGCCGCCATGCGACACAGCGGGCACATCCGGGTCGACCGGCGTACCCCGACCGTCGGCCAGGCCCTCGAGCACGCGGCGGCGGCGGTCGCCCGGGGCTCCGTCGTCCTGGTGTACCCGGAGGGCCGGATGGGGCTCGACCCCGGCATGTGGCCCGAGCGGGGAAAGACCGGAACCGCCCGGCTCGCCTTCGCCAGCGGCGCCACGGTCGTACCGGTGGCGCAGTGGGGGGCGCACGAGATACTGCCGTACACCGCGCCCCGTGGACTGCTGCCGGCACTCGGCCGGGCACTGGTCCGACGCCCGGTGATCCGGGTGCACTTCGGCCCGCCGGTCGACCTCGGCGAAATCGATCCGCTCGGGCCGGGAGCCGCTGCGCGGGCCACCGAGGCGATTATCGAGGCGCTCACCGCCACGCTGGTGCCGCTGCGCCCCGACGAGCCGGACCTTCCCCGGTACGTCGACCCGACCCGACCCACCGAAACCCGACGCCAGCACCGACGGAGCCGCCCGAACGGCGCCGACGGCAACTGAACCCACCCGGACAACAGCGGCTCTGGAAGCACGGCGGCTCTGGGAGTATGGGGCTCTCGGAGCACGACGGCTCAGGGTGCGACCGGTGATCGGTCGCCGGGCACCCATTCGACACTGGCGCCCGGTAGCCCGGCCAGCCAGGCGTCGGCGACTTCGGCGATGCGGTGCGGATCCGGTGGCGCCTGACCGAGCCCGATCGCGTACCGGGTCACCCCGGATCCGTTCTCGTACGGCCGGGGCCAGGCGTGCGCGTCCGGTGCTCCGGCCCGCTCCAGATCGGTGAGCAGAGCGCGTATCCGACCCCGGACCCGGCCCAGCGTCACCGTGGATGCCTCGCCCCGGACCGCCCGTACGGTCAGCACCGCCCATGCCGCATGCCGCTGCCGCAGCGGTGGAGGCGCCAGCAGGTCCGGCCGGGAACCGGGCCTCGACCCGGCCGCCTCGACGCGTTCCCACCCGCTGTGGAACTCCCGGATCAGCAGGTCCCGTCCGCCGGTACCGACCTGCGCCGTGCAGGACCGGACCGGCGCGGTCGGCGTCAGGATCCGGATGGACGACGGAGTGTCGGTGTCCGGAGGGCCCGGCCGCAGCGTGACCGGTCGACGCCAGTCCCAGGTGGCCCATTCGGCGAAGAAGTGCCGGAGCAGGTCGGCCCGGGGCAGATCACCGGCGTCGCACACCGTTCGCGCCGCCAGCACCGTCCAGGCAAGGCCGGGCAACCCGCCGAACGGCGCGGAGTCCAGACCACGCGCCCACGCCCACGCCTTCACCTGCCGGACCAGCCCGAGAAAGGCGGAACGACGTGAGTCCACCGCGGCGAGCACCGCGTCCGCGTCGCTGACCGCACTCAGGGCGATCGCCGCGGCCTCTTCCAGTTCGGCCCGCCGGGCCACGGCGACACCCGCCGGGACGTCAGCGGTAGGCACGACGACCAGATCGACGTCGAGGTCCTCGACCAGTAACCGAAGCCCCGGCACGCGGGCACCGACCACCTGGCGTACTCCGGTCGCCGTCGGCAGCGCCACGCGCACCCGCGTCTCGACCGACGACAGGTCGACCTGTCCGGGCACCGCCAGAACCAGGTCCAGGTCGGCACCGGCCAGCGCAGAGCCGATACGTCGGGAGCCGACGACGTGTACCGCCACCTCCGGTAGCGCCGCCCTGAGCCGACGTACGACCCGGCGGGCGAGGACGATCCGGTGCCGCTCCCCTGCCGCCGGGAACCCGTTCCACCGCCCGGTCAGTCGTTCCGGCAGAAACGAGTTTGCGGGCTGGGTCGGACGCCGGACGAAGGACCGATCGGCATCGGTCGGATCCGGATGCTGGAGGATGCGCCCGTCTCCGCCGGTCGGGTCCTCTCCGACGGTGACCTCCACGACAACGCCGTAGTGGTCCGAGATGAACAGCCCGTCCGGAGTGGCCGGGGCGTCGCCCAGGATCGCCGTGCCCCCGGCCCGCAGTCTGGCACCCCGCAACAGCACCCGGTCCAGTCGGGCCGGGCTGCCGGAGAGCGTGGAGACGGCGGCCAGTGGATTGACCCGTGGATCGAACGTCGCCATGACGTCGTCGGGACCGCGCGCCTCGGACCAGGCGTCACGCAGGCCGGGGAGGACGGCCGGGCCGATCCCGCCGTCGTTGAAGTCGCCGAGCAGGATCACGTCACCGGCGATCCCGCCCAGCACCTTGGCGAGCCGGGCCAGTTCGGTCTCGCGCCGGGCGGCGCCGCGCTCGGCGTGGTCGCTGGTGAGATGCGTACCCGCCACCACGACCGGTCCGGCGGCGGTCTGCACCGTGATGGCCGCGACGGCCTTGTGCGGGCCGAGGACGTGCCGCCCCGCCTCCCGGACCGGCAGACGGCTGAGCAGCAGCAGGCCGGTGTCGTCGACGTCCCGGCCCGCCGGGTCGGTGCCGAGGGCGTAGGCGGAGCGGACCCAACCGGCCCGCAGCAGGAGGTCGAGCAGTCCCGCCTCGACCTCCTGCAGGGCGATGACGTCCGCGTCGGCCCGCTCCAGTGCCCGCAGCAGCAGCGGCCTTCGTCGGGCCGTGTCGATCCGATCGCCGTCGTAGCGGTCCCACAGGACGTTCCAGGTCAGTACGCGCAGCCGTACCGCCGCCGCCGGACCGGTCGTGGTGGCTGCCGGGATGACGGCGTCGTGCCAGCCGACGAGCGGATCCCACCGGAACGGCGTACCGGCGGTGAAGAACGGTGCGCGGAGACGGCGCGGATCCCGGACCCGGCCGGCCGACGACGAGTCGATCCGGTCCAGCCCTGTCGACCGGTCCCAGACCACCTCACCGTCCGCCTCGATGAACAGGACCCGGTGCCATGGGACGTCGCCGCCGGGTACGAACGCGGGCAGCGGCACGCGGGCGGGGCCGGGCCCCCGGACGGTCACCCCGAGCACGAAGCGGGCCGGATCGAACCGGGGATCCCAGCGGATCCGGTGGTAGATCTCCTCGCTGGTCCGCATCCTGCGGTCATCCCCTCACCGGAGGCGGCGGCGGCGCGCCGGACGGTGAACCGCTGGCAACCGACCACGTTCCGGCCTCGCGCGGCCGAACGTCGGCGAGGACGTCGCCAGCGTCGTCGACGGCCCAGTCCTGCGGGTCGACGGCCCAGGCTTCCAGGTCGTCGGACAGGGTCCCGGCGACGTCGGCGACGGTTCCCTCCGCTCCGATGTACCAGGTGCGGTGCGCCTCCCCCGGATACGGCGGCCAGAATCGACGGAGTTGGGCGGCGAGCACCTCCGACGGCACCGGATGGGCCCGGCCGGCGTTGCGCCGGACGAGGACGTCCTCCGGAACCAGCAGCACGGCGTGCGTGGTCAACGCGTCCCGTCGGCGGGCCACGGCGTGCACCAGGGAACGCTGCTGCCGGTTCAGGCCCGTGGCGTCCCAGACGGTCGTCCCGCCGTCGGCGAGTCGCCGGTCGAGCCGGTGCAGGCCCTCCCGGAGGACGGCCGCGTTCGCGCGCTGGTCGGCGCGCGAACCCCGGGCCTGTCGCAGGTCGTCCAGGGACACGACGCCGTCGACGCCGGGAAGGCTACGGGCGACGGTGCTCTTTCCGCTGCCGGACGGCCCCACGAGCATGACGAGGCGGGGGAAGTCCCCGGACCGCCACCGCCAACTCGCCGCAGGTGCCTCGCCGGGTGTGCGGATCCGGCCCTGCGCGTACGCCTCCCGGGTCTCGGCCCAGCACCGGTCCGCCACGTCCGGAGCGTGGTCACGCAGTGCCGACCGCAGTTCCGCCCGCAGCGGCTCCAGCGGCGCCACCCCGAGCAGGTCGGCCTCGTCGGCATGCAGCTCCGACCAGGCGACCTCCTCGCGCGCCCGCACCGCGGTCCCGTCGGTACGGCCGGCGAGTACCGCGACGGCGACCGCGTGCAGGACCGCGAGATCGGCCGCGACGGCCAGCCGGACCAGACCGGCCCGACGCTCCTCGTCGGGAAACCGCCGCTGCAGGCCGGGGTACAGGCCGACGAGATCGGCCACCCGCCGCGCCAGCGGCATCCCGACCGGCGACACCAGCCGGGATGCCAGCCACGTCCGGGGGCTGCCGTGGAACAGTGCGGCCAGCACACCGGCGAGCCGGAGATCGCCGGCCCGGCCCAGCAGCGCGAGTCGCGCGCTGACGTCGGCCACCGCCGCCTCGGCACGGTCGACGGCCACCGCCCCGGTGCCGGTGGTGCCGTCGACCGCGACGCCGTTCACTGTGCCGCCGTCGACCGTGGTGCCGTTCACTGTGCCGCCGTCGACCGTGAAGCCGTCGATGGCGGCCCCGCCGATCCTGACGGTGTCGTCGTCGACAATGGTCGGCTCGATGGCGCCGGGACGGCTGGCCGTCCGCAGGTCGGTGCCCGTCATCCCGGTAGCGGCCAGCAGCCGCGGTACGTCCACGGTGCCACCGGACCGGACCTCCCAGAGCGGGGCGAGCGGTCCGAGGCCGTTCTCCACCACCGGGGCGAGCATCCAGTGTTCGTCCGTGCGCACGTGGTGTCGCCGTACCCACTTGGCGACGCGCCGGCCGAACTCGTGCTGGGGAAACCCGGCGACGGTCCGCACCACGTACCCCTCCTGGCGGGCCGGGTCCAGCCGCAGCGTACGCAGGATCCGTTCGTCGAAGGTGCCCCGCCACAGCACGGGCGGAACCGGAAGGCCCAATCCCCGGGTGAACCGCACCGTCCGGTCCCAGTCCAGGCAACGGTCGCCGGCCCAGACCGAGAAGGCGTAGAACCAGCTTTCCAGATTGTGATACCCGATCGAGTGCCGGGCATAGACGTTCTCCCCGCAGATCCGCCACCCCGACGGCACCCCGGCGGCGATCCTGCCGTGCAGGGCCTTGATCCAGGCGCGGGACGGGTGGTGCGCCGAGTCGAGGGAGCGGGCGTGCAGTCCGTCCCGGTACAGCGTGGTGTTCTCCCCGTCGAGTTTCTCGGTGACCACGACCTCCCGGCCCAGCAGCCCCGCCAGGCCGCTGACCCGCAGGTCGTCCGGGGCAACCCCCGCCGACCATGGCAGGTGGGGGGTGCGGGGGTAGGGCACTCGCATGATCCGCTTCCGTGACGACGTGGCGATCGGGAACGGTACGCAACTCCGGCAGCCCCGAACCACCCAATTAGGTCAGCGGTCCCGTATGGCACCCTCGGTTCCCGGAATCCGGACCGTGGATTCCGACGCGTGAAGGGGGCCGACAGTGAGCGATCCGACGGCGACCCGGGCCGACCGGGATACGGCGGTACGGAGCCCGACGTCGACCTCCCGTTGGCTGGCCCGGGTTCCCGGCTGGGGCGGCCGCGCCGGCTGGGGTGCCGATCCGCGCGGGCGGTCGGGCTGGCAGCGGGGCCGGATCGTCGCCTCGCTGGCCGGGCTCGTCGCCTGCCTGCTGGCCTTCCACGACGTCGTACCCAACAGGGTCGGCCGGCTCGGCAGCCTGCTGGAGACGTTTCTTCCCTGGCTCGGCCTGGCGATACCGGTACTGCTCGGCGCGACGGTGCTCCGTCGCTCGTTCGTCGCCCTCCTCGCCCTGTTGCTGCCCGTGGTCGCCTGGCTCGGCGTCTTCGGTGGCCTGCTGCGGCCGGGGGACGGCACGCCGTACGACCTCACCGCGGTCGCGCACAACGTCAGCGACGAGAACCGGGACCCGGCGGGCACCGCGAGGGCCCTGATGGAGGTCGAGCCCGACCTCATCGCCCTGGCGGAGTTGACCCCGCCCGCACTGCCGGGCTACGCGGAGACACTGGCGTCGACGTACCCCCACCACGCGGTGCGGGGCACGGTCGGACTCTGGTCGAAGTTCCCTCTTGCGGACGTACGCCCGCTGGAGATCAGACCGGCCGGGCTCGGCGCGGACTGGAACCGTGGTCTGAGGGCGACGGCCCGGACGTCGCGGGGCGACGTCGCGGTGTACGTGGCTCACCTGCCCTCGCTGCGGCTCGGGTTGCCGGACGGCTTCGGATCTGCCCGGCGGGACGAGAGCGCCGCCCTGCTCGGTGCGGCCGTCGCCGCCGAGCAACTGGACGAGGTGATCCTGCTCGGCGACCTCAACGGCACGGTCGACGACCGTGGGCTGGACCCGGTCACCTCGCAACTGGGTACGGCGGGACCGGGTTTCGCGTTCAGTTGGCCCGCGACGTTGCCGGTCGCCCGGATCGACCAGATCCTGGCCCGATCGGCGACCGTCACCAGGGTCTGGTCGCTGCCCGCGACCGGCAGTGACCATCTGCCGATCGCGGCCCGCATCCGGTTCTGAGGTGTTAAGAAGGGGCCCTTCCTCTACAGAAAGCGATAAGAAGGGGCCCTTCCTTACGAGCGACGCTGGCGCACGTACGCGAGCACCGCCTCTCGGGTGGTACGCACCCCGAGTGCCTCCCGGGCCTGGGCGATCCGCCGGTTCGCGGTCCGCAACGACAGGAACTCGGCCGCTGCCGCCGCGGCGATCGTCTCGCCGTCGGCCAGCCGTTCCAGCAGCGCCCGTTGCTCCGGGATGAGCCGGCTCAGCGCCGACTCGTCGTCCGTCTCCGGCTCGTCGTCCGGGTCCTGGTACACCGGTCCCAGCCGGCTGAGGTCGTCGACCAGGGCTCGGCCGATCTCGCCGGTCGGGTCCACGATGGCCACCACACCCGCGCCCCGGGCGGCGGCCAGCACCGCCAGCCGGACCGTTTCGGTGTCCGGCACCCGCCCGAACAGCACGAGCTTCGCCGTGGCCAGGTCCCAGCTGGGCTCGGCCACCGCGAAGCCCTCCCGGGTCAGCCAACCGTCCCGGGCCAACCGGCGCAGCACGCTGGTCGCGTCCGTCGCAGAGGGCACGACGTAACGCGGTGGATCATTCATCGCCGCATCCTCCGCACCCGTCACAGCACCTCCAGCGCCAGCGCAGCGGCCTCGGTACGGGTGCGTGCTCCCAGTTTGCGCATCCCGGACCGGACGTGGGTTTCCACCGTCTCAGCGGATATACCCAGTTGGCCGGCGATTCGTCGGGTCGGCTCGCCGGCCGCGACGAGGCGCAGCACCTCGCGTTCCCGGTCGGTGAGGTCGCCGTCCGAGCGGGCACCACGGTTGTCGCGGCGCACCGCGTGCCGGCGAAGTGCCCGACGGGTCCGGCCCAGCAGCACCACCAGCCCGGCCTGCTCGGCGCGCTGTTCGGCGGTCAGCAGCGACGGAACGCCCCGCGCCGGGTCCGGCTCGTGCAGTCCGGCGGCCAGCAGGCAGCGCACTTCCTCCCGGACCGCCAGTTCCCGCCAGGCGTCGGCGGCCAGGGTGAAGCCGGCCGGGTCGCCGCCCGGCGCGTCCCAGGCGGCCAGCGTCTGGCGGACCGGGGACGGGCCGGTCGGGCCGTTGCCGGGCCACGGTGCGGCGTCGTCGCCCGGTGCCGGTCGGGGCTGGCTGCCGCCGGGCATCGGGTCACCGTCCGGTGCGACACCGGACAGGTTGCCGGATCCGGTCGCCGCCGCGTCGCTCCCGGGTTCGGCACCGGCGGCGCGGGCGCCGTCGTAGGCCGCCCACCGGGCGGTGATCTGCCGGAGGCCGTCGATGAGTGGCGGCCCGCCGGACGGTGGCCAGCCGGCCCGTTCCGGTTGACCGTCGAGCCAGGCCGCCTCCCGGCTGACCCAGTCGAGCAGCGCGTCGAGCGTCGCGGACCCGATCGTGGTCGCCGCGAGCCGGGCGCGGGCCGGGCCGAGCAGTCCGCCGTCGGCCTCGACCAGGCTGGCGGCGGCCACCGCGTATCCCCGGGCCGGACCCGGGAGCGTGCGGTCGGTCAGGTCGCCCGCCCGGCGCAACGCCTCGTCGGGGCCGAGGGTGGGCAGCCCGCCCCGCAGCGCCGCACACCAGAGCCGGGCCGCGAGGAACCGGGTCTGCCAGCTGTAGGCCAGGTCGGCGACGCATGCCTGCTCGGCCGCCTCGGCGACCTGGCCCGCCTCGCCGAGCCGACCGTCCGCGATCAGCGTCTCAACGAGCGACCAGGCGCTCCACCGCGCCGACAGCGGGTCGCCGGCCGATCCCGCCGCCGCGGCGGCGGTGGCCAGCGCGGCCTCCCAGCCCGGGTCACGGTTCGCGGCCTGTGCCGCCGCCAGCGCGGCCCGCAGCCCAGGATGGGCCGGTTCCCGGCCGTGGGCGGCGAGCAGCCGCGCCGTGGTCCGGGCCGCTTCGGCCGGCTCGGTGCCGAGTTGGGCGAGCAGCACGATCCGGTCCCGGGCGGCGAGCTGCTCGGGGGTGGCCGAGTCCGGTATCCGGGCCACCGCCGACCGGGCGCCGGCCAGGTCGCCGAGTTGGACCAGCGCCTCGCCCCGGAGCAGGTCCGGATCCACCCCGAGCGGTGTGGCGGTGGTCAGCACCCGGACCGCCGCCCGGGGGCGACCGCAGGCCAGCGCCGCCTGGGCGGCCGCGACCCGGACCGCCGGTTCCGGCTCGACTCCGGGCAGCCCGCAGGCGAGCAGCAGCGGTTCGGCGCGGGCCCCGGCGGTGTCGGCGGCGTTCGCCGCGACAAGTGCCAGCCGGTACGCGGCCGCGCCGTCACCGGCCGCGGCAAGGTGCCGGACCGCCTCCTCGGGTGGTACGAGTTCGGCCAGCCGACGGTGCAGTGCACGGCGACCGGCGTCGTCGAGCAGGCCGGCGGCGATCTCGGCGACGTACGGCGACACCGGGGCGACGACCGCTCCGACACCACTGGCGGATTCGCGGGTCACCAGGCCGGCGTCGGCGAGTTCGTCGACGCCGGTGCCGAGCACGGTGGCCGCCGCCGGCCGGCCGAGCAGTCCCAGCGCGGCCATCGCGGTCCGGGCCGGTCGGGTCAGGTCGGCCAGGGCGGTGGCGACCGCGTAGCCGACCTGCTCGACATCGCGCCCCGCCGGATCGGGGCCCGGTGCGTCGACGTCGGGCCGCCGAGCGGCGGACTCGTGGTCGGACCCTTCCGGCTGGTGGGGAACGCCGGGCCGGGTGGCCCGCCGGCTCGCGGCCCGGCGGGCCAGCGTCACCACGGCCAGCGGTACCCCGCCGGCCCGCCGGACCACGTCCGCGACGGCCGTGGCACCCAGCCCGGGAGCGACCCGGGCGGCCAGGGCGGTCGCCGGTTCGACCGGCATCGGCGGCACCGCGAGCCATCCCGCCGCGGTGGCGCGTAGCGCTGTCACCGCCGCGGCCGGCAGCCGGTGCGGGGTACGCAGCGCGACCGCCACCCGGCAGTGCGCGGCCAGCGGCAGCAGGGCGGCGAGGGTGGCCGGATCGACCCATTGCAGGTCGTCCAGGAGCAGCAGGCCGGTGCGTACCCGCGACCGCACCGCCTCGGCGAGCAGCGCCGGATCGTGCCCGGGAAGCCGGACCCGGACCGCCCGGGCCAACGCGAACGCCGGCTCGGTCGGCAGACTGGCGAGGCCACCGCCGGCGAACACCGGTCCCCGGAACGCGGCGCCGAGCCGGGCCAGCGCGGTGCTGCGTCCGCCGCCGGGCCCGCTGTGCAGGACGACCAGGCCGGGCGTGGCGAGCAGCGCGGAGCCTACCTCGACGACGTCACGGGCCGCGTCGCCCGGCCCGTCGCGGCCGATGTCCGAAAGATCACTGGCTCGGAACTGATCGGACAGGTCGCCGACCGACGCGTGCCGCACTGGTCCTCCCCGCCCGGATTGGCGGCCACCGCCGCGTGAGACGGTGGCACGAACATGGGATCCTGCGCCGGCAGGATATTCGTAGTGTGATGTCCGGCAGGGACAGCCCGCCCCTGCCGCCGTGTCGGAAGGACAGCAGACGAGATGAGCGCGTGCCACCACCGGGTTCCGACCATTGTCGCCGACCGCACCGCCGGCTGACGAGTCATGGGCCCAGGTCCGCTCAGCGCCCGGGTCGCCGGCCTCTGCGACGAGGTCGGGCCCCGACTCGGCCCTGCTACCCAGAACCAGGTGCTGGCGATACGCCGGCGGCTCGACGAACCGCTGCGGGTGGCGATCGCCGGCCGCCTCAAGGCCGGAAAGTCGACACTCGTCAACGCGCTGATCGGCCGGCGGGTGGCACCGACCGAGGTCGGCGAGTGCACCCGGATCGTCACCCAGTTCCGCTACGGCACCGCCGACCGGGTCGACGTGGTCCGGCGGGACGGCAGCCGGGTCAGCCTGCCGCTGGACGACGCCGGCATGATCCCGCAGCGGCTCGGCGTGCCACGCGCCGAGATCGGGTACGTCGACGTGACGTTGACCAGCGACCACCTGCGGGACCTCACCGTGCTGGACACCCCCGGCCTGGCGTCGACCAACACCTCGGTCAGCGCCGGGGCGCGACGGTTCCTCTTCGAGGCGGCCGCCGCCCCGTTCGACGACAACATCGACGACGACTCGGCCGGCGCGATCGCCGGTGCCGAGGCGATCATCTACGTGTTCACCCAGTCGGTCCGGGACGACGACGTGGCCGCGTTGGAGGCGTTCCGATCGGTATCCGCCCGGCTGGCCAGCAACCCGATCAACTCGCTGGGACTGTTCAACAAGGTGGACAAGCTCGTCGGTGGGGCGGCCGACCCGTGGCCGGTGGCCGGACCGCTGGCCGCCGACCAGACCGGGGTGCTCCGCCGGGTGGTGTCGGAGGTGGTGCCGATCGTGGGGCTGCTCGCCGAGACCACCGAGGCCGGCCGGTTGACCGCCGCGGACTGTGAGGCGCTGCGGGCGATGGCCCGGCTGCCGCAGAGCGAGCGGCTGGTGCTGCTCGCCTCGGTCGACCTGTTCACCTCGCGGGACGCTCCGGTGCCACGGGAGCAGCGGGAGCGGCTACTGCGGCTGCTGGACCTGTACGGCATCGGTTTCGCCATCGCCCAGTTCGCCGCGCAGCCGCAGTTGGCCAGCGGGGACCTGGTCCGGCTGCTGTTCCAGGCGTCCGGCTTTCCCCGGCTGCGGAACACGCTCGACCAGGCGTTCCGGTGGCGTACCGATGCGATCAAGGCCGGCTGGGGGTTGTCGAGCCTGGAGAAGCTGGCGAGTCACGCCGCCCGCCCCGAGGACCGGGAACTGCTCCGGGACGCGATCGAGCAGGTGCTCCAGCAGCCGGACTACCACCGGCTGCGGTTGCTGGAGGTGGCCCAACTGGTGAGTTCCGGATCGGTGGAGCTGCCGGAACCGATGGAGCAGGAACTGACCCGGCTGGCGCTCTCCACCGATCCGCGCTGGATCCTCAGCCTGCCGGCCGCCGCTCCGGAGCAGCTCACCCGGGCGGCACTGGAGGCCGCCACCAGGTGGCGGGTCTACGCCGTCGCCGGAGCCAGCCCGGCCCAGTCCCGCGTGGCGCAGGTCGCCCACCGCGGCTTCTTCCTGCTCTCCCAGCGGGTACGGGCCGAGGGAGGTGTCCGGTGACCGCCGGCCGTACGGTCGCCGGGACGCCGGGTGCGCGGACCGGCGGCAGCGGCGGCGGTTCTCCGGAGGCCGCGCTGGGCAGTGCCCTGACCGGTGCGGTGGACGGCGGGCTGGCGTTCCTGCGTAAGGTCGCGCCGGATGCCGCGGCCGAGGTCGACGGGCTGCGCCGCCGGGTGGTGACCCGGCCGTCGGTGGTCGTCGTCGGTGAGACCAAACGCGGCAAGAGTTCGCTGGTCAACGCCCTGGTCGGGGTGCCGGACCTGTCGCCGGTCGACGTCGCGGTCGCCACCTCCTGCTATCTGGAGTTCCTGCCCGGCGCCGAACCCGGGGCGCGGGCCTGGCTGCCGGGGCGGGCCGAGCCGGTCGCGCTGGCCTGCTCGGACCTGCGGAACTGGGCCACCCCGCTCGGGCGGTTGCCCGAGGACCAGCGGCCGCCCCGGCACATCGAGGTGACCCATCCGGCGCCGCTGTTGCAGTACCTGAGCCTGGTGGACACCCCGGGTACCGGCGGGCTGGACCCGGCGCACGCCCAGATCGCGCTGGACGCGGCCAGCCGGGCCACCGCCCTGCTCTTCGTGGTCGACGCCGCCGCCCCGTTCGCCCAGCCGGAGCTGGACTTCCTGATCGAGGCCAGCAAGCGGGTGAACCTGGTGGTGTTCGCGCTGACCAAGACCGATGCCTATCCGGGCTGGCGGACGATCCTGGCCGACAACCGGGCGCAGTTGCAGGCGCACGCGCCCCGGTTCGGCTCCGCGCCGTGGTTTCCGGTCTCGGCCCGGCTGGCCGAGCTGTCCCGGACGATGCCGGCGGAGGCGGCCCGGGAACTCGTCCGCGAGTCCCGGATCGCCGAACTTCAGCACGCGCTGATCGGCCTCGCCTCCCGGGGACACCTGCTGCGGCAGGCCAACCTGCTGCGCACGGTACGCAGTGAGCTGATCCGCTGGGACCTGGAACTCGGCGAACGGCTCCGGGCCACCGATCCCGACCCTGCTGACGTGGCCCGGATAAAGCAGGAGCGGGCGGCGCTGGCGGCCCGCAAGCGTACCGAGTCCCGGCAGTGGTCGCTGGCGCTGAACACCGAGACGCAGCGGGCCCGGGTCGAGGCCACCGGCCTGCTGCGGGGGTACGTCGGCGCGTTGCAGGAGGACTTCCTGAACCGGGTCGACCGGGCCCGTGGCGACGAGATCAGGAGCCTGCCGCAGCAGGTCGACGAGGCCCTGCACGCGCTCTCGATCCGGCTGTCGGAGGATCTGGAGGTCCGCTTCCGGCAGGTCGGCGAGCGGGTGTTGGCGGAGGTGTTCCAGCCCGACGAGCTGCGGTTCGTGTTGGGCCGGCTGAACGCGACGCTGCGGCACGCCCTGGCCAGCAAGCCGCGCCGCGAGGGTGGCGGACCCGACAACATGATGATCGCGCTGTCGGCCGGTTCGATGGCGTTCATGGCCGGCCGTGGCGCGATGGCGGGTGCGTCCGCGCTCGGCGCGGGGGCACTGGTCGGCGGCAGCCTGCTGATCCCGTTCGCCGGGCTCGGGCTGGGGCTGGCCGCCGGTGGCTTCATCCTCTACCGGCGTCGGGTGCAGACCGACCGGCAGCAGGCCCGGATGTGGCTTCGGGAGGTGGTCGCCGACGCCCGGGCGGCGCTGTCGGACGAGATCACCCACCGGTTCACCGACCTGCAGTACGGGCTCACGCTCGCCCTGGACGACGCGATCGAGCGGCGGCTACGGCAGCTCGACGAGCGGATCGCCGAGATCGACTCGGCGGCGGCGATGGACCAGGCCAGCCGGGCCCGGCGCCGGGCCGCGACGCAGGCGGAGCGGGAAACCGTCCGGGCCCGGGTAAAGAACGTCGACGAGGTACTCCTGCGGGCCCGGGCGCTTGCCCCGGCGCCGGCCACCGACTTCTCGGGAGCGGGAACATGACTGACCACTGGGCCGGTTGGCCGGAGGACCAGCCGGACTTCGACGGCCCGGACGGCGGGGAGTTCGGTGACCTGGGCCCGGACCAGCCCGAGGGCGACGGCTACCCGGTCGAGGGCTTCGGCCCGGCCGACGCCGCCCCGGACGATCTGACCGGGGCGTCCGATGCGCCGCCCGAGCCGATCGGGTACGACGGCTTCGGCACCGGATCGCCCGGGTTCGACCCGTACGCCGACGGTGACCCGTACGCCGACGGCGAGGCCGGGACCGGGCCGGACGGGTCGACGGAGGTGCCCGCCGAGGCCGGCTTCGGTTCGGCCGACCCGCCGATCGGCGCGGACCCGGACCTCGACCCGTACGGCGACGAGGCGCAGTGGTCGGAACCGGCCTGGCCGGCGCCGGACGCGTCCGATCTGGGTCCGCCGCCGGAGCCGGTCGACGGCTTCCCGTGGGCGGATCCGGGCCTGCTCGGCGCCCCGTACGCCGGTACGCCGGTCGATCCGACGACGATGGCGGGTCCGGCACCCGTACCGGACGAACTGGCCGACTACGCCGGAACGGAGCTGCCGGCCGACGGCGACCCGTGGGCGACACTGGCCGATTCCGAGGATCCGGCGACGAGCGCGCTGGCCCGGTTCTGGTCGCCGGACAACCGCTGACCGTCGGTCCGGTCCGCCACGGCGGGGGCAACCCTTCGGTGGCCGCCGAAACGTGCCTGTCGCAGACTGGGTGGATGCCCCGCGCCCCGCACGTCGCCGCCCGCCTGGCCGGACTGGCCGCCCTGCTTGCCGACGAGACCCGGGCCGAGTTCTGTCTGGCCCTGCTCGACGGCCGTGCCTGGACGGCGGGCGAACTGGCCCGGCGCGCCGGAGTCGCCGCCTCCACCGCGAGCGAGCACCTCGGCAAGCTCGTCGAGGGCGGACTGCTCAGCGAGGACCGGCAGGGCCGGCACCGGTACGTACGGCTGGCCGACCCTCAGGTCGCGCACCTGGTCGAGGACCTCGCCGCCCAGGTCGCACCCGGGGCGGACCGGCCGGGCACGCTGCGCGCGGCGAGCGCGGGCAGCGCCATGGCGCGGGGACGTACCTGCTACGACCACCTCGCGGGGCGGCTCGGTATCGCGATCGTGGCGGCGATGACCGAGCGTGGGCTGCTGCACCAGCATGCCGGATTCGCGCTCACCGACGCCGGACTGCGCTGGTTCGCCGACCAGGGCCTGGTCCTGGAACGTGCCGGACGCCGGCCGCTGGTCCGGAGTTGCCTGGACTGGACCGAGCGGAAGCCGCACCTCGCCGGGATCGCCGGGGCGGTGCTGTGCCGGCACGCCCTCGACACCGGGTGGTGCGTCCGGATCGGAACCGAACGGGCGGTGAAGGTGACTCCGGACGGCGAGCGGGCGCTGGGCGTACTGCTCGGGATCGCTCCGGCGACGTTGCGCTGATCGGACAGCGACGGCTCCGGCTGGGGGTCGCGGAGTCCGCCGGGCAGGTCGGAACCTCCCGCTGGCACCCGAATACTTCGGTCGGCGCCGAAATGTGCCCAGCCTAGCGTCTCCCGCATGACAAACTCGTCGGACTCCGGCGGTCGGCGGGACTGGCCCGCCCTCGCCGCGGCAGCCGTGACCGCGGTCCTGTGGGCCTCGGCCTTCGTCTCCATCCGCAGTGCCGGATCGGTCTACTCGCCGGGATCGCTGGCGTTGGGACGACTTCTCGCCGGCGCGACCGTGCTGGGGGCGATCAGCCTGCTGCGCCGTACGGGGTGGCCGCCCCGGGCCGCCTGGCCGGGAATCGTCTGCTCGGGTGTCCTGTGGTTCGGCGGCTACATGGTGATGTTGAACTGGGGCGAGCGGGAGGTCGACGCGGGAACGGCGGCGATGCTCGTCAACATCGGGCCGCTGCTGATCGCGTTGCTGGGCGGCAGGCTCCTCGGTGAGGGTCTGCCCGGTTCCCTGCTGGTCGGCATGGCGGTGTCCTTCGCGGGCGCGGTGCTCGTGGGGATCTCCACGTCCGACACCGGCCGGACCTCCGTATCCGGTGTCCTGCTCTGTCTGCTGGCCGCCGTGGCGTACGCCGTCGGCGTCGTCGCCCAGAAGCCGGCGCTCCGGCACGCCGGGGCGCTACCGGTCACGACGTTCGGTTGTCTCATCGGGGCCGTCGCCTGCCTGCCCTTCGCCGGCACACTCGTGTCGGAGGCCGCGCACGCGCCGCTTCCCGCCACCCTCAACATGGTCTACCTGGGCGTCTTCCCCACCGCGCTGGCCTTCACCACCTGGGCGTACGCGCTGTCCCGCACGAGCGCCGGCCGGATGGGTGCCACCACGTACGTCGTGCCGGCGCTGGTGGTGCTGCTGTCCTGGCTGCTCCTGGACGAGGTTCCGGCACCGCTCACCCTGGTCGGTGGCGCCCTGTGCCTGGCCGGGGTCGCGGCGGGCCGCCGCCGGCCGCGACCCGGACCGCCACCGACGCTCCGCACCGGTGCCGGTGCCGAAGCTGGCCCCGGGCTCGTGGTGCCGCGGCGGTGAGCGGTCCGGTGGAGTCGAGCCAGCACCGGGCCGAGGGCCGAAAGTGCCGGTCAGCCGGCCCCCGCCACCACCACGAGCACGACGAGCGCGACCGCCACCAGCACGGCCAGGGATCCGGTCCAGACCAGCCCGGTCGTTCCGTACCAGAATCCGCCGGCCCGGGTGGTGGGCGCGGCGCCGGTCCGACCCGGACCCGGTGCCGGCTGGCCCGTCGGCGGCCCGGCCGGTCCGGCGCCCGACCAGACCGCGCCGGGCCCCGGTCCGGAGGGAAGCACGGGACCCCCGAGTTCCATCGGACCGCCACGCCGCGCCGCCACCAGGTCGCCGGGTTCCGCCGTCGAACCGCCGGGACCGGGGTGGCGGGGTGCCGGATCCGCGGGATGGCCGGGCGACTGCGGGGTGCCGTGGCACAGCGCTCCCTCGGCGACCACCGTCTCCGGCTGGTCGAGCGTGCTGGGGACGATGCCCAGTTCGGCATGGATCAGCCGGGCGGCGAGCGGAATCCGGCTCGAACCGCCGACCAGGAAGATTCCGACCAGGTCGGCGGGATCCAGCTCGGCGGCGGCGATGGTCCGGGCCAGGCAGTTGACCGTCTGGAGCAGCTGCCGACGGATCAGCGACTCCAGTTCCTCCCGGGTGAGGTGGGCCCGGATGTCCAGCGCCGGCAGGTGCACCTCGGCGCTGGACATCCGGGACAGCAGCTCCTTGGCGCCCCGGACGTCGTCGTAGAGCAGCGCCCGCTGCCGGCGCCGCTCGGTGTCGGCCGGGCTCACCAGGCCGTGCCACAGCTCGGGCCGGGTCCCGGCGTAGCCACGGCCGAGATGCTCGACCAGCGCCTGGTCGAAGTCGAGCCCGCCCAGGTCGGTCAGGCCCAGCTCGGCGAGCACCTCGAAGCCGCCCACGGTGCGGCGTACCACGGCCGCGTCGAACGTTCCGCCGCCCAGGTCGTAGACGGCCAGCGCCCGACCCGGTTGCATCGCCGCGCCGAGCACCGTCGGGTAGTACGCCGCCGCCGCGACCGGCTCGACGACCAGGCGCGGGGGCGGCAGGCCGGCGGCGAGCGCGGCGGCGACCAGCACCGAGCGACGCCGCTCACCCCACCGGGCCGGATGGGTGAGCCGGACCTCGTCGACGCCACCGAGCTGCCGCTCCGCCTCCACGGCGACCCGGCGCAGCACCGCCGCGACCAGGTAGGTGACCGGCACCTCCCGGCCGCCGAGCAGCACCGCACCGTCGTCGATCCGTCGCTTCGGATGCGGCTCGAACCGGGCCGGATCCAGCCGGGCGGCCCGCTCGGCGTCCCGGCCGACCAGCAGCGCACCGGCCGGGTCGAGGCAGACCGCCGACGGCAGCAGCGGGGTGCCGTCGAAGAGCAGCGGCCGGCTCCGGCCGTCGGCGTTCCGCACCACGGCGACGGTGTTGGACGTGCCGAAGTCGATGGCGAGCAGCCGCATGGCAGCACCCTACTGTCCCCGGGGTTCACCGTCGGCCGGGTGAAAGCGCCGCCCTCCGGTCATCCGACGGCCAACCGCGCCGGGCATACTCGCTGCGTGATCCGGGACTTCGCCTACCTCGACGCGCCCACTCCGCTGGCCTTCGCCCACCGGGGTGGAGCCGCACGGGGCGACGAGAACACCACCGAGGCGTTCGCCCGGGCGGTCCGGCTCGGCTACCGGTACGTCGAAACCGACGTCCACGCCACCGCCGACGAGGTGCCGGTGGTGTTCCACGACGCGACACTGGACCGGATGACCGGCGAACGGGGCCGGATCGCCGGACTGCGCTGGGCCGACCTGCAGACGATCAGGATCGGCGGTGCCGCGGCGGTACCCCGGCTCGACGACGTCCTCGGCGCCTGGCCGCAGATCCGGTTCAACGTCGACGTCAAGGCCGACAGCGCGGTCGTCGCCACGGCGCGCACGGTCGAACGGGTCGGCGGAGGCGACCGGGTGCTGCTCGCGTCGTTCAGCGACACCCGACTGGCCCGGCTGCGCCTCTTGGCCGGGCCGAAGGTCGCCACCTCGCTGGGCCTGCGCGGGGTGGCCCGGCTACGGCTGGCCTCGCTCGCGAACCGGCGGCTGGCGCTGCCGCCGACGGTGGTGGCCGCCCAGGTCCCGGTCCGGTACCGGGGCGTACGGGTGGTCGACCGGCGATTCGTCGACTACGTCCACCGACTGGGCCTACAGGTGCATGTCTGGACCATCGACGAACTCGCCGAGATGAACGAGTTACTGGACATGGGTGTGGATGGCATCATGACCGATCACGTCGACGTACTGCGCGAGGCGTACCTCAGTCGCGGACACTGGCCCTCCGATCGGTAGGTCGGCCCGGACCACACACCGCCCGACCCCCGCCGAAGGACCGATCATGGCCGAGACACTTCCCGCGACGGCGGAGGACGCGCCACCCAGCACCCGCCACGAACGCGTCGGCTGGTACTTCTACGACTGGGCGAACTCGGCGTTCAACACGACGGTCATCACCGTCTTCCTCGGCCCGTACCTGACGTCGATCGCGAAGGCCGCCGCCGGGTGCGCCTCGGACGACCCGTGCCGGGGCCAGCGGATCGGCCTGCTCGGCATCGACATCGCGCCCGGTTCGCTGTTCCCGTACATGGTGTCGCTGTCGGTGTTCCTGACCGTCTTCGTACTGCCGATGGTGGGCGCCGTCGCCGACCGGTCGGCGCACAAGAAGGAAATGCTGGCGCTGTTCGCCTACATCGGTTCGGCGGCCACGATCGGGCTGCTCTTCCTCACCGGTGACCGCTACCTGCTCGGTGCGGGGCTGTTCCTGGTCGCCAACATCTCCTACGGCGCGAGCATCGTCGTCTACTACTCGTTCCTGCCCCAGATAGCCGGGCCGGAGGACCGGGACAGCGTCTCCAGCGTCGGCTGGGCGATCGGGTACATCGGTGGCGGGCTCCTGCTCGCGATCAACGTGGCGGCGGTGCTGTTCAAGGACTCCCTCGGAATGGACACCGGCGAGGTCGCCCGGTACAGCATGGTGTCGGCGGGCATCTGGTGGGCCGCGTTCACCACCATCCCGCTGGTACGGCTCCGCAACCGCCCGCCGGTGGCCGGGCCGGCCCAGGGACCGCTGCTGGTCGACGGGTTCCGGCAACTGTGGCACACGCTGCGCAGCCTCAAGGCGTACCCGTTGACGTTGTTCTTCCTGATCGCGTACCTGATCTACAACGACGGCATCCAGACGGTCATCTCGCTCTCCGCCGTCTACGGCACCGAGGAGCTGAAGCTCTCCGACGACGTGCTGGTGCCGACCATCCTGATGGTGCAGTTCCTGGCCTTCGCCGGGGCGCTGGGGATGGGTGCGTTGGCCAAGCGGATCGGCGCCTGGAAGACGATCCTGATCAGCCTGGTGCTCTGGACGGTGGTGCTGGCGGTCGCGTTCCGGCTGCCGGCCAACCAGGCGATCCCGTTCGTGCTGCTCGGCGGCGGGATCGGCATCGTCCTCGGCGGCAGTCAGGCGCTGAGCCGGTCGCTGTTCAGCCAGCTGATCCCGAAGGGCAAGGAGGCCGAGTACTTCGGGCTCTACGAGATCTCGGACAAGGGCACCAGTTGGCTCGGGCCGCTGCTGTTCGGCCTGGCGTACGGGATGACCGAGAGCTACCGGGTGGCGATCATCTCGCTGCTGGCGTTCTTCATCGTCGGCTTCGTGCTGCTGCTCGCCGTGCCGATCCGCCGGGCGATCGTCGCCGCCGGAAACGTACCGCCCGCGCGGCTCTGACCTCGGCCGCTCCCGCTTCCGGCGGCGGCTGGCCGGACGGGTCGAGCCGGGACGGGCATCGGCCACCCGCCGCCCGGACCGCCCACTGTGCCCTACTGTGAGGCCGCAGAGCCGTACGAGGCAGGGGGCACGGGATGGAGCCGATCGCGGTGGCGGCCGGAACGACGTTGGTCGGCGCGTTGGCCGGCGACGGATGGCCGGCGGTCCGGGCCGAGGTGGTCGCGTTCTGGCGACGGGTCCGGGCCGGCGAGGCCGACGCCGTGGCCGACGACCTGGCCGAGTTGCGCGCCGAGGTGCTGGCCGCCCGGCGGGCCGGCGATCCCGAGCTGGAGCGGGCGCTCGCCGAGATCTGGCAGCGCCGGTTCCAGGAGCTGTTGCGCCCCGATCCCGGCCTGGCCGGTGAACTGCGATCGATTCTCGAACAGCACCTCACCCCGGCGCTGGCCCCGGACGAGTGGGCTGACCAGGACGAGCGGCCCGACCGGGGGCGGTGACCGGCAGATGACCAGCGGACGACCAGAGTGGTGATCAACACGGCGGGTCGTACGAAAACGCCGGGTGGCCTAGGCTCACCGACCGTGACCGACGACATCCGTACCGACCGGGCCCAGCCGGTCGGAGCCGAGTCCGCCCTGTCCGCCGCGTGTTTCGCCGCCGGCGACGGTCGGTTACGCCACGGTGCCGCCCTCAAGTTCTTCTGGGGACCGATGGACTGCGGCAAGTCCACGATGGCCCTGCAGATGAACTACAACCACGCCCGGCAGGGGCGGCGCGGACTGGTGCTGACCCGGATCGACCGCTCGCTCGGCCCGCAGATCACCACCCGGATCGGGCTGGCCCACGAGGCGATCGAGGTCACCGAGGAACTCGACCTCTGCGAACTGGTGCGGTCGCGGTGGGCGGCGGGCATCCGGGTCGACTACCTGATCTGTGACGAGGCCTGCTTCTACACGGTGCGGCACGTCGAGCAGATGGCGGAGCTGGTCGACCGGTACGACGTCGACGTGTTCGCGTTCGGCCTGGCCAGCGACTTCCGCTCCTGCCTGTTCCCGGCGGCGCAGCGATTGTTCGAGCTTGCCGACGAGGTGTGCCGGATCCAGGTCGAGGTGCTCTGCTGGTGCGGCCGGCCGGGGCTGCTCAACGCCCGGGTGGTGGCCGGGACGGTGGCCCGGGAGGGCGAGCAGGTGGTCATCGGCGACACCGTCGACGCGGCCGAGGTGCGCTACCAGGTGTTGTGCCGGCGGCACTACCGCAACGGCGACCTGGGCGGCAACCGCTGACCGTCGGCCCACGGGACCCCTGACCTCCGGACCGCTGACCGTCAGCCCCAGAGGGCTTCCACGGAGGTCTCCAGGGTGCGGGCGATCCTGATGGCGAGGTAGACCGACGGTGCGTAGTCGCCGGTCTCCATCGCGATGATGGTCTGTCGGCTCACCTCGACCGCGTCCGCGAGCTGCTGCTGGGTCAGTCCGGCCGCCCGGCGCTGGACCCGTATCCCCGCGCCGGCCGCACTGTCCGGCCGTCCCCGTACCGGCCCACCGGTGCGGACCATCAGTCGAGTTCCTCGGCGTCGGCCGCACGCTGCCGGCGGCGGGCGTCCAGGCGTACGCCGACGGCGGCTCCGCCAACGCCGATCGTCGCGCCGAGCGGAACGGCCCAGGCGGGTGGGCCGGTGAGGAGCTGGTAGGCGTGGGCCAGGCCGGACAGGAAGAGCAGGTACGGCACACCGGCGAGCAGGGCCGTGCTGATCGTCCGGGTCGTCCAGCGGACCTGGTGGGGGTTGACCCGACGCCGGGCGACGTACCGGGCGCAGAGCAGGATCGGCAGGTAGAGCAGGACCATCAGCACCACCAGGGACGGCGCCACGGGTCGGCCGCCGATCCACACCAGCGCCGCCGCCGCCCACGGCAGGGCGATCCACTGGATCATGGCGGCCGTCGCCATGCCCTCGTACCAGCGCAGCCGTTCGCGTTCGTCGCCGTAGGTGCGCCCGTCGGGGTCGAGGGCCCAGTCGGCGATCCGGTCCAGCACGGTGACGCGGCTGGTGGGGGCGGGTGAGGTGGTCATGACGTCGAGCGTGACGTCAACTCTTCTTTACGTCAAGAGTTCTTGGCATCAGGTGCGGCGGGTCACGTTCAGAACGGATCGCCGCAGACCTGCCACCGGTCGCCGTCCTTCACCATCGGCATCTCCCGCACGTCAACCGCACCGGAGCGGCGGGTCAGCCTGGCGGTGACGGTGCCCCGGACCTGGCCCCGGTCGGTCGCGACCGCGACGTCGTCGATGGCGTACCGGTTGATCGTGGGCGGCACCGACATCCGCTGGACGAAGTCGTCCCGGCTCCACCGCGCCCGGGTGTCCCCGCAGAGCTTGTCGTAGGCCCCGGCCGCGTCGCCGCTGGTCAGGTCGTGCAGGAACGCCTCCGCCGCGTCCCGCGCCCCGCCGGAGGACTGTCGGACCTGCTGGTAGTTCCAGGCGCCGAGCCCGGCCGCGCCCACGCAGCAGACGAAGAGTCCCGCCGCGGCCAGCGACAGGACGCCCCGCATCCGGCGTGGCCGCCGGGCCGGACGGGCCGACGGCACCTCGTACCCCATGGCACCGACGGTAGAGACGCCACCCCGATCGGCGCAGCGAACCGGCCCGTTCCGGCCCGGTGACCGCCGCCGAGGTACGCCAACCATGATCGGCTCGGGCGGTGCCGTCGGGGACGGCCGTGGTCTACCGTCGGGATCATCCCCGTCACCGATCCCGCCCCTCCGCCGGCTCGACTCCAAGGATCAGACCATGGTGCGTTACGTCCAGGCGGTACCCGCTCCCGCCGACCCGTACTTCGGTGACCGGCTGCTGCGGTCCTGGCTCGACCGCCAACTCGGCGCGGACGGGCATGCCGCCGCCGCCGATCGGCTGACCGCGCTCGCCACCGACGTCACCGGGCCGCTCCGGGCCGCGCACGCCGTCGCAGAGGCGCAGCCGCCGACGCTGGTCCGCTACAGCCCGTGGGGGGCCAGGATCGACCGGATCGAGACCTCGGCCGGCTGGCGGGCGCAGCGCGAGGCCGCCGCCCGGCACGCCGTGGTGGCGCTGCCGTACCTGGCGGAGGCCCGGAGCACCTGGGGGGCGGCGGCCCGGGTCGTCCAACACGCCCTGCTGCATCTGTACGGCCCGGAGTCGGCCACCTTCTCCTGCCCGGTCGCGATGAGCGACGGCGCGGCGGCACTGCTCTCCCGACCCGAGGTCGACCCGACGCTCCGCGACGCCTGGCTGCCCCGGCTCACCTCGACCGATCCGAGCCGGGTGGTCAGCAGCGGACAGTGGATGACCGAGTCGCAGGGCGGCTCCGACCTGGCGCGGTCGACCACCATCGGCCGCCCTGCCAGCGACGGCTCGTGGCGGCTGACCGGAGAGAAGTGGTTCTGCTCGGCGGCCGACGCCGAACTGGCGGTAGCGCTGGCCCGCCCCGACGGCGCCGGTCGGGGCAGTCGGGTACTCGCCCCGTTCCTGGTTCCGCGCTACGCCGCCGACTCGCCGCTGGCGCTGCCGAGTGCCGAGCCGGACGCACCGGCGCCGGGGGTCACCGTGCACCGGCTCAAGGACAAACTCGGCACCCGGGCACTTCCGACGGCCGAGATCGGGCTGCACGACGCGTACGCCTGGCCGCTGGGTGACCCGACCCAGCCCGGCCTCACCCGGGCGATGACCCTGGTCGTGGTGACCCGGGTGCACAACGCGGCGGCCGCGGCGGCGGGCATGCGCCGAGGACTGGCGTACGCCCGCGCGTACGCCGACGCCCGTCAGGTCGCCGGCGGACGGATGATCACCTCGCCGCTGCACCGGGCCACCCTCGGCACCCTCGCGGTGGACGCGGCGGGCGCCTTCGTGCTCGCCGGGCACGCGTTCGCGCTGCTCGGCCGGGTCGAGGTCGGCGCGGATCCCGATGCCGAGGCCGAGCTGCGGATCGTGGCGCCGCTGGCCAAGCTCGCCACCGCCCGGCTGGCGGTCTCCTCGGCCAGCGAGTACGTGGAGAGCTTCGGCGGCGCCGGCTATGTCGAGGACACCGGCGTACCCCGACTGCTCCGGGACGCGCAGGTGCTGCCGATCTGGGAGGGCACCACCAACGTGCTCGCCCTGGACGTGCTCCGGGCGGTGGTCCGGGACGACGCCGCCACGCCCCTGCTGAGTCGCCTCGACGAGGCGGTCGACACCGCCCGTCGGCTGCACCCCGCGCTGGCCGACGCGCTCGGCACCGCAACGGCCGAGTTGCGGAACTCGCTCACCGAGGTCGCCGCCGATCCGGAGGCGGTCGGCGTGGTCGCCGGAGCCCGAGGGTTGGCCCTGCGGATGGCGTACGCGCTCGGCACCGCGCTGCTGGTCGAGCAGGCGGCCTGGGGTGACGAGACGGCGGAGGTGGCCGCCCCGCTCTGGGCGCGGCGCTGGCTGCGCGGCGGCGACATCGCGGCCGACGCCCACCAGGAACTCGACTCACTCGGCTGACATCAGGTCAGGAACAAGCCAGGCAAAACCGGGTGTTCTGCCTAACATTTGGCGTGAATGCCGCCTCGCCGTGTCGGTACGGCGATACCGTATCTCCATGCCGGCTGACCGGTTCCGCTGGAACGACACCATCCCACCGCAGGTGTGACGCCATGGCGATTCGGACAAGGCGTGCGGGCGGGGCGAAGCGGATCGTCGTCCTGGAAGCCGTGGCAGGTGTGCTCGCCGCTCGCGGCTACGAGAACACCCGGTTCACGGACGTCTCGGCGGCCAGCGGCGTCGCGATCAGCACCCTGCAGAACTACTTCGGTTCGCGCGAGGACATGGTCATCGAGGCCATGGAGGTCTTCACCGACCGCGAGGTTAATGCCCTGGGAGCGGTGGCCGCCGCCGAAGCCGATCCGTGGCGCCGACTGGTCGCGCTGGTGGACCGGAGTCTGAACAATTCGGAGAGCACCAGGCAGATCCTCGTCGAATTCTGGCGATCCGCCATGCGGGACGACGACCTCCGCGACTACAGCGCGGAAGTGCAGCTGCGTTACCGGGCGCCGTTTCTGGCCGCCGTACGGGAAGGCAGTGAACGGGGTGAGTTCAGGCTCGCCCACGACGCCGAGGCCGTAACGGACTTCCTGCTTTCGGCCCTGGCCGGGCTGATCATCTCTCGCGTCCAGCACCACTCCACGACGTCGCCTGCGGAGTTCCGCGATGTCCTGCTTACCCAGCTCAGGCTGATGCTGGGCGTCGAAGGCCGACCGTCCGGTACCCGAAAGATCGAGGATCGATGACCACCGTCGAAATCACCCGTTTCCGCTTCTGGCGCTCGCCCGACGATTTCGCCGAGTCCCGGCGCCGGGGCGGTGACCGGCCCGGCATCCAGGCGTTCTTCCCACTGATCGACGAGGTGATCAGCGTCGAGCAGGGAACCACCACCGAACCGGCAGGTGCGTGATGCGCGCAGCGTGGTACGACCGGCAGGGCCCGGCGCGCGAGGTGCTCCAGGTCGGTGAGTTGCCCGATCCGTGGCCGGGCCAGGGCGAGGTCCGGGTCCGGGTGTCGATTTCCGGGATCCACGTCGGCGACCTGGGCAAACGGCAGGGCTGGTGGGGGTCGACGATGTCGTTCCCTCGGGTCGTCCCGCACGGTGACGGTGCCGGGACGATCGACGCCGTCGGACCGGGCGTCGACCCGTCCCGGATCGGCGAACGGGTCTGGGTCTACCTCGCCCAGTCGTACCGCCCGTTCGGCACCGCCGCCGAGTACACCGTGGTGCCAGCCCGGCACGCCGTGACGCTGCCTGCCGACGTGCCGGACGAGCAGGCCGCCGGGCTCGGCATCCCGGGCATCACCGCCCACCGGTCGATCTTCGCCGACGGGCCGGTGACCGGCCAGCGAGTACTCGTCACCGGAGCGCTCGGTGCGGTCGGCCGGGCCGCGTTGGCGGTTGCCCGCCGGGGCGGCGCCACCGTGATCGCGACGGTACGCACCCCGGACCAGGTCGAACAGGTACTGGCCGCGGGAGCGCAGCACGCGGTCGACACCGCCGGTGGCGACCTGGCCGCCCGAATCCTCGAACAGACCGGTGGGGAATTGATCGACCGGGTGGCCGAGCTGGCTTTCGACGCCAACCTGGCGACCAACCTGGAAATCCTCCGGTACGGCGGCGTGATCGCCACCTACGCCACCGGTGCGGCGGAGCCACGTATCCCCTACTGGCCGCTCGGCTTCAAGAACATCACGGTCCGGTTCCTCAGCAACGACGACTTCCCGGAGTCGGCGAACGAGGCCGCCGCGACCGAACTGACAGCCGCGTTGGTCGCCGGTGACCTGCGCTACCCGATATCCGCCCGGTTGCCGTTGGCGGAGATCGCACAGGCACACGAACTGGCCGAACACAGTTCAGCCAGGGGCCGGGTTGTCCTGGAGATCGAAGAAGCCGCGCGATGACCATCCTGATCACCGGCGCGATCGCCGCGTGAGCAGCACGAACCATTGGAACGACCATGATCTGGACAGCCGGTTTCCGTACCGCCGTCATCAGTCCCTACGAGCAGCTCCAGTTCGGTGAACCCCGTGGCTTCGCCGACCAGACCGTACGTCAGGTGCTGCACATGGCCGGTGGCGGAGAAGCCCTCCGCGTACGCCTGACGAACCGTTACGGCCGTACTCCGTTGACCATCGCCGCCGCGACGGTCGCCGTCGGGCACCGGCGGGCCACCCTCACCTTCGACGGCGTCGAGCAGTGCGTCGTCGCGGCGGGCGAAGAGCTCGTCACCGATCCGGTCGATCTTTCCGTTGCCGCCGGGGCAGACCTGGTCGTCAGCCTCCACTTCCCGAAGAAGACCGGCCTGGCCACCTATTCCCACATGCCGGCGGAGGTCGCTCGGATAGCCGAGGGAAATCACGTCACGTCTTCCGCATTCCCTCCGGCCGAACAGGTGGAAGCCAGGTTCTACATCTCGGGTGTCGACGTGCTGGCCCCGCCGGACACCGCGATCGCCGTGGCCTTCGGCGACTCCTGGTTCGAAGGGGTCGGCACCACGACCAGCGCGAACCATCGCTCCGTCGACTTCCTCAACCGGCGCCTCACGCGGGGGTGGGTCGTCAACCAGGGCATCGCCGGAAACCGCCTCCTGCGCGACGGGGTCGGCGAACACGCGCTGGCGCGCTTCGACCGCGATGTTCTGTCGATACCTGCCCTGACCCACGTTCTGGTGCACTTCGGCATCAACGACATCGGTCTTCCCGGCATGCTGGGCGAACCTCCCGCCACCGCCGACGTCCTCATCGAAGGTTTCACCGCTCTGGCCGACCACGCCCACCGGGCCGGCCTGAAGATCCTCGCCGCCACCATCGGCCCCTTCGCGGGCGCCGGGCCCGAGATCAGCACGCCCGAGAACCTTGCCATCCGACGCGAGGTGAACGACTGGATCCGCACGACCGGCGCCTTCGACACGGTATTCGATGTGGCCCGAGCTGTCGCAAACCCTGATGCCCCCGACTACATCCACCCCACGCTGGACAGCGGCGACGGCATACACCTGAACGACAAGGGCGCCGAGGCCATGGCCGACGCCGTCAACCTGGACGACCTCGCGCTCTAGACCAGGTCGACGGCTGATCCTGGCTGCACTCACCTCGATCCAGGCCAGCAGCGATGCCGCTGTGCCGCGAGCGGCTGCGGCGGACCGGTACAGGTCCGGCGCGCCTCGGCAGTCTGGTGGCGAGCAGCCCGCCGAGCACCGCGACGCCGGTGAGCACCCACAGCGTCGGGCGCATGGCGGCGGTGAAGTCGGCCCCGGTCCAGCGCACCTCGCCAGCGCCCGGCCATTCGGCGGCGCCGAACGACATGGCGCCGGTCAGCAGCATGGTCGCGGTGGCGACGCCGAGAGCGGGGCCGACGTTCATGGCGGTCTGCTGGAGCCCGCCGGCCACCCCGGCGGCGTCGACGGAGGCCTGGTGCACGACGACCTCGGTCGCGGTGACCATCACGGTGCCGAAGCCCGCGCCCAGCAGTGTGAAGGCGCCGCCGATCGCGACCGTTGCCGATCCCGGACCGAGCTGGGACATCGACAGGATGCCGAGGGCGACGATCACGGCGCCGGTGACGCTGCTGGCAAGCGTCAGCCGCCGGTGCCGCCACGGACTCGTCGGCCGCACCTCGCTTCGCCCGGCGTTCCGACGGGTCTTCTCCGGCCGGGCGGTCCGCTCGCTGCGCCCGCTCATCGGTGCGCCGGTCCGAGGTGCGCGTCCAGGGTTGCCCGGAGCAGCGGTTCGATCTCGTCGAGCCCGGTGGCGAGTTGGAGGCTTCCCCATCCCCACAGTTGGGCGATGCCGTGCAGGTTCGTCCACAGCGCACCGGCGACGACCCGTGGCGCAGCGCCGGTGCGCTGGGGTCGCGCCCGGACGACCAGGTCGACGAGGGCCTCGAAGAGCGGCAGACTCGTCTCCCGCAGGCCGAGCTGGTTGCTCTCCAGTAGATCGTGCCGGAACATCAGTTCGAACATGCCCCGGCGGGACTGCGCGAAGTCGAGGTAGGTCCGGCCCAGCGCCAGCAGTTGGGCGCGGGGATCGGCCTGGCCCGTCCCGATCGCCTCGGTGGCCCTGTCGCTCAGCTCGGCGAAGCCCTGGCGTGCGATCGCGGACAGTAGGGCCAGGTGGGTCGGGAAGTAGCGACGGGGCGCTCCGTGTGAGACCCCGGCCCGCCGGGCGATCTCCCGCAGCGACAGCGTCGACACGCCCTCGCTGGTCAGCATGGCAACTCCGACCGCCACCAGGCGGGCCCGCAGTCCCTCGTCAGCTTCGCTCATAGACAGGGTCTACCACCGCGAGTAGACAGTGTCTACCAAGACCGTCCGAATCATCCGGGTCGCGTACCTTACGCGGGGCAGGCTGGCCCGCATGACCAAAATCGCCGACCTCATCATGGTCAGCCTCGACAGTCCCGATCCCCGCGCACACGCCGAGTTCTACCACCGGGTGCTCGGCTGGGAGATAACCGCCAGCGCGGACGAGTACGCCATGATCAGTGACGGACACACCTCGATCGGCTTCGGCCTGGTCGAGGGATACCAGCCGCCGGCCTGGCCGGACACCTCCGGCGGCAAGCGCTACCACCTCGACTTCTACGTCGACGACCTGGACAAGGCCGAAGCGAGCTGCGTGCAGGCCGGCGCGGCCAGGCCCGACTTCCAACCGGGCGGAGACCGGTGGCGGGTACTCACCGATCCGGCCGGCCAGCCGTTCTGCGTCTGCCTGCGACCGCAGGACTGATCGGGGGCGGTCACGGGTGCCGCCGTCGGAGGCTGCGGTCAGCTCCGACGGCGTGCCCGGGCCGCCCAGATCGCGTACGCCGGATCCCGGTCCAGGTTGTGCCGGTCCCGGTCGTACCGGCGGGTGGTCCGTGGATCGGCGTGCCCCATCGCGTCCTGCACGTCCTCCAGCGGCACCCCCTCGGCCCGCGCCGAGGTGGCGAAGGCGTGCCGCAGCGAGTGCGGGGAGAGCCGTTCCCAGGCCGGGATGTCCGCCACCCGGGCCAGTCGGCGGACCAGCCGGAACACGGCGTGCCGGTCCAGCCGGTTGCCGGTGGCGGTGACCAGTAACGCCCCGCCGAGCTGCTCCACCGGCCGCCGCTCGGCGGCCGACCGGGCGGCCAGATAGGCGTCCACCGCGTACGCCGAACCGGGCGTCAACGCCCGGCGGCGGGCCCGGCCGCCCTTGCCGACGAACCGGACGCTCCGGTGCCCCCGCTCGTATCCCAGGTCGGCCAGGTCCAGCGAGACCAGTTCGCCGACCCGCAGCCCGAGGTCGGCCAGCAGGGCCAGCACCACCCGGTTGCGCAGCGCGTTGACGCCGGTGTCCGCCTCGGCGGCGGCGAGCAGCGCGTCGACCTCGTCCGAGGTCAGCCCCACCGTGGCGGAATGGTCCCGGTCCACCCGGGGCCGGTCGGCGCCGGAGACCGGATTGGCCGGCACCGCACCCAGCCGACCGAGGAAGGTGTACCAGCTCGACAACGCGGAGAGCTTCCGGGCCACCGTGGCCGGGGTGAGCGGACGTCCGTTCCGGGCGTCGACACTCGACTCCAGGTCCCGGGCGTACGTGTTGACGTGCAGGAAGGTCGCCCCCAACGGGTCGAGTTCCCGGACCGTGCACCAGGAGAGCCAGCCGGCGATGTCCCGCCGGTACGCGGCCCGGGTGTGTTCGGACAGCCGGCGGTTACGCAGCCAGGACTCGGTGAAGTCGGCCGGGGAGTCGGCCACAGCGAGCCGACCGGCGGTCCGCCGGGCCAGGGTGGGAGTGGATCGGGGCACGCGAGAAAGGTTCCCAGATCGACCCGTCTCGGGACCCCAGGCGCGCCCAGGCAACCTTCGGAGCCTTCCCGCACCGGGATAGCCTTCCTGGCGTGCGCGCCAGCCGACTCGTCTCGTTACTGCTGCTCCTGCAGGCGCGGGGACGGATGACGGCCCAGGAACTCTCCACCGCGCTGGAGGTGTCGGTCCGGACCGTCTACCGCGACGTCGAATCGCTCGGCGCCGCCGGGGTGCCGGTGTACGCCGACCGTGGCCCGACCGGCGGCTACCGGCTGCTCGACGGCTACCGGACCCGGCTGACCGTCGACGAGGCGGAGACCCTGTTCCTCACCGGCATGCCCGGCCCCGCCGAGGAACTCGGCCTCGGCACCGTGTTGGCGGGGGCCGAGTTGAAGCTGCTCGCCGCGCTTCCCGGCGAGTTGGGCGACCGGGCCGCCCGGGCCCGGGACCGGTTCCATCTGGACGCCCCGGGCTGGTTCCGCGCCACCGAGCCCACGCCGCACCTCGCCGCGCTCGCCGACGCGGTGTGGCGGGAACGCATGATCGAGATCCGGTACCGCCGGTGGAAGGCGCCGCAGGAGGTGGACCGCCGGCTCGCCCCGCTGGGCGTGGTGCTCAAGGCGGGCCGTTGGTATTTGGTGGGCAGGGCGGATACGGAGGCCAGGGCGTACCGGATAGCCAGCGTGCTCGACCTGACGGTGCTGGACGAGGGGTTCGAAAGGCCGGCGGACTTCGACCTGGCCGCGTTCTGGCAGGGCTGGAGCCGCCGGTACGAGGAGAGCGTCTACCGCGCCGAGGCGACGGTACGGATGACGGTGGCGGCACTCGACCTGATGCCGTTCGTGTTTCCGCCCGCGATGTCCCGGGCGGCGCGGGCGGCGGCCGGTCCGGTCGACAACGCCGGCTGGCTCTACACCGTGGTACCGATCGAGTCGGTCCGGCACGGGCACATCGAGTTGCTGAAGCTCGGCGCCGACGTCGAGGTGCTCGCCCCGGCCGAGCTGCGGACGGCGTTCGCCGCGACGGCCCGGGCGCTGGCGCGGCGCTACCGGGTCGCCCCGGACTGAGCCGCGCCCGACTCCCGCCTCCGCACCGACGCGCGCCCCGGCGGAGGTCCGGGACGCGCGTCGGTGTCGGAGATCAGGACTTGATCTGGCGCTGTCCGCTTCCGGTGACGGTGACCTCGACCCGGCGTGGCTTGGCCCGCTCGGCCACCGGGATGCGCAGGGTAAGCACCCCGGCCTCGTAGCCGGCTTCGAGCTTGTCGGTGTCGAGGGTGTCGCCCAGGAAGAGTTGCCGGGTGAACAGGCCCATCGGCCGTTCCGCGGCCACCAGTTCGACGCCGTCACCGGCCGGGCGCCGACGCTCCGCGCGTACGGTCAGCACGTTCCGCTCTACAGTGCACTCGATGCTGTCCGGATCGACTCCCGGCAGGTCGAAGGCGGCGTAGAAGAAGTCGCCGTCACGGTAGGCGTCCAGGTGCATGACCGCGGGGCGGGTGTTCGTGCCGAAGAACTGCTCGGCGATGCGGTCGATCTCACGGAACGGGTCGGTACGCATCAACATGTCGATCCTCCTCGGTACTCCTGAGCCGAAGGTTTAAGTTGAGTCCAGGTGACTCAAGTCCTCTTCTTTAGTACCGCGATCGGGCGGCTCTCGTCAACCCCGGAGCCGCTTCTCGAACCAGTGCTCGGCGTACGGCGAGACGGAGAACGGCGCGACCTCGTGGTAGCCCTGCCGGGCGTACAGCGCCCGGGCCTCGACCAGATCGTGCCGGGTGTCCAGCCGCACCGTCGTCACGCCGTACGCGAGCGCGGCCGCCTCGACCGCGTCGAGCAGCTGCGCGCCGCCGCCCCGCCGTCGGGCCGACGGGCGGACGTACACCCGGGTTATCTCGGCCACCGGCAGGTCGGCGAAGCGGAGACCGACGCAGCCGGCCGGCTCGCCGCCGTACCGGCCCACCAGGAACAGGCCGGTCGGCGGTCGAAGATCGTCACTCGACTCCTCCGCCAGCACGGCGTCGACCTCGGCGGGTTCGGCCGGACGACGGTGGTACCGGCCGACGATCTCGGTGTAGTAGTCGCGCAGCAGGGCGCTGGCCGTCGCGCCGTCCACGGGTTCGTCGCGGACGGCCCAGGCCCGGGTCGTGATGATCTCCACCTGCCCAGTCTCACCGACGCGTCCAGGGGATATCCGGGCGGTACGCAACGGTGGCGACCCGAACTAACGGGCCGCCACCGCGGGCTCCGGCTCCGGGTTCGGCTCCGGCTGCGCTGCCGGACGGGTGGCGGTGAGTCGGCGTACGCCGGGGACGGCGGCGGTGCCCACGCAGGCCACCGCGACCAGCACCGCGGCGATGCCCAGTGGCACGGACGGCGACCAGGCATCGGCGGCCAGCGGGGCGAGCGCGTACCCGAGTGGCATCGCGGCCAGTGAGAGGAGCCAGTCGTACGAGGTGACCCGGGCGAGAGTGTGTGGCGGGATCTCCGCCTGGACAACCGTCTGCCACACGGGGTTGAGGAAGCCGAGGGCGGCCAGCGCGACGCCGTAGGAGACGATCACCGCCCAGGGTGGCGCCGCGACGGCGAAGAGGGTGAGCGGCAGCGCGTACGTGGCGAGACCCAGGTTCGCGACGAGGATCGGCCGCTTCAGCCGGGCCCGGCCGGCCAGCAGGGACCCGATCAGCAGACCGATCGCGCCCGCTTCGAGCACCAGGACCCAGACACCCTCGCCGCCCAGTTCGCCGATCGCCACCGCCGGCCCGAGGGTGACCAGCACCGCCGCCACACCGTTCCAGACCGCGTGCGCGACCAGGCTGCTCCAGTACCAGTCCCGGGACCGGACCTCCGTCCAGCCCTCCCGCAGGTCGGCGAGCAGTGACCGACGTTCGATCGGCGTGTGGCGTACCCGCAGAACGGCGAGCAGAGCGGCGCTGACGGCGAAGCTCGCGCCGTCGAGGACGAACGCCCAGCCCGGACCGGCCGCCCAGATCAACGCGCCGGCCAGGGCCGGGCCGGCCAGTCCGGTGGCGCTGCGGGCCGCGCCGAGCGCGGCGTTGGCCCGCTGCCGGCCGGGACCGTCGACGATGCCGGCGACCAGCGGCGACGTGGTAGGCATGGCGAAGGCCGACGCGACGCCGCCGACCGCGGAGGCGACGGCGATGGGTAGCAGCGTCGGAGCGCCGCTGAGCAACTCGACGCCGATGAAGACCTGCGTGCCGCAGTGGACGAGATCGGTGCTGATCGCGACGATCCGGGTGTTGAACCGGTCGGCGATCACGCCGCCGATCGGCAGCAGCAGCAGTCTCGGCACCATCGCGCAGCCGAGGACCAGGGCGAGCGCCGAGGCCGAGCCGGTGACCCGCAGCACGGCGAGTGCGAGGGCGGCCGGCACGACCGCGTCGCCGAGCGCGGACAGCGTTCGGCCGAGGAAGAGCAGTTGGAAGGCGCGGAGCCGGAGCGGGTGGGTCACGTCGGGGAGAGTATTTCGACATCGAACCTTTCGTCAACGAATAATTCTGCGTCGACGTAGAGTTGTGGCGTGGAACACCGTGACTGGACCGATGGGCACGTCGCGCGCTGGCTGCCCGTGCTGCCCCAACTCGACCCGGATGTCGAGGCCGCGGTCACCCGGATGAAACTGGTGACCAAACACCTGCGCCGGTTCCGGGAGAACTCCCTGGTCGACTTCGACCTCCAGCGGCACGAGTTCGACACCCTGCACGCGCTCGCCGGACGACACGGCCGGGCGGTGCCGTCGCAACTCGCCGACGACCTCGGCCTGGCGCCCCCGTCGGTGACCGCACGGGTCGACGCCCTGGTCGCCCGGGGATTCGTCCGGCGGACCCCGTCCGCCACAGACCGCCGCCGGATCGACATCGAGCTCACCGACGAAGGCCGGGCCGCCTGGCTCGGCGCGATGGACATCCTCGGTCACGAGGAGTACCGCCTGCTCGGCGCCCTGACCGCCGACGAGCGGAGAACGCTGTCCGACCTGCTGCGCCGGATCATGCTCGCCGCCGAGCAGCCTCCGACGGCCTGAAACAGCCTCCGGCGCCGTGAAAAGTCCGAACCCCGTAGACCCGGCGGTCGCCGCCCGGCCGGGGCAGGTGCTGGCGCAGCGCCGTCACGGGACCGGCGGACCGCCGGATCCTGGCGTCACAGCAGGCCGAGGGCGTGGGCGGCGCTCAGGGCGCCGGCCCGGTTCTGCGTTCCCAGCTTCCGGAACATCCGGGCCTGGATGTTCTGCACCGTCTTCTCCGCGATGCCCAGCCGCCGGGCGGTCTGCCGTACGGTGTGGCCGGAGGCGATGGAGCTGAGGATCTCCGATTCGCGTGCGGTCAGTTCGGGAAGCCCGTGCTGCACGTCGAAGAACCGGGAGCCGATCCCGGCCAGCAACGCGTCCGCGGCGCCGGGTTCGACGGTCACATGGCCGAGGTCGGTCAGCACCAACGCCGGTACCAGGGTCTGCACGACATCCTCCGCCGCCACGACGCCGGACACTCCGCAGCCCAGCGCCGCTATCGTCTCGGCCGGGCTCATCGGCTCGGACCGGACCAGCAGAGCCGGCGCGGTCACCTCGTCGACCCCGGGCCAGTCCGACGGGGCCGGATCGACCAGGACCAGCACCGGCCGACAGGTGGGCGGCCCGTCCTGCCCGGCCACTCGACCCCGGTACCGGACGCCGTCCTCGACGACGACGTCGATGCGGTTGGCCGCCAGCACCGCCATCACCTGGCGCAGCGTCGCCGTCATCGGCCCGCGCAGAACGACCAGCATCGCGCCACCGCGCGATCGGATCCGGGCCCGACGGTTCGGCGACCGGTTGACCAGGCCGAGCGCCGTGGCCCGGGCGATGGCGTGGCTCTGGCTGGACACCAGCAGTTTGCGGTAGATCTGGCGCTTGCGGTTCGCCACCGCACCGGATGACGTCCCGAGCAGCTCCGCGATGCGGCTGACGGTATGCCCGCCGGCGATCAGGGCGATGATCTCCTGTTCCTGATCGGTGAGTCCGGTGTCCGGGCGAACCGGGCCGGACTCCGAACGCAACGCGGCCGCGTGCTGGTGCAGGACCACCATCAGGGCGTCGAGGCTGTGCGAGCCGGGCAGGATCGCGTCCACACCGACCTGCCAGATCGCGGTCAGCTCCGCGCGGGAGAGTTCGTCGTAGACGACCAGCAGCCTCGTCCGGGGGCACCGGCGGTGCAGCGCGGCCAGTGAGGCGAGCGGCTTCGGGCCCACCGCCCCGCCGATGTCGAACAGCACGAGGTCCGGAGCGCGCAGAGCGCACAGCGCCAGCAGATCGGCCTCGTCGGGCACGTGACCGACGACGCTGAATTCCCGCTCGGCGGCGAGGCAGGTCGCCAGCGCGTCCCGGAAGAGCCGCCGAGCCGAGCGGATGGCGAGCCGAACCGACTGTTCCGGTGCGCGGGCTGCCTGCACGCTCGCCTCCCCAGGCTCGCGCCGCCGCCCCGCGTCGTTTGTGATGACGACTTATGAGCGACGTGTTAAGGATGCGTTACATCGAAGGCAATCATTCTTATACGAGTTCTGCGCGCGACGACACCCCGCCTAGGGGATTTCGGCATCCGTCGACCAACCGGTCGAAAAGGGGAACGCCGGGAGCGGCCCGGTGGGCTCGCCGCTCCCGGTCGTGGTCACTGCCCTCGACTCGCCGGATCCACCCCGGCGAAGCGCAGCAGATCAGTCATCCGGAAAGTGCCTGCGGTACGCGCCGGAAGGGTGGGGGTCCAGCCCGGCTGGGCAGCCAGATACGAACCCGGATCGAGCTGGAGGAGCCCGATGAACACCTCGCCGACGATCCGCCCACCCACCGGGCCGAGGTGCAGCCCGTTCGCGAGCATCTCCGCCTCGGCCAGCACGTAGTACCACAGTGGAGTCTGGTTCTCCAGCGCGACACCGGAGCTGGCCAGCTCCTGCAGGTGCAGCATCTGCACCCCCATCGTCTGGGCGATCCGTTGACCCGCCGGAATGCTCCAGGTCAGATGGCGGAGCAGGTTCCGCTGCGGCAGCGAGATCGGTGGAGCACCGCTGGAGATGGCCCCCAACGGCAACTGGAACAGGGGGGTCGAAATCCGACGGTCGATGCGCTTGTTCGGACGCATCTGCCCGTCCTCGAAGTCGAAGAACGTCTGCCACCCGATGAAGCGTCGCGGCGCGCGACGTCCACCCCGCAGGTCCACCGGGTCCGCCTGGCCCTCCCCCGCCGGGTCGAAGATGAAGCCGAAGAAGGCGGTGCCGTCCGGGTTGCCGGCCAGATTGGCCCGATAGGAGGGCCGGACCATGCTGTGCCCGAACCGGTACGCCGCGCCCTGGAACTCGACCGGGATGAACGCCGGCCCCGGCTCGGGGCGGTACCACCGGCGTCCCCGGGTCAGGATGTCCTGTACGGCCGCGGCGCCGATGACCTGCGGCAGGAACTCGTGCAGGATGATCCAGTGGTAGTGCCAGGTGACGAGCTGCCGGGCCCTGGCGAACTGGTCGGCCACCGGCACCCCCTCGGCGGCGAGCCGCGCCACCACCCGGTTGTGGAAGACGATGAACGCCGCGTGCATGCCGGAGATGATCAGGTTCTCGTCGTTGCGCGGATCGCCGATGATTGCCACCCCGTTCGACTGCCGGGGAACGTCCTCGAACAGGCCCCCGGACTCGATCCGTAGCCGGATCCGGTCGGGCTCGTACAGGTGTGGACTGACCACCGGCCCACCGCCGTACACGGTGTCCAGGTCCAGGGCCGGCGTACGGGTGTTCGGCGTGGACTCCGGAGCGGTCGGTACGCCCAGCGGCGACGTCGCGTCGAAGGTCATGTCATGGTCGAGGAACTGGCCGAAGAACGTGGTGCCCGCGGTGTGGGTCGGGTTGTCGGGATTGTTGACGCTCTGCGCCGGGTCGGTGATCAACAACACCGGCCCGACGGCGAGGTTGTCCCGGGCGTCCAGTATGCCGCCGGCCCGGCCCAGATCGGTGAGCGCGGCGCGGCGCCGGTCGTCGGCCGTCAGGAACGACGGAAGCTCCGGGAACATCCGTCCGAACCGGTCGGCCGGGGTCGCCGCGACCGCCGGTGGGGCGGCCACCGCCACGCCCGGCGCCGCGAGCGCGGCTCCGGCCGCGCCGGCACTCACACTGGTCAGAAAGCCACGGCGGCTGACCGCGCTCGGCCGCGCCGGTTCGGAATCCAGGGTCCTGTCCATGACACCCACCTGCCTCAAGCGGCACGACCGGCGCCGATCACACGGGCCGGAAAGCCGTGCCCCGAGCCGCGATTCTCCGCCGGTCCAGCCCGCCTGCGCAGCGCCCCCAAGGCTTTCCGGTGGACGACCGGCCCGCCGGTCCGCCAGCATCCACGCCTGTACAACGGGTTCCTTGCCGCCGGACTCGTCTGGTCGCTGCTGGCCGACGGTACGACAGCGTTCCAGGCCAAGGTGTTCTTCCTCGCCTGCGTACTGGTCGCCGGCCTCTACGGGGCGGCCACGGCCAGCCGGCGGATCCTGCTGGTGCAGGCCGTGCCGGCGGCGATCGGTCAGGCGCTCGTGCCTGCCGCGCACTGATCCGCCGCCGGGACCACCGCCCCGATGGGCTGGAACTGACCCTCGTCCTCCGGCCACGGACCGCACTCAGCCCGGCGGTGTCACCAGCCCCGTCTCGTACGCGATGATCACCAGCTGTACCCGGTCCCGGGCGGCGAGCTTGGTCAGCAGCCGCGCCACGTGCGACTTGGCGGTGGCGACCGTGATGAACAGCTCGCCCGCGATCTCGCTGTTCGACCGGCCGCGCCCGATCAGGGTGAGCACCTCCCGTTCCCGCTCGGTGATGCCCGCGACCGGCCGCGCGGACCGTGCGGCGCCCGACTCGCGGGCCTTGACGAAGTCCGCGATGAGACGCCGGGTGACGCCCGGCGCGATCAGGGCGTCACCGGCGGCGACCACCCGGATCGCCGCGAGGATGTCGTCCACCGCCATGTCCTTGACCACGAACCCGCTCGCGCCGGCCCGGAGTGCCCCGTAGACGTGGTCGTCGGAGTCGAAGGTCGTCAGCACGAGTACCCGGGCCGATCCTGGGCCGGCGGCGATCTGCCGGGTGGCCTCGATCCCGTCCATCCCGGGCATCCGGATGTCCATCACCACCACGTCCGGTTGGACGTCCCGGACGACCCGGACCGCGTCGGCGCCCGTCCCGGCCTCGCCGACGACCTCCAGGTCGGGGGTGTCGGCGATCAGCACCCGCAGACCGGACCGCACCAACGGCTGGTCGTCGGCGAGCACGACCCGGACGCTCATCGCAGCTCCGCCGGCGTGGTCACCGGCTCGTGCACCGGCAGCGTCGCCCACACCCGGAAGCCACCCTCCGGCCGTGACCCGGCGCTGAACTCGCCGTGCAGCAGCCCGACCCGTTCACGCATGCCGGTGATGCCGTGGCCGGCGCCGGGCGTCTGTGCGCCGTGCCCGTCGTCGGTGACCTCGATGTGCAGTTCCTCGGCCCGGTACTCGACGCTCACCCGGCACCGCGCGGTGCCCGCGTGCCGCACCACGTTGGTGACCGCCTCCTGGATGACCCGGTACGCCGACAGTTCGATGTCGGCGGGTACCGGGCGCCGGTCTCCCTGCCAGCGCACCTCCACCCGTACGCCGGCCGCCGACGTGGCGGCGGCCAACTGGTCCACGTCGGCCAGTCCGGGAGTCGGGTTCAGCGACGCCGTCCCGGGTTCGGTGTCCTGCTGCCCCGGTCGCAGCCCACCGAGGACCCGCCGCAGCCCGGCAAGGGTGTCCCGGCTGGTCGCCTCGATCGCCCGTAACGCGTTGCGGGCCTCGGCCGGCTGGGTGTCCATGACCCGGCTGCCCACGCCGGCCTGGATCGCGATGATGCCGATGCTGTGCGCGACCATGTCGTGCAGCTCGCGGGCGATCCGTAGCCGTTCGGCGGTGACCGCCTGGACCGTGGCCTGGGCGCGGAGCGCCTCGGCGTACTGCCGGCGGGCCCGGACGGAGTTGCCGATCATCCAGGCGGCGACCATCGCCAGGGTGGGGATCTCGGGTTGGAAGATGGGATCGTCGTTGACCGGGTGGGTGTAGCCGATGGCGATCTGGGCGCAGAGCGTCAGCACCGCGACGACGACCGAGATCCGGCGTGGCCGGCTCGCCGCGATGAAGCCCACGACGAGGTCGATGGCGAACAGTTGCAGATAGCGGAGGTCGCCCAGGTATCCCGGGGTGTCGAGGGTGATCGCGGCGGTCAAGCCGGCCGAGCCGACGAGCATCAGCGCGAGAGTGGTCAGCGGGCTGCGGCGAAGCATGCCGGCGGGTAGCGCCATCACGATGGCCGGTAGCAGGTAACGCGGAATGCTGTCCAGCACGTTGACGTACAGCCTGTCGTCAGCTGACAGCATCGATACGGTAAGAACCAGAAAGAAGGGGAATGCGACGATTCCACCCCAGGCCAGGGCCGTGCGCGCCGCTGGTGGCACGCGGTGCCGCAGCGGCGGACGGAGGGCAGGCGGGATGGCATCCACGCCGCGAGACTAGCCAGCTCGGGCCGGACCCGGCATCACACCACGGGCGTACGCCCACGGGCTAAGCCTGCTGGGCGATTACCGAGGCGGCCCGATGTCCGGATTCGGCTTCCCGGACAGCATCGACATCGTGATCGAAGTCAACGAAGTCACCAAGCGCTACGGCAGCAAGATCGCCGTCGACAACCTGTCCTTCACCGTCCGCCCCGGCCACGTGACCGGGTTCCTCGGGCCGAACGGGGCCGGCAAGACGACCACGCTGCGGATGATCCTCGGGCTGGACGCACCCACCGCCGGCACCGCGACCGTCTGCGGTGTCCCGTTCCGTACCCGCCGACGGGGGCTGCGCCACGTCGGCGCGCTGCTCGACGCGCACCACGTACACGGCGGGCGCAGCGGCATGGCTCACCTGGCCGCGCTGGCCCGGAGCAACGGCATTCCCCGGCGGCGGGTCGACGAGGTGTTGCAGGAGGTGGGCCTGACCGACGTGGCGCGGCGCCGGGTCGGCGGGTACTCCCTCGGCATGAAGCAACGGCTCGGGATCGCCACCGCGCTGCTCGGCGACCCACCGGTGCTGATGTTCGACGAGCCGATCAACGGGATGGACCCGGAGGGCGTGCTCTGGGTGCGGCATCTCTTCCGCCGCCTCGCCGCCGAGGGCCGGACGGTCTTTCTCTCCAGCCACCTGATGACGGAGATGGAGAACACCGCCGACGAGCTCGTCGTCATCGGGCAGGGCCGGCTCATCGCCGCGGAACCCCTGTCGCGGTTCGCCGCCCGCAGCACCCGGCTCAGCGTCGTGCTGCGTACCCCGCAGCCCGCCGAACTCACGGTGGTGCTGACCGCCGCGGGCGCGCAGGTCGAGCCGACCGGCTCGGACGGCTCGGACGGGGCCGGGCGGCTGGCCGTGACCGGGCTGTCGGCGGATCGGATCGGCGTACTCGCCTTCGAGAACAAGATCTTGTTGCACGAACTGACCACCCGAACCGCCTCGTTGGAGGAAGCATTCATGGAACTCACCGCCGACAGCGTCGAGTACCTGGCCGGGCAGCAGCGATGACCCTCTCCACCGCCGTCCCACCGCCCACCTCGAGCGGGCCCGTCATCGATCCGCCCGCCCGGTTCCGCGACCTGCTCGCCGCCGAGTGGATCAAAATGCGGTCGCTGCGCTCCACGCCCTGGACGCTCGGCCTCGTCACGCTGTTCGTCATCGCCGCCGCCGCCGTCGAGACGTGGGACAGCTACACCGACTTTCCGAGCCTGAGCCCGGAGGACCAGCGGGAGCCGATGCTCGCGTTGGCCGACGCGTTTCCGCTGACCGGGTACTGGACGCTGGTGTTCGTCGCGGTCAGCGCCGGCGCGATCGCCGTCGTCAGTGAGTACGGCAGCGGCCTGATCCGCACCACGACGGTGGCGGTTCCCGCCCGTGGCGCGGTGATGCTGGCCAAGGCGGCCGTGGTGACCGTGGTCTGGACCGTGGTCGGCACGGTCATCGCGGTCGGTTGCTTCGCGGTCTCCCAAGCCATCTACAGCGGGCAGGACGTGTCCGTACCGATCAGCAACCCGATCGCGGTCCGGGCCCTGGTGGCGTCCGCGTTGTTGCCGACGGTCTGCGCGCTGATCGGCCTCGGGCTCGGCGTGCTGATCCGGCACGGCGCCGCCACCATGGTCACCGGCATCTTCACCCTGATCGCGCTGCCGTCGTTCTTCTCGATCACCACGCGCTGGTCCGCCGGGATCAACCACGCGATGGTGCTCACCGCCTGGGATCGCCTGACCGCGCTCTGGCCGCAGCCGTCCGGTGACGGCTTCTACCGCCCCACAGTCACCGAGTCCTGGATCGTCTACGCGGCCTGGCCGCTCGTTGCGGTCGTCGTCGCCCTGCTCGTCGTCCGCCGCCGCGACGTCTGAGGTCCGGGCCGCGACGCCGGAGATCTCCGTACCCCGCGACGCGGAAGATCGACGTGCCCACCTGGGGCCGCTCCCCCGCGTGGGTACGTCGATCTCACCGATGGCTGCCGCCCCACTGGGTTCCCGGGCCGGCAGCCGGGTTCGCGGGCGGTACCGCCCGCAGCCAACGGGTCACCGCCCTGGGTGAGCGGAACAGCAGGACCTGAATGCCGCCCGGATCGGAGTGCCACTGCCGCATGCGCTGTCGCTTCCGGCCGAAGGACGTGAAATGCCATCTGAAGATCGATTCCTTCGAGAGCAGCATCCTGAACGACTCCCGGTTGCCGTTGCACACCGGAGTTCTCGCCAACAGCCGTCCCGCGGTCCGGCGAAGTAGCCGGGACAGCGACACCCAGCGCGGGAAGTCAAGGCACACGATGAGGTCGACCGAGCCGAGCGGAACGTCCATCCAGTTGCCGTACGCCGCGTCCAGCACCCAGGCGTCCCGGTCGCAGATCGCCGCGATCCGCTGCCGCTGCAACGGTTTCGGAACCTGGACCCAGCCCGGCTCCCAGGTCAGGTCGTCGACCGGGTACAACGGCAGGTCCAAGCGCTCAGCGAGCTGTCTGGCCAGGGCGCTCTTGCCCGAACCGCACACGCCGTAGACCAGGATCCTCGACGGAGGGGCGGGTCCGACGGTCATCGGCCAAGGCTAACCGGCGTCCGGTGGCCCGGTGTCCGTCTGCGACCCGTCCGGCCGGGTCGCTCGCGGACGCCCGTCCATCGTGGCCAGCGCAGCCGCCCGCCCCCACAGGTAACGCTGTTCGGGAAGGCTGGTGGTCAGCCGGGCGGCCGACCGGTAGCAGCGACCGGCGCCCTCGAGATCGCCGGCCATCTCCAGCAGGTGCGCCCGGACCGCGTGGAGCCGGTGGTGTCCGGCAAGTTGGTCGTCGGTGTCCACGGTCGCGAGGAGGGCGAGGCCGTCCTGCGGGCCGCGCAGCATCGCGACCGCGACGGCGTGGTTGAGCGTGACGATGGGACCGGGCGCCAGGTCCTCGAGCAGCCGGTACAGCGCGACGATCTGCGCCCAGTCGGTATCCTCGGCACGGGACGCCTCCGCGTGCACGGCGGCGATGGCCGCCTGGACCTGGTAGGGGCCGACCGGGGCGTGGGCCAGCGTGTGGGTGATCAGTGCGACGCCCTCGTCGATGGAACTCCGGGTCCACCGCCCGCGGTCCTGTTCGGCGAGCGGGACGAGACTGCCGTCGGGCCGGGTACGTGCGGGCCGACGTGCCTCGGTGAGCAGCATCAGCGCGAGCAGCCCGGCGACCTCGCCGTCATCGGGCAGCAGCGCGCGTACGGTCCGGGTGAGCCGGATCGCCTCCCGGGTCAGATCACCGCGATGCAGGTCCGGGCCCGAGCTGGCGGTGTAGCCCTCGTTGAAGATCAGGTAGAGGACGTGCAGGACGGAGCGAAGCCGCTCCGGCCGCTCGGCCTCGGGCGGCAGCCGGAACTGGGCGCCGGTCGCCTTGATGCGTTGCTTGGCGCGGCTGATCCGCTGGGCCATCGTCGCCTCGGGCACCAGGAACGCCCGGGCGATCTCCGCCGTGGTCAGTCCGCCGACGGCACGCAGCGTGAGCGCTACCTGCGACGCCGGGGTGAGACTGGAGTGACAGCAGAGCAGCAGCAGGGTCAGGGTGTCGTCGTCCTCGCCCGACAGGTCCTCGGCGTCGGCGGCCGGCGCGAGAAACGCGTCCGGCGGAGTCTGCGCGGCGATCCGGTCCGCCCGGCGCCTGCTCGCCGATTCGCTTCGCAACTGGTCGGTCAGCCGGCGGGAGGCGACCCTGATCAACCAGCCCTCCGTGCTGTCCGGCACACCATCTGCTGGCCACTGCACCGCAGCGGCCAACAACGCCTCCTGCACGGCATCCTCGGCGATATCGAAGTGTCCGTAGTGCCGGGTGAGCGCGGCGAGGACCCGGGGCGCCAGCCGGCGCAGCAGGTCCTCGAGGTCGGCGCCGACGTTCACATCTCCTGGCCGGACATGTCCATGATCGGGCGTACCTCCACGGCGCCGGACCGGGCGGAAGGGAACCGCGCCGCGATCTCGCCGGCCCGGTGCCGGTGCTCGCAGTCGACGACGACGTATCCCGCCAACTGCGCCCGCGTCGCATCATGGGGCCCGTCCTCGACGGTCGGAACGCCGTCGTGGACCCGAACGGTCCGGCCGTCGAGCGGATCGGCCAGGGCCGTACCGGCGACCAGTTCCCCGGACTCCGTGAGCTCGGTGAACAACGTCTCGGTCGGCCCGGCACGGTCGACCCGCGACATAGCCGGTGCCTCGGGTGATCGTAGGAACCCGGGAAGCATCCAGCCGCCCGGCCCGCAGTAGATCAAGATCAGGAACTTCACCCCGACTCCTCCGGCACTCACGATACGGCGGACACCCACGCAGCAGAGGTCGGAGCGGAGCGACCGGTCTCGACATCGCGCCGCGAACCGCCCCCGGACGCTCCGGTGACGACCCGCCGACGCGGCACCGGGCGGGGCAGGACTCGGGAGAACGCGCCCACGATGCCACCGGGCGGCGCGACGAGAGACCTCAGATGCGTTGGTCGCCGAGGACCGAGAGCAGTTGCAGCTTCTCGTAGCTCTCGCTGCCCGGTACCGCGGTGTAGACCAGGAGCGCCTGGGACTGGTCGGGATCCACCAGTGTCTGGCAGTCCAGTTCGAGGAGCCCGACCTGCGGATGCTGGATCCGCTTCGGGGCGCAGTACGGGCCCAGGATGGGATGTTCCCGCCAGATCTCGGCGAACTCCGGGCTGACCGCCAGCAGCGCGTCGACGATGGCGGCCGCACGCGAGCCCCTGCCCTCCCGGGTGTACGCGTCGTGCAGGCTGGCCGCGAAGAGTCGGCTGTGGGTCGGGTGGTCCTCCTCGGGGTAGCTGCGCCGGGTGGCCGGGTCGGTGAACCACCGGTAGTGCAGGCTGCGCGCCAGCCCGGTGTGTCGGCTGTCGTCGCCGAGCAGCGCGATCGCCAGCCGGGTCTGGGTCAGCGTCTCGCCGAGCAGGTTCACCACCTGTGCGGGGGTGTCCTCCAGCCGGTCGAAGATGCGCATCATCCCGGGATTGATGTGGTCCGTGCGCAGGACCCGTCGCGGTGTGGCGTAACCGGCGAGTCGGAACAGGTGGTCGCGCTCGTCGAGGGACAGCCGCAGGCCACGAGCGATCGCGGCGAGCATCTGCTCGGACGGGTGCGGCCCGCGCTGCTGCTCCAGCCGACTGTAGTAGTCGGTCGACATGCCGGACAGCGCGGCGACCTCCTCCCGACGCAGCCCGCCGGTACGCCGTCGCCGTCCCCGGGGCAGTCCGACGTCCTCCGGTTGCAGCGCCTCGCGCCGGGTCCGCAGGAAGGCCGCGAGCCGGTCCCGTTCCATGATTCTCAGTCTTCCCTCCTGTGCCGGCGGCCGGCGGTGAATCCCGACGGCGGCGGACCCGGTCGACGGCGGACCCGGTCGGTGACGGGTTCCGACAGCAGCGGCGATCTCAGACGGCGGCGAAATCGACCCGGGCCAGCCGCTCGGAGAGGTCCCAGAGCCGTAGCGCGTCGGCCTGGTCACGGGCCGACCTGTAGATGGCGAGTTCCGTCGGGCCACCGGTGAACTGGCCGAAGCCGTCCGGGCCGTAGAAGCGCCCGCCCAGCGCCTGCGGGCTGGTGGCGGCGTACAGCGCGGGCAGCAGACCGGCATCGACGGGCTGCACGAATACTCCCCATCCGGCGAGTCGCTTCATGATCGACTCGACGGGCGAGCGGCGTCGGCGGCCCAGGTTCGGGCCGGAGGCGTACAGGTTCGTCAGGGTGGTGCCGGGGTGCGCGACGTTGCTGACGATGCCCCAGCCGCCCGCCGCGCTCCGCCGGTCGAGTTCCAGGCCGAACAGCAGATTGGCCAGCTTCGACTGACCATACGACCGCATCGCCGAGTACCCGCGCTCGCTCTGCGGATCGGCCCAGTTGATCTTCCCGGAGCGGGCGGCGGCGCTCGACATGGTGGTGACCCTGGCCCGGCCCGCCCGCAGCAGCGGCAGGATCCGGCCGGTGAGCGCCACGTGCCCGACATGGTTGGTGCCGAACTGGAGTTCCAGGCCCTCGGCCGTGGCGTGTCGGGTGGCCGGCATCATCACGCCCGCGTTGTTGATCAGAATGTTGATCGGCCGGCCCTCGCGGTTCAGCGTGTCCGCGAGCGCGGCCACGGAGTCCAGCGAGGCGAGATCGAGTTCCCGGACGGCGACGGCGGCCCGCGGCACCGCCGCGCGGATCTTTTCCAGCGCCGTGGCGCCCTTGCCGGGATTGCGGACCGGCAGGACGAGTTCGGCACCGGCGCGGGCCAGGCGTACGGCCAGGCCGAGGCCGATGCCGTCGCTCGCACCGGTCACCACGGCGAGCCGTCCGGTCAGATCGGGTACGGACACGTCCTTCACAACTACTCCCTGGTCAGCGGTGTTCCTCTCGGTCGGCCAAGAGTGGCAACATCCGCCGGTGGGATCCAGGCGACATCTATCCAGGGATCGGTGATACCTGGATAACCGCCGGCCCGCCTGCCATATCGGGGCGGGAACATCCCGTCGTGGCGACGTCCCGGCGCGGACTATCCGCGCAACAGGTCACGCACGTCCGGCCAGACGTAGCGCAGTTTCGCCGGACGTCCGTTGAGGCGGCCCGGTACGTCGCCCGGCGACCGCGCGAATCCCCGCTCGGCCGGCTTTCCACCGTGCGCCGCGTAGAAGTCCTGTGCCGCGGTGTTCTGCTCCAGCACCCACAGGTACATGGCGGCTGTCGCACCCTGGTCCCGTACCGCGCGTGCCGCACGGGTGAGCAGGCCGGTGCCGATCCCGTGCCGCTGCCGGCCCCGCGTCACGTGCAGGTTGTCGACCAGCGAACCCCACCGCTCGTCGTCGTCGAGGACGACGTGGACGAAACCGACGATTCCAGTCCCGACCCCGACCTCGGCCCCGACCTCGGCCCCGGCCCCGGCTTCGGCCCCGGCTTCGGCTTCGGCGAGGATCGTGACCCGGTCCGCTCCCGGTGCCGCGAGTCGGCTCGACCACAGGGTCCGCCGATCGGTCAGCACGTCGCCGTCGAGATACGCGTCCGCGTACGCGCCCCGGTAATGGCGGCGCCAACTGTCGGCGTGGAGTGCCGCGACACTGTCGGCATCAGCGGCGACAGCGGATCGGAACGACACCGTCGACAAGCCCACCGCGACCTCCGCTGACATACCGGAATGGACGCTCGACCGGGAACGCCCACCCTCGCCGGATACGGGACGCTACCAGCCGGCACCTTCCGGCCCCCACTCGTGTGGCGCCGGATCGGCCGCCGGGATGCCGTACGACCAGTGCGCCGAGGTTGTCGGCGCGTCCGAGACCACCGGGCGCCGGACGCACCATCGGGCCTTCACGGTCGGTCAGGGCGTCCCGGTGTAGCGGCCGGCGAGTTCGGCGCCGATCCGCGCCAACTCGGCCTGGACGGATCGCGGCTCGACCACCTCGATCATCGCGCCCCAGCCGGCGAGGTGCCGGGCGATGTCCAGCGGAGTCGGTGCGCCGAGCCGGACCCGGGCGCGCCCGTCATCGAGTTCGGCATCGGTGTGGCAGTGCCGTCCGAAGTGGTTGCGCAGCACCGGTACGAACCGGGCCTCGACGAGGACCGTCGCCCAGGTACGGGAGCGCCGCTGCTCCACCTCCCCGACGACCTGTTGCCAGGCGCTGGCGAGGGTGAAGTCGTCCGGCCGATCGGCGGGCTGCTCGGTCGGCTCGGCCCCGACGATCCGATCGACCCGGAAGGTTCGCTGGCCCCGGTCGGTACCGGCGAGCAGGTACCAGATTTCGTCCTTGTCGACCAGGCCCCACGGGTCGACCAGCCGCTCGGTTCGCTCCCGTGCGCTGTTGGTGTAGGTCAGCAGCACCTTCCGCCGACGGACGACGGCGGCCTGCAACAGGTCGACCATCTCGGGCCGGCGGCGGTCGCGTTCGCCCCACCGGGTGGGGTCGATCATCGTGGCGCTGGCGGCGGCCTCCGCGTCGGCCCGGAAGGTCTGTGGCAGCGCGCGGACGAGTTTGCGCAGGGCCATCTTGGCCTCTCCCGAGACTGCCGCAGCAGGGCCGACGAGCAGGAACAGCGCCTGCGCCTCGGTCGCCGACAGGCCGCTGAGGTCGGTGCGCGCACCACCGACGAGTGACCAGCCGCCGCCCCTGCCGGGCTGCGGGTACACCGGGATGCCCGCCGTCGAGAGTGCCTCCAGGTCGCGGCGGGCGGTCGCGACGGACACCTCCAGTTCGTCGGCCAGCTCGGCGGCGGTCACCCGGCCACGGGCCTGCAACAGCAGGAGTACGGCGACGAGGCGGTCAGCGCGGATGTTCTCGATCCCTCCAATAAAGTGCTCAATTGGTGAGCACTTTATGCCGGAGGATGGTCACTGTCATCCACTGGAGAAGGGAAACAGCCCATGTTGCGCGGACTCACCACCGTCAACTTCTTCGCCGACGACCTCACCGCCGCGGTGGCCTGGTACACCGAACTGCTCGGCATCGAGCCGTACTTCGTCCGTGCCGTCGAGGGGACGCCCGCCTACGCCGAGTTCCGGATCGGCGACTACCAGCACGAACTCGGCATCATCGACAGCCGGTTCGCCGCACCCGACCGGTCCGACAAGACCGGGGGCGCGATGGTCTACTGGCACGTGGACGACGTCCGGGCCTCCTTCGAGCGGCTGGTCTCCATCGGCGCCACGGCGTACGCGGAGCCGGTCGAGCACGGCCCCGGGTTCGTCACCGCGTCCGTGGTCGATCCGTTCGGGAACGTCCTTGGCGTGATGTACAACCGGCACTACCTGGAGATTCTCGGTTCGCGGACGGAGGCGTGACGTGAACACCTCCCTCGCGAACACCACCGTGAACACCTTCGTCGCGAACAGCGCCGCCGACTGGCGCGGATGGCTGGCCCGAAACTGCCGGTCCGAAAAGGAGGTGTGGCTGATCATCCACCACAGGGACAGTGTGACGCCGAGCGTCCGGTACCACGAGGCGATCGAACACGCGCTCTGCTACGGGTGGATCGACAGCCAGGCCCGCAAACACGATGCGGACAGTTGCCGACTCCGGTTCACCCCGCGCAACCCGCGCAGCACCTGGAGTCGGGTGAATCGGGAGCGTGCCGCGAAGATGACCGAGCTGGGCCTGATGACCGAGCACGGGCAGGCCCTGATCGATCTGGCCAGGGCCAACGGCACCTGGCAGGTCCTCTCCGACGCGGAAGGCTCGGCGATGCCCGACGATCTGCGGGAACTGCTGGACCGGAACGAGGCCGCCCGGACGAACTTCGAGAACTTCCCGCCATCGTCGAAACGATTGATCCTGGAATGGGTGGCGACGGCGAAAAGAGCGGAGACCAGGCGGCGCCGGATCGCGCAGACGGTCGACCTCGCGGCGGTGAACCTCCGCGCCAATCACCCCGGGATCCGGGTACGGGCCGCCGGTGAACCCGGCGTCGCCGCCACCTGATCGAACGGCTGCCTGGCCAGGGCGCGTCTGGTCAACGCCGGGGTCACCAACCCGGTCGCCGCGAAGACGACGGCCAGGACCACCCACCCGGCGATGCCGCCGTCGAGAAGCAGCAGCGTGAGCAGAGCCGGGCCGATCGCCTCGGCCAGGCCGGTCAGCAGACCACTGACTCCCTGGTACTGGCCGATCGCGTGCGGCATCGCCAGTTCGTAGGAGAGGCCGGCCGAAGCCGTCGCGTGGAACAGGTCACCGATGGTGTAGACCACGGTCGCGAGCAGGAGCAGCGTGACGGTGCCGCCGGGGCCGGACCGACTGGACGTCGGGTAGGCGAGCATCGCGACCGCGAGCACGAACCCGGCACGGCGCATCGTCCGGGCGGCCGCGACGGCGTTCTCCACGGCGCGGCTGATCCGCACCGCCAGGAACACGGTCAGGACGGTGTTCGTCACCAACACCGCCGACACCATCGCCCGGGGCGCGGAGGTCTGGGTGGCGATCCACAACGGCACCACCAACCCGAGAACGACGCTGTGCGACGCCATGACCGCCGACACCGTGCCCACCGCGAGGAACCGTCCATCCCGGAGTGCCGCCCCACGAGCCGCACCGGGCGCGGCAGGGATCGGCGGTAACGGAGGCAGCCGCATGATCAGGCCGGCCGAGATGAGATAGGTGAGCGCGTTGCCGAGCACCAGCAGGGTGTAGCCGAACCGGGTGTCGGCGGCCAGTGCGAGCCCGCCCAGCGCGGCCCCGGCACTGATCCCGATGTTGGCGACGGCCCGCAGCGTCGCGAAGGCGTGGACGCGGCCAGCCGGACCGGCCACGGCGGCGACGAGCGCCGCCCGCACGGAGAGATTGCCGGCGACCAGGAGGGCGTCGAGGACCGCGACCAGCAGGAAGGTGGGAAACGACTGGACCAGCAGGTACGACGCCGCGACGGCCGCCTGCAGCAGTTGCAGCAGGGCGCGCAGCGACCGTGGGTCCCGTCGATCGGCGAGGTGGCCCAGCGGCACGCTCGCCGAAAGCCCGATCAGCCCGGCGACGGTGAGTCCCAGCCCTACCGAGGTGGCGGGCAGACCGACGCTACGGGTGAGGAACAGGGCAACGCCGGCGAGCCACAGCCCCGACCCGACGGTGTTGACCAACGTGCCCCACGCGAGGGTCCGTAGCTGTCCTGGCGGCGGGATCGGCGACCAGCGCCGAGGCATCCCGTCGCGCACGCTCATCAGCTGACCATACGAGGCCGGGCGGGTACCGACCGTGGCGCCGGTCACAAGCACACAGGCAGCCCGCCTCGCTGGCCGGCGGACCAGCGAGGCGAGGCATGTCCCTACCGGAACGCGTGGATGTGGCGCTGGACCCAGTCGTCGAAGGTGCGCGGTGCCCGCCCCAGGATCTGCTCCACGTGCGGGCTGATCCGCTGCTCCGCCGGGGTGGGTTCGCCGAGGATGTCCAGGGTCCCGTCGGCCACGGGCTCGGGCATGAACCGCACCATCCGCGCGCGAGCCTCCTCACGGGTCTGGTCGACGAACCGGACCGGTTGGCCCAGCGCCTCGCCGATGCTCCGAGCCCGCTCTCGCGGCGTGGTCAAGGCCGGCCCCGTCAACTCGTAGATCCGGCCAGCGTGCCGGTCCTCCCGCAGGACCACGGCTGCGACCTCGGCAATGTCGCCCGGATCGACGATCGGCAGGCCGACGTCGCCGAACGGCGCGGCCACCGTCCGCTGGGTCCGCACCGGCTCCGCCCACGCGTAGGCGTTGGACGCGAAGCCGCCCGGTCGCAGGAGCGTCCAGGCCATGCCGGATTGCCGCACGACATCCTCGATGCCGCGCAGCGGTGCATGCGAGACGGACTGCGGGCGTGTTCCGGCGGCCTGCGAGGACAACAGGACGATGCGCTCGACTCCACCGGCTTTCGCAACGTCGAGGATGTCGCCGGGGCTCAGATGCGCACCGGCACCCTCGACCAGCAGGAACAGCGCGCGGGCTCCGTCCACAACCGGCCGCAGGGTCTCCGGTTCGGTCAGATCAGCCTGTTGATGTCGCGCCCCTTCCGGCATGGACACCGGCAACGTTCCTCGTGACACCGCGGTCACCCGCTCACCAGCCGCGGCCAGTGTCTCGACAAGTACGCGACCGACATTTCCGGTGGCCCCTGTTACGACAATCATGAACGGCTCCTCTGTTTGGGGATCACCCATGCGATCAATGGGTACGACCGCCGCCGATTCGATCTCTTCGGCGGCGACCCGGAGAAGCTAGCATCGTCGGTATAGTAGGTACCTAGAGGAAAGTGACTATGTCGGAGGAGCCGTAATGCAGGACGATCAAGCAGCCTGGCCACCCGCGGCGGCATCTGACCCCGAGCAGGTGTGCCCCGTGGCCCCGGTCGTGGACATCGTCTTCAGCCGGTGGACCACCCCGATCCTGTGGACGCTGAACTACCAGGGACGGCAACGCTTCGTCGAACTGCAGCGACGGATCAACACCATCACGCCGAAGGTCCTGACCCAGCGGCTGCGGCAACTCGAACGCGACGGACTTGTCGTGCGCACCTACCACCCCGAGGTCCCACCCCGGGTCGAGTACGAGATAAGCAACCTCGGCCGCAGCCTCGCCCCCCTCTTCGCCCACCTCGCCGGATGGGCCACCAGTCACCTGGACGACGTGGAACAGGCGCGGCGCACCTACGACATGAACTCGGGGGCGACGGTGCCGGCGGCGCTGTCCACCCCGAGCGCATCGGGGTGACCCGGCAGACCCTCATCATGTTCGGCGTACCGCTCGACGACACGTTCCAGTACCCCGGCTCCCCCGAGGAGAAGCCATGAGGGCGATCGCCCACGATGTGTACGGACCGGCCGACCTGCTCGAACTCCGCGACATCGACAAGCCCCCGATCGGCGATGACGAGGTGCTCGTCGAGGTGCGTGCCGCCGGCGTCGACCCCGGCGTATGGATCCTCATGACCGGGCGGCCGATGGCCGTACGGCTCGCGGTCGGGCTACGCCGACCCAGGGTGGCGGTGCTCGGTCGGGCCGTCGCCGGTGTGGTGGCGGCCGTCGGTGCCAATGTGACCCGGCTGCGTATCGGCGACGACGTCTACGGCACCTGCGAGAGCGGCTCGTTCGCCGAATTCGCGATGGCACGGCAGCACAGGCTGGCACCCAAGCCGGCCAACCTCACCTTCGAGCAGGCGGCGGCGACGCCCATCTCCGCGGTGACGGCGCTGCAGAGCGTCCGCGATGCCCGGGTGCAGCCTGGGCAGCGGGTGCTGATCACCGGCGCGGCCGGGGGCATCGGGTCGTTCGCCGTCCAGCTCGTCAGGGCGTACGGGGGAATCGTGACCGGGGTATGCAGCGCTGCGAAGGTCGAACTGGTGCGTTCCCTCGGCGCCGAGGACGTCATCGACTACACCCAACACGAGATCGACCGTGGTGGCGTGCGGCACGACGTCATCATCGACACCGCCGGCAACCGGCCCTTGTCACTGCTCCGCCGCGCAGTCACCCCGCGCGGGACGATTGCCCTCGTCGGCGGCGGGCACGCCAAGGGCTGGCTGCTCGGCGGCTTCCAGCGCCAGATGGCCGCGCCACTGGTCTCGCTGTTCGGCAGCCAGCGGGTATGTGGCGTGACCGCTCGGGAGCGCCACGAGGATCTGGACGAACTGACCCCGCTCATCGAGTCGGGCACGGTGACCCCGGTCATCGACCGCACGTACGCCCTCGCCGACGCGCCCGACGCGATCCGTTACCTCGCCCAGGGGCACCCGGCCGGAAAGGTCGTCGTCACGATGCAGAGCGCTGCGAGCCCACCAACAAAGTGACCGTCGCCGAGGCCACAGAGCCGGCCGGCCCCGATGCCACCGCCGATTCCGGGCAGCGGGCGTCATCGCCGACCGCCGAACTGCCACCTGTGCACCTCGATCCCGGTGTACCGGTCGGGAACGAGGGCGGTACGGGCGGCGGCGGCCGGATCGGGCGCCTGAACCAGGGCGGCGGTACCCAGCCACACGGCACCGTCGTCGGACAGCAGCGGCCCGTAGGCGATCAGTGACTCCCGATCCTGCGGGACCGGCTCCGGGGTCGTCCCGGTGCCATGGCCGAGCACCAGGTAGCGGATGCCGCCGGACCGACCGCCGGGAAAGTCCCACATGGTGCGCCCCAACTCGTTGCGCCACCGATGCAGCAGCACCTCGGGCCAGTACACACCGGCCCGGTAGTTGGGCTCGTCGAGCGCGAACGCGCGGGCACCTTCGACGTCGGGCAGGTCGACGATGTGTACGCTGCCGGTCGGCGTCTCACCGTCGTCCGTGAGGGTGGGGCCCCGGGCGATCATGGCCGCCGCGTGGCGGTCTATATAGGACCAGTGTTCCTCCAGCAGTTCGTCGCGCAGGTCCCTGGAACCGGGCCGATCGCGGTGGTAGCAGAAGAACTCCATGCCGCACAGTCTCGCCCACCGGTAGCGCGACGCCCGCTGGCCGGTCGTCCCCCCGCGCGCCACGTCCCCGGGTCAGAGAGCGCTGTACGCGCCCGTTCGGTGAGTGGGCCGGTCAGCGGCAGGTACGCCTCGGGAATCTCCTCTGGTGAGACCGGCCGCCGCGAGGAGTTCATACGTCGCTTGTCCCGCTCTGCGTACCGTCTCACGCATGGCCACCAGGCTATGAGCCGGATCTCGGGTACGCGGTTGAGCGGGCATCCCCAGAGGGGTGTAGCCACTACACCCCGGATTCGGGAGGGTGCACCGCCAATTCGACGGCCGTGAGGCAGTAGGATTACCTAGCGGAACGCAAGAAATCCGCCGGCTCCGGAGACCGGACTCCGAACTTCGCATCCGGTGCCCCCGAAAGCTGATCCTGACCAGCCGCAAGCGCCGTTGAAGCCCACGCACTTCCGAAGCTGCTGCGTAAGCGCAGGCAGCTCTCCGGTCGATGCCTCGCCCAACTGCGCCACCCCGGCGGGGCTATCACTAGGAGACGTTCGCCTCGCCGATCCCGCTTTGTCGGCGGGCCCGGGCCGCCCAGATGACGTACGCAGGATCGCGGTCGAGGTTGTGCCGGTCCCGGTCGTAGCGGCGGGTCGTGCGCGGGTCCGCGTGTCCCATCGCATCCTGCACGTCCTCCAAGGACACTCCTTCGGCGCGGGCCGTGGTGGCGAACGCGTGCCGCAGTGAGTGCGGCGACAGCCTCGCCCAGGCGTGAATGCCCGCTGCCTGGGCGAGACGGCGGACCAGCCGGAACACCGCGTTCCGGTCCAGCCGCGCGCCGGTCGCGGTGACTAGTAGTGGACCGCGCAACTCCGGCACGCTCAGCCCTTGGGCGGCGGCCCGGGCGGCCAGATAGGCGTCCACTGCATACGCGGTGCCGGAGGTGAGGGCGCGGCGACGGACCTTGCCGCCCTTGCCAACGAAGCGGATGCTGCGATGCCCACGCTCGGTGCCGAGGTCGGTCAGGTCCAGCGAGATCAACTCCCCGACCCGCAGCCCCAGATCGGCCAGCAGGGCGATGGTAACCCGGTTCCGGATGGCGGTCGGTCCGGTGTCGGCCTCGGCTGCGGCCAGCAGCGCATCGACCTCGTCGGGGGTCAACCCGACGGTGGCGGAGTGGTCTCGGTCGACCTGCGGGCGGTCGGCGGCAGGCACCGGATTGGCTTCGACAGCGTGCAGCTTGACCAGGAAGTCGTACCAGCTGGACAAGGCGGAGAGGCGGCGGGCGACGGTGGCCGCGGTGAGCGGGCGTCCGCTACGGAGCCCCAGCGTCGCCTCCAACTGACGGGCGTACGCGTTGACATCGAGGAACGTGGCCCGCAGCGGATCGAGGCCTCGGCTCTCGCACCAGCTCAGCCAGCCGGCGACGTCCCGCCGGTACGCGTCGCGGGTGTACTCGGACAGCCGCCGGTTGTCCAGCCAGGCTTCGGTGAAGCCGGCGGACCCGGCGGCCGTCAGGGCGGAGCTGCTCGACCTGCGGAGGACCACTTCGGGAGACGGCACGTGAGGAAGACTCTCAGCTGACATACGGATTCGTACAGAGGCGCGCCCGGCAGAACGCCGTCGTCGGATGACCGGCGGTCAGGTCAGGTAGGCGGGGGTCTGCCGCCGACCGCGGGGAATATCGGAGGTGCCCACTATTCTCCTGTCGTGCTCTCCCAGATCAGAGGCTTGTCCCGCCATTTCACGGAGGAAACGCTCCGGACGTACCTGCTGGACCGCTCGGCGCGCATGGACGACGGCTGCCTCGTCGTACGCGGCTACGGTAGTCAGCGAGGCGTGTACCAGAAGGTCGCGGGTCGGGCATGGGCCCACATCGCCGCGTATGTCGCCTTCGTCGGCGACTACAATCCCGAGTTGGAAGTCGACCACGTTTGTGGTGTGCCGGACTGTATCGAGCCGACCCACCTGCGCCAGGTCAGTCATGCCGAGAACTGTCGTAGCCGCAAGCAGCAACCTCGGTGCCGCAATGGACACGACCGTGAAATCGATGCCCGTACCGGCCGCTATCGCAAGGTCTGCCGACGCTGCAACGGCGACGCGCAGAAGCGGTGGCGCGAGCGGCAAGCGCTCCAGGTTGCCGAGGGCCGCGCCAGCTACGGTCGCGTAGCGGATTGACGCCGACGCACTTCGGTCGCAGGGACCGGGTTCCGGCGTCTCCGGGCACTTCTGTCGAGCGCTACCGGAACGCCAGTGGGAAGCGAGCCCGTCCGACCGATCACCACCCCCGACGGTAGGCCAGCAATCCTTGTTCACGAGTTTCGACACCACTGCGTGGCAACCTGCGCCAAGGTTCTGGCAGGTAAGCGGTCTGGTTGAGCCGTCAGCCAGGTCGGTCGATTAGGGCCGGCCATGACCCCAGCCCTTGCCGCCAGTGCCTTCGCCAGCCCTTGCCGCCAGGGCCTTCGACCCGCTGCGCCTCGACGCCGTGCCCGACCAGGAGGCGCTGCGCCGGGCCTACGAACTTCCCAGCGACGCGGCCGTGCGGAAGCAGATGACCGAACTCACCGAGCAGACCCGGCGGTTGATCGGCTGCTCGTCGCTGGTCCTGGTCACCAGCGTGGACGCCGAGGGCAACTGTGACGTCTCCCCACGCGGCGGCCCCGCCGGGTTCGTCGCCGTCCTGGACGCACGGACGGTGGCGGTACCGGACGCGACCGGCAACAAGCGTCTGGACACCCTGCAGAACGTCGTCGCCACCGGGCGGGCCGGGCTGCTGTTCGTCATCCCGGGACGCACCACGACGCTCAGGGTGAACGGCCGGGCCTGCGTCTCCACTCGCCCCGAGCTGCTGTCGCAGCTGACCGCCGTGGGCAAGCCGCCGGCCAGTACGCTGGTGCTGGGGATCGAGGAGGTCTACCCGCACTGCCCCAAGGCGCTGCTGCGCGGCGGGGCCTGGAAGCCGGAGCAGTGGCTGCCGGCGGACGCCCAGCCGACCTCGGCCGAGGTGACGCTGGCCCAGCTGCGGATGCCGGAGCTGATGATCGCTGACATCGAGCAGGCGGAGGCGGACTCGCTGAAGTACCGGTACGAGTGACGGGCCGCACAGCGATGGTGCGAGCACTGCGGTCGCCTGCGGGGTCGTTGTCACAATCGGGTCTGAGTGGCTTTGACGTGGGGTTGTCCGCCCATTTCGAGACCACGGAAGGTGGACGCTTGATCGAATTGATTCAATGCCCGCAAGTTTCGACGCGACGCCTGCTGCTGGGAGCATCAGCTGACCCGAGACGAAGGCGAGCCGATGCCGCGGACCCGCCCGGCGGCACGCAGCTCGCGCGAGTCGGGGACGGGGTTGTAGAGGGTGCCGGGGCTGACGCCCAGGAGCCGGGCGATGGAGGCGACGCTGGCGTCGGGGTTGGGCAGCAGGTCGCGGGCGGAACGTATGCGGTCGGCGTTGATGACGGTGGGGCGGCCACCGAACAGATATAACGCCTCCAGGGCCGGGTGCCGGCCGGTACCCCACTGGCGGGAGCGGTAGCCCGTGCCGATCCGACCGGACAACCGTGACCGGTGCCCGACGGGGACACCGACGTCGAAGAGGCATGGTTTGGCCGTAAGACCTCAGGTGATGACGACTTCCACACCCGACCCGGGCCGAAAATGATCGGGATTACGGGCGGCCTCTCGGGCGCGGAGTTGGCGCTGGACCACCGCGTAGAGTCCGGGTCGGCTCGTGGAACTTCCATTCCTCAGGCCAACACGGATCGTCGTCATCTTCGACAGCAGCCGCGTACAGGTCCGCGTGCGTAAGGCGGGCTCTTAACAGGTTCGCGCCTCGCAGGTCGGCTGCAAAGAGATCCGTGTGCTCAAGGCCAGCTTCGAACAGGTTTGCGCCCACAAGATCGGCCGCGTACAGGTTCGCATGGTCAAGCCGGGCTCCGGAGAAGTCCACCCACCTCAGATGTGCCCAGGCCAGGTTCGCGCGCTGAAGGTCAAGGTTTGCCAGGCGGATGCGATGGCGTTCACGGCGAGGTCGGTTTGGACGATAGGCCAAGGCTGTCAGCGCGGCTTGCACGTCGGCATCGGGCTCGGAAGGCGGGCCGGGGCGGAGGTAGGTCGGGGACCCGATGTCCTCCTGTGCTCGAGGCGCACGGTCGCGGATGAACGCGACGAGGACCTCGACGATGTGAGCGTGGTGCTCGGGAGAGTCCAGTAGGACGTGTTCCAACGCATGGATGCCGCCAATCCGAACGTACAACTTGTCGGAGTCGAGCCGTTCCAGTGCCTTCGTAAACCGCTCGGTGACCTGGCCACGATGGCTGAGGCGGTAATTCCGGGCGGTGTAGAGCAGACCGACGAGCACGACCAGGGCACCGCCAAAGGAGACCGCAAGCAGCCGGGCATTGTGAGCTGCGATCAGCTGTTCGGCTTGGGTCATCGCCGCGGTATCAGCTGGCAAGAGGAGGTCCGGTGCCAAAAGCACCAGGAAGGCATACGCGAGTAGGCCCGCCATCCCTACCACAATGAGTACCGAGACGACCAACGCCGGGTACCAACCGGACGGCTTGACCGCCGTCGTCGGTCGCGTCCACCAGACGTGGAACCTGACCAATGACAGTGGGCGTGCGCTAATGGGTTTCACGCGGCTTGTAGTCCTCCACCGTACGAACGATGGTGCCCGCTAGTGCCTCGTCATGCAGCCTTGAACGGGTAATCCGGGTGTCGGATCTTGGAGTTGATA
>NZ_JBHSPR010000038.1:0-1359 GCF_042658085.1 Plantactinospora solaniradicis | reverse complement strand
GTCCCGAATCCGGGCCGTGTTCGCCGTCGAGGTGCCGGTCGCGGCGCTGTTCGACACACCGACGATCGCTGGATTGGTGGCCATGATCGATACTGCTGTGCCGGGGGCGGTCGTGCCGCCGGTGGTGCCGGTGGACCGGGACCAGCCGTTGCCGTTGTCGTTCGCGCAGCAGCGCCTGTGGTTCCTGGCCCAGCTCGACCCCGGCTCGGCCGAGTACAACACCCCGATGCCGATCCGCCTGACCGGCGACCTCGACGTGTGGGCGCTGACCGCGGCGTTGACTGGGTTGGTGGCCCGGCACGAGGTGCTGCGGACCCGGCTGGTCGCTGACGCCGACGGCGTGCCGTACCAGGCCATCGACCCGCCGGCCCGGCTCGTGCTACCGCTGGTCGATCTGTCCGATAGGGACGATGCGGCCGCCGCCGCACAGGCGTGGCTGGCCGCCGACGCGGTGGTGCCGTTCGACCTGGCGGCCGGGCCGTTGTTCCGGGCCACGTTGTTGCGACTCGCACGCCGCGAGCATGTGCTGGCCCTGGCCATGCATCACGTGGTGGGTGACGAGTGGTCGGAAGGCATCCTGCGCCGCGAGCTGGACATGCTCTATGCCGCCTGCCGGGACGAGGTAGACCCGGACCTGCCGGTGTTGCCGGTGCAGTACGCCGATTTCGCGGTGTGGCAGCGGCAGTGGCTGACCGGCGACGTCCTCGACGGTCAGCTCGACTACTGGCGGGACCGTCTCGATGGTGTGCCGACGCTGGAGTTGCCGACCGACCGGCCGCGACCGGCGCAGCGGTCCAGCGCCGGCGCGGAGCTCGAGTTCGTGGTGCCGGCCGAGGTGGTCGACGGTCTGCGGGCGGTCGCGCGGGACGCTGGTGTGTCGATGTTCATGACGGTGTTCGCCGCGTTCAACGTCCTGCTGGGCCGGTACTCGGGTCAGGACGACATCGTCGTCGGTACGCCGATCGCGAACCGGAACCGGGCCGAGATCGAGGGCCTGATCGGGTTCTTCGTCAACACCCTCGTCATGCGCACCGACCTGGTCGGGGATCCGACGTTCACCGAACTGCTGGGCCGGGTGCGGGCGGAGACCCTGGCGGCGTACGCGCATCAGGATGTGCCGTTCGAGCAGCTCGTCGACGAGCTCGGTGTGGTCCGGGACCGGTCCCGAACGCCGTTGTTCCAGGTGGGCTTCAGCTACGTCGCCGGTGATGGTGATGACCGGGTCGTCCGGGACGTGCCCGACGTTCGGTCCGGTCCGGCGTCGATACCGGTCAAATTGGACCTGTCGGTGACGTTGGGCGAGGCCGGGTCGGGGCTGCTGGGGTCGGTGCAGTACAGCACGGTGTTGTTCGACGACGA
>NZ_JBHSPR010000037.1:429719-512043 GCF_042658085.1 Plantactinospora solaniradicis | reverse complement strand
CGGCGGCATACTCACGACGATCGGCTCGCCGTTCGGAACGGGCTCCGCGGCCGGACGGCCACACCGGGCCGCCGCTTCCGGGGACACCGGCGATCGGCCGTGCTCGTCGGGCTTGGGTGGGGCGTACTGTTCGCGGATCTCGGCCGGAGTGTCGATCGCCGCCGGGTCGACCGGCAGGATGTGCGGATCGTCGGCGGCGGCGGGCGACGCGTGGAGGGTCACTGCGACGAGCGTGGTCACGAGGATTCCGGCAACGTGACGGGCCTTCGGCTTCATCGGCACATTAGAGCCCACCGACATCGGCGGGAACAGCGCCGGTCGGGCAGGCTTGCGGCAATCAGGCGGTGGGGTGAACGGACCGTTCCACGGCTTGCGGCACGTTCCGGCGTAGCCCATCAATCCGAACGACTGCCCGCCCCGGGGGTTGGGGGCGGGCCGCACGTTCGACCAGGCCACGGATGACCACAGACGGGTTCGTGCCGAGCCGGACCGCCTCGGCCTCCACCCGGCGGGACACGTCCACGGGTAGCCTGGCGCATCCCGAGGACGCTCGGCCTGATGGCGGGTGACCTACCAGCCGCGGGCCCGCCACTCCGGCAGCGCCGACCGTTCGGCGCCGAGCGTCGAGTCCTTGCCATGACCGGGGTAGAACCAGGTTTCGTCCGGCAGCCGGTCGAAGAGCTTCTGCTCCACGTCGTCGATGAGCGAGTTGAACCGAACCGGATCCTGCTCGGTATTGCCCACCCCGCCCGGGAACAACGAGTCCCCGGTGAACAGGTGCCGTCCGTCGGCGTCGTCCTGGTAGAGCAGCGCGACGGAGCCGGGGGTGTGCCCGACAATGTGGATGACGTCGAGCCAGCGCTCGCCGACCCGGACCCGGTCGCCGTCGGCGAGCGGCTCGGACGCGATCGGCAGTCCGTCGGCGTCCGCCGCGTGGACCAGCGACCGGGCCCCGGTGGTCGCCACCACCTCTTCCAGGGCCACCCAGTGGTCCATGTGGCGGTGCGTGGTGACCACCGCCGACAGGCCGGCGTCGCCGACCAGTTCCAGCAGCCGGGGCGCCTCGTTGGCCGCGTCGATCAGCACCTGGTCGCCGCTGGCGGTGCAACGGAGCAGGTAGGCGTTGTTGTCCATCGGGCCGACCGAGAGTTTGCTGATCGTCAGGCCGGTCAGCTCCCGCACGTCGGGTGGTCCGCCGGTGGAGACGTCTCCGGTGTAGCGCTCGCTCATTTTCGTGCCTCCGATTAGGTGTCCAGGTCGGCGGATCAGATCCAGGCCGGCGCCGCCGGCAGCGGCCCGGTGGGCGTGACTACCAGGTTCTTGCCGTCGCTGCGGCCGGTCAGCCAGCCGGCCAGCGCGTGTGCCGGGCCGGCGACGGTACACAGGTCCGCGTCGGCGACGGTACGCAGGACCGCCGCGTCGGTGCCGCCGGCCCCCTCCCGGTCGGTGGCGCCGGCCCCCGGATCGCCGCCCGCTCGCCCGGCCGGGCCGAGCAGCAGCGGTTGTCCGGTCTCCGTCGGACGCAGTACCAGGGCGAGTGGCGTGTCGCGGCGGGCGAGATCGTGCACCACCTCGTGCAGCACCCGCTGGCTGAACGCGTCCGGCCAGTCGGCGGTGTGGTATCCGGCGGCCAGGTCGACGTGGTGTACCTCCACCTCGCGCAGCCGCCCCCAGACCAGGGTGGCCGCCGCCCGTGGCCCCCGGGTCGACCGGACCTGCGCGGCCCAGGCCTCCGCCGGCAGCTCCCGGGCCGTCTCCGCGAGCCGCTCCGCACTGGCCCGCAGGTCGGCGAGCTGGGCGGCGGCGGTCCGGCCGGCCCCCGCCGCGATGCCGTCGTTCCGGGCCGCCGGGCTGGGATACTGCGGCACGTCCTCGCCGGTACGCGCCGACGTCAGCAGGTTGACGTAGCTGTCGGCGTTCCGGGCGAGATGGGTCAGCACGTGTCCACGGGTCCAGCCGGGGAGGAGGGACGGTTCGCCGACTGCGACGTCGTCGAGTTCGGCGACCGTCCGTAACAGTCGGTCCGTCGCCCGGTCCACCTCGGGCAGAAGTACGAGTGGGTCGAGTGTCACGGCTTACGACCCTATCGGTCGGTCGTCCAAGCCGGGTGGAGGCGGCGTACCGCCGATCCGGCGCCGCCGCCGGAATTGGCTTTCGGTGTGGTCGGGCCAGCGCCTACCGTCAGTGCCGACGCGTCACCCGGAGCTGTGAGGAGGTGGGATTCATGCCGGTCGCAGTGCGCGTGGCCCCCGTTTCCACTTCTGAACCCCACTTCTGACACAAAGGGCTGACATGACCTTCGATCTCGCGTCCCTGGGTTGGGACGCGTCGCTGGCCGCCGCGTACCCGGAATGCGGCGATGATCTCCGACCCGGCCGGGTGGTCCGGGCCGACCGGGGTGTGTGCACGGTGCTCTGCGCCGACGGTCCGGTGCGGGCCAGTCTCGGCGGCGGGGTGCTGGTCGCGGCGGCGCGGGACGCCGTCAACCTGCCCTGCGCGGGTGACTGGACGCTGGTCCGGGCCTGGCCGGACCGGCGGCTCACGGTGGAGGCGGTGCTGCCCCGGCGTACCGCGATCGTGCGCCGGACCGCCGACAAGGACTCGACCGGGCAGGTGCTGGCGGCCAACGTCGACGCGGCGGCGGTGATCGAGCCGCTGCATCCGGAGCCGGACGTGGGCCGGATCGAGCGGCTGCTCGCGTTGGCCTGGGAGTCGGGGGCGCAGCCGCTGCTGGTGCTGACCAAGTGCGACCTGGTCGCCGATCCGGTGGCCGTCGCCGCGCAGCTCGCCGAGGTGGCGCCGGGGGTGGCGGTGCTGCCGGTGAGCGCCCAGCGGGGGACCGGGTTGGCGCGGCTGCGGCCGTGGATCGCCGCCGGACGTACGCTGGCGCTCCTCGGGCCGTCGGGTGCGGGCAAGTCGACGCTGGTCAACGCGTTGGCCGGGGCAACGGTGATGACCACCCAGGGGGTACGCGGGGTGGACGGCAAGGGCCGGCACACCACCACGCACCGGGAACTGATCCTGATTCCGGGTGGTGGCGCCGTGCTCGACACCCCGGGGGTGCGGGCGGTGGGTCTGCTCGACGCGGCGGCCGGCCTGGACCAGGCGTTCGCGGACGTCGCGGAGCTCGTCGCGGCGTGCCGGTTCGCCGACTGCGGACACCGGGGCGAGCCCGGCTGTGCGGTTCTGGCCGCCCTCCAGGCCGGCGAGCTGGCTCCGCGCCGGTGGGCGAGCTGGCAGAAACTCCAGCGTGAGGTCGCGTTCGAGATGCGGCGCCGGGACGCCCGGCTGTCCGCCGAGGAGCGGCAGCGGTGGAAGCGGATCCACAAGGAGCACCGGACCGGCCGGTGGGGAGAGCCGGGTCGTTGAGCTGCGGGAATGTCGGGGTGCGGAAAACTGTCATACGCCGGGGCTAGAGTTGCCGAGGCGCTTCTCTGCGTCGCTAAATCGGACAGAACATACTTTTTCTCCCCGGGAGTGCGCGGACAGTGGCCGACCGACTGATCATCCGTGGCGCGCGTGAGCACAACCTGCGCGACGTCAACCTTGACCTGCCACGCGACGCAATGATCGTCTTCACCGGGCTCTCCGGATCCGGTAAATCCAGCCTGGCCTTCGACACGATCTTCGCCGAGGGTCAGCGTCGATACGTCGAGTCGTTGTCGTCGTACGCCCGGCAGTTCCTCGGCCAGATGGACAAACCGGACGTCGACTTCATCGAGGGCCTGAGTCCGGCGGTGTCGATCGACCAGAAGTCGACCTCCCGCAACCCGAGGTCCACGGTCGGCACGATCACCGAGGTCTACGACTACCTCCGGCTGCTCTTCGCCCGGGTGGGTGAGCCGCACTGCCCGATCTGCGGCGAGCGGATCTCCAAGCAGAGCCCGCAGCAGATCGTCGACCGGGTGCTGGCGATGGAGGACGGCACCCGGTTCATGGTGCTGGCCCCGGTGGTGCGCGGCCGCAAGGGGGAGTACGTCGACCTCTTCGCCGAGTTGCAGTCCAAGGGCTACGCGCGGGCCCGGGTCGACGGCGTGGTGTACCCGCTGACCGAGCCGCCCAAGCTGAAGAAGCAGGAGAAGCACACCATCGAGGTGGTGGTCGACCGGCTCACCGTCAAGGCGAGCGCCAAGCAGCGGCTCACCGACTCGGTCGAGGCCACGCTCGGGCTCTCCGGCGGCCTGGTCCTGCTCGACTTCGTCGACCTGCCGGAGGACGACCCGCACCGGGAGCGGCGCTACTCCGAGCATCTCGCCTGCCCCAACGACCACCCGCTGGCGATCGAGGACCTCGAACCCCGGGTGTTCTCCTTCAACGCCCCGTACGGTGCCTGCCCGGAGTGCACGGGGCTGGGCACCAAGAAGGAGGTCGACAGCGACCTGATCGTGCCGGATCCGGAGCGCACCCTCCGGGAGGGCGCGATCCAGCCGTGGTCCGGTGGGCAGACGCAGGAGTACTTCATGCGGCTGCTGGAGGCGCTGGGCGAGGCCGAGCACTTCGACGTCGACACTCCGTGGCGGGCGCTGCCCTCACGGGCGCAGAAGACCATCCTGCACGGCTCCGGCGACCAGGTGCACGTGCGTTACCGCAACAAGTACGGCCGCGAGCGCTCCTACTACACCGGCTTCGAGGGCGTGGTGCAGTGGATCGAGCGCCGGCACACCGACACCGAGTCGGACTGGTCCCGGGACAAGTACGAGGGCTACATGCGGGATGTCCCCTGCCCGGTCTGCCGGGGCAGCCGGCTCAAGCCGGAGGTGCTGGCGGTCACGCTGGGCGGGCGGAACATCGCCGAGGTCTGCGCGCTGTCGGTCGGCGAGTGCGCCGAACTGCTCGGCGCGATGACCCTGACCGACCGGCAGAAGATGATCGCGGAGCGGGTGCTCAAGGAGATCAACGCCCGGCTGCGGTTCCTGGTCGACGTCGGCCTGGACTACCTGTCGCTGGACCGGCCCGCGGGCACGCTGTCCGGCGGCGAGGCGCAGCGGATCCGGCTCGCCACCCAGATCGGTTCCGGCCTGGTCGGGGTGCTGTACGTGCTGGACGAGCCGTCGATCGGGCTGCACCAGCGGGACAACCACCGGCTGATCGAGACGCTGGTCCGGCTCAAGGGGCTGGGCAACACGCTGATCGTGGTGGAGCACGACGAGGACACCATCCGGACCGCGGACTGGATCGTCGACATCGGGCCGGGGGCCGGGGAGCACGGCGGGGCGATCGTGCACAGCGGCTCGGTGCCCGACCTGCTGACCAACCCGGAGTCGGTGACCGGGGCGTACCTTTCGGGTCGCCGGTCGATCCCCACTCCGGCGGGGCGCCGGCCGCAGATGCCGGGCCGGGAGCTGGTGGTGCAGGGAGCGCGGGAGCACAACCTGCGCAACCTGACCGTGTCGTTCCCGCTCGGCCAGTTCATCGCGGTCACCGGGGTCAGCGGCTCGGGCAAGTCGACCCTGGTCAACGACATCCTCTACGCGGTACTGGCCAACCAGATCAACGGTGCCCGGCTGGTGCCCGGCCGGCACACCCGGATCAGCGGCATCGAGCACGTCGACAAGGTGGTCGGAGTCGACCAGTCGCCGATCGGGCGTACCCCGCGATCCAACCCGGCCACCTACACCGGGGTCTGGGACCACGTCCGCAAGCTCTTCGCCGAGACCACCGAGGCGAAGGTCCGCGGCTACGGGCCGGGCCGGTTCTCGTTCAACGTCAAGGGCGGCCGGTGCGAGGCGTGCAGCGGCGACGGCACGATCAAGATCGAGATGAACTTCCTGCCGGACGTCTACGTGCCGTGCGAGGTCTGCAAGGGTGCCCGCTACAACCGGGAGACCCTGGAGGTGCACTACAAGGGCCGGACGGTCTCCGACATCCTGGAGATGCCGATCGAGGAGGCGGCGGAGTTCTTCTCGGCGATCCCGGCCATCCACCGGCACCTGAAGACCCTGGTCGACGTCGGCCTCGGCTACGTCCGGCTCGGCCAGCCCGCGCCCACGCTCTCCGGCGGTGAGGCGCAGCGGGTCAAGCTCGCCTCCGAGTTGCAGAAGCGGTCCACCGGACGCACGGTGTACGTGCTCGACGAGCCGACCACCGGCCTGCACTTCGAGGACATCCGCAAGCTGCTCGGGGTGTTGGACAGCCTGGTGGACAAGGGCAACACGGTGGTCGTCATCGAGCACAACCTCGACGTGATCAAGACCGCCGACTGGCTGATCGACATGGGCCCGGAGGGCGGACACCGGGGCGGCATGGTCCTGGCCGCCGGCACCCCCGAGGAGTTGGCCGACGTACCGGACAGCCACACCGGGCAGTTCCTGCGCCCGGTGCTGGGACTCACCGGCCCGGCGCGGGGTGCGACCGCGGCCGTCCAGCGGGCGACCAAGGCCAACGGCGGAGCCGCGAGGACCAACGGCGGGGCCGCGAAGGCCAACGGCGGTCCGACAAAGGCCACCGGCGCGAGCGCGAAGGCGACCGGCACCGCGAAGGCGACCGGCACCGCGAAGGGCAATGGCACCGCGAAGGCGTCCGGAGCCGCGAAGGCCGATGGCGGGGTGAAGGCGGCCCCGGGCGCGGCGGCGAAGGCCGCGAAGAGCGGAAAGACCGTGGCCGCGAAGACGACACCGCCGAGGAGTGCTGCCCGGGTCCGGCGTACCGGATCGTCCTGAGGGTGGTCCAATTGAACCGGTTGGTGGATATCCCCGTGTCTTCGGTCGTGACCGCGGACGACCAGGGCACGCGGCGCCGAAAGAAAGGCTAGGTATGAGTGACGATCAGGCCGTAACCGGGCCGGGCACGCAGACCCGACGGACCTTGCTGGCGGGTGCGGGTGCGGTGGGGGTATCCGTGGTGCTCGCCGCCTGCGGCACGGGCGACGACGACGCCCTCGATGACAGCGCGGACAGCACCCCCTCGGCGGGCGGTGCCCCGGCCACCGGTGGCTCGGCGAGCGCGCCGGCCGGTGCGAACGGTGGGGGCGACGCGTTGGCCAAGAAGAGCGAGATCCCGGTCGGCGGCGGCAAGATCATCCAGGATCAGCAGATCGTGGTGACCCAGCCGAAGGAGGGCGAGTTCAAGGCCTTCAGTTCGATCTGCACTCACCAGCAGTGCCCGGTGACCAGTGTCGACGGGGGCACGATCAACTGCAGTTGCCACGGCAGCAAGTTCGCCGTCGCGGACGGATCGGTCAAGACCGGTCCGGCGAGCAAGAAGCTGGAAGAGAAGAAGATCACGGTCGACGGCGACAACATCGTCCTGGCCTGAGCCAGGGACCGTCTGGCGCGGGCGGCCTTCTGCCGCCGCGCCAGGCGGTGACGACCGATCTTGACAGGGGTACGGACTACGCTTGTCGACGTGCCCGACCCCGCTACCTACCGCCCGGCACCGGGCACGATTCCCGACGTACCCGGGGTGTACCGGTTCCGTGATCCGACCGGCCGGGTGATCTACGTCGGCAAGGCGAAGAGCCTGCGTAGCCGACTCAACTCCTACTTCGGCGACGTCTGGAACCTGCACCAGCGCACCCAGCAGATGGTCACCACCGCGGCGAGCGTGGACTGGGTCACGGTCGGCACCGAGGTCGAGGCGCTACAGCTCGAGTACCTGTGGATCAAGCAGTACGACCCCCGGTTCAACGTCCGCTACCGCGACGACAAGTCCTACCCCTACCTCGCGGTCACCCTGGACGAGGAGTTTCCCCGGCTCCAGGTGATGCGGGGAGTCAAGCGCAAGGGGGTGCGCTACTTCGGGCCGTACTCCCATGCCTGGGCGATCCGCGAGACGCTGGACCTCCTGCTCCGGGTCTTCCCGGCCCGGACCTGCTCGTCCGGGGTGTTCAAGCGGCAGGGGCAGATCGGGCGGCCGTGCCTGCTCGGCGACATCGGCAAGTGCTCGGCCCCGTGTGTCGGCCGGGCCTCCGCCGACGAGCACCGGCAGATCGTCGAGGAGTTCTGCGACTTCATGGGCGGCCGTACCGACCAGATGGTCCGCCGGCTGGAACGCGAGATGGGCGAGGCCAGCGAGCAGCTGGAGTTCGAGAAGGCCGCCCGGCTGCGCGACGACGTCGCGGCGCTGCGCCGGGCGATGGAGAAGCAGACCGTGGTCTTCGGCGACGGCACCGACGCCGACGTGGTCGCCTTCGCCGAGGACCCGCTGGAGGCGGCGGTCCAGGTCTTCCACGTCCGGGACGGACGGGTACGCGGCCAGCGGGGCTGGGTGGTGGAGAAGGTCGAGGACCTGACCACCGGAGACCTGGTGCACCACTTCTGCTCCCAGGTCTACGGCGAGGCCGAGGGGGAGGGGGACGTACCCCGGGAGTTGCTGGTGCCGGCGCTGCCGGCGGACGCGGACGCGCTGGCCGACTGGCTGTCGGCGCGCCGGGGCAGCCGGGTGACCCTGCGGGTGCCGCAGCGCGGGGACAAGAAGACGTTGTTGGAGACCGTGGCCCGGAACGCGGGCGAGTCGTTGACCCGGCACAAGCTGCGTCGGGCCGGTGACCTGACCACCCGCAGCGAAGCGCTCGACGAGATCACCGAGGCGCTCGGCCTGCGGACCGCTCCGCTGCGGATCGAATGCTACGACGTCTCCCAGATCCAGGGCACCGACGTGGTGGCCAGCATGGTCGTCTTCGAGGACGGCCTGGCCCGGAAGAGCGAATACCGGCGGTTCGCGGTACGGGGGGCCACCGACGACCTCTCGGCGCTCTCCGAGGTGCTGCGGCGGCGCTTCTCCCGTTACCTCCAGACCCGTGGCGAGACGGGTGAGCTGGGCGAGGAGATGGCCTCGGATCCGGACCGTCCCGGCATCGACCCGACCACCGGTCGGCCCCGCAAGTTCGCCTACCCGCCCCAACTGGTGGTGGTGGACGGTGGGCAACCGCAGGTCGCGGCGGCAGCGGAGGTGCTGGCCGAACTGGGCATCGACGACATCGCGCTCTGCGGGCTGGCCAAGCGGCTGGAGGAGGTGTGGCTGCCCGGCGACGAGTTCCCGATCATCCTGCCCCGGACCTCGGAAGGGCTCTACCTGCTGCAACGCGTCCGGGACGAGGCCCACCGGTTCGCCATCACCTTCCACCGGCAGCGCCGCTCCAAGCGGATGACGACGTCGGGACTGGACCAGGTCCCCGGCCTGGGCGAGGTACGCCGTAAGGCCCTGCTGCGGCACTTCGGCTCGGTCAAGCGGCTCACGGCGGCCACGGTGGAGGAGATCGCCGAGGTTCCCGGCGTCGGTCGACGTACCGCCGAGGCGATCGTCGCGGCCCTGCATCCGGCGGAGGCCCCCGAGGCGCGGTGACGCGTCAGCGGGCGGGCACCCCCGCCGGACCGGGCATCATCCCGTCGGCCTGGACCTGTTCGGGCGGTACGGAGCGGCTCAGGACGTCTCGGCGAGCGGTACGGCGAAGACGACGCGTTTGTCGATGACCGAGCCGTTCGGGTCGACGTAGTGTTCGGTCGCGGTCCAGATCCGGCCCGCCCCGATCCCGGACCCGGTCCCGCTGTGCTCGTGGTAGAGGTCCTCGCCGCCGATGCCCCAACTCCAGGTCGCCATCGTGGTGTTGGTCGGCCCGGTGAACAGGAAGCTGTGCTTGTCGGCCGAGGAGCGGCCCAGGTAGTAGACGCCGTCCCAGGTCTGCACGCCCTGGATGTTCGACTTCGGGATGGTCACCGCGTCGGCCGGTACGGCCTTGCCGCCGCTCAGCGTCAACTGTCGGGTGGACGAGTCGACCGGATAGCGGAGCACCCGGCCGCCGACGACGTTGAGGTTGGCGGTGTCGACGTTGTTGCGGTACTCGCCCGCCACCAGGGTGTCCGGGGTGGTGCTGCGGTCCAGGGTCAGCGACGAGAAGCAGAACGACGACGTCGCCGGTACGCAGGAACTCTGCACCTCCGTCTGCCGGTAGATGCCGACCTGCGGCAGCACGTACGAGTACCCGTGTCCCTTGTAGACGCCGCCGTGCAGGCCGACGAGCTGGCCGTCGGCCGCGTCCACCCAGAGGAAGTTGCGCATGTCGAAGACCCGGATCCCGACCGCGGTGTCGGTGACGTAGAGGTAGTTGCCCAGCCAGGTGATGCCGCCGGCGTGGATGCCCGCGGAACGGTAGTTGGGGGTACTCGTCCTGGTCGGCTCGACCAGCAGCACCTGGCGGTACCGGCCGGTGGCCCGGTCCACCATGGACAGCCGGGCGCCCTTGTCGTACGAGGTGCCGGCGATGGTCGCCGAGTAGTGCGAGGCGACGATCATCACCCGGTCGTCGCCCCAGAGGTGGTCGTCGTCCGCGTCCGAGGAGCCGGTGATGCCCTGCGGCAGCCAGTGCGTGGCGGAGCTGTCCTCGGCGTTCCAGCAGAACCGGTCGGACGAGCTGATGATCTGTTCGGGGGCGAGCGGAATGTCGGTCCGGGCGTAGTGCTCCGGCCGGGCGAGCAGTTGGCTGCTGTTGCAGGAGGTGACGGACCGGTTGGCGGTGTCCAGCACCGCCGCCACGTTGTCCGCGCCGATCCGGTTGGCCAGCGCGTTGGCGTAGCTGGTGAGGCTGAAGTCGGGGGTCAGGGCGAAGGCCGCGCCACTGCGGGCGGTGACCTGACTGAGCCGTACGTCGGCCGCGCTCGCGGTGGGCGGCGACGCCGCGACCCCGAGCACCAGCACCAGGATGCCCACCGAGAAGAAGGAAACTTTCCGTGGAATACGCATCGACAAAGGTTATCGCCAAAGGGTCGTCGATGGATGTGTCGATGTCATCGATCTCGCTGCGGTGGTCAGGTGGTGCTCATGGTGGTAAATGGGTCGGACATCGAGGACCATGAGGCTGGTGACCGGTCTTCGGGTGAAACGGGCGGATGTCGTCTGGCGACTGCTGGTCGCTGTCGACGTCGTTGTCGTGACGGTGTTCGCGGTCACCGCCGCCATAGAGCCGTACCACATCCTCGAAGACGAGGGCATCGAGATCCACAACTTCCAGGGCCTGCTGCCCACCATGATCGTGGTGGCGCTGCGCTGGATGGTGCTGGTCGCCGAGCGGCGCCTGTTGGCGGTGGCGCAGGGCCGCCTCGTGTTCGCCGGTCGAGTCGCCTCACTGGTCGGGTTCTACTACCTCGCACAGTGGATGTTCCACGACGCTCACCGGCGTTGGTACGAGGTGGTACTCGGTGGCACGCTCGGCTACGCACTCGTCGGCGTCGCCGGCCTCGGACTGGCCGCGCTGGTCTACCACCTGCCACGGCTCTGGTCGGTGCGGTCCACCCGGAGACCCCGGACCGATGACGGGTCGACGAGCGACGTGGCTACGACCCGCGAGAGCCCACCGGCAGGGGCTCAACGCGGCGAGCTGACCCGAGCGTCCCTGTTCGACCTCGTCGGTGTGTTCCTGGGCGTCACCGGCCTCCTCATGAGCGTGACGGACATGTCCCGCCTCGGAATAGCCGTGCTCGTCGGCGTCCTGGCCGTCGGCGGCATCGCCCTGTTCCACCGGGGCCGCGGCTGAGACAAATCACCCGACGGGCGTTGTCGGGCGGACTCCGGGCGCCCCGCCTCGCGGGTCCGGGGGCGATCCATGATCAACACGCTCCGGGGCCCGGCCGGCGGAATGTTGGCGGGGGCCCGGTCGTTACATTACCCGTACGACCGAGTACCACGGCCTGTGAGCTGGGCTGTTGGGTGGCGGGCCGGGAATGATCCAGGGCCCCCGGTCGTTACATATAGTGTTCGCCCGAGCGCCCCCCGCTCGGGCGAGCCTGTCCCCGGGGCCTTCCGGCCCTGGCGCGGACTTCTCCATTGACATCCCGCATCCCCCGTGGGGTGTTCATCCCCGAATGGAAGGCAACCATCGTGAACACGACTCTGTTCAGCCGATGGCTCCCGGCCATCGAGCAGACTTCGATCATCCGTAAGAGCGCGCTGGGCCTGGCCGGTCTGGCCTTCGTCGGCGGCGCGGTCGCCGGCCCGGCGGTAGCGGCACAGGCCGCCCCGGAGCAGGGGCAGCCGGTCTCGGTCGCCCAGGCGGTGGCCAACTCGGTCAAGGGCGACAAGGACAAGGATTCCAAGGCCAAGCCGGCCCGGGACAAGCTGGTTCCGCACGGTGTGCAGGGCGAGCAGCAGTCGATTCCGCTGTCGGGTGAGCAGTCCGACAACGTGAAGCAGATCGTGAAGGCCACGAAGAAGGCCGGTCTGGACGAGCGTGCCGCCGTGATCGCGGTCGGTACGAGCCTGCAGGAGTCGAAGTTGGAGAACCTGGGTCACCTGGGTGATCGCAACGACCACGACTCGCTGGGTCTGTTCCAGCAGCGGCCGAGTTCCGGTTGGGGCTCGCCGGATCAGATCACCGATCCGGAGTACTCGACCACCGCGTTCCTCGACGGCCTGAAGCAGGTCGACGGGTGGCACGACATGCCGCTGACGGACGCCGCGCAGAAGGTGCAGGTGTCGGCGTACCCCGACGCGTACGCGAAGTGGGAGAACCAGGCCGCTGACCTGGTCGCCAGCGCCTGGACGCACAGCTGACAACCGCATGACGGCAGCAATCCCGCTGGCCGGGTCCCCGTACCACGGGGCCCGGCCAGCGGCGTCTTCCCCTCAGGCCGGCGTCTTCTTCTCAGGCCGGCCCGACGACCCGACGCCGGTACTCGGCGGCGAGCATCTCCAGCGCCTGGTACACCTCGGCCCCGGCACGGATCCGCCGGTCCTCGATGTATCCCCGGCACAGGTCGAAGCACCTGGTCATCGTGCCGCCCCGCAGATTCAGCAGCAGCGGTACGTCGACGAGACCCCGGACGGCGAGGACGGCGAGGAACTCGTAGTAGTCGAGCAACGGGATGACGTGCCGCTCGTCGTCCGGGGCCAGGTCCGCGTCCACCGTCCGCCCCGAGGTGATCCGGCCGGCCATCCAGACGTCCGCCGTACTGAGTCGTTCCGCGCTCTGGAACGCGGTCATCAGTCCGACCGTGTGCTGCCGGCGCTGTGACTGGCGCTGCTGGAGCACGGTCACCGCTCCGAACACGACGGCGACCAGGATCGACGCGGCGGTCTCGTTGATCTCGCCACTGGTCCGCAGGAACGTGAACCCGGTCAACGCCAGCGCGGCGAGCCCGACTCCCTGCACCACGAGCCGGAGCGGCTTGCGGGACAACCGCCAACGTACCCGCTCCCGGCGCAGGGTCCGGGCCAGCTGCCCGGTCACCGTGTCGCCCCGAGCGGAACGCGCAGGTCGCAGTCCACGAGCGGGAACGTCATCCGACCGCACCTCCCACCGACCTCGGTCACGACGGCAGCCCGCGGACGGCGGCGCACCCGGCTCGTCGATTCCCGGCAGGATATCGACCTTTGTCATCCGGTGTGCGCCGGTGCCGCGCCTGCGGCGCCGGGCCGGATCACCGCTGTGGGGCGGGGACTTCGTCCGGCTCCGGCAGGTCGTGCAGCTTCGGGATCGGCGAGGGGAGCACCCAGAGCAACCCGGCGAGCGCGCCGACCGTGGCGATCCACAGTGTCGGCCGTACCCCGATCCAGGCGCCCAGTGCGCCGCCCAGCAGGGCACCCACCGGCCGGATGCCGTAGTTGACGGTGCGCTTCGCGCCGGTGACCCGGGCGAGCAGGATCTCCGGAATGACGGCGGTCTGCAGCGAGCCGACGGCGATGTCCATCACCATCACGCCGAACCCGGAGAGGAACTCGGAGACGAGGAGGGCACCCACGATCAGCGGGGTGGGGCCGTCGGCGAGCGGCACCAGCACCAGGGGAGCGGGGAACAGGACGAAGCTCAGCATCACCGTCGGGCCGATCCCGTACCGCCGGACGAGTCGGCCGGTCAGCGCGGCGCCGAGCAGCGCGCCCACCGAGCCCACGCCGATCACCAGGCCCAGCAGGCCGGGCGAGATCCGTAGTTCGGTGGTGACGTAGAGGACGAAGAGTGCGGTGAACATGTAGTTGAAGAGGTTCAGCGTGGTGGTGCCGAGCAGCACCGAGCGCAGGATCGTGGAGCGGAAGACGAACCGCAGCCCCTGGCCGATGCCGAGACCCGCACCGTCGGCGGGCGCCGGTTCCGTCGGCCGGATCCTGGCCAGAAACGCCGCCGAGACCAGGTACGACACCGCGTCGGCGACCAGCGCGACCGGCGCCGTGAGCACCTGGACGAGGAAGCCGCCGACGCTCGGCCCGGCCACGTACGACATCGCCCGGCTGCCGTTGATCAGCGCGTTGGCGTCGACGTAGTCCTTCCGGGGCACCAGCGACACGAACAGGGTGCTGTGCGCGACCTCGAACAGCACCGCGAGGGTGCCGGTCAGGAACGCCACGACGTAGAGCTGGCCCAGGGTGAGCACGTCGAAGAGGTATGCCAGCGGCACGGCGGCCAGCAGCAGCGCCCGGCCGAGGTCCGCGAGCACCATCATCCGGCGCTTGTGCGGGTAGCGGTCCATCCAGGCGCCGACGACCAGCGAGAAGAGCAGGTTCGGAATCACCGCGGCGGCGGTCAGGTAACCCATCTCGGCGGGACCGGCCCCGGTGCCGAGGACCGCCAGCAGGGGGAGGGCGAGCATCGAGATCTGGTCGCCGAACAGCGACACGGTCTGCGCCGACCAGTACCGCCGGAACGGTGCCTGCCGGAGCAGGACCGGAAGCCAGCGTCGGCCACGGTGGGCCGGGACCTCCGGTGGGGCGAGGGTGCCGGTCATCGGCCCGTACCGTCCGCCGCTGCCGGGCCCGGGCCTCCGGCCGGACCCGGCTCTCCGGCTTCGGCCGCCGGAAAGGGCGCGATGGGCACGACCAGTTGGATGACGCCGATCGCCCGGGATCCGGCGGGCCGGGTCGACGGGTCGGTCAGGCGCTCGTCGTACTCGGCGAGCAGGGCCTCGATCCGGCGGGTCAGCTCGGCCAGTTCCGCCGCCGTCACGTGCACCAGCGCGTCGCCGAAGCCGAGCACCGCCCGCCAGTCGACCGGTTCGAAGGCGCGCTGGTCCAGGTGGGCCCGGGCCCGGGCGAGGTAGTGGTCCAGGATGCCCGCGTTGAGTTCGTTGGCCGCCGCGCGTACCGCCGGGTCGTCGGAGAGGTCGTCCCAGGTGGTGGTCTGCGCGGTGGCCCGCCAGGGCCGTTCCCGCGCGTCGGCGCCCTCGGCCCGCTCGGCGAGGCCGTACTTGGCGAGCTGGCGCAGGTGGTAGGAGCAGTTCGGGACGGTCTCGTCGAGGCGCTCGGCGGCCTGGGTCGCCGTCATCGGGCCCTCCCGGCGGAGCAGCCCGACCAGCGCCATCCGCAGCGGATGCGCGTACCCCCGGAGAGCGCGCGGGTCGGTCAGCCGGATCTCTGGCTTGGTCACATCCTAAAGATATCTTTCTAGAGGTGTCTTTAGCAAATTTGGACGCGGGACCGCGAGGCCCGGCGCCCGGCCGGATTGCGACGGCCGGGTAGATTACGTCTCCAACCTCGCCGGATGGTCGACCGCTCGGGAACGTGCCCATCGGCGCGTACCGTCGATCCGGCAGGCGCGTACGGCTGGGGGTGGAGCATGAGCGGGACGCGGGTGGCGACCGACGGCTCGCCGACGGGCGAGATGCCCGAGGCGGAGCCGGGACCGGAGGGGGTACGACCGGTGCAGGTCCGGTCCGAGGCGGACCCGACCCGGTCCGACACGGCCCTGGTCGTGGTGACCGGGGTCTCCGGGGGTGGCCGCAGCACCGTCGCGCGGGCACTGGAGAACGTCGGCTTCTACGTCGTGGACAACCTCCCCCAGGCGCTCATGCTCGACATGGCGGAACTGGCCTTCCGGGCCGGTGGCGCGGCCCGGAAGACCGCGATGGTGCTCGACGTCCGCAGCCGGGCGTTCTCCACCGACCTCGCCGGGGCGATCCGGGCGCTCAAGGAACGCGGCTTCCAGCCCCGGGTGGTCTTCGTGGACGCCGACGACGAGGTGCTGATCCGGCGCTTCGAGAGCGTCCGGCGCTCGCACCCGCTCCAGGGAGACGGCCGGCTCGCCGACGGCATCGCGGTCGAGCGCGGGCTGCTCGAAGAGGCCCGCGACCTGGCCGACGTGATCATCGACACCAGCCACCTGAACGTGAACCAGCTCCGTCGCCGGGTGGAGGAACTGTTCGGTGGCGAGGACGCCCGCCGGCTGCGGGTGACCGTGCTCTCCTTCGGTTTCAAGTACGGCCTGCCGCCGGACGCGGACTTCGTGCTCGACGCCAGGTTCCTGCCCAACCCGTACTGGGTGCCGGAGCTGCGCGAGCACACCGGTCGGGACGAGGACGTCAGCCGGTACGTACTCGGGCAACGCGGCGCGGTGACCTTCGTCGAGACGTACGCCCGGTTGATCAACGCGACCGCGCCCGGTTTCGAGCGGGAGGGGAAGCGCTACCTGACCGTGGCGGTCGGCTGCACCGGCGGCAAGCACCGCAGCGTGGCGATCGCCGAGGAACTCGCCTCCCGGCTGCGGCAGGCCCGGCTCTCCGCCAACGCACAGCACCGCGACCTGGGGCGCGAGTGAGACTGCGGGTCGTCGCGTTCGGCGGCGGACACGGCCTGGCGGCGTCGCTGCGGGCGCTGCGGCACTGCGCCCCGGACCTGGACCTGGAGATCACCGCCGTGGTGACCGTCGGCGACGACGGCGGCTCCAGCGGGCGGCTCCGCGCCGATCGCGGCGCCCTGCCCCCGGGCGACCTGCGGCAGGCGCTCGCCGCGCTGGCGGCCGACCGGCCCGGTACGCGGCGCAGCGCGGAACTCTTCCAGCACCGGTTCGACAGCGGCGGCGCGGGGCGTGATCCGCTGGCCGGGCACGCCGTCGGCAACCTCGTGCTGTGCGGGCTGATGGAGCTGCTCGGCGACCCGGTGGCCGCGCTGGACCACGCCGCCGGAATGCTCGGCGCGGTCGGCCGGGTGCTGCCGATGTCCTGCCAGCCGGTGGGGATCGAGGCCCGGGTCCGCGGCGCCGACCCGCGCCGGCCCGGAGCGGTGCTGACCGTACGCGGACAACACGCGGTGGCGGTCACCGACGGCCGGGTCGAGTCGGTACGGCTCACCCCGGAGGGCCCGACCGCCTGTCCGGAGGCGGTCGCGGCGGTGCGGAACGCCGACTGGTTGATCTTCGGGCCGGGTAGCTGGTACACCAGCGTGATTCCGCACCTGCTGGTGCCGGACCTGGCCGCCGCCATCGTCGCCAGCCCGGCCCGGCGGCTGGTCACGCTCAACCTCGCCAACGAGGCGGAGACCCTCGATCTGTCGCTCGCCGACCACCTGGCGGCGCTCGGCTGGTACCTGCCGGAACTCAAGGTCGACGCGGTGGTCGCGGACGGAAAGGCGGTGGGTGACCCCGAGCCGGTGCATCGTGCGGCAGAATCGCTGGGTGCGCGGCTGGTGCTCGCCCCGGTGGCCGTACCGGACGGTGGTCCCCAGCACGATCCGGCAGCGCTGGGAGCCGCGCTGGTGCCTCTCCTGGGCGCCGATCGTTAAGCACGTACGAATCACGAAGCACGTACGAAATCACCGGCACCCGCCGGAACCGGCCCACGAGGTGACGACAAGATGGCGATGACGGCTGCGGTCAAGGACGAGCTGAGCCGGGTCGACGTGCCCAAACCCTGCTGCCGGCGGGCGGAGATGGCCGCCCTGCTGCGCTTCGCGGGCGGACTGCACATCGTCTCCGGACGGGTGGTGGTCGAGGCCGAACTCGACACCGGAGCGGTGGCCCGCCGGCTCCGCCGCGAGATCGCCGAGGTCTACGGATACTCGAGCGAAATCCACGTACTCGCCTCCGGCGGCCTGCGTAAGGGCAGCCACTACATCGTCCGGGTGGTCAAGGACGGCGAGGCGCTCGCCCGGCAGACCGGCCTGCTCGACGTACGCGGCAGGCCGGTGCGTGGCCTGCCGCCGCACGTGGTGGCGGCGAACGTCTGCTGCGCCGTGTCGGCCTGGCGGGGCGCCTTCATGGCGCACGGGTCGCTGACCGAGCCCGGCCGGTCCTGCGCGCTGGAGATCACCTGCCCGGGGCCGGAGTCCGCGCTCGCCCTGGTCGGTGCCGCCCGGCGGATCGGCATCACCGCGAAGGCCCGGGAGGTCCGCGGCGTCGACCGGGTGGTGGTCAAGGACGGCGACGCGATCGCCGCGCTGCTGACCCGGATCGGCGCGCACTCCAGCGTGCTGTCCTGGGAGGAGCGCCGGGTCCGCCGCGAGGTGCGGGCCACCGCCAACCGGCTGGCCAACTTCGACGACGCCAACCTGCGCCGTTCGGCCAGGGCCGCGGTCGCCGCCGCCGCCCGGGTGACCCGGGCACTGGAGATCCTGGCCGAGGACGCCCCCAATCATCTCACCTCGGCCGGCCGGCTGCGGCTGGAGCACCGGCAGGCGTCCCTTGAGGAGTTGGGCGCCCTGGCCGATCCGCCGCTGACCAAGGACGCCATCGCCGGACGGATCCGGCGGCTGCTGGCCCTGGCCGACAAGCGGGCCCGCGATCTCGGCATTCCGGACACCGAGGCGGCGGTGACTCCGGACATGCTCGCGGTCTGACCCGGCGGCCGGCTCGTTCCCACCTCCGGGTCGGCGTGGGCCACGCCCCGGGCGGGCTCGATCCAACCCCCAGGTCAGCTCGATCTGACCCGGTCCGTGCGGCGGATGGGTCGGATTATGCCCCGACGCAGCGCGACGTCTCGCGCTCGGATAAGGTCGCAGCGTACGGCGACGGGGCCGGAACCGGCTTCTCGCCGCGCTCTCCGCCTCGGGGCCCATCGCCTCGACGCGGTCAGGTCGGGTCGCGGCGGGGCGGCCGGGTGACATATCAGCGGCCGGCTTCAGCGGTCGGCGCACCCACTTTCGCCGCCGCCTGGCTGACAGCGGCGAACCAGAACACACGAGGAGATGGACCCAGTGACCATCCGGGTTGGCATCAACGGCTTCGGCCGGATCGGCCGCAACTTCTTCCGCGCGGTACTCGCGTCGGACGCCGACGTCGAGGTGGTCGGCGCGAACGACCTGACCGACAACGCCACGCTGGCGCACCTGGTCAAGTACGACAGCATCCTCGGCCGCCTGCCGCAGGAGGTCAAGGCGAGCGCCGACGAGATCACCGTGGGTGGGCACACCCTGAAGGTGTTCGCCGAGAAGGACCCGGGCAAGCTGCCCTGGGGTGACCTGGGTGTCGACGTGGTGATCGAGTCGACCGGCTTCTTCACCGACGCCACCAAGGCGAAGGCGCACATCGACGGCGGGGCCAAGAAGGTCATCATCTCGGCGCCGGCCAAGAACGAGGACGTCACGGTCGTGATGGGCGTCAACCACGAGTCGTACGACCCGGCGAAGCACAACATCATCTCCAACGCCTCGTGCACCACCAACTGCCTCGCCCCGATGGCGAAGGTGCTGCGGGACACGGTGGGCATCGAGAAGGGGCTGATGACCACGATCCACGCGTACACCCAGGACCAGAACCTCCAGGACGGCCCGCACAAGGACCTCCGCCGGGCCCGCGCGGCCGCGCTGAACATCGTCCCGACCTCGACCGGTGCCGCCAAGGCCATCGGCCTGGTGCTGCCCGACCTCAAGGGCAAGCTCGACGGCTTCGCCCTGCGGGTGCCGATCCCCACCGGCTCGGCGACCGACCTGACGATCGACGCCGGCCGGGACACCTCGGTGGAAGAGATCAACGCCGCGATGAAGGCCGCCGCCGAGGGCCCGCTCAAGGGCATCCTCACCTACACCGAGGACGAGATCGTCTCCAGCGACATCGTCACCGACCCGGCCTCCTGCATCTTCGATTCGGGGCTGACCAAGGTGATCGGCAACCAGGTCAAGGTCGTCGGCTGGTACGACAACGAGTGGGGCTACTCCAACCGTCTCGTCGACCTGGTCAAGCTGGTCGGTAAGTCGCTGTGAGCATCCGCAACCTCGACGATCTCCTCGCCGAGGGGGTGTCAGGTCGGCGCGTGCTGGTACGCGCCGACCTGAACGTGCCCCTCGACAAGGAGACCGGCGCGATCACTGACGACGGCCGGATCCGGGCCGTCCTGCCGACGCTGACCGCGTTGCGGGACGCCGGGGCGGCGGTCGTGGTCTGCTCCCACCTGGGGCGGCCCAAGGGTGCGCCCGACCCGAAGTACAGCCTGGCCCCGGTGGCCACCCGCCTGGGCGAGCTGCTCGGCTCCCCGGTGGCGTTCGCCGCCGACACGGTCGGCGAGTCCGCCCGCAAGACGGTCGACGGACTCGGCGACGGGCAGGTCGCCCTGCTGGAGAACCTGCGGTTCAACCCGGGCGAAACCAGCAAGGACGACGCCGAGCGGGGGGCCTTCGCCGACCAGCTCGCCGCGTTCGCGGTCGCGTACGTCGACGACGCGTTCGGCGCGGTGCACCGCAAGCACGCCAGCGTCTACGACGTACCGGCCCGGTTGCCGCACGTCGCGGGCCGGCTGGTGCTGCGCGAGGTCGAGGTACTGGCGCGGCTGCGGCACGAGCCGGACCGGCCGTACGTGGTGGTGCTCGGCGGCTCGAAGGTCTCCGACAAGCTCGCCGTGATCGAGGCGCTGCTACCCACCGTCGACAAGCTGCTGATCGGTGGCGGAATGTGCTTCACCTTCCTCCGTGCCCAGGGGCACGAGGTGGGGAAGTCGCTGCTCGAAGAGGAGATGCTCGACACCTGCCGCGACCTGCTGGAGCGCGGCGCCGGCCGGATCGTGCTGCCGGTGGACGTGGTGGCGGCGACCGAGTTCAGCGCGGACGCCGGGCACGACACGGTACCGGTCGACGAGATCCCGGCCGACCGGCTCGGCCTCGACATCGGCCCTCGGACCGTCTCCGAGTTCGCCGAGGCGATCGGCACGGCCCGTACGGTGTTCTGGAACGGCCCGATGGGCGTCTTCGAGCTGGCTCCGTTCGCCGCCGGTACCCGGGGCGTGGCCGAGGCGATCACCGGCGTGAAGGGCTTCACCGTGGTCGGTGGCGGTGACTCCGCAGCCGCCGTACGGGCGCTCGGTCTGGACGAGTCGTCGTTCGGGCACATCTCCACCGGCGGGGGAGCCTCGCTGGAATACCTGGAGGGCAAGGCCCTCCCCGGCATCCTCGCTCTGGAGCAATAGTGGCCACCCCCACGCCCGCCCGCCGGCCCCTGATGGCGGGCAACTGGAAGATGAACCTGAACCACCGGGAAGCCAACCTTCTGATCCAGAAGCTCGCCGCGAGCCTCAACGAGAAGCAGCTGACCGATGTCGAGACGGTGGTGCTGCCGCCGTTCACCGACCTGCGTACCGTGCAGACCCTGGTCGACGGCGACAAGCTGATGATCGGGTACGGCGCGCAGGACCTGTCCGCGCACAAGTCCGGTGCGTACACCGGGGAGATCTCCGGGGCGATGCTGGCCGCGCTGGGCTGCGGGTACGTGGTGGTCGGCCACTCCGAGCGGCGGGCGTACCACAACGAGGACGACGCCGTAGTCAACGCCAAGGTCAAGGCGGCGCTGGCCAACGAGCTGACCCCGATCCTCTGCGTCGGCGAGGGGCTGGACATCCGCGAGGCGGAGGGGCAGGTGGCGTACACCCGCGACCAGCTCGACGGCGCGCTGGCCGGGCTGACCGCCGAGCAGGTGCTCAAGGTGGTCGTCGCCTACGAACCGGTCTGGGCGATCGGCACCGGCAAGACCGCCACCCCGGAGAACGCCCAGGAGGTCTGCGGGGCGATTCGGGCGCGGATCGCCGAGCTGCACGGCCAGGCCACCGCCGACCAGGTTCGGGTACTTTACGGTGGGTCCGTGAAGGCGGCCAACATCGCGGCTATCATGGCGCAGCCTGACGTGGATGGCGCACTGGTCGGCGGGGCGAGCCTGGACGCCGAGGACTTCGCGCAGATCTGCCGGTTCCCGGAGCACATCGCGCGCTGACGGTCGCTATCCTTGACGGGCCCCGCGTAGCTGAGAGGACTGACCCCTACCATGCCGATCTGGTTCGCATACACGTTGATCGTGTTGCTGGTCATCACGAGCGTGCTGCTCACCTTGCTGATCCTGCTGCATCGGGGCAAGGGCGGCGGGATGTCGAGCATGTTCGGCGGAGGGGTCAGCTCCAGCCTGGCCGGCTCCTCGGTCGCCGAGAAAAATCTTGACCGATACACCGTTCTGGTGAGTCTTGTCTGGTTTGCCTGCATCGTGGGCCTGGGCCTGTGGCTGAGGCTCGCCGAGACCACCTGACAATTTGGGTCGTTTCCACCGACCCAGGGCGTACAAACTGCGCGCGGTCCGCTAACGTGGGCCGCGCGCAGTTGTCTGCGCCGCACCGTGCCATACGCCCACCGCGTCATACCGCCGCTGTCGTGGCGGACCCCCCTCTGACGAACGGAGCGAGCAGCCGTGCCAAGTGGCAGTGCCATCCGTGGCAGCCGAGTTGGTGCCGGACCAGCCCGGCCCACCGAACGATGTGAACCCGCCCCCCGACGCCCGGTCACCTACTGGTGTGCGAACGGGCACATGGTGGAGATCCTGCTGGCGGCCGAGGCGGAGCCCCCGGCCACCTGGGACTGCCCGCACTGCGGGCAGCCGGCCGGGCAGGACGTGCAGAATCCGCCGGGACGGCAGCGGGCCGAGCCCTACAAGTCGCACCTGGCCTACGTGAAGGAGCGGCGAAGCGAAGCGGACGCCGAGGCGATTCTCGCCGAGGCGCTGGCCGAGCTGCGCCAGCGCCGCGGCGAGCGCTGAGCCGTCAGCGCAGGCTACGGAACGTCGGCCGCACGTCCGCGGCCGCGGCCCGGTCCAGCAGCCACCGGGTGGCACCCACCCCGTGGACGCCGGCAGCCGGCAGTTGCACCGGCCCGGCGCCGGCCAGCGCCATCCGGACCGCAGCGGACTTGTCGGCACCGGCGGCGATCAACCACACCTCCTCGGCGCTGTTGATCGTCGGCAGGGTCAGGGTGACCCGGACCGGCGGCGGCTTGGGGCTTCCCCGGACCGCCGCCACCGCCCGCTTCTCGTAGCCGACCGGATGCTCCGGGAAGATCGAGGCGACGTGGCCGTCCTCACCCACCCCCAGCATCAGCACGTCGAAGTGGGGCAGTTCCGCCGGCCGGGCCGCCGCGACCAGCGTCTCGGCGTACCGGGCGGCGGCGGCCTCCGGGTCGGCGCCGTCCGGCCCGTCCGAGGGCGGCATCGGGTGCACCCGCGCCGCGGTCAGCGGCAGATGATCGAGCAGGGCCGCGCGGGCCTGGGTCTCGTTCCGGTCCGGATGCCCGGCCGGCAGGAAGCGTTCGTCGCCCCACCAGACGTCGACCCGGGACCAGTCGACGGCGTCGCGCGCCGGCAGGTCCCGGACCGCCCGGTAGACGGCCGCGGCGATCCGGCCGCCGGTCAGCACGATGCTCGCCTGGCCGCGCTCGGCCTGCGCGTCGATCATCTTGACGATCAACCGGGCGGCGACAGCCTGGGCGAGGAGGTCGGGGTCGGCGTGCACTACGAGGGTCGTGTCGGTCACGCGGTGGCCACTCCCTGGGCGGCGGCGGTGGACGGCTGCTTCGACGGATCCTTCCAGACGTGCACCCGCTGTGACGGCCGGGTGTCCAGGCCGGAGATCCCGGCGGCGGCACCCAGCGCGTCGGCGTAGATCTGGTCGGGGTCCAGCCGGCGCAGCTCCTCGGCCAGTTCGTCGCCGAGCGGTCGGCGGACCAGCGGCAGGTTCCGATCGGCCTGCCCGGTGCGCCGGAACGTCGCCAGGCTGTCCTCCCGGGTCAGCACCAGCTCGTCGCCGTTGGCACAGCGCAGCTCGACGGAGCGCATCCGGGGGAAATCGCTGGTGTGCTGCCACTGCGGGTTGAGCCCGAGCCGGGACTTGAGCCAGCCGATCATGAGCGCCGCGGTCGGGTCGGTGTGCGGCGCCACCACCGTCGCCGAGGTGACCCGGTTGCCCTCGGTGGTGTCGAACGCACCGGCGACCAGGGTGCGCCAGGGCGTGATCCGGGTCCAGGCCAGATCGGTGTCCCCGGGAGCGTAGTCCCGGGCCCGCTGGCGAAGCGCCTCCACCGGGTCGGTCGCCTGTGCGGCGTCGGTGATCCGGCGATCCGCGACCACCCCGAGGAAGTCGTTGGCGATCTCCGCCGGTGGCGCGCCGTGCCACCAGGTCACCACGGGTACGTCCGGCACCAGCAGCGGCATCACCACCGACTCGGCGTGCAGGGCGAGCCGACCGTACATCCGGGTCACCACCGCCTCGCCCGGACCGAGCCGACCGCCGACCACGATCTCGGCGTCGAGCCGGTTGCGGTCGCGTTCGACGTCGGAGCGGACGACGACCACCATCCGGCACGGATGCGCCGCCGAGGCGATGGTCACCGCCGCCTCGGCCTCCCGGACATGCGCCTCGTCGACCACCACGATCAGGGTGAGCGCCATCCCGCTGGCCACCCCACCCGCGCTGCGCCGTTCGGCGGCCAGCGCCTTCACCACCTCGTTACCGGTGGTGTCCCACAAGCCGATCAACGGTGCCTCCTGGTCGTCATGATTATTGTCGATCTCCCCGGAGGCTCAGGCCCGCCGCCACGACCGGCCCTCCCGGGCCAGCAGCTCGTCCGCCGCCCGTGGACCCCACTCGCCGGCCCGGTACGGCTCCGGCTTGACGCCCTCCCAGGCCTCCTCCAGCGGATCGATCACCTGCCAGCTCTGCTCGACCTCGGCGGCGTCGGGGAAGAGCGTCCGATCCCCGATCAGCACGTCCAGCACCAGCCGTTCGTACGCCTCGGGGCTGGACTCCGTGAACGCCTCGCCGTACTGGAAGTCCATCGCGATGTCCCGGACCTCCATGGTCGTACCGGGGACCTTGGAGCCGAACTTCAGCACCACGCCCTCGTCCGGCTGGACCCGGATCACGAGCTGGTTGTTGCCGAGCATCTCCATGTCGGCGGGATCGAACGGCAGGTGCGGCGCCTTCTTGAACATGATCGCGACTTCGGTCACCCGACGTGGCAGCCGCTTGCCGGCCCGGATGTAGAACGGCACCTCGGCCCAGCGCCGATTCTGGATGCCGAGCCGGACGGCCACGTACGTCTCGGTGGTCGAGTCGGTCGGCACGCCCTCCTCGTCGAGGTAGCCGACCGCCCGCTTGCCGGCGACCCAGCCGGGTAGGTACTGCCCCCGGACCGTGCCCGTGCTGACATCCTTCGGCAGGGTGATCGCGCGCAGCACCTTCAGCTTCTCGGCCCGGATCTCACTGGCGTCGAAGCTGGTCGGTTCCTCCATCGCGACCAGGGCGAGTAGCTGCAGCAGATGGTTCTGGAGCACGTCCCGGGCGGTCCCGGTGGCGTCGTAGAAGCCGGCCCGGGAGCCGATACCGACGTCCTCGGCCATGGTGATCTGCACCGAGTCGACGTACTTGGAGTTCCACAGCGGCTCGAAGAGATTGTTGGCGAACCGCAGGGCGAGGATGTTCTGGACCGTCTCCTTGCCCAGGTAGTGGTCGATCCGGAAGACGTCCTCCCGGGTGAAGACGTCGTCCACCAGGTCGTTGAGCGACTTCGCCGAGGGCAGGTCGTGCCCGAACGGCTTCTCCACCACCACCCGGCGCCAGCCGCCGGACTTGTCGTTGTCGGCCATCCCGGTCCGGGCGAGCTGCTTGAGCACGGTCGGGAACGCCGCCGGCGGGATCGAGAAGTAGAACGCGGCGTTCCCGGCGATGCCGTGGGTGTCGCGCAGCTCGTCCAGGGTGTCGGCCAGGTGGTCGAACGCGGCGTCGTCGTCGAACGCGCCGCCGACGAACTTGATGTTGCCGGCCAGCCGGGCCCAGACCTCGTCCCGCCAGGGTGTCCGGGCGTGCGCCCGGGCGGCGTCCCGGGCCAGCGACTCGAAGTCACCGTCGCCCCAGTCCCGGCGGGCAAACCCGAGCACCACGAAGCCGGGCGGCAGCAACCCGCGGTTGGCCAGGTCGTACACCGCAGGCAGCAGCTTCTTACGGGACAGGTCGCCGGTCACGCCGAAGATCACCAGCGCGCACGGCTCCGGGATCCGCGGCAACCGCCGGTCCTGCGGGTCGCGCAGCGGATTCACGGCTTCCCCTCCTTGCTTCATCCGACCTCCACTGTCAGCATGCCGGCTCGCCGTCAACTCCGCAGAGCCCGTACCGCGTCCAGCACGTGCGGCACCCCGGCGGCCCGGTCGGTGAGGTGCAGCCGCAGCACCGGACGACCCCGCTCGGCGAGCGCCTGCCGGTCACCCGCGGCCTGCGCCGCCTGCAACTGCGCGAAGGAGTACGGCTTGCCGGGCACCGGAAGGTCGTCGGTCACGTCACCGGTGATCTGCAGGAACGAGCCGAGCTGCGGACCGCCCTTGTGGTACTGGCCGGTCGAGTGCAGGAAGCGGGGCCCCCAGCCGAAGGTGACCGGCCGACCGGAGGCGGCGGCCAGTCCGGGCCGGACCTGCCCGGCCTTGGCGTCGCCGAACCGGTCCAGGTACGCCATCACGGCCAGGTAGCCGTCGTCGGCCAGCCCGTCGAGCAGCAGTCGCAGCGCGCCGGCCAGATCGCCGGGGAGCGGCGCCTCCCGCTGGCTCTCGCCCGGGAACCAGTACCCCTCGACTCCGGCGTCCACGAACGTCGGCGTCTCCACCGGCAGGCCGGTGCCGAGCAGCCGGTTGGTGTTCTCCTTGGACTCGGTGACGTTCGGCTGGTTGAACGGGTCGATCCCGAGCACCACCCCGGCGACCGCGGTGGCGTACTCCCAGGCCAGGAACTGCGCGCCCAGCGGGCCGTTCACGGCCACCTGTGCGCGGATCCCACCGCCCGGCACCGCCCCGGCCGGCAGCCCGCCGCCGTAGGTCACGGTCAGTACGTCCGGTCCGGTCGCCCCGGGGCTGCTCGGGTCCTCGATCACCACCGGCAGGATCCCGACGCCGTTCTTGCCGGTGGACTCGGCGATCAACTGCTCGGCCCAGTCGCCGAGGCCGTCGATGCCGGTGCCGTCCGAGACCAGCGCGACCTTGTCCCGCCCGTTGGTGGCCGCGGCGCCGAGCGCGGCACCGAGCGCCAGACCCGGGTTGTCCCGGTCGCCGCCGAGCGCGGCGAACAGCTCCTCGGCCTGGTCGAGCAGTTCCGCCACCTCGACCCCGGCCAGGGCCGAGGGCACCAGCCCGAACGCGGTCAGCGCGGAGTACCGCCCGCCCACCTCCGGGTCGGCGAGCACCACGAAGGCACCCATCTCGGCGGCGGTCCCGGCCAGCGGCGAGCCCGGATCGGTGACGACGACGAAGCGCCGCCCGGCCTCCGCCTCGGTCAGTCCGGAGTCGAGGAACGCCTGCCAGTACGCCCGCCGGTGGCTGTCCGTCTCCACCGTCGAACCGGACTTGCTGGCCACGACGACCACGGTCCGGTCCAGCCGGTCGTTCAGCGCCGCCCGGACCTGCCCGGGATCGGTGGTGTCCAGCACGGTCAGCGACTTGCCGAGGGTACGGGTGATCACCTCGGGCGCCAGCGAGGAGCCGCCCATTCCGGCCAGCACCACGTGGTCGAGGTCGGCGAGTTCCGCCTTCAGCTCGGCGAGCTGCGGCAGCAACTCCCGACTGCGCCGGAAGGTGTCCACCCAGCCGAGCCGGACCGCCGCCTCGGCCTGGGCGTCCGGCCCCCACAACGTCGGGTCCTTGCGCGTCAGCCGGGCCGGTACGTCGTCGGCGAGCAGCGCACCCCGGGCCGAGGCCGGAGCCTCCGCGTCGACCGTCTCCGCGCCGTAGACGGCGAGCCCGGCCGCCCCCTCACACCCGCCGTCCAAAAGGTCCTCGCTCATGCATTACCTCCTGCGCGCTGCGCCGCCGCCGCGTTGTCCTGGGCGGCGCGGCCGGGCTTTCCGGCACCCTCGGCCGCCGCCTCGAGCGACTTCCGTACGCCGTCCAGCAGTTCCAGCCAGCTGGCCTCGAACTTCTCCACACCCTCGCGTTCCAGGGTGGCGATCACGTCGTCGAAGTCGATGCCGGCAGCGGTCAGCCCGGTGAACACCTCGCGGGCCTGCGTGTACGCGCCGGTGACGGCGTCCGGGCGTACCTCGCCGTGGTCGGCGTACGCGTCGATCACCGGCTCCGGCATGGTGTTCACGGTGCCCGGCGCGATCAGCTCCTCGACGTAGATCACATCGCGGTACTCGGGGTTCTTGGTGGAGGTCGACGCCCAGAGCGGGCGCTGCGGGTGGGCGCCCGCGTCGGCCAGGGCCTGCCACCGGTCGGAGGAGAACACCTCCGAGTAGCGCTCGTACGCCAGTTGGGCGTTGGCGACCGCCGCCTTGCCCTTCAGCGCGGCGAGGTCCGGCCGGCCGGCACCGCCACCGAGCTTGTCCAGCCGCTTGTCCACCTCCGAGTCGACCCGGGAGACGAAGAAGGACGCCACGGAGGCGATCTTCGTGAGGTCGTGCCCGTTCGCCTTCGCCTGCTCCAGGCCGGCCAGGAAGGCCTCCATCACCTGCGAGTAGCGGTCCAGCCCGAAGATCAGCGTGACGTTCACGCTGATCCCCTCGGCGAGGGTGGCGGTGATGGCCGGCAGCCCGGCCTCGGTCGCCGGGATCTTGATGAACAGGTTCGGCCGGTCGACCAGCCACCACAGGGCCTTCGCCTCGGCCACGGTCTTCTCGGTCTCGTACGCCAGCCTCGGGTCCACCTCGATGGAGACCCGACCGTCGACGCCGGCACTGCTGTCGTACGCCGGGCGCATCACGTCGCAGGCCCAGCGCACGTCGTACGTGGTGAGCATCCGGACCGTCTCCTCGACGGTCACCCCGCGCATGGCGAGGTCACGGAGCTGCCAGTTGTACTCGTCGGCATCACTGAGCGCCTTGGCGAAGATCGTCGGGTTGGTGGTGACCCCGACCAGGTGCTTCTCCCGGCGCAACTGGTCCAGGTTGCCCGAACTCAGCCGTACCCTTGAAAGATCGTCGAGCCAGACCGCCACGCCTGCGGCGGTGAGCTCACCCAACCGGTCCGTCATAGTCGCTACCGCTCCCTTTAGTTGCCGGTGCTTCAGTTGCCGGTGGTCGTACCGGTGATGTCGCCGATCCGGGTCAGCGACGCGTGCGCGGCCGCCATGACCCGGTCCGGGGTGAATCCGAACTGCTCGAAGAGCACGGTGTGCGGCGCGCTCGCGCCGTAGTGCTCCAGGCTCACGGCCTCGCCGGCGTCGCCGATCAGGTCGCGCCAGGACATCGAGATGCCGGCCTCGACGCTGACCCGGGCCTTGACGTCGCGGGGCAGCACCGATTCCTGGTAGGCCGAGTCCTGCTCCCGGAACCACTCCTGGCAGGGCATCGAGACGACCCGGGTCGGGGTGCCCTCGGCCTCCAGCCGGTCCCGGGCGGTGAGGCAGAGCTGCACCTCGGAACCGGTGCCGATGAGGATCACCTGCGGCTGCGCGTTCGACGCCTCGGCCAGCACGTAACCTCCCTTGGCCGTCTGGTCGGCGCTGGCGAGTTCGCTGCGGTCCAGCGTCGGCAGCGGCTGCCGGCTCAGCGCGAGTGCGGCGGGCCGGTCGGTCTGCTCCAGCGCCCGCCGCCAGGCCCAGGCGGTCTCGTTGGCGTCCGCCGGCCGGATCACGTCGAGTCCGGGGATGGCCCGCAGCGCGGTCAGGTGCTCGACCGGCTGGTGGGTCGGACCGTCCTCGCCGAGGCCGATCGAGTCGTGCGTCCAGACGTAGACCACCGGCAGCTTCATCAGCGCGGCGAGCCGTACCGCCGGGCGCATGTAGTCGCTGAACACCAGGAAGGTGCCGCCGTACGGCCGGGTGCCGCCGTGCAGGGCGATACCGTTCAGGATCGCACCCATGGCGTGCTCGCGGATGCCGAAGTGCAGGACCCGGCCGTACTCGTTGCCCGGGAACGCCTTGGTCGCGTACTCGCTGGGGATGAAGGAGGGCTCGCCCTCCATCGTGGTGTTGTTGCTCTCGGCCAGGTCGGCGGAGCCGCCCCAGAGTTCGGGCAGTACCGGGGCGAGGGCCTGGAGCACCTTGCCGGAGGCGGCCCGGGTGGCGATCCCCTTGGCGTCGGCCGGGAACTCCGGCAGCGCGTCGGCCCAGCCGGTCGGCAGCGTACGGCTGGCCAGCCGGTCGTGCAGCGCCTTGCCCTCCGGGTTCGCCCCGGCCCAGGACTGGTACGCGGTCTCCCACTCGGCGTGCGCCGCCTGACCCCGTTCGATCACCTGCCGGGCGTGCGTCAGCACGTCGGAGTCGACCTCGAAGTGCTGCCCGGGGTCGAAGCCGAGCAGCTTCTTGGTCGCGGCCACCTCGTCGGCACCGAGCGCCGAGCCGTGGATCTTGCCGGTGTTCTGCTTCGTCGGTGCCGGCCAGCCGATGATGGTGCGCAGCGCGATGAACGAGGGCCGGCCGGTCTCCGCCTTCGCGGCCAGCAGCGCGGCGTACAACTCCTCGACGTTCTCGTGGTAGTCGCCCTGGTCCGCGTCACCGGTACGCCAGTCCACGGTCTGCACGTGCCAGCCGTACGCGGCGTACCGGGCGGACACGTCCTCGCTCTTGGCGATCCGGGTGTCGTCCTCGATCGAGATCTCGTTGTCGTCGTAGATCAGGATGAGGTTGCCGAGCTGCTGGTGTCCGGCGAGGGCGCTGGCCTCGTGGCTGATCCCCTCCTCGATGTCGCCGTCCGAGGCGATGCACCAGATGTGGTGGTCGAACGGCGAGGTGCCGGCCGGGGCGTCCGGGTCCAGCAGCCCGCGCTCCCGGCGGGCCGCCATCGCCATTCCGACGGCGTTGCCCAGCCCCTGGCCGAGCGGGCCGGTGGTGGTCTCGACTCCCCGGGTGTGACCGTGCTCGGGGTGGCCCGGGGTCAGCGAGCCCCACTGGCGCAACGACTTGAGGTCGGTCAGGCCCAGCCCGTAACCGCTGAGGTAGAGCTGGACGTAGAGGGTGAGGCTGCTATGGCCCGCGGAGAGCACGAACCGGTCCCGGCCGGTCCAGTCGGGATGGGTGGGGTCGTGCCGCATGACCCTGTTGAACAGTAGGTAGGCGGCGGGCGCGAGACTCATCGCCGTACCCGGATGGCCGTTGCCGGATTTCTCCACGGCGTCGATGGCCAGTACGCGGGCGGTGTCGACGGCACGCTGGTCGAGATCGGACCAGCTCAGCGCGTCTTGGGCGGGTCGATTTTCAGCCACGATCGTGTGCGCTCCTCAACAGATGGGCGGAACCCTCACTGATGACCCTAGCGACCCCTTCCGAAACCCAACCCCCGGATGTCGCCACCAGTGCGACGCTTCGTCGGGAGTGTGATCGTTCGCACCGTTGAAGGGTCGCCCGGGCAGCGCAAACGGCGACGCGTAGGCTGTCGGTCGGCGTGCTGGTCCGGCTGGTCGCCCGCCGCCCACGCTGCTACACACCGTTTTCCCCTGTGTCGACGCCGGAAGGTGGCAATCCGTGAGCACGATCACCGAGCGCCCCGCGACCGGCGGTGCCCCGACGGCGGGGACGACGGCCGACCGCGAGGTGTCCCGGCGCGCTGACGTCGCCGCCCGGATCCGGGCGTACGTCGCGCTGACCAAGCCGCGGATCGTGGAGCTGCTGCTCATCACGACCGTGCCGACGATGATGCTGGCCGCCGACGGCCTGCCGTCGCTCTGGCTGGTCGTCGTGGTGCTGCTGGGCGGTTCGCTGGCCGCCGGCGCCGCCAACGCGCTCAACTGCTACATCGACCGGGACATCGACCAGTTGATGCAGCGGACCAAGCGTCGCCCGTTGCCGACGCACACCGTCGCGCCGCGCAGCGCGCTGGTCTTCGGGCTGGTGTTGGCGGTGGTCTCGGTGACCCTGATGGCGGTCTTCACCAACTGGCTGGCCACCGCGCTGACCCTGGCCGCGATCGTCTACTACGACGTGGTCTACACGATGTGGCTCAAGCGGCGGACCTCGCAGAACACCTTCTGGGGCGGCATCTGCGGCTCGGCGCCGGTGCTGATCGGCTGGGCCGCGGTCACCGGGTCGCTGGCGCCGGAGGCGTGGGGCCTGTTCGCGGTGGTCTTCTTCTGGCAGTTGCCGCACTTCTACGCGTTGGCGATCAAGTTCAAGGACGACTACCGCCGGGCCGGGATTCCGATGCTCCCGGTGGTCGCCTCGATCCGCCGGGTCAACCTGGAGATCGTGCTCTACACCTGGCTGACCGTGCTGGTGTCGGTGCTGCTGTGGCCGCTGGGCATGGGCCTCGTCTACGGGGTCACGGCCCTGGCGGTCGGCGGGATGTTCATCGCGGAGTCCCACCGGCTGAGCCAGCGGGCCCGGCGGGGTGAGTCGTTGAAGCCGATGCGGCTGTTCCACTGGTCCATCACGTACCTCACGATCCTCTTCGCCGCGGTCGCGGTGGACGCGCTGCTCTGACCTCCCGTTCTAGGGGGTTATGTCACCGTTCGTCCTGTTTGTCGGCTTCTAACGTGAATTGTGGCTTTAATTTGGTCACTTATAGCCCGAAAAATCGGGCGAAGATGCGCGGGCGGAACGGTAAACCGAGAGTAATTGGCATCACAAAATATCGGTAGCCGCCCCGCACGCCGGTCGAAGTCTGCTTAGGCTTCGCGTTATGGCAGATGGTTCCGATACGACGCCGACGGCCGATCAGACCGCCGTCGCGGGCCAGACCCCCAATGGTCTGGTCTCTGGCATCCAGTCGTTTGCCGCCGGCCACGGCGGCGCGAAGGCGGTCATCGAGTACGTCGGCAAGCGGGGCGCGCGCATTGTCCTCGTGGGGGAGGACGGCGTGTGGGCTGACCAGTTCGCGGACAGCACGGATGTCGCGAGACTGGCCTGCGCCAAGGCGGGGGTCGCCGTTGAGAATGAATGGGAGCGGGAACTGATGGACCAGATGCGTCCGGGTCACGATCTATGGCGGTCGATGGCTCGTCGTACCTTGGCCCGTTGATATCTTTTGTCCGATAGCCACGCGGCCCGGGGGAATCCCCGGGTCGCTCTCATTACCTGCGCCGAACTTCCCGAACTGGATCCGGACGACCGACTCCTGTCGGCTCCACTCGCCGAGCGCGGCATTTCGGTGGAACCGGTGATCTGGGACAGCGCAGAGGTGGACTGGGCCCGGTACCGCCTCGCGGTGCTCCGGTCGCCGTGGGATTACCCGCCGAGGCGGGCCGAGTTCGTCGCCTGGGCCGAGACGGTGCCCGCGCTGGCGAACCCGGCCGATCTGGTGCGCTGGAACACCGACAAGCGGTACCTGCGCGAGCTGGCCGCCGCCGGACTGCCCACCGTGCCGACCACCTGGCTCGACCCGGCCACCGGCTGGGACGCCCCACCGGCCACCGGCGAGTACGTCGTCAAGCCCGCGATCGGGGCCGGCAGCCTCGACACCGGCCGCTACGACCTGGCGGACGTCGAGCACCGGGAACTGGCCCTGGCCCACGTCAAGCGGCTGCACGCGGCCGGGCGGCAGGTCATGGTGCAGCCCTATCTGAGCGCGGTGGACACGGCCGGCGAGACGGCGCTGCTGTTCTTCGCCGGCTCCGGCGGCCTCCGGTTCAGCCACGCGGTCCGGAAGGGGCCGATCCTGGTCGGCCCGGACTACGGCACCGAGGGCCTGTTCCGGGCCGAGCAGATCACCCCGCGTACGCCGGGGGAGGCCGAGCTGGCGGTCGCCGAACGGGTCCTGGCGGCACTGCCCGGCGGACCGGGTCGGCCGCTCTACGCCCGGGTGGACCTGATTCCCGGCCCCGACGGTGCGCCGGTGCTGGTCGAACTCGAACTCACCGAGCCGTCCCTCTTCCTGGCCCACGAGCCGGCTGCGCCGGAACGCCTCGCCGACGCCATCGCCGCCCGGGTGCTGACCGGTTAAGAAGGGGCCCTTCTTCTACAAAAAACGATAAGAAGGGGCCCTTCCTTACACCAAGGAGACGGCGCGCGGCGGGGCGTCGGCGGCGGGGGTGGGGGTGGGCTGGCGTTCCCGGGTTGACCAGAGGACGGCGAGTGCGGCCAGCCAGACCAGGCAGGAGCCGAGCATGTGCGCGCCGACCAGGGCGACCGGCAGGCCGGTGAAGTACTGGACGAAGCCGATCAGGCCCTGGGCGAGGATGGCGAGGAGGAGCAGGTTGGCGGCTCGGAGTGCGCCGGCCGGTGCGTGCACGGCGCGCAGCGCGAACCACAGGGCGATGGCGAGGCCCAGGAGCAGGAACACCAGGTCGGCGTGCACCTGGGAGATCGTCTCCGGGTCCAGGTCGTTGCGGGCCGCGCCCGCGTCGCCGGAATGCGGTCCGCTGCCGGTCACCCAGGTGCCGACGACCAGGACCGCCGCGGTGACCCCGGCCGTGACCCAGGCGAGCGCCCGCAGCGGGGCCGGCACGGTCGGCCGGGCCGGGCCGTCCGGTTCGAGGGTGCGCCGCCAGAAGGCGAAGGCCGCCGCGATGACGGCCATCGAGGCCAGGAAGTGCAGCCCGACCACCCACGGGTTGAGGTTGGTGAGCACCGTCAGGCCGCCGACCACGGCCTGGGCCGGGATGCCGAAGGCGGCGGCGACGGCGAGCAGCCGTAGGGGCCGGCGGCGGGGGCGCTGCCGCCACGCGGCGACCACTCCGGCGATGACCACGGCGGCGAGCGCGAAGGTGAGCAGCCGGTTGCCGAACTCGATCAACCCGTGCACGCCCATCTCGGCGGTCGCCACGTACGACTCGTCCGTGCAGCGGGGCCAGGTCGGGCAGCCGAGACCGGATTTGGTCAGTCGGACCGCACCGCCGGTGCCGACGATCAGGACGTTCCCCACCACGGAGGCGAGGGCCAGCCGCGATAGGGTGGGTTTGCCAGAAAATTCGCCGAATCGGCTCACGCCGGCCATCGTACGTGCAAATGTGATCATGCTGGACGGCAAGCCCGCCGCCCGGTGGTCCGGATCACCGGAGCCCGGGTTTGCGGACCTTGGATGAAATACGTAACGTTGGCGTTGTGAAAAACCTGGCGGCGTACTCCGAGCAGGAGCGGGTGACCGAGCCGGTCGCCGGTCCTGTCGTCGCCGCTGGTATCGCTGGCCCCGGCGGAGTCGCCGGGGCCGACGGGCGGACGACCCGGGACCGGGTGACCCAGCTGCTGCTGGAGCACGGCGCGGCGACCGCCGCCCAGCTCGGCGCGGAACTGGGTCTCGGCTCCGCCGCGATCCGCCGGCACCTCGACGCGATGCTCGCCGACGGCGAGGTCATCGCCCGCGACCAGGTCACCCGTGGCCAGCGCGGTCGCGGGCGGCCAGCCAAGCTGTTCCGGCTCACCGACTCCGGGCGGCGGCGCTGCGGCACGCACACCTACGACGGGATGGCCACCTCCGCGTTGCGGTGGATCTCCCGGCACGGCGGCCCGGACGCGGTCGGCGCGTTCGCCGCCGAGCAGGTTTCGGCGCTGGAGGCCCGCTGCCGGGCGGCCATGGAGGGCGCCGGGGACGATCCGCTGGCCAGGGCCGAGGCACTTGCCGAGGCGCTCACCGCGGAGGGATACGCTGCCAGCGCGTCCACGATCGCCTCCGGCGGCCAGTTGTGCCAGCACCATTGCCCGGTGGCCCACGTGGCCGCGGAGTTTCCCCAGCTGTGCGAGGCCGAGACGGCGGTCATCTCCCGTCTGATCGGCACCCATGTGCAGCGTCTCGCCACCATCGCCCATGGTGACGGAGTGTGCACCACGCACATTCCGGCCCAGTCGATACATCCGTCATCAATGTGAGGACAGATAGATGACCGAGCAGATCGTCCAGCCCCTGACCCAGGAGGAGCAGCTCGCCGCCCTGGGACGCTACGAGTACGGCTGGGCCGACTCCGACGTGGCCGGCACGAGCGCTCAGCGCGGCCTCAGCGAGGCGGTGGTGCGGGACATCTCCGCCAAGAAGAACGAGCCCGCCTGGATGCTCGACCTCCGGCTGAAGGGCCTGCGGCTGTTCGGACGCAAGCCGATGCCGGCCTGGGGTGCCGATCTCGGTGGGATCGACTTCGACAACATCAAGTACTTCGTCCGCTCCACGGAGAAGCAGGCCGCCAGCTGGGAGGACCTGCCCGAGGAGATCAAGAACACCTACGACCGGCTGGGCATCCCGGAGGCCGAGAAGCAGCGGCTGGTCGCCGGTGTCGCGGCCCAGTACGAGTCCGAGGTGGTCTACCACAAGATCCGCGAGGACCTTGAGGAGCAGGGCGTCCTCTTCCTGGACACGGACACCGCGCTCAAGGAGCACGAGGACGTCTTCAAGGAGTACTTCGGCACGGTGATCCCGGTCGGGGACAACAAGTTCGCCGCGCTCAACACCTCCGTGTGGTCCGGTGGATCGTTTATCTACGTGCCGAAGGGCGTGCAGGTGGAGATCCCGCTGCAGGCGTACTTCCGGATCAACACGGAGAACATGGGCCAGTTCGAGCGGACGCTGATCATCGTCGACGAGGGCGCGTACGTGCACTACGTCGAGGGCTGCACCGCGCCGATCTACTCCTCCGACTCGCTGCACAGCGCGGTCGTCGAGATCATCGTGAAGAAGAACGCGCGCTGCCGCTACACGACCATCCAGAACTGGTCGAACAACGTCTACAACCTGGTCACCAAGCGGGCGGTCTGCCACGAGGGCGCGACCATGGAGTGGATCGACGGCAACATCGGCTCCAAGGTGACCATGAAGTACCCGGCGGTCTACATGACCGGCGAGCACGCCAAGGGTGAGGTGCTCTCGGTGGCGATGGCCGGCGAGGGCCAGCACCAGGACGCCGGCGCCAAGATGGTGCACGCCGCCCCGCACACGTCGAGCACGATCGTCTCCAAGTCGATCGCCCGTGGCGGCGGCCGGACCTCCTACCGGGGCCTGGTCCAGGTGCTGGAGGGCTCGCACCACAGCCGGTCGACGGTGAAGTGCGACGCGCTGCTGGTGGACGCGATCTCCCGCTCGGACACCTACCCGTACGTCGACATCCGCGAGGACGACGTGTCGATGGGGCACGAGGCGACCGTCTCCAAGGTCAGCGAGGACCAGCTCTTCTACCTGATGAGCCGGGGCATGACCGAGGACGAGGCGATGGCGATGATCGTGCGCGGCTTCATCGAGCCGATCGCCAAGGAACTCCCGATGGAGTACGCCCTGGAACTCAACCGGCTGATCGAGCTGCAGATGGAGGGCGCGGTCGGCTGACGCCGGTCGCGACGACCCCACCATTCGCCTCGGACCTCGCGCTACAAGACCAAGGAAGAGATGACTACCGAAGCATTCGCGCCCACGGCACCAGGCGGGCCGCAGACCAAGGCGCAGACGCTCCGCTCGTACGACGTCCGCGACTTCCCGGCCCTCACCGGTCTGGAGGAGGAGTGGCGGTTCACGCCGCTCAAGCGGCTGCGTGGGCTGACCGACGACGGGTTCACCCCGGCCGACGGCCGGCTGCGCTACGAGGTGGACGCCCTGCCGGACGGAGTGACGTTCGGCGGCGTGCACGAGGGCGACGCCCGGATCGGCAGCGTGCTGACCCCGTTCGACCGGGTCAGCGCGCTGGCGCACGGTCGGGCGGCCGAGGCGGTGGTCATCGCGGTGGCCCCGGAGACCCGGCCGGCGGAGCCGGTGTCGGTCCGGTTGGTCGGGCAGGGCGCCGACGGCGCCTCGTTCGGGCACACCTTCGTCGACGTCGGCCGGTTCGCCGAGGTGTCCATGGTGCTGGAGCAGACCGGCTCGGTGACCCTGGCCGACAACGTCGAGGTGGCGGTCGCCGAGGGCGCGAGGCTCACCCTGGTCACCGTCGCCGACTGGGCGCCCGACTCGGTCCAGGCCCAGCACCTGAAGGTCAAGCTGGGCCGGGACGCCAAGGTGACGCACGTACAGGTGACCCTCGGCGGGGAGCTGGTCCGGCAGTACACCAGCGTGGAGTACACCGGGCGGGGCGGCGAGGCCGAGCTGTACGGCCTCTACTTCGCGGGCGCCGGGCAGCACCAGGAGCACCGGCAGCTCGTCGACCACAGCGTGCCGGACTGCCGCAGCTACGTCGGCTACCGGGGCGCGTTGCAGGGCGCCAGCGCGCACACCGTCTGGGTCGGCGACGTGCTGATCCGGGCGGCGGCCACCGGCACCGACACCTACGAGATCAACCGCAACCTGGTGCTGACCGAGGGCGCCCGCGCGGACTCGGTACCCAACCTGGAGATCGAGACCGGCGAGGTGGCCGGTGCCGGGCACGCCAGCACCACCGGGCGGTTCGACGACGAGCAGCTGTTCTACCTGATGGCCCGGGGCATCCCGGAGGACGAGGCGCGCAAGCTGGTCGTCCGGGGCTTCTTCGCCGAGCTGCTGAACCGGGTTCCGGTCGAGGCGCTGCGCGACCGGCTCGGCGAGCAGATCGAGGTACGGCTGTCGAAGGCCAGCGCCTGATGATCCGGATCTGTTCGACCGAGGACGTGCCGAAGGGTACCGCCATCCAGGCGGACGTCGAGGGCACCGAGATCGCGATCGTGCACGCCGAGGACGGCAACTTCTACGCCGTACGCGACGAGTGCTCGCACGCCGCCGTCGCGCTCTCCGAGGGCGAGGTCGACGGCTGCACCCTGGAGTGCTGGCTGCACGGCTCCCGCTTCGACCTGCGTACCGGCGAGCCGACCGGGCTGCCCGCGACCGAACCCGTACCCGTGTATCCCGTCGAGGTCCGCGACGGCGACATTTACCTGAATCTCACGCCGAGTAATGGAGTTACCGCACCATGAGCGTTCTGGAGATCCGTGACCTGCAGGTGTCGGTCAAGCTGCCCGAGGGCGAGCTGAAGCCGATCCTGGCCGGGGTAGACCTCACCGTGCGGGCGGGGGAGACCCACGCGATCATGGGCCCTAACGGGTCCGGCAAGTCGACTCTCGCCTACTCGATCGCCGGGCATCCGAAGTACGAGATCACCAGCGGCTCGGTGCTGCTGGACGGTCAGGACGTGCTGGCGATGACCGTCGACGAGCGGGCCCGCGCCGGCCTCTTCCTGGCCATGCAGTACCCGGTCGAGGTGCCCGGCGTGTCGGTGGCGAACTTCCTGCGTACCGCGAAGACCGCGATCGACGGCGAGGCGCCGAAGCTGCGCACCTGGGCCGGCGAGCTGCGCGGCGCGATGGAGAAGTTGCAGATGGACCCGGCGATGGCCCAGCGGAACGTGAACGAGGGCTTCTCCGGCGGCGAGAAGAAGCGGCACGAGATCGTCCAGCTCGAACTGCTCAAGCCGAAGGTGGCGATCCTCGACGAGACCGACTCCGGGCTCGACATCGACGCCCTGCGGGTGGTCAGCGAGGGCGTCAACCGGGTCCGGGACACCGGGCAGACCGGCCTGCTGCTGATCACCCACTACACCCGGATCCTGCGCTACATCAAGCCCGACCACGTGCACGTCTTCGTCGGCGGGCGGATCGTCGAGCAGGGCGGTCCGGAGCTGGCCGAGAAGCTGGAGGCCGAGGGCTACGAGCGGTACATCGCCGGCGCCGGTTCGGCCCGGGCCTGAGCGGAAGGGCACCGTCGAGATGAGCGCGATCGCGATCCCACCGGGGATGCCACAGTACGACGACGTGCCGCGGTTCGACGTGGAAGCGGTACGGGCGGACTTCCCGATCCTGGGTCGCGAGGTCAACGGCCACCCCATGGTCTACCTGGACAGCGCGAACACCTCGCAGAAGCCCCGCCAGGTGCTGGACGCGCTGCGTGAGCACTACGAGCGGCACAACGGCAACGTCTCCCGCTCGGTGCACACGGTCGGCACCGAGGCGACCGAGGCGTACGAGGGAGCCCGGGGCAAGGTCGCGGCGTTCATCAACGCGCCGAGTCCGGACGAGGTGGTGTTCACCAAGAACTCCACCGAGGCGATCAACCTGGTCGCGTACGCCTTCTCGAACGCTTCGGTCGGCACCGGCGGTGACCCCCGGTTCCGGATCGGCCCCGGCGACGAGATCGTGATCTCCGAGATGGAGCACCACTCGAACATCGTGCCGTGGCAGCTCCTCTGCGAGCGGACCGGCGCCACGCTGCGCTGGTTCCCGGTCACCGACGGCGGCCGGCTGGACGAGTCCGGCCTGGAGGAGTTGGTCAACGAGCGGACCAAGCTGGTCTCGTTCGTGCACATGTCCAACATCCTCGGCACGATCAACGCCACCGCGCGGATCACCGAGCGGGTCCGCCAGGTCGGCGCGCTGCTGCTGCTCGACTGCTCGCAGTCGGTGCCGCACCTGCCGATCGACGTGGTCGACCTGGACGCCGACTTCATCGCCTTCACCGGGCACAAGATGTGCGCGCCGAGCGGCATCGGGGTGCTCTGGGGTCGGGGCGAGCTGCTGGCCGCGATGCCGCCGGTGTTCGGCGGTGGTTCGATGATCGAGACGGTCAGCATGGCCGGCTCGACGTACGCGCCGCCGCCGGCCCGGTTCGAGGCGGGCACTCCGCCGATCGCCGAGGCGGTGGCGCTGGGCGCGGCGGTGGACTACCTGTCCGGGATCGGGATGCGGGCGATCCAGTGGCACGAGAAGGAGCTGACCGCGTACGCGCTGGACGCCCTGGACACGGTTCCCGGGCTGCGGATCTTCGGTCCGACGGTGCCGGTCGGCCGGGGCGGCACCATCTCCTTCGCGCTGGACGGCATCCATCCGCACGACGTCGGCCAGGTGCTGGACGCCCAGGGCGTCGAGGTGCGGGTCGGCCATCACTGTGCGCGACCGGTCTGCGTGCGCTTCGGCGTACCGGCGACCACTCGCGCGTCGTTCTACCTGTACACCACGACCAGTGAGGTCGACGCCCTGGTGCGCGGTCTGGAACAGGTACGGAAGGTGTTCGGGTAATGCAGGTCGACCAGCTCTACCAGGAGATCATCCTGGACCACTACAAGCATCCGCACGGGCGTGGGCTGCGGGAGCCGTACGCCGCCGAGGCGCATCACGTCAACCCGACCTGCGGGGACGAGGTGACGGTACGGGTCGCCCTCGACGCGGACACGCTCAGTGACGTCTCGTACGACGGCATGGGCTGCTCGATCAGCCAGGCCTCGGCGAGCGTGCTGCACGAACTGCTGACCGGCCGGGGCGCCGACGAGGCGTTCGCGGTGCACGCGGCGTTCGTCGAGCTGATGTCGGGTCGGGGTCAGGTGACCCCGGACGAGGAACTGCTGGGGGACGCGGTGGCGTTCGCCGGGGTGGCCCGCTATCCGGCCAGGGTGAAGTGCGCGTTGCTGCCGTGGATGGCGTTCAAGGACGCCGCGGCGCGGGCCGGGATCGAATTCGAGGCCGGTAGTGATGACAAGAACGAGCGGAGCGAGGTGAAGACGGCATGACTGATCAGGACATGGCGACCGCGTCGACCGGCAAGGCCGCGGTCGCCGACATCGAAGAGGCGATGAAGGACGTCGTCGACCCCGAGCTGGGCATCAACGTGGTCGACCTCGGTCTGGTGTACGGGGTGCACGTCGACGACGAGAACGTGGCGACCCTGGACATGACGCTCACCTCGGCGGCCTGCCCGCTGACCGACGTGATCGAGGACCAGGCGCGGTCGGCGCTGACCACCGGCCCGGGTGGCGGGCTGGTCTCGGACATCCGGATCAACTGGGTGTGGCTGCCGCCGTGGGGCCCCGACAAGATCACCGACGAGGGCCGCGACCAACTCCGCGCCCTGGGTTTCAACGTATAACTCGTCCGTCGTGGATGTTGACGACCTGTTGTCGTAGTGACGACGACAGGTCGTCGACGTCTCCGGTTCAGTGGGCGTAGACCTGGAACTCCCAGAGGGAGAAGCCCCAGCCGGTGGCTCGGGTCTGGCCGTACATCCGGACGTAGCGGGCCGGGGTGGCGGCGAAGTCGACGTTGTCCGTACCACCGTTGCCGGCGGTGGTCGACCAGACCGGACGCCAGGTGCCGCCGTCGGTGGAGACCTCGATCCGGTACGACCGGGCGTAGGCGGCCTCCCAGCTCAGTACCGCCCGGCCGACGGGCCGGACGGAACCCAGATCCACCGTGATCGACTGGTTGTCCGCCCAGGAACTGGCCCAACGGGTACCGGAGTTTCCGTCCACCGCTCGGGCCGCGTCGTAGCCGAACTGGCTGCTCGACGCGGCCACCGTCCGCCCGGCGGCCAGGTTGGTCAGGTCGTCGCCCCGACGGGCCGGGAACGACACCACCTGCTGGTACGTCGGCCGGTTCTGCCAGGCGATCGTGGCGTGCTTGATCCCGCCCAGCGGTGACTGCACGATGGCGTCGGCGCACCACTGGTCCCCGGCCGCGCAGTGGTCGTCGCCGGGATAGACCTCGGCGGCCGGCTGGGCGGCGGCGGTCCGCAGCGTGTCGAGCAGGATCTGCCGGCAGGCCGGCAGACTTCCGTCGCCGCAGTACGTCCGGCCCAGCCCGCCCGGCACCGGCTCGCCCAGTACGGCCCGCAGGTCGGCGTCGACGTAGCTCCACCAGCCGTACTGGAACGACGAGCCCTTGTGCGTCTGCGCCTCGGCGGCCGAGCCGGGCAGGTCCGAGGTGTCCCCGCGCTGCTGCCCGGACGGCGACTCGTTGATCTGCATGGCGTTGACCATCGCCCGGTAGAGGTCGGCGCCGAGCGGGGCGGCGAACTGGCCCCGGACCAGCAGTGGCCACCAGGCGTCGAAGATCCTGATCGCCTCGGCGTGCTGGTACGTCTTCGAGCCCCGCGCGGTCTCCACCCGCAACGCGCCGGCCTGTCGCCACGCCTTCAGCTTGCCGACGGTCCCGGCCAGGGCGGTGTCGTCGACCGGTTGGCTCTCCAGCACCCGGATCAGCTCGTCCAGCACCTCGATGCCGCGTAGGTCGGTCAGCCCGGCGCGCTCCACCAGCGAGGTCAACGAGGCCCGGTCGAACTTCCGGCCGTCCTCCAGCGCGGCCCGGATCGGCTTGTCCAGCAGGTCGCCCCGGTGCACCGAGCCGAAGCTGAAGTTGCCGTCGGCCGCGCCGAAGTCCTTGGCCTGCTTGTTGTTCCAGGAGACGTAGTAGTCCTGGTCCACCGACTGGGGGTGCGCCGCGAGCGGGGCGTAGTCGGCCGTGTTGGTGTCCGGGTCGTAGCCCTGCCACTCGTACGCCGCCTCGGCCCGGATAGGCAGGTTCGGGTTGGCCCCGGCGGCCCGGACCGGATTTAGCCCGGAGTTGAAGTACGCCGACTCGGTCGCGTTGACGTAGAACCAGTTGAAGGCGTATTCGACCTCGGCCGCCGCCGTGATGAACTGCGCCGCGCTGCCCATCGCGGCCGGATCGTTGAAGAGCTGGAACCCGATCGCGGAGTCCGCCTCGTGCCGGTAGGTGGAGCGGAGCTGGGTGAACGCGTGCGGCGCACCTCCCACGGTGCCCCGCCAGCCCACCAGCCCCAGCTTCGTCCGCCGGGCGACCATGGTGTACGAGCCGGCCGGGGTGCTGTCCGCGAGGGTCGGCCGCCACGAGTTGACGTGGGAGATCTCCTCCATCGCCAGGCACTGTCCCCGGTACCGGTAGTGGTTGCTGGCCAGGGTGGGCGTGCTGCCGTCCACCGTGCACAGCGGCAGTACGTAGGTGTCGGTGATGTCGTGGCTGGACGAGGTGGCGCTCCAGGCGTAGTCCTGGCCCCGGCCGAGCAGCACGTAGAGGTTGACCCCGGCGAAGGCGGCGCCCCGGGCGCTGATCCCCGGCCCCTGCAACTCCTGCATCATCAGCAACTGCGGCGCGAAGTACCCGGTCTGTGGGCCGAAGACGGCGATCGGATGGCCGGTCTCGGAGTGCGCGCCGGAGATGACGGCGGCGTTGGACATGCCCCGGTTGGCCGGGGTGATGGTCAGGCCGGATAGCGCGGCGGCCAGCTCCGAGGGGCCGCCGGCGGAGCCCCGGGCCGATCCGGTGGGATTGGCGGTCACCGCCTCCACCTGGGCGGAACCCGGGTCGGGCAGTACGACGCTCGGCGCGTCCGGGTCCGCGGCGCCGTACGGGAAGCTCTGCCCGTCGTGCAGGGTCAGCACCGCCTCCGGATTGTTCTGCGCCCGGAACGCGGTCCACACCTTGTCGCCCTCGACTGCCCCGTACCGGGCCCGGGCGGCGATCCGGACCAGCGCGGACTGCATCTCGTGGCCACCGCCGCCGCCGAACAGGCCGCCGACCACCCCGGCGATCGCGATCAGGTCGGTCATCTGGAACTGTTCCGGCCCGCCCACGTTGGTGATCGCGTCCAGATGCCCGGTCAGCACGTACTCGCCGGGGCAGTTGCGATTGGCCATGCAGTGCCGGATGTAGGCGTTGATCCCGGCGATGTACTCCTGCACGTCGGCGTAGAGCTGCTCGCCCCGGGCACCCTGGTCGCGTAGCGCGGCGACCTGGGCCTGTAGGTCCGCCTCCCGGTACGGCGAGTTCCGCCAGACGCTCTGCTCCAACGCGCGGTTGCCCGGCGCCCCACCCGCGAACGGGGTGAGCGTGCCCCGGCCGACGTGCCGGAGCAGGTCCATCGTGAACAGTCGGTCCTCCGCACCGGCGTACCCGGCGCCGTACATCGTGCCGCCCCGGGTGGTGCCGGTGACGTGCGGGATCCCGTTCGCCCGGTCCCGCACGATCGTCACGTCGGCGCGCGGGGAGTAGGTGCGTTCGGCCTGGCCCGCCGGCACTCCGAAGGAGGCGTCGTTGAAGAACGCCCCGATCTGGTCCTCCCGCAACCCGGCGTACGAGTAGACCAGGTCGGCGTACGGGCCGAGTTGGTCTCCCGAGTGCGCCGGCAGCACGCCCAGTGCCTGGTTGGCGAGGACGTCGACCAGGGTGGCGTTGCCGTTCTGGCCGGGCGGCAGGATGTCGGCGCACTCACCCAGGCAGTGGTCGCCGGCCGCGAACGCGGTCGTGTCCGCCCTCACGGCCGGCTCGGGGGCGGGCGCGGGCGCGACGACCGCCGGGCCGGTTCCGGTGGGTGCGGCCGGTGCGGGGGTGGCGGTCAACGCGATCGCCGCCACGACGAGCGCGGCGAGGCTGGCGACGGATCCGCGGCGGAAGGTGGCGCGTCGGGGCATGGGGGGATCCTTCCGCCGGCGTCCGGGCATACCTGAAGGACACTCAGGTTCCAAATGGTATCTATTCCACGCTGTCGATAGATAGACCAGCGGCGCCCGATCGCGGTTCCCTCGGGCGGTCCCGTCCGGTCCGGTCCGGTGCGAAGCGGTCCGGTGCGGTGCGAAGCGGTCCGGTGCGGTGCGACGCGGTCCGGCCCCGGATGACGGGACTCGGGTGACGGCCCCCGGATAATCCGTCGCGGGACGGCCGGGCTCTGCGCCAGAATCGGCGCATGATCGCGCCGACCTTCCGCACCAGTGCTTCCGCCGTCGTGGCTTCGGCCGCCCGGCGACAGCAGCGGTGCGCCGGTCCGGTGCCGATCAGCCCTCCGCCGTCGTGACCGACGCGTTCGTCGCCGGCCTGCTGGCCGGGTACGGCGTCGCCGTACCGGTCGGGGCCATCGCGATTCTCGTGATCGGTCTGACCGCGCGTACCTCGATCCGGGTGGGCGCGGCGGCGGCCCTGGGGGTGGCCACCGCCGACGGGCTCTACGCCGCCGTCGCCGTGCTCGGTGGCGCCGCGCTCGCCGGTCTGATCGAACCGGTCGCCGAGCCGCTGCGCTGGATCGCCGTCGCCGTACTGCTGGGGCTGGCGGCCTCCGGTGCGTACGGGGCCCTCCGGCACCGCCGTGATCCGGGTCGACCCGCCGCTACCGACCGCGGCCTGGGCACGCCGGTCCGGGCGTACGGCGGGTTGTTGGCGCTGACCCTGCTGAATCCGTTGACGGTCCTCTACTTCACCGCGCTGGTGCTCGGTCGGCAGGCCGCCGTCGACTGGTCGGCGGGCGGGGAGCTGGTGTTCGTGGCCGCCGCGTTCGGTGCGTCGGCGAGTTGGCAGTTGCTGGTCGCCTCCGGCGGCTCACTGCTCGGCCGCCTGCTGGCCGGGCCCCGGGGTCGGCTGGGCACCGCGCTCGTCTCCAGCGCCCTGGTCGCGGTGCTCGCCGTCGAACTGCTGCTGCGCTGATCCGGCGGTGCCGTGCCGTACGGTCTGGGATTAACGCTTCCCCATGGCTGGCAGCCGGGGGATTTCTGGCTCAGACCGCACCCGAGCACCATCCTGCGAGGAGGTGATTGCATGTCTCACGTCGTCGGCACCAGCACGGTCACGCTCTGCCGTGGCGAGGATCGTCCTCGCGGCGTTCCGGTCGCGGCAGGCGGTGTGTCCGCAGGTGTCGCACCGGAAGACTCTGACACCCAGCCCGAGGCGGTTCTTGGCTCTCGTACCGCACTGCGAGCAGGTCATCGTGGTGTAGGCGGGCGGCACCAGCACCACCTTCCGGCCCGCCCGCGAGCCACGCTCGACCAGTTCCCGCTTCGCCGCCCCGATCGCCGCATCAGCAGCCTTACGCGCCATCCGGGATCCGGCGAGGAATCTCGGTTTGAAGTCCTCCACGGCGATCGTCGCGTGGTTGTCGACGACCTTCTTCGCCCAAACCCGGGCGTCGTGGATGTTCTGCCGAGCCGCCCTCTTCGCCACCTTCGCCGCCTGGCGTTTGGCGCGCAGGTAGCCGTTCGACGGCCGGGCGCCCTTCACCCGACGACGCCGGGCCATCCGACGCTGCGCCTTGGCCAGCTCGGCGGCACACCGTTTCCGATGGCCGAGGTACGGCAGATCGTAGACGGCATCTGTCGTGGTCGCGGTCGTCGCCACACCCCAGTCGACACCGATCGCCCCCTTGACCTCGGGCGCGGGCGTGATCTCGCGGCGCACGACGAAGGACGCGCACCAGTGTCCGAGGCGGTCCTGGTAGACCCGGACACTGGTCGGATCGGACGGCAGCTCGCGGGACCAGACGACGGGAATGCTGACGCCGCCGGGCAGCCGCAGCCGCTGGTCGCGGATCGAGAACCCACGCGTGGTGTATTCGAGGCCGCCACCATCGCCTTCCGCATCGCCGGCGCAGCCCGCGCGGTCGCACCGGGACGCAACCGGTAGGTGTACCGCACCGTCTCGCCCACACCCGCAACCACCCCAGCCACATCCGACAGTTTCGCCCGCACGGAGGAGTCGGCACCATGCCGAGAACCACCACCGCGCTTGACCGCCCTTTCCTCCCCGTGGCTGAAGCCAGGGGTTTCTCGGGCGGCTCTTGATGAACAGCCGACCCGCTGCCGGGGGTGGCCGGTGGGTGGACGTCCCGCCGGCCCGGATGGCGCGCTGGATCGAGGGCTTCACCGAGCGCCACGGCGGGCCGCCGGAGATCGGCCCGGGACCGGACGGGCTCCGGCTCGCCGCCCCGGACGGCACCGCCGCGGTGCTGCATCCGCCACCGGGGATGCCCGGCGCCGACGACCTGGCCGGATTCCTCGCGGCCGTCGGGGCGCCGCGCCGGCTGGGCCTGCTGCTGGCCCGCAAGGGCGCCGTCGCGGTCGGCGTTGCCGACGGCGAGCGGCTCGTGGTGTCCAAGGTGGACACCCGGTACGTCCAGGGGCGTACCGCCGCCGGTGGCTGGTCCCAGCAGCGCTTCGCCCGGCGGCGGGACAACCAGGCGAAGGCGGCCATGGCGGACGCGGCCGAGTTGGCGGTCCGGCTGCTGCTGCCGGAGGCCGACCGGCTCTCGGCGGTGGTGGGCGGTGGCGACCGGCGGGCGGTCGACGGGATTCTCGCCGACCGGCGGCTGGCGCCGCTGGTGCCGCTGCGGGCGGAACGGCTGCTCGACGTGCCCGAGCCCCGGCACGCGGTCCTGGTCGAAGCGGTCACCGCCGCCCGCGCGGTACGCGTACTGGTCCGGGACCCGGAGTGAGTCTCCCGCCGTGCTGCCGCCGCGTCGGCCCGCTCCGGAGAGCCCGGAGAGCCCGGAGAGCGGCCGGGCTCAGCCGGCGGCCTTGAAGGTGTCGCAGGCGGTCGGGTTCCCGTTCTGGTAGCCGGTGTTGAACCACTTCTGCCGATCCGCCGAGCTGCCGTGGGTGAACTGCGACTCGTCGATCCGGCCGCCGGACTTCCGCTGGATCGCGTCGTCACCGATCGCCGCCGCCGTGTCCAGGCCCTCCTGGATGTCCTGCCCGCTGAGGCTCGTGAAGATCTTCACGCCCCGCTCGTCGGCGGTACCGGTGGCGTTCTTCGCCCAGGCGCCGGCATAGCAGTCCGCCTGGAGTTCCAGCAGCACCGACAGCTGGTTGGCGTCGTCCGGACTCTGTTCCCGCTGCTCGCGTACCCGGGCCTCGGTGCCGAGCAGGTCCTGCACGTGGTGGCCGTACTCGTGCGCCAGCACGTACGGCTGGGCGAACTCGCCGGGTGCGCCGAGTTGTTCGGCCAGGACCCGGTAGAAGCTCAGGTCGATGTAGACCTTGTCGTCCAGGGGGCAGTAGAACGGCCCCACGCCCGAGTCGGCCTGGCCGCAGCCGCTGCTCACCGCCTGCTCGAAGAAGACGGTGTCGGACTGCTGGTACGGCCGGTCGAAGTGCTCCGGCAGCGCCCGCTGCCAGTACGCCTGGATGGAGTTGATGAAGAGGTTGTTGCGGCAGTCGAGGTGACGGAGGGCGTCGTCGGCGGCGCACCGCTGTTCGAGCGCGGTGTTGTCGCCCTGGTCGCCACCGTCCCCGGTCAGTTGGTTGATTCCGAAGCCGCCGCCGACCAGCGCGACCACGACGGTGATCACGAGGCCGATCAGGCCACCCCGGCCGGAGATCGGGATGGGTATCCCAGCCAACCCGCCGCCGGACCCGCGCCGGTCCTCCACCTGGCTGGTATCGATGCGTGCGTCCTCGTTGAGTTCCATCACAACCCCGATCGCCCGAATTTTGGTGTTGGCGATACCCGGTGATCTTGATTGGTAATCCGTGGACGGCTCCACCGTGCCGCCCGGTACAATCGGTTCCGTGCTGCTCTGCGAAGGCTGAACGCCCCGCGCCGACGGATCGACAGGTCCGCCGGCTGGTTTGTGTGCCCTGAGTCAGCCTTCGACCCCGAGAGCGAGTTCTCCGACATGATCACTGCGAGCGGCCTGGAACTCCGTGCCGGCGCCCGGATCCTGCTGTCCGACACCACCCTGCGGGTGCAGCCCGGCGACCGGATCGGTCTGGTCGGCCGCAACGGCGCCGGCAAGACCACCACGCTCAAGGTCCTGGCCGGCGAGGGCCAGCCGTACACCGGCCAGATCGACCGGCGCAGCCCGGTGGGCTACCTCCCGCAGGACCCCCGGACCGGCGATCTCGGGGTGACCGCCCGGGACCGGGTGCTCTCCGCGCGTGGCCTGGACGTCCTGATGGCCCAGATGAAGGAGATCGAGGAGCGGCTCGCCGACGAGTCCGGGGACGAACGGCTCGTCCGCCGGTACGGCACCCTGGAGGACCAGTTCGCCTCCCTCGGCGGGTACGCCGCCGAGGCCGAGGCGGCCCGGATCTGCGCCAACCTCGGGCTGCCCGACCGGGTGCTCGGACAGACCATCGGCACCCTCTCCGGTGGCCAGCGCCGCCGGGTCGAGCTGGCCCGGATCCTGTTCCGGGACGCGGCCGCCGGCGGCGGCGGGATCCTGCTGCTCGACGAGCCGACCAACCACCTCGACGCCGACTCGATCACCTGGCTGCGTGGCTTCCTCGCCGGGCACAAGGGCGGGCTGATCGTGATCAGTCACGATGCCTCGCTGCTGGACGCCGTGGTCAACAAGGTCTGGTTCCTGGACGCCACCCGCTCGGTGGTGGACGTCTACAACGTCGGCTGGAAGACCTACCTGGAACAGCGGGAGACCGACGAGCGGCGGCGCCGCCGGGAACGGGCCAACGCCGAGAAGAAGGCCGGGGCGCTGATGGCCCAGGCCGACAAGATGCGGGCCAAGGCGACCAAGACGGTGGCCGCGCAGAACATGGCCCGCCGGGCCGAGAAGCTGCTCTCCGGGCTGGAGGATGCCCGGGTCGCCGACAGGGTGGCCAAGGTGCGCTTCCCCAACCCGGCGTCCTGTGGCAAGACGCCGCTCACCGCGACCGGCCTGTCGAAGTCGTACGGCTCGTTGGAGATCTTCACGGACGTGAACGTCGCGGTCGACCGTGGTTCCCGGGTGGCGATTCTCGGACTCAACGGTGCCGGCAAGACCACCCTGCTGCGCATCCTCGGCGGACTGCTGGAATCCGACACCGGTGAGGTCCGGCCGGGGCACGGGCTGCGGCTGGGTTACTACGCCCAGGAGCACGAGACGCTGGACGTCGACCGGACCGTCCTTGATCACATGCGCAGCGCCGCCTTCGAACAGTCCGACACCGACCTGCGCAAGATCCTGGGCGCCTTCCTCTTCTCCGGCGACGACGTGGACAAGCCGGCCGGGGTGCTCTCCGGCGGTGAGAAGACCCGGCTGGCGCTGGCCACACTGGTCTGCTCGGGCGCCAACGTGCTGCTCCTGGACGAGCCCACCAACAACCTCGACCCGGTGAGCCGGGAGCAGGTGCTCGACGCGATCGCCCGCTATCCCGGCGCGATCGTCCTGGTCACCCACGATCCGGGCGCGGTGCTGGCGCTCAAGCCCGACCGGGCGATCCTGCTGCCGGACGGCGACGAGGACGCCTGGAGCGACGACCTGCTCGAACTCGTCGAGCTGGCCTGACCCCGCGCCGGCCCCGAGCCGGGCCGGGCCGGACCGACCGGCCCCGGTCGTCAGCCGAGGCCGGTGAGCCGGCCCAGCACGCCGGAGCTGACCAGGATGACCAGCCCGATGCCGATGAAGACCACCGGCACCAGCCAGTGGCCCACCCGGTCCACCAGCCGGATCACCCGTGGGTGGCTGCCCAGCCAGGCCGCCGCCGCGCACCAGAGCGCGATCAGGCCGACGAAGACGACCAGGTACGTTTCGACCTCGGCCGGACCGAGCGCCCGGAACACCGGTACGTAGACGGCGATGTTGTCCGCGCCGTTGGCGATCGTCACCCCGGCCACCCCGAGTGCCCCGGTGACCACCCTCGGCGTACCGGTGTCGTCGTCGGTGCGGCGCAGCAGGGCACGTACGCCGAGGGCCACCGGCAGCAACCCGAGGAGACCGGTCCACGGGTCCGGCACCACCAGTAGCCCGGCCGCCCCCGCCACGCTGGCGGTCACCAGTGCGCCGATTCCGGCGTACTGACCGACGACGATCTGCCAGGGTCGCGGCCGACCCGCCGTGCGCGAGGTCACGAAGAGGACGGTCAGTACGACAATGTCGTCGATGTCGGTGGCGGCGAAGATGGCCACCGCGCTCGCCACGATGCCGACTTGATCTGCCACATGCGACACCGTACGGGGGTGGTCACCATTCTGCGGAATCCGTCTGACTGAATCCGAGCGGGAGACGGAAACTCGACCGACGGCGAGCTGAACTTCGCGGGCGGGGATGGAAACTCGATCGGCGGCGAGCGAAACTTGACCGGGTCGGAAGGAAACTCGCGCTACGGGTGCGAAAACTCCGACCGCGCGGGTCGGCAACGCGCCGACCAGGGCACAAACCCACGCTGAGGTGCGGCGGAAACTCCCCGGTGAGGACGGATGGCGAGGTCGGCGCAATCACTCAATCGGGAAACTGACACTGCTGTGCGTGTCGGTTGGCGAAGAGTTGATATCTAGCGCATGATCGTTCGAGGCGGTCTAATAGGTGGGACCGTATCGAACCGCACAGTCTGGGACGTGAGGAATCAACATGGCAGCCACTGGCACAGCCACCAGCACTGAGAAGGGTCGCAGGATCGTCGGAGCCGAGCGTCAGACGCTCGCCAAGGACCTGGTCAAGCGGTATACCTCCGGCGAAAGCATCCGCGCCCTGGCGGCCTCGACCGGCCGTTCCTACGGGTTCATCCACCGGGTGCTCACCGAGTCTGGTGTACAGCTTCGTCAGCGTGGCGGCGCTCGTCGTCGTAAGAAGGCGTGACCGGCTCAGCAGCCTGGTCCGGACCCGAACGCCTGCGGATTCATTCGTGACCGTCGGCGTACGACTGAATTGCGACGGGCCGGTCGCGACAGTGACGTTGTGCCGGCCCGACGTACTCAACGCACAGACGCCCGAGATGTGGCGGGCGATGTATGACTTCTCCCGGGATCTCCCAGGCGACGTACGGGTCGTGGTGGTGCGGGGCGAGGGTCGGGCCTTTTCCGCTGGGCTCGACCTGTCGGTGGTCAACGACCCGGCGGCGGGGAACTCCCTGGCGGCGCTGGCCGCGCTGTCACCGGAGGAGTGCGCCGATCGCATTGCCGGATTCCAGGCCGGATTCACCTGGCTGCACCGCCCCGATCTTCTCTCGATCGCGGCGGTGCAGGGCCATGCGATCGGCGCGGGCTTCCAACTCGCCCTGGCCTGCGACCTTCGGGTGCTGACCGACGACGCCAGGTTCTCGATGGCCGAGGTCGCGCTCGGCCTGGTGCCCGACCTCGCCGGCACGAAGCGTCTGGTGGACCTGGTCGGCTACGCCCGGGCCCTGGAGATCTGCGTCACCGGTCGGCGGGTCGACGCGGTCGAGGCCGAACAGCTCGGCCTGGCCACCGTGGTCGTGCCGCAGGCCGAGCTCGACGCGGCGGTCGAGGATCTCGTCGGCGCGGTCCTGGCCGCCAACCGGAACGCGGTGGTGGAGATCAAAGCCCTGCTTGCCGGCGCGGCTGGCCGCTCTCCGGCGGACCAGCAGCGGGCCGAACGCGAGGCGCAGACCCGCCGCCTCCGTGATCTTGCCGGGGCCGGCGAATAGCCTGTCCTGTCAGAGCCGGCGAATAGCCTGGACGCCGATGGCGCGTCCGATAAATTTGATCATGGAGGAACATTCGGGAAGATTCGGGCCGCCACTCCGGTTGTCGTAGTCGTCGAAGAGTGGGAGGTCGTGCGTGGTGAACGGGATGGGTTCCGGTGGCGGCATGGGCGGCTGGGGCATGCTGCGGTCGTTGCGCAACGGCGACGAGGTCACCGCCCACCGGGTCACCCGGCGCGGGGTCCGACGGGTCGTCGAGTTCGCCCGTCCCTACCGGCGCGACATCGGGGTGTTCCTGGTCACCGTGGTCGTCGCCGCGATCATCGGTGTGGCGACCCCGGTGCTGGCCGGCGACGTCATCAACGCCATCTCCCGGGGCGGCTCGGACGCGGGCAGCCTGGTGGTCCGGCTGGCCCTGGTGATCGCCGGCCTCGCGGTGGTCGACGCGCTGCTCTCGCTGGCCCAGCGGTGGTACTCGGCCCGGATCGGCGAGGGGATCATCCTCGACCTGCGGACCCGGGTCTACGACCACGTGCAGCGGATGCCCCTGCAGTTCTTCACCCGGACCCAGACCGGGGCGCTGGTCAGCCGGATCAACAACGACGTGACGGGCGCCCAGCGGGCCTTCACCAGCACCCTGTCCGGGGTGGTCAGCAACATCATCCAACTGGTGCTCACCGCCGCCGTCATGTTCACCCTCTCCTGGCAGATCACCGCGCTCTCCCTCGTACTGCTGCCGATCTTCATCATTCCGGCCCGGCGGGTCGGCAAGCGCCTGGCGGAGATCACCCGGGAGTCGTACGACCTCGACGCGAAGATGAACGCCACCATGACCGAGCGGTTCGGGGTGGCCGGAGCACTGCTGGTCAAGCTCTTCGGCCGTCCGGACGTCGAGGCGCGGCGGTTCGGGGACCGGGCCGAACGGGTCCGCGACATCGGCATCCAGTCCGCGATGTACTCCCGGACCTTCTTCGTCGCGATGCTGCTGGTCGCCTCGCTGGCCCAGGCGCTGACCTACGGTCTCGGCGGCTGGCTCGCGGTACGCGGCAACGTGAGCGCCGGCACCGTGGTCACCCTCGCCCTGCTGCTGACCCGCCTCTACGGTCCGCTGACCGCGCTGTCGAACGTCCGGGTCGACGTGATGAGCGCGCTGGTCTCCTTCGACCGGGTCTTCGAGGTGCTCGACCTCACCCCGTCCATCGCGGAGAAGCCGAACGCGGTGGCCATCCCGCGTAGCGCCGGGCGGTTGGAGTTCCGGGACGTCCGGTTCCGCTACCCGAGCGCCGCCGAGGTGTCGCTCGCCTCCCTGGAGGACGTCGCCGCCCTGGACCGGACGGTCAACGAGCCGGTGCTGCGCGGAGTCTCGTTCACCGTCGAGCCGGGGCAGATGGTGGCGCTGGTCGGACCCTCCGGCGCCGGCAAGTCCACCACCTCGATGCTGGTCTCCCGGGTCTACGACGTGACCGACGGGGAGGTGCGGGTCGGCGGAGTGGACGTCCGGAACGCCACCGCGGACTCGCTCCGCGACACGATCGGCGTGGTGACCCAGGATTCGCACCTGTTCCACGAGACGATCGCGGAAAATCTCCGGTACGCCAAGCCGGACGCGACGGACGACGAACTCTGGGCGGCGTTGCGCGGCGCCCAGGTCGAGGAACTGGTCCGGGAGTTGCCGGACGGGCTCGACACCATGGTGGGCGAACGCGGCTACCGGTTCTCCGGCGGCGAGAAGCAGCGGATCGCGATCGCCCGGCTGCTGCTGAAGGCCCCGTCGATCGTCATCCTCGACGAGGCCACCGCGCACCTCGACTCCGAGTCCGAGGCGGCGGTGCAGCGGGCGCTCTCGGTCGCGCTGAGCGGTCGTACCGCGCTGGTCATCGCGCACCGGCTGTCGACCGTACGGGAGGCGGACCAGATCCTGGTCATGGATCACGGGCGGATCGTCGAGCGCGGCCGGCACGACGAGCTGGTGGCGGTCGGCGGCCTGTACGCCGAGCTGTACCGGACGCAGTTCGCGGTGGCGGACTCCCCGGCCCCGTACGCCGACGCGGTCGGCCCGGAGCCGGTGATCACCGTGCCGCGTCCCGACTACGACCCGGTCTGACCCGACTCGGGAGTCGCCGCCGGCGACGAAAACCTGGGGCGCCGGACGTGGGGTCGGTGTTACCGTGCTCCGTCAAACGCGAGTCGGCATCAGATTCACGGGGGAAGTGTCGAATGCAGATTGTGCCGCACAGTCCGACCGAGGGGATCTATCCGGCCACCGAGGACTACGTGCACGCGGTCGAGGTTCGCGGTGCCGAGCGCCTGCTGTTCGTCGCCGGGACGATGGGACTGGACGCCCGGGGCGTGGCGGGAAAGAACCTGGACGAGCAGCTGCGGCTCATCTGGTCCAACCTGCGGACGATCCTCGCCGACGCCGACATGACCGTCGACAACATCGTCCGCCTCACCAGCTATCTGCGGGACGCGTCGTACGCCACGGCCAACGCGCAGGCCCGGGTCGCGGCCCTGGGGGGCCGGGCGGTCCCGACCACGGCGATCGTCGCCGAGACGCTGGTCAGTGACTGGCTGGTCGAGATCGAGGTGATCGCCGCCGGCTGACCGGTGCGCCCACCGCCGCCCGCAGGGCCGCGAACTCGGTGGCCAGTCCGGCGGGCGTGTAGTGCGCGTTGAGTCCGCTCGGATTCGGCAGTACCCAGAGCTCGGCGCCACCGAGCGTCCCGTCCTGCCGGCCGAGGACCGCCGACCGCCGGTCGAACGCGACCCGGTACGCCGTGACGCCCAGCACGGCCACCCAGCGCGGCCGGTAGCGCCGGATCTTGTCGACCAACTGGCGACCGCCCTCGGCGAGTTCGTCCCGGGTCAGCTCGTCCGCCCGGGCGCTCGCCCGGTCGGCCAGGTTCGTGATGCCCAGCCCGTACGTCAGCAGCTCCGCCTGGTCGGCCGGATCGACCAGGTGCGGGGTGAACCCACTCCGGTGCAGGGCCGGCCAGAAACGGTTGCCGGGACGGGCGAAGTGGCGCCCGGTCGCGGCCGAGTAGAGACCCGGATTGATCCCGCAGAACAGCACGTCCAGATCCGGGGCGATCAGGTCCGGCAGCAGCAGGTCGGCCGCCGCGGCCAACTCGGCGGGGGTCGGGCGGGGCAGCTTCCGCCCGCCGACCGGGTTCGGCCGGACCGACCCGGTGCCGCCGGGCACGGTCAGCGATGCCATGCCGACGATCCTGCCGCATCGCGCCGACGCCCGCCCGTCGGCGCCCACCCCGGTGACCGGAACCACCGCCCGGCACCCGACAGCCGGTCCGGTCCGGCCTACTGGCGGATCCGGGCCGACGCGTAGGCCGGCATCGTCGGCACTCGGGTCAGAGACCCCGCAGGGCGCCACCGTCGATCGGAATGGAGACCCCGGTCAGGTAGCTGGCGGCGGGGGAGAGGACGAACGCGGCAACCCGGCCGAACTCCGCCGGGTCGCCGATCCGGCGCAACGGGATCTCCGCCTCCGCGTCGGCGCGGGCCCGGTCCGGGTCGCCGGTGGCGGCGAAGAGTTCACGGTTGCGGTCGGTGAGGATCCGCCCCGGGAGCAGGCTGACGACGCGTACGCCGCGTGGGCCGTACTCGTCGGCCATGTCCTTCGCGGCACCGGCGAGCCCTGGGCGCAGGCCGTTCGAGATGCCGAGGCCAGGGATCGGTGCGCGGGCCGAGTTGGACAGCACCAGACCGATCGCGCCGCCGTCGGAGAGCGCCGCCGCGACGGTACGCGCGGTCCGCAGCGTGCCGAGGAAGATCGTCTCGAACGAGTTCCGCCACTGTTCGTCGGTGACCTGGGCGGCGCTGCCCCTGGGCGGCCCGCCGACCGAGACGAGCGCGCCGTCGAGCCGGCCGAACCGTGCCATGGCGGTGTCGACCAGCCGTGCCGCGGTGTCGGGATCGGTCAGGTCGGCGCAGAGGCCCACCGCCCGCTCCTCGTCGCCGAGCTGGCGCGCCGCCTCGGCCACCTGATTGGCGTTCCGGGCCGAGATGACCACCCGGGCGCCGTCGGCCACCAGGGACCGCGCGGTGGCGAAGCCGAGACCTTTCGACGCGCCGGTCAACACGTACACCCGGTCCGCGAGTCCGAGATCCATGCACATCATCCTATGGCGTATGCCCGGAGAACCGGATCTTGGGTTGGCGGGTGGCGGAACGTGCTGGTCGGGTCACCGGTTCCGGCCGGACCAGAGCCGGATCCGGCCGGCGAGTTGCAGCACCGTCACTCCGTCGGCGCGGTGGATCGCCGGCAGCCTCCGCCGCCGGGGTGCCGTTGTCCCGTCGTACCGCCAGAGGGCCTCGCGGACGGCGAGTTCCTCGGCGGCCGGCGCCGGCAGCGGACCCTCGCCGGCCAGTTCGCGGGCCAGGTCCCAGCCGTCGCGCAGCGAGCCCTGGGTGGGGCGGGTGGCCGCCCAGCGGGCGAAGACGGCGGGCCAGCGTTCACCGAGCCCCGCCGCGAGCAGTGGCCAGTACCGGGCGACCTCGCCAGCCCGCTTGCGCAGCAGCGCCGAGCGGGCCGCCCCGACCAGCCGGACGTCGAATCCCGGCGGCACCGGCGCCCCCGCCACCAGCGTCGCCACCAGCGCCGCCTGCCGCTCGGCCAGCGTGCCGGCGACGCCGGTCACCCGCTCGGTCGAGTCTTCCGCCGGGACCGGCCCCGACGCCGGTGTCCGGCCGGTCATGTCACACGGGGGTGGCCGGAGGCGGCGGCGATCGCGTCGAGTTCACCGCGTAGGGCCGCCGCCGGTGGATAGTGCCCGTCCCGCTCCAGCAGCAGCGCCGGCGGCCGGTGCCGGGCGGACAGTTCGGCGACCAGTTCGAGTACCGCGTCCGGCACCGGATCGGTGTGCGTGTCGTGGTAGATCCCGTCGTGTGCGGCACCCCCGGCGACGTGTACGTAGCCGACCCGGTCCAGCGGCAGCCGATCGAGCAGGTCGAGCGGATCATTGCCCCGGTTGTGGGCGTTGGCGTAGACGTTGGCGATGTCGAGCAGCAGCAGCGCGCCGGTCCGGTCGAGGATCTCACCGAGGAAGTGGGCCTCGTCCAGCTCGTCGTCCGGCCAGTCGAACAGCGCGGCGATCGGCTCCAGGGCGAGCGGTACGGTCAGCTCGGCCTGGACCCGGGCGACGTTCGCGACCACCGCGTCGACCGCCTCCCGGGTACGCGGCAGCGGCAGCAGATGACCCGCCTCGACCCCGCCGGCCCGGACGAACGCGATGTGCTCACTGGCCAGGGGCGCGTCCAGCAGTTCGGCGACCCGGGCGAACCGGCTGACCCGCTCCGGGTCGACCGGGTCCGCACCACCGAGGGAGAGCCGTACCCCGTGCGGGACGACGGCCACGCCCCGGTCGCGTAGTGCGGCCAGCGCCGGCGGTGGTGGCCCGGCGACGGGTACCGACTCGGCGACCACCTCGACGAAGCGCAGTCCGGGTAGGTCGGCGACGAATCCGGCGATCTCCGGACGCCAGCCGATGCCCACGCCGTAGCTGTCAGGAATCATCCGCCACAACCTCCGCCTCCACCGCCGCTGTCTCCTCCACCACCACTACCACTGTCCCCGCCGCCGCAACTGCTCGCATAGTTGTGGGTGTTGGCGTTGCTGTCGAAACCGGACCCGGTGGAGAACCCGGTGCCGAGCGTGCGTTCGATGCCTGCCCCGGCCGCGAATTCCGGGTCGAGGGCCCAGAGCGAGGCCGGTCCGAAGATGGCTATTCCCATTGCCACGCCCGCCGCACCGTAGGTGGCGTACGCCGGGGCGTGCCCGGGACCGAGGTGGCGATACGTGCGACGTAGGCTGCGCAGCGCCCTCTTGGCCGCCCGGGTGCGCTTGGGTACGGTGCTGGCCAGAATGATCATGACGATCATGAATACCGTGCAGGCGAGGAAGAGGTTCTGTACCGGCTTGCCGTTACCGGCTCCGGCGATCATCCGGACGCCTCCTACCGCGACCAGCGCCAGCCCGGCCAGCACGGGTACGACCGCCGCGCCCAGCCGGGTCGTCCAGCGCAGGGCGAGCCCGTCCCGGGACAGTTCGGTACGCAGTTCGTGCAGCGCGTACGAGACTCCGTCGTCGACCGGCAGCGTCCGGGCACTGCCCCGGCGGCTGGCCGCGTGGTAGACGGCCTGGTCGAGCGGGGTGGCCAGGGCCGGCAGGGGGCCGGTCAGTACCAGGGTGCGGTCCGGGGCGACCCCGACCGCTCCGGCGGCACGGAGCATGCCGAGTGCGGTGTAGACGGCGAGCCGACCACCGCCGTGGAGATAGGCGGCCCGGATCGGATGCAGCCGGTCGAAGCCCTCCGGTGGACGTCGTCCGGCGAATCGGACCAGCCGGTGCAGCACGGTCGTGAGCACGATCAGTCCGGCGGCCACGAGAAAGATCGTCAAGAAGGTCGGGCCCGGAATGCCCCAGGTGTCACCCTCCGACGGAAGGACTTCCTTCATCGCGTGCTCCGATCTTGGACGGCGGACGGGAGCCCATTGTGGAACCACCGCGCCACCGGTGTCCCGTCTGTGCCCTTCGCCCTGCTCAACGCCCAGATCGCGGCCGGGCCGACCGGCTACGGCTCAGCGGCCGGGCCGACCGGCTACGGCTCAGCGGCCGGGCCGCCGCACCGCCTCCTCGACCAGATCGAGGACGGCGCTGAGGTCACCGGCCGGGCGGGCCATGGCCAACTGGAGCACCAGGCCGTCGTAGGCCAGCTCCAGGAACCGGGCCAGCGTCTCGATGGGTACGTCGTCGCGCAGCACCCCGGCGTCGCGCTGCCGGGCCAGCCGCTCCCGGGTCGCCTCGGCCAGACTTGCCGAGCGTTCCGCCCAGCGCTTGGCGAACGCGGGGTCGGTGCGGAGCCGCCGGGAGACCTCGAGCTGGCTGCCCAGCCAGCCGGTGGTGTCCGGCGAGGTGGCGCCCTCGAGCAGGTCGCGCATGACCTGGACCAGACCGTTGCGGGCCACCGTTTCGACCATGGCGGCGGCGTCGTCCTCGGCAACCGCGAGGAAGAGCGAGTCCTTGTCCCGGAAGTGGTGGAAGATGGCTCCCCGGGAGAGCCCCGTCGCCTCTTCGAGCCGGCGCACGGTGGCGCCCTCGTAGCCGTGTCGGGCGAAGCAGGCCCGTGCCGCGCCGAGAATCTCCTGACGGCGGGCGTCGAGCTGGTCCTGACTTACCCTGGGCACGACCCGATCGTGCCAGGCAGTGACCCGCTATGCAATCCGTACGTACGTCTTGGGTTCGGTCAGTCGTTGCGTCGACCCACCATCAGGGCCTGGGCGCCCCGCCCCACCCGACCGGCGGCATCGAAGAGCACCGTCTCGGCCAGCCCTGACCCCTGCTCGTCCAGTGTCGTCGCGGCCCGGACGAAGATCCAGTCCCCGGCCGGCTGACGGTGCAGGTGCACGGTGAGTTCGGTGTTGATGAACCACCAGTCCGCCATCTCCAGCAGCCGGCTCAGTCCGTTCCCCGAGTCGGCGAGCAGCGCGGTGCGTTGCAGCGGACTCGGCTCCTCGCCGGCCACCAGCGGAACCCGTTGCCGCGCCCACACCGAGGCCGGGCCCGGCCGCTCGAAGTGCCCCTCGACGAACCGCCACTCGATCGCCCGCAGGTACCCGGTCTGCCAGCGGGGCTCGGTGAATTCGGACGACGCCGCCGGCCGGGGTGGTGGTGGCACCGGAGCGGCGACCGCCTCGGCCGGCAGGCCGACCGGGGTGCGGCGGATCCGCCACACCCGGGCCCGCAGCACCGGTCGTCCGGCGGCGGAGAGTTCCGCCTCGACCAGTTCGACCGAACGTCCGGGCCGGGCGAGGGCGGCCCGGACGGTGACCTCGGCGACCGGCACCGCGCCGAGGATCTCCACCGTCAGCCGGGTGACCTGGGCCGGTCCGTCGACGGAGGTGGCGACCTGTTCCACCGCACGGGCGAGCAGGGCGGACGGCGGCCCCGCGTGTTGCAGGTCGGCACCCCACGGGCCCTGCGTGTGCGGGGTGGCGACGAACCGGTCGGGATCGCCGGTCGGCAGATAGAACGCGTCGGACACCCCGGTGATTGTCCTCGGCGCGGCGAAGTTCGCAAGATCGGACAGCGGTCGCCGGCCGATATCATCGCGGCCGTGACGCATGCCACTCCCGCGCCGCCGCACGATCCGTCATCAGCCCACGATCCGTCATCACCTCACGATCCGTCATCAGCCGACGATCCGGTGGTACCGCTGACGGTTGCCGCCGTCCAGGCCGAGGCGGTGCCGGGCGACGTCGCCGGCAACGCGGTCACCGCCGCCCGGTTGGTCGAGCGGGCCGCCCGGGCCGGCGCCCGGGTGGTCGTACTTCCGGAGTTGTTCCTGCCGGCGTACCACCCGCCGGCACTGCGCGACGATCCGGCCGGCACCGACGTGTCCGCCGACGACCGGCAGGTCGTGTCGGACCCCCGGCTCGATCCGCTGGCCGCGGTCGCCCGGGACCGCCGGGCGGTGGTGCTGGTCGGCGCGGCGGTACGGCATCCGGACGGCCGGCGTACCTGCTCGGCGCTGGTGGTGGACCGGTCGGGCCGGGTGAGCGCCGGCTACGCCAAACAGCACCTCTGGGGACCGGACGAGAACGACCTGTTCAGTCCCGGAGAACGCGGCGCGACGCTGCGGGTCGACGGATGGCGGCTCGGCCTCGGCGTCTGTTACGACGGCTGCTTCCCGGAGCACGGTCGGGCGGCGGCAGTGGACGGGGCACACGGTTACCTCTGCCCCAGTGGCTACGTGGTCGGCTCGGAGCACCGCCGGGACCTCTACTACCGGGCCCGCGCCCTCGACAACACCATGTACGTCGTCTTCGCCAACGCCGTCGGCGGAGCGACGCCGTGGCGCTTCAACGGTGGCGCGGCGGTGTACGACCCGGAGGGCCGGTCACTGGGCCGGGCCGGGGACCACGGCGAGGCGGTGGTCGTGGCGCGACTCGACCCGGTGGAACTGCGCCGGGTCCGGGACGCGCACCGGATGCTCGCCGACCGACGGGCCGATCAGGGTGGGGTACGACTGCTGTTGACCGGCTGAGCACCGGTTGTTAGTTCGGGCAAGCCGGTTGTTTACATGGTGGGACTGTTGTCCGACCGGGTGCGTCCCGTACTGTGCGCAAGTGCCGCTGTTGCTCCTAGATCTGGACAACACCCTGCTCGACCGGGCCGGTCCGTTCCGCACCTGGGCGCAGGGCTTCCTGGCCGAGATCGGAGCGCCGGAGAGCGACCTCGACTGGCTGCTCTCCGTGGACGCTGACGGCCTGACCAACCGATGGGACGTGGCCGACGCGATCCGGGACCGGTACGGGCTCCGGATTCCCTCCATCGACCTGGTCGAGGCCCTGCACGAGGGTGTGATGGAGTACATCCGGCTCGATCCGCTGATCGCGTGCGCGCTACGGATCGCCGACGACGCCGGCTGGGTGCCGGTGGCGGTCACCAACGGGGCCGCCCGGCAGCAGGAGTTGAAGATCAGGAACACCGGTCTGGACCGCTATCTCGCGGACTGGGTGATCTCCGAAGAGGTCGGCGTCAGCAAGCCGAACCCGAGGATCTTCGCGCTCGCCGCCGAGCGGGCCCGGATGCGGTTGCGCGGTGCCTGGATGGTGGGGGACAGCCCCGAGGCCGACATCGGCGGCGCCACGGCGGTGGGCCTGCCGAGCGTGTGGCTGCACCGGGGCCGCCGCTGGATGGAGCGCCGGTACGCCCCGACCAAGACCGTGGACGGACTGATCGCGGCGGTCGCCACGGTCCTCGCCGCGTAACACCCGCTGGACACGGCGGGGGGAAATTACCTTGACGGCCGGTACGGCGGCGACGAACATTGCGCGCGTCGGCGCGTACGCCGGTCGGCGGAGGCACCCGTGAGGGTTCCCGTCGTCGTGCAGAAAATCCCGGGCACCGCCCGGTCGAGTGGAAGGAGATCCCGGTGGCTGTCTTTGTGCTCCGCTTCCGCCTGCCTTCTTCCGTCTCGACCAAGGGAATTCCGCTGTGCCAACACGCGATTTCGACGACGATCACCGCACCTCCGCCCGCCCTCGTGGCGGCCGTACCGCTCGCCGCTTCGACGACGACGAGCCGCGACTACTGAAACGATCGCGGCACGCCACGGCGACCGCCTTCGACACCAACGCCGACACCGACCGCCCGGACAGCGGCGACCGCTGGTCGACCTGGGACCAGGCGGTGCACGGGCCGGCTCCGCATCCCGACTGGCTGGTGACCGAACTGGCCGCCACCGACACCGAGTTGGGCGTACTCAAGACCGGCAAGGAAGCCGACGTGCACCTGGTCCGGCGCGGTGTGCCGGGCACCGACCGGACCTGCCTGCTCGCGGCCAAGCGCTACCGCGATCCGGAGCATCGGCTCTTCCACCGGGATGCCGGCTATCTGGAGGGTCGCCGGGTACGCCGGTCCCGGGAGAACCGGGCGATGGAGGGGCGTACGGCGTTCGGCCGGCAGATGATCGCCGGTCAGTGGGCGGCGGCCGAGTTCGCCGCGTTGTCCCGGCTCTGGCAGGTGGGGTCCGAGTTCGGCAGCATCGCCGTGCCGTACCCGGTGCAGTTGCTCGGCACCGAGCTGATGCTGGAGTTCGTCGGGGATCCGGTCGAGGGTCTGGCCGCGCCCCGGCTGGCCCAGCTGCGGCCCGATCCGGTCCCGCTGCGGCAGCTCTGGGATCAGCTCGTCGACGCGCTGGTCGTACTGGCCCGGGCGGGGTTGGCCCACGGTGACCTGTCGCCGTACAACCTGTTGGTTCACGACGGCCGGCTGGTCCTGATCGACCTGCCGCAGGTGGTGGACGTGGTGGCCAACCCGAGCGGGCGGGAGTTCCTGACCCGGGACGTACGGGTGGTCGCCACCTGGTTCGCGGCGCGGGGTCTGCCCGGCGACCTGGTCGACCCGGGCGTGCTGACGGAGCAGTTGCTGCGGGAGGCGGGGATGCGCTGAGGTGTCACCGGTGGCGGCCCGGCGGGCCGCCACCGGTCACTGGAGGTACTTCTCGACCTCGTTGACGCTGCGGGTCCCGGTCGTGTCCGGATCTCCTCCGGCCTGCCGGGCGGCCCGGCGACGGCGGAGCAGGTCCCAGCACTGGTCGAGGGACTCCTCCAGCTCCCGTAGCCGGGTCCGTTCCTCGTCGCTGGAGCCCTCGACCTGCTGGGCGTGGCCGCGCAGCCGGTGCTCCTCGTCGACGAGTTCGGTGATCCGGCTCAGAATCGTGCTGTCGTCCATGCCCAGGATCCTGGCACAGTGCCGACCCTGGCGCCCACCTTCCGGGCAGTGGGTGCGGGGCGGCGCGGTCGGCGGCTCCGTCGGTCCGGCCGGACGACATAGACGAGATTCATTGACATAGCTCCGGTCGGTTTCTATGGTGGCCGTAGGAAAGCGCTTTCCAGCATCGCCCCGCTTCCACCCTCCCGGCAGCTCGAGCCGCCCTCCGGGCGAGTCGCTGCCGTGCTCTCCGCGCAACCGCAACACCGCGCTCCGGTCGTCCCCACCACCCTCGAAAGGCAGAATCCTCGTGACCGCACCGAGCAGCAGAGCCGGGACGGCCGTCCCGGGCAGAACGCGCGGACGGGCCGGACCTCGTTGGCGCCGGCCCACCGCCGTGGCCCTGGCCGCCGCGGTGGCCGCCGCGTTGATCTACGGCACCGGCCCGGCCCAGGCCGCCACCCTGTTCACCGACACCTTCGAAGACGGCAACCACAACGGCTGGAGCAGCTCCGGCGGATCGTGGAGCGTGACCGCCGACGGGAGCCAGGTGCTGCGCCAGGCCAGCACCGGCGCCGACGCCCGGGTCCGTACCGGCCAGGCGAACTGGACCGACTACACGGTCACCGCCCGGGTCAAGCCGACCGCCTGGGGCGGCGCCGGCCGGTTCGCCGGCATCGCGGCCCGGGCCCAGGGCAGCGGCAACTACTACTACCTCGGGGTACGCAACGACAACCTGGCGGTGCTCGGCAAGGTCGTCGGCGGCGTCGACACCACGCTGGCCAGCGCCGCGCTGACCGTCGGCACCGGAACCTGGTACGCGCTCCGGTTGCAGGTCTCCGGCACCAGCCTGACCGCCCAGGTCAACAACGGCACCGCCCTGACGGCCAGCGACGGTCAGTTCGGCACCGGACAGGTCGGCCTGTTCGGCCGGTACGCGGCGGCGCACTTCGACGATGTCAGTGTCGAAACCGCCCCCGGCGGCCCCGCCCCGACCACGCCACCGCCGAGCCCGACCACGCCGGCACCGACCACCCCGCCGGGCCCGACCCCGAGCACTCCCGGCCCGACCGTCCAGCCGCCCGTCCCGGCCGGCACCGCCGACGGCTTCGCCAGCGTCAACGGGCTCGGCCAGAACGGCACCACCGGCGGTGCCGGTGGACCGGTGGTGACGGTGAACAACACGGCGGCGTTCCTCGACTACATCGCCCGACCCGGCCCGTACGTCATCCAGGTCGCCGGCACGATCACGCTGCCGACCGGTACCAGCGACGGCATGCACAACGTGACCTCGGACAAGACGATCGTGGGCGTCGGTGCGAACGCGACGCTGTCCGGGGGCGGCCTCAACATCGGCCTGCCGGTCGACGACGCCGTCACCTCGCCTCCGGCCAACGCCGTACACAACGTGATCATCCGGAACCTGCATCTCACCGGGGCGACGGACGACCTGGTCAACGTCCAGATGTTCTCGCATCACATCTGGATCGACCACAACGAGTTCTCCAACGGGGACGACGGCGCCGTCGACATCAAGCGCGGCTCCGACTTCGTCACGGTCTCGTGGAACAACTTCCACGACCACGACAAGACGCTGCTGCTCTCGCACGACGAGGATGCCGGCGCGCAGGACATCGGGCGGTTGCGGGTGACGTACCACCACAACTACTTCAACGCCTCGGACCAGCGCCATCCCCGGGTGCGCTTCTCCGCCCTCGCGCACGTCTACAACAACTACTACTTCGAGAACAGCTACGGCGTGGCCTCCACCTACGACGCCGCCGTGCTGGTCGAGAACAACTACTTCTTCAGCGTGAACAACCCGGGTCGGGTCGAGTTCAGCGGTGACCTGGGCCGGATCGTCGAGCGCGGCAACATCCTGGTCGACTGCAACCATCCGATCGAAACCCGGGGCACGGTGCCCGAGCCGAGCGGCTTCTACAGCTACCGGTTGGACAACGCGGCTGACATCCCGACCATCGTCCCGGCCGGTGCCGGGGTGGGAAAGCTGGGCTGAACCGATGACCGGAACCTTCTCCGTACGCCGCGGCACGCGTCGGCGTCCACTCGTAGGCATGCTCTCCGGGGCACTGGTGGTGGCGCTGACCGCCGTACTGGCCACCGGCACCGGGCCGGTACAGGCGACGACCCCGTTCACCGACACCCTCTCCGACGGCAACTCCACCGGATGGAGCCCCTCCGGCGGATCCTCGGCGGTGGCGGTCGGCCAGCCGGACGGGTTCGCCAGCGTCAACGCGCTCGGCCAGAACGGCACCACCGGCGGTGTCGGCGGACCGACGGTCACCGCCACCAACGCGAACGACTTCCTGGAGTACATCGACACCATCGGTCCGCTGGTGATCCGGGTACAGGGGACCATCCAGATCAGTAGCAAGCAGGGCGTACGCCCGAACAAGACGATCATCGGGGTGGGGTCGAACGCGACGATCAACGGCGGCGGGCTGGACTTCTACCGGTCGTACAACGTGATCGTGCAGAACATCAACTTCACCAACGCCGAGGACGACGCGGTCAACGTCGGCCAGGAGTCCCACCACATCTGGATCGACCACAACCGGTTCACCGGTGCGGTGGACGGCTCGGTCGACATCGTCCGTGGCGCCGACTACGTGACGGTGTCCTGGAACCACTTCGACCATGCCGACAAGAGCATGCTGATCAGCCACTCCGACGGCGCCGCCTCCACCGACGTCGGTCACCTGAAGGTCAGCATCCACCACAACTTCTTCGACAACAGCCGGCAGCGGCATCCCCGGATCCGGTTCGGCGAGCCGGTGCACGTCTACAACAACTACTTCCTGAACAACGAGCTGTACGGGGTCGCCTCGACGGAGAACGCCGGGGTGGTGGTCGAGGGGAACTACTTCGAGAACGTCCCGTTCCCGCTCTTCTCGGCCAGCGGCTACGCCGACAGCGGGCCCGGCCGGGCGGTGCAGCGCAACAACATCTTCGTCAACTCCGGCGTAGCGGAGACGGCCGGCTCGGTGGTCGAACCGCGCACCTACTACGCGTACCAGCTCGACTCCGCGGCAAGCGTGCCGGGCACGGTCCGGGCCGGGGCCGGCATCGGGAGGATCACCGGCTGATCGAGACGTCGGCTGGCCCGATCCCCTGACTGACCAGGCAGATTGTTGGCCTGTCAGCCGAGGGTCAGCCGAGGCGGATGGTCGGGAGGTGGGTCTCGGCCGGACGTCAGCGAGTGCCCCCGCGCGGGACCCGCGCGGGGGCACTCCGCGTGTGCGGGTACTGGCGCCCGCTGCCATTTGGTCATTTCACTCCCGCCGGGTTGTCCATTTGATATGAACTACCAAACCTGGTGCCGGTGCGCCCGTGGGTCGGGCATTCTCGATGCCAGGGAACAGCCCTGTCCTCAGGGGACGAGACCCGGAACGGAAAGAGCCAGCATCATGGATCAAGCTATGTTGCCGACATCGCTGCGGGAGGCCGTCACGGTCACCACGGCCGGGGCTACCGGAGTGGCCCGGATGGTGATCCAGGGCCTGCTCGAGCTGATCGACGACCCCGCCGCGGCGACCGAGGCGACGGAGTTCCTGACGGCCCGGCTGCCCGGCTACGCACCGATGTGGCACATCGCCAACGCGGTACGTTCCGACGAGCCGGCCGAGGCGCTGCGCCGGATCCGGGCCGAACTGGACCACGCCGTCGAGAACACCGTGAAGGCGGCGGTCACCTGGGTCGGCGAGCGGGGTGGACCGGTCACCTCCGCACCGAGCAGCTCGATCGTCGGCCAGGTGCTGGCCCAACTGCCGGCGGAGATCCGTACCGGCGAACCCGTGATCGCGCTGGCCGGTGCCGACGCGATCGGCCCGACCACGGTGCTCAACATCCGGGGCACCCGGGAGCTGGCGCAGCGGCTGCCGACCCTGGTGGTCACCACCGCGCTCAAACTGGTCCCGGCGCAGGTCTTCGACCGGCTCGGCGCGCCCGTGTTCGAGCACATCCCGCTCGCCAGTTTCGTCGGCGTGGTGCTCGACGGTGAGATCCTGACCCCCGGAGAGGTTGGCCGCCGAGCCGCGGAACTGCGTGAGTGATCCGTCATGGCCACCCCCGGCGACCCGGAGATACCCGCCTTCCTGTCGAAGCTCCCCCGTAAACGGTCCCTGTACGCCGCGGACACCTACTTCCGGGAGAGCTTCGAAGACCTTGCCGCCATCGGCGGTGGACGGGTCGAGCAGTTCTGCCACGACCACGCGCTGCTGCTGCTGAAGCCGGACGCGGTGGTCACCCGCCGGCTCGGCGCGGTGCTGCACTGGGTGCTGGCGTACGGGTTCACCATCGTCTGGGCGGCGACGGTGGCCATCGACCGGCACGGCATCCGGGCGCTGTGGCAGTACGGCCTGAACGCGGCCAGCCGGGACCGGCGGGATGCCGCCGACCTGTACGTGACGGCATGCGAGTGCCTGCTCCTGCTCCTCGCCCTGCCCGGCCGCCCCGAACCGGCGTCGCTGGTGCTCAGCACGGCCAAGGGGCCGGCCGACCCGGTCCGGTGCCGGCCCGGACAGCTCCGGCACGACGTCGGCAGCTTCAACTACCAACTCAACCTGGTCCACGCCGCCGACGAGCCCGCCGACCTGCTGCGGGAACTGGCCGTGCTGTGCAACCACGAAACCCGGGCCGCCATCTACCGGCGGAGCCTCGACTGTGGGGCCGGACCGTCCTCCGACGGTCGATCGGAGGCGTTCGCCCTGGTCGACCGGCTGGAGGCGGTCACTCCCGAGGTCGACCTGGAACTCGACCAGACCCTGCGAGAGCTGGCGGCGGCGGCCGACGCCCGCCGGTACGGCAAGTCGGCGACGGCGGCCCGAGAACTCTCGTCACTGATCGGCCGGGTACGGAGCCGAACCTCACGCGACTGGCGCGCGGTCGTCCGACTCGCCGAGTCCACCGACGTACCGGTCAGCCGCTGGCAACGGATCGTGCTCGCCACCCACCTGCTCGACCCGTACCTGCCCGGCACGACCAGCCTGCTCCCCGATTCGTCCAACGCCCCCTGACCCATGTAAGGAAGGGCCCCTTCTTATCGCATTTTGCATAAGCGGGGGCCCTTCTTAACACCTCAGTCGATGGTGAGCACCAGTTTGCCCCGGCCGTGCCCGGTCTCCACCTCGCGGTGCGCGTCCGCGGCGCGGTGCAGCGGCAGGGTCCGGCGGACGTGGATCCGCAGCCGGCCCTGGGCGTACAGGTCGACGATTTCGGCCAGCCGTCGCGCCGAGCGGAGGTTCGGGGTGACCGAGATGCCGAGTTCCCCGGCCCGGGCGTGCTCGACCAGGGTGAGGATCCGTTTCCGGTCCGCCACGAGATCCAGCGAGACCTGGAGCGCGTCGCCGCCCGCACCGTCGAGGACGGCGTCCACCCCGTTCGGCGTGAGCGCGCGGACCCGGTCCAGCAGCCCGGCCCCGTACGCCACCGGGGTCGCGCCGAGCGACCGCAGGTAGTCGTGGTTCTCCACGCTGGCGGTGCCGAGCACGGTAGCCCCGGCCGCCACGGCGAGCTGCACCGCCACCGTGCCGACCGCGCCGGCCGCGCCGTGGATCAGTAGGGTCTCGCCCCGGTCGATCCGTAGCTCGGCGAGGGCGATGTGTGCGGTCTGGGCTCCGGCGCTGAATCCGCCGGCCACCTCCCAGGGCATGCCCTCGGGCTTGGCGGTGATCTGGTCGGCGGGAATCACCAGGTACTCGGCATAGCAGTCGAGCTGGCCGAAACCGAGCACCTCGGCGCCGACCGCGACGCCTCCGACATCCGGCCCGAGCTGGTCCACGATGCCGGCGAACTCGTTGCCCGGCACCTTCGGCAGCCCCGGCGTGACGCCCGGCGGGGTCCAGCCGCCCCGGACCGCGCAGTCGTACGGCTGCACACCGGCCGCCCTGACCCGGATCCGTACCTGTCCGGCCCCGGCAACCGGGGTCGGCAACTCCAGCAGCCGGAGTACCTCCGGACCGCCGTACTCGGTAAAGCCCGCCACCCGCATGACATCCTCCTCCGCTCGTCGAAGCCGAGTCTTCGCCCTCAACTTCGGTTGAGGTCAACCGCGTGGGCCGGGCCGATGCTTCGGGCGTACCGCAGCACGGTCGGATCACCGGAGGTGCCAGCGGCTGCCAGCGGCTGACGAACGGGCCGGGCCGGCCCCCCGCCTGGGGAGACCGGCCCGGTTCGACATGCCGTTCGGTTCAGTTCAGTTCGGCTCGGCTCGGCTTAGCTCGGCTCGGCTCGGCTCGGCTCAGCTCGCGAGCATCTTGCGCAGGACGTACCGCAGGATGCCGCCGTGCCGGTAGTAGTCGGCCTCACCGGGGGTGTCGATCCGGAGCACCGCGTCGAACTCGACACCGGTGTCCGTGGTCACCCGGACGGTACGCGGGATCTGCCCGTCGTTGAGCGCGGTCACCCCGCTGATCGAGAACGTCTCGGTGCCGGTCAGCCCCAGCGACTCCGCGTCGCTGTCGGCCGGGTACTGCAGCGGAAGCACACCCATTCCGATCAGGTTCGACCGGTGGATCCGCTCGTACGACCGGGCGATGACCGCCCGTACGCCGAGCAGCATCGTTCCCTTGGCCGCCCAGTCCCGCGATGATCCGGAGCCGTACTCCGCACCCGCCAGGATCACCAGCGGAATCCCCGCCTCCTGGTACGCCACCGAGGCGTCGTAGATCGAGGTCTGCTCGCCGGTCAGGTGGTTGACCGTGAACCCGCCCTCGACCCCGGGCACGAGTTGGTTGCGGAGCCGGATGTTGGCGAAGGTGCCCCGGATCATCACCTCGTGGTTGCCGCGCCGGGAGCCGTACGAGTTGAACTCGTGCCGGGCCACGCCGTGGTCCGCCAGGTACTTTCCGGCCGGCGAGTCGGCCTTGATCGAGCCGGCCGGGGAGATGTGGTCGGTGGTCACCGAGTCACCGAGCTTGGCCAGCACCCGGGCGCCTGCGATGTCCACGACCGGCGTCGGCTCCCGGTCCATCCCCTCGAAGTACGGGGGCTTCCGGACGTACGTCGACTCGCCGGCCCAGGCGAAGGTGTCGCCCTCCGGGGTGGGCAGCGCCCGCCACTGGTCGTCCCCGGCGAAGACGTCGGCGTAGTCCTTGGTGAACATCTCGCTGCGCAGCGCGCTCGCGATGACCTCGTCGATCTCGGTCGAGTTCGGCCAGATGTCCCGGAGGTAGACCGGCTGTCCGTCGGCGCCGACGTCGATCGGCTCGTTGGCCAGGTCGATGTCCATCGTGCCGGCCAGCGCGTACGCCACCACCAGCGGCGGGGACGCCAGGTAGTTCATCTTGACGTCCGGGTTGATCCGGCCCTCGAAGTTCCGGTTGCCCGACAGCACCGAGACGACCGACAGGTCGTGCTCGTTCACCGCCGCCGAGACCTCCTCGGGGAGCGGGCCGGAGTTGCCGATGCAGGTGGTGCAGCCGTAGCCGACCAGGTGGAAGCCGAGCTTCTCCAGGTACGGCGTGAGACCGGCGCGCTCGTAGTAGTCCATCACCACCTTGGAGCCCGGGGCCAGGGTGGTCTTCACCCACGGCTTGCGGGACAGCCCCCGGTCGACGGCGTTCCGGGCCAGCAGTGCCGCACCGATCATCACCTGCGGGTTGGAGGTGTTGGTGCAGGAGGTGATGGCGGCGATCACCACCGCGCCGTGGTCGAGCTCGTACTCGACGCCGTCGTCGCCGGTGACCCGGACCGGGTTGCTGGCCCGGCCCTTCGCCCCGGTGGCCGCCGAGACCAGGTCGCGCGGCGCGTCGGCCGGGTCCTCGACCCCATTGGCCGGCGGGTCGCTGGCCGGGAAGGACTCCTCGCTCGCCTCGTCGGCAGGGCCGTGCGCGCCGTCGCCGCCGTCGCCCACGTAGTCGATCAGCGCGCCCCGGAACAGCGTCTTGGCGTTGCCCAGCGGCACCCGGTCCTGCGGGCGCTTTGGCCCGGCCAGCGACGGTTCGATGGTCGAAAGGTCGAGTTCGAGCCGCTCGCTGTAGTTGGGCTCGGCGGCCGGGTCGTGCCACATGCCCTGTTCCTTGGCGTACGCCTCGACGAGCGCGACCTGCTGCTCCGTCCGACCGGTCAGCCGCAGGTAGCGCACCGTCTCCTCGTCGATCGGGAAGATCGCGACGGTGGAGCCGTACTCGGGGGACATGTTGCCGATGGTGGCCCGGTTGGCCAGCGGCACGGCGCTCACGCCGGGGCCGTAGAACTCGACGAACTTGCCGACCACGCCGTGCTTGCGGAGCATTTCGGTGATGGTCAGCACCAGGTCGGTGGCGGTGGTGCCGGCCGGCGCCTCGCCGTGCAGCTTGAAGCCGACCACCCGGGGGATGAGCATGCTGACCGGCTGGCCGAGCATCGCCGCCTCGGCCTCGATGCCGCCGACGCCCCAGCCCAGCACGCCCAGGCCGTTGACCATGGTGGTGTGCGAGTCGGTGCCGACCACGGTGTCCGGGTACGCCTGGCCGTTCCGCTCCATGATCGTCCGAGCCAGGTACTCGATGTTGACCTGGTGCACGATTCCGGTGCCGGGCGGGACGACCTTGAACTCGTTGAACGCCGTCTGCCCCCAACGCAGGAACTGGTAGCGCTCCTTGTTACGCCCGTACTCCAGTTCGACGTTGCGGGCGAAGGCGTCCTGCCGGCCGAACAGGTCGGCGATGACCGAGTGGTCGATGACCAACTCGGCCGGGGCCAGCGGGTTGACCTTGGTGGGGTCGCCGCCAAGGTCGCGGACCGCCTCGCGCATGGTGGCCAGGTCGACCACGCAGGGCACGCCGGTGAAGTCCTGCATCAGGACCCGGGCCGGGGTGAACTGGATCTCCACGCTCGGGTCGGCGGTCGGGTCCCAGTCGCCCAACTGCCGGATGTGTTCGGCGGTGATGTTCGCGCCGTCCTCGGTGCGGAGCAGGTTCTCCAGCAGGATCTTCAGGCTGTACGGCAGGCGTTCGTGCCCGGCCACCGTGCCGATCCGGAAAATCTCGTAGCTCGCGTCTGCGACGCGTAGCTGGCTCTTCGCACCGAAGGTGTCGAGGCTCGCCACGTCGTACTCCTTCACGCTGTCTTCGTTCCGGCCCGCGCTGTCCGGTCCGGGGCTCGTCCGGCCTGCCTCCCGACCGGCGGGCGACCGGGCGTAGCTCTCAGCAGTCTTTCCTACCCAATACCTGGCCGTCAGGCTCAGGTAACCCTTACCAACCTTGCTCATTCAACAAAACCGTACGTCCGTCTTGCTATTTGCGCAACCCTGCGGCGGCACACCCGGCGGACACGTCACCGAGCTGCGCCGGATTGCGCGACGGACACGTTGTCTGGCGATCGTTCCGGGTCAGGGCAACCACCAGGAGCGCCCGACAGGTCGCTCCCTGAACGAGGCCAGGGCAGTGAGCGTCTGTGACGGGCGGGCGGGTCGTGCTCTTGACGGCGAGGTCTTGATGGCGAGGTTTTGATAGCGAGGGCGGCAGAAGTCCCTAAACCGGTCAGTGCCATCACCGTACCGACAGATCCGTGGTCGAACAGCAGGCCGGTGGCCGTCCCGCCGGCCAGCGCGGCCACTCCGGTGACGAAGTTGACCGCGCCGAAGTACACGCCGCTGAGGCCCGGCGGCGCCAGTCGGCGGGTCTGGTGGAACAGGGCCGGTAGCAGGGCCCCCTGGGCTAGGCCGTACAGCGCACCCGCGAGCCCGACGAGCGTGGTCCGCGAGGCGTCCGCCGGCAGGACAGTCGCCGGGATGAGCAACGCGTACGCGGTCGCGAAGGAGCCGAAACCCAGCGACAGCCCGTGCCGGATCAAGGTCGCCCGCCAGAAGGGGAACTGGGCAGCCGCCGCGCAGATGGCGCCGCCGGACAGAAAGAGCGTCGTCAACCGGATGTCGAACACGGCCAGCGGCACCACAACGGCCGCCTGGGTGATCAGCAGCGTGGCGGGGCTGACCGCGAGCGCGAACCGCAGCAGGGCACGGTCGTGGCGTACCGCCCTGACCGCCGAGCGGACAGGTGTCGTCGGTACCGCGCCACGGCCGCGTGCGGCGCTGCCCAGGGATGCCATCAGCATGGCCGCGACAGCCCAGGCGACGGCGGCGAGCCAGGCGAGGCCGGCGAACCCGTCGGGCCCCGCCACCAGAACCAGCCCGACGACGGGCCCGGCCACCGCCGAGAGTTGCCCCGCGGCGGTGTACCAGGCGAACCCGCGGCGTGCCCAGCGGTCGGGCAGGCCAGCCAGAATCGAGTAGCCGGCCGGCGTGTAGACGCAACCACCCACGCCAATGAGGATCATGGCGCCAACCAGGGCGGGAAATCGGGTCGCCGTGGCCAGTGCGGCGAAGCCGGCGGCGCGTAGGGCGCAGGCCAGTGCGGCGGTGCGCGCCGGGCCGAGTCTGTCCGCCAGTACGCCGGCGGGAAGATACAGGCCGTACTGCACGATGGTGCGGATTCCGATCACCACCGAGGCGCCGACCGCCAGCAGCCCCAGGCCGTGGCGCAAATGCATGACCAAGTGCGCGGTCACCGCATAGAAGCCGATTCCCGCCACGAACTGGGTCCCCGCCAGCACAGCGAGTGTTCCGGCCGGCCCCGATTGGATTCCGGACCTTATCCGGGTCGGGGAGCCCAAGGTACGCATCGGGCGCGAAGCTTACCCGCAGACGGACCGGCCTCACGGCTATCGCCCCGGTGCTGCGAGCCTCCACACGGTGCGCATGTCGTGCAGGTCTGATCTGGCCGTCACCTGGCCGACGGCATCACAGGCGAGAAGCCACCTGCCGAGCGAGTTCGGTGTATTTGGTCTGTGGAATTATCGACGGCCCGGTAAGCACCGATACCCGCAGTTCCTTCTCGTAGGGCATGGCGAATGCCAACACCCGGACATCGTCGCTCGTGTAGACCACCGCGTCCGCGCCCACCCCGTCGATTCGGGTTGTCGTGGCCTGGCTGCTCTTGGCAATGGCGTCGATGGTCTCGGCAACGGTGTCGGCACGGTCCGGGTAGGTCGTCGTGACCAGGGAGAGCAACTCCTGGCCCTGGGCGCCGTAGACGCAGTTGTACCTCCGGGCGTCCTCGTCCTGGGGCGGCTGTTCCTTCGCTTCGAGCGTGGTCCCCTTGGAACTGCCGAGGATGGTGACCACCACGTCGGCGGGTAGTAGTTGGCAGGCCGACGTGACCGTCCGGGGCCGTGCCGGTGCACTCGCCGCCTTGGTGGTCGGCGCCGACGCGGCCGGGCTCACGCCACCGCTCGGCGCGACGTCGGAATTGCCGCCGCAGCCGCTGGCGGCCAGTAGGGCCGCTGTCGCAGTGGCCAGGACAATGGAACGGCGCATGTTTTTGAGCGTGGTCACGACAGGAGTTTCCTCGTCTGTTGCTGATTGTCGATGCAATTGGCGACCCGGACCGGTGGGCACGCCGAGCCGGCGCCGGCCCGATGGATGCCTCGTCCCGTCGAGTCGGCGCCGGTGAGATTCCGTCACGGTGTGAACGTCTGCAAATGGTCGAGTTTGACGAATTTGGTGTTCGGGCTGGCCGTCTTGACCGCGTCGCGGAGGGGCTGGAGACCGCCCCAGTCGATCGCCGGTTGGTCCAGCGGGTAGTCGAAGTCGTCCCAGTGCGAGGGCAGAACCCAGGTCGGGTAGTCGAGGGTACGCATCAGCCGGCCGACGTAATCGTGCACGGTACCGCCGCCCGCTGCGACGATCGCCACGTCGGGACGTAGCCCGGCCAACTCACGTTCGACGAAGTTCGCCGTGCTGAGAACGAGGATGCGAAACCGCTCCCCGACGGTGATCTGGTAGGCGAGCGTCTCTCCCTCGACGAGGTCGGCGACGGTTTGCGGCCGGGGCGGAAGTGTCCCGGGCCGGGTGCCGGGGTACGGCACCTGCTTACTGGGGCCGGTCATCGAGTGCAGAGACTGGAAGACCTCGACGGTGTAACCGTCGTACTGGAGGTATTCGCCGCCGCGGACGGTGCAGAACTGGCTGGGGGGTGTGCCGAGGGCACGGAGCATGTTGTGGTGGCTTTCGGTACCGAGCACGGTGGCGCCGGTACGTGCCGCGATGTACGGCACGTCGCTCATGTGGTCGTAGTGCCCGTGGCAGACCAGGATCAGGTTCGCCCGGCTGACATGCGGATCGATCTTCGCCGGGTCGACGGTCAGCGGGGTGTCGTCGCGGATGCCCTCAGGGGTGTAGGTGCCGGTCTTGAAGCGGGTCAGCCACGGATCGATCAGGATGGTGGTGGTGCCGAAGGTGATCTCCCAGGCGTTGTTGCCGAGCCAGCGCAGCCGTACCCCCGAGGAGCCTGCGGCGCCCGTCCAGCGACGGGCGGCCGCGCGGGATCCGGTGGGCGCCGCGTTGGCGGGCCTGGCGGCCCCTCCGGCGATGGCTGCGGTGGCCACTGCGGTGGACGCCCCCAGCAGCCCTCGTCGGGTCAGCGGAAGGCGGCGGTCGTTCGATGTCACGTGTTGCTCCTCCGGTCGTCTCTGCCGGAAAAGAGGCAACCAGATCCATGACCCACCCGTCCAAGTCCAAGATCCTTGGGTGGTGATATCCGAACGGATATCGTTGCAGCGTGAACCTGGTGCTGCACCTGCGCTACTTCCTGGTCGTCGCGGAAGAACTGCACTTCGGCCGGGCTGCCGCCCGGCTGCACATCTCCCAGCCGCCACTGAGCCAGCGCATCCGCCGGCTGGAGGAGGAATACGGCACGCGGCTGTTCGACCGGTCCGGGGGCCGGGTACGCCTGACGCCGGCCGGAGAGGTCCTCGTCACCGAGGCCCGGGAGATCGTGGACCGCGTCGACACCGCCCGGTCACTGGTGCGCCTGGCCGGCGCAGGACGGGCCGGCGTACTGCGGGCGGCCGTCCCGCCGGATACGCCGGGCAGCGTGGTCGCCGCCCTGTCGGCAGCCTTCATGGCCAGCGAGCCGGACATCCACCTGGAGTTGCGGGCCGTCACCACGACCGAACAGCTCCACCTGCTCGACCGCGGCACCCTTGATGTCGGAGTGCTGCAACACCCGGTCGATACCGGCGGCCTGACGCTCGGACCAGCGGTTTCGATCATCCAGGGAGTGGTCCTGTCCCGACGGTCCCCGCTCGCCGAACGCACCGAGGTGGCGCTGGCCGACCTGACTGGGCACGGACTGGTGCTGTTTCCTCGCGAAGCCGCGCCGGGCCTGTACGACGACACCCTGCACACCTGCGAGCGGCACGGCTTCCGGCCGACCGGGATCCGACACGCCGTCAACACCGAGTTCCTGCTCGGAATGGTGGCTGCCGGCCACGACGTGGCCTTTGACCAGGGAACCGTCGCGCAGAAGGAGCCGAGAGTGGTGTGGCGCCCGCTCGCGGACACGCCGATCGTCTGGCGGATGTCCGCGGCCTGGCCGGACGGGCCGGCGGCGCGGGCCGCGACCAGGTTTGGCGAGATCGCCGCGCGGGTCCTCGATGGCGGCCGCAGCTCACTCGGCGCGCCGGCGCCGCCGGGCACCCCGAGGCCGTGGAATGTGGTCTTCCCGCAGCGGCTAACCGGCGCGTAGCCGGTCCACCGCATGTCGCGCTGCCCGCCCGATCGCCGCGTCCACGTCGGGGCGCCGGGCGCCCCAGGCGTCCCTGGCAAACACCGCCAACGCGTACCGCCGTCCGTCCGGGTAGCTCGCCACGCCGATCTCGTTGCGTACGCCGAGCACCGTCCCGGACTTCGCCGCCACCGTCACCTCGTCGCCGAACCCGGCCGCCAACCGGTACCAGGACACCTGCCAGCTCATCAGCTGACGTACCTGGGCACACGCGGCGGCGGGTCCGGCCTCGTCGCGCCAGATAAGTGACAGCAACCGGGTCATGTCCCGGGGCGTGGCCGCGGCGATGGTCCGCAGCGGGTCCAGCACGGTCAGCCGGGCGAGTTGCTCCGTGCCCAGGGTCGGAAAGACCGCGGCGAACTCCGCTTCGTCGGCGGCGCCCAGGTCCGCGAACATCGACTCCACCTGCTGTCGCGGCCCACCGCTGATTCGGGTCGCCGCGAGGCCCAACTGCGCAGCCAGGATCTGCACCGAATCCAGGCCAACCCGGCGCAGGAGCAGATCGGCCGCCGTGTTGTCGCTCAACGACATGGCGAACATCGCGAGGTCCCGCCAGCTGATGTCCACCTCGTCCTGGCAGCCCGCCGTGCCCACTCCACCCAGCCGGTCCGCCGCGTCGACCCGTACCCGCTCCGTCGGGTCCAACTGGCCGGCGACGGCCTGGCGGGCGTATTCAAGTGCGAGCAGGACCTTGAACGTCGAGGCCAGCACCACTGGTTCATCGGCGTCGAGGGCGACCTCGGCGCTGTCATCGTCCACGTCCCGGACATGCACCCGAGCCTGCACGCCGAGCGTCGCGAACTCCCTTGCGATGGGGTCAGCATCTTCCGCCAACCGAATCACCTCCGAGCTGACCGCTCCTCAGCGCCCGACTTCTGCCACAGTTCCCGCCGTGATGCGATCGACTCGGCAACCGGTCCCCTTTGGCGGCCGGAGGCGCGGTTCAGACCGTCGGCCGCGGGTCCGACGCCTCGGCGTGCCGCTCCCGGAGCCGGTCGCGGATCTGTTCCGGGGTGTACGCCCGGCGTCGCCGCTCTGCCCGGGCCAGCACCACCCCGGTGGCCGCGACCCCGACGAAGCTCGCCACACCGATTACCTTCCACCAGCGCATCCGCCTAGGGTAGTCGAGGGCTTGCGACGAGTGGGCGGACGTAGGTGGGGACATGAGCGAGGAGAGCAGCGAACTCAGCCTCGACGAGGCTATCGAGCTGACCCGTACCGGCGATGTCTGGGTCTTCCGGGGGCGGAGTGTGCCGGATCGGGCGATCCAGTTCACCACGAACAGTCCGGTGAACCATGTCGGAATGTCGGTGGTCATCGAGGACCTGCCGCCGTTAATGTGGCACGCCGAGCTCGGCCGGTCACTGCCGGACATGTGGTCGGGCAACCACCACCGGGGCGTGCAGCTGCACGACCTGCGGGACGCGGTCCGGGTGTGGGGAAACCGGTACGGCCAGCGCGGCTGGCTGCGGCAACTCGAACCACCGGCCGATCAGGAGATGGAGAACGGGGTGCTGCGTACCATCGCCCGCCTGGACGGGACGCCTTTTCCGTCCACCGCCCAACTTGCCTGGCGCTGGCTGCGCGGGCGGGCACCGGCCGTCCGTGAACGCCGCCAACCGAGCGAGAGCACCCTGGAGACGGCGTACTGCGCCGAGGTCGTCGCGGTCACCTATCAGGCGATGGGCCTGCTCCCGGCGGGGCGCCGCCCCAGCTGGTACGACCCGGGACGGTTCTGGAGTGGCGACGACCTGGAACTCTCCGCCGGGGCGCGGCTCGGCAGCGAGATCGCGGTCCGGATCCCGACTCGGTGAACACGCCCGAACCGAGCCGACCGCGGTTGCTCGCGTCGGCACCGTGGATCGTCGTCCTGGCCGGTGTCCTGGTGATGACGGTGCTGTTCGTGATCACCACCGGATACCTCTCCGCCGACCGGCGGTCCTCGGGTGCTCCCGAGCCGGTCTGGCCGTTCGAGCCGGGCACGACGACGTCACCGTTGGTCTCGGCGGCTGGCCCGGTCAGTCCCAGCGCGTCTCCGAGCGCCGATGGTCGGTCGCCGGGACCCGACTCCCGGCCGTCACGGGCCGCGACCACGCCGACCCGACCCAACCCGGCCCGGACGACCGCACCGGCCCGACCGACCTCGGCCGCTCCGCCGCCGGCACCGAAGGCCGAGCTGACCGGCCGGTACCGGGTACTGGCCGAATACCGCGACTCGTTCGTCGGTGAGGTGCTGGTCCGCAACGTGTCCGGTACGGCGGGGGTGTGGACGGTCGAGCTGCGGTTTCCCGACGAGATCGACGACCTGCGGGCGTTCTGGGTCGAGGGGGCGCCCGAGCCGACGTTGCAGCGCTCCGACGGTCGGTACATCTTCAAGGGCAGCGCACTGGCCGGCGGCGGCTCCGCGCCACTGCGGTTCCACTTCGAGCGGCGAGGTTACCGGGAGACGCCGAGCAGTTGCGCGGTCAACGGCCGGGCCTGCGAGATCCGCTGACCGGGTTCCCGGAGGTCGTCGTGGCGCTGGCCGCCAACAGGGCGCCGGCCGCCAACAGCAGGTCGGCCGTCTGTCGGTGACCGGCGCGCAGCGCCCAGTCCAGTGGGGACAGGCCGGTCCCGTGGTCCTCCCGGAGATTCGGGTCGGCGCCGTATTCGAGCAGCTCGCGTACGACGTCGGTGTGTCCCCAGGCCGCCGCACCGGTCAGCGGCGTGCCCTCGGCGCCGTGCCCACTCTCGTTGTCCGGTGCCGCGCCCGCGGTCAGCAGCAGTCGCACGATCGGGGCGATGCCCTGTACCGAGGCCGTGTACAGCGGAGTCGTGCCGTCGGAGGTCGTCGCGTTCGGGTCCGCGCCGGCCCGCAGTAACGCGGTCACGGCGCGGGCATCTTCCCGGAGCAGCGCCGCCGCCAGCCGCTTCGGAAGTCTCTTGCGGTGTCGAACCTGCACGCCATGAAGGGTAAGCCGATCAGCTCCGATGTGGTGGCCGCTACTTGCGCAAGATGATGGATGGTGCGGTCCTCTGTTGCAAGGTCTTGCACAATCTTTCCGCAAGGGACTAGCGTGCGGGCGAATCAGCGACCAGAGGAAGGCCGTCGATGAAGCCGCTGCCCGTGCCGCGTACCGCCCTGCTCGCGCTGGTCTCGCTGCTCACGTTCTCGCTGGCCGGCGGGCCGGTCGTCGTACCCGATCTCCGTTCCGACGACCGATCGGGCAGTGGAGCGGGCGCCGGCTCCGGGATGGAGTCCGGAAGCCTGGCCGCCACCGGTTCCGCCCGGTGGCCGACGGAGCCGTCGGCAGACGCGCTGCTCCGGGCGGCCGACGCGGACCGGGGCCGGGCCGAACAGTTCTACTTCGTCCTGCCGGACCGGTTCGCCAACGGCGACCCGGGCAACGACCGGGGCGGGCTGACCGGTGACCGGCTCGGCACCGGGCACGACCCGACGGACAAGGGCTTCTACCACGGGGGCGACCTGCGCGGCCTGCTGAACCGGCTGGACTACGTCCAGGGGCTCGGCACCACCGCGATCTGGCTGGCGCCGGTGTTCAAGAACCGCCCGGTGCAGGGCAGCGGTGCGGACGCCTCCGCCGGGTACCACGGCTACTGGATCACCGACTTCACCCAGGTCGACCCGCACTTCGGCAGCAAGGACGACCTGAAGAAACTGGTCCGGGAGGCGCACCGGCGGGGCATTAAGATCTACCTCGACGTGATCGTCAACCACACCGCCGACGTGCTGAAACACGCCGAGGCGGAGTACTCCTACCGGGACAAGGCGACCACGCCGTACCGGGACGCGCAGGGGCGGCCGTTCGAGGACCGCAACTACGCCGACGGCAGCCGGGGCTTCCCGCCGGTCGACGAGGCGTCCTTTCCGTACACCCCGACCTTCGCCAGCGCCGCGGACCGGCGGGTCAAGGTGCCGGCCTGGCTGAACGACCCGACCATGTACCACAACCGGGGCGACTCGACCTTCGTCGGCGAGAGCAGCGAGTATGGCGACTTCTTCGGCCTGGACGACCTCTGGACCGAACGCCCCGAGGTGGTTCGCGGGATGACGAAGATCTTCGCCGACTGGATCACCGAACTCGGCGTCGACGGCTACCGACTCGACACCGCCAAGCACGTCAACCTGGACTTCTGGCCGCAGTTCCGTCAGGGCATCGACCGGGCCGCCCAGCGGGCCGGCAAACCGGACTTCTTCATGTTCGGCGAGGTCTACGACAGCAACCCGGAGGTCGCCTCGACGTACGTCCGTCGGGGCGGGCTGCCGGGCACCCTGGACTTCACCTTCCAGGATGCGGCCCGGAGTTACGTGGCGGCCGGCGGGTCGGCCCGGGCCCTGGCCGACGGCTTCGCCCGGGACGACCTCTACACCGCCCGGGACACCCATGCCGGCCGGCTACCGACCTTCCTCGGCAACCACGACATGGGCAGAATCGGCTCGTTCATCGCCGGCGGCGGCACCGATCCCGCCAGCCACCTGCGCCGGGACGTCCTCGCACACGAACTGATGTTCCTCACCCGGGGACAGCCGGTGGTCTACTCCGGCGACGAGCAGGGCTTCACCGGGCCCGGCGGTGACAAGGACGCCCGGCAGGACATGTTCGCCTCCCGGACCGCCGACTACCTCGACGACGACCTGCTCGGCACCGACCGGAGCCACGCCGTCGACCAGTTCGACCCGACGCATCCGGTGTACCGCACGATCGCCGAACTCGGCGCCCTTCGCAAGGCGCACCCGGCGCTGCGGGACGGCATCCAGGTCACCCGGTACGCCGCCGACGGGCCCGGCGTCTTCGCCGTGTCCCGGGCCGACCCGACCGACCGGGTCGAGTACGTCGCCGCGGTCAACAACGCCACGACCGCCCAGACCGTCACCGTCGACACCTGGTCGGCCGGCGCCACCTTCACCGGCGTCTACGGAGTGACCGGTGCCAGCCGGGCCGGGCCGGACGGGAAGCTCACCCTGACCGTGCCGGCGTTGTCGGCGCTGGTGCTCCGGGCCGGCGT
>NZ_JBHSPR010000037.1:66938-429693 GCF_042658085.1 Plantactinospora solaniradicis | reverse complement strand
GCCGCGCCGACGGTCCGGATCACCGAGCCGGCGCCGGACGCCGCCGTGCCCACCCGGGTCGGCGTGGTCGCCCAGGTCAGCGGGGACCCGCTGGCCACCGTGACGGTGGCGACCCGGGTCGACGGCGGAGACTGGACGCTGCTCGGCCAGGCCCGTAACCAGGGATCGCCGGTGCCGTACCGGGTCTACCACGACCTGGCCGGGTTGCCGGCCGGTGCCCGGATCGAGTACAAGGCGGTGGTGCGGGACTCCGCTGGCCGTACCGCCACCACCAGGTCGACGGCGACCGTGGGCACCCCGCCCTGGGCCGCCGGCCGGGACTGGCTGGTGGTGCACTACCAGCGGCCGGCCGGCGGTTACCCCGACTGGCAGTTGTACCCCTGGGGTGACATCGATCCGGCGTACCAGACCCCGTGGCCGACCGGGCAGCCGTTCGCCGGGGAGGACGCGTACGGCCGGTTCGCCTGGGTGAAACTGAAGCCGGGCGCCGGCACCGTCGGCTTCCTGGTGGTGGACGCCGCCGGCAACAAGGACGTGGCCGTCGACCGGACCGTCGACGTGAGCCGTACCGGAGAGGTCTGGCTCAAGCAGGGCGACCCGACGGTCTATTCGACCCGGGAGGCGGCCACCGGCGAACCCGACCCACCGGCCGACGAGGGTACGGCGGTGCTGCACTACCGCCGGGCCGACGGCAACTACGCCGGCTGGGGGCTGCACGTCTGGGACGGCGCCGCCGAGCCGACCGACTGGGCCGACCCGTTGCCGCCGGCCGGCCGGGACGAGTTCGGGGTCACCTTCCGGGTGCCGCTCGCCGACGGGGCGACCGGGCTGAGCTACATCATCCACTCCGGCGACAGCAAAGATCTCCCCGACGACCAGCGGCTCGACTTCGCCACCGCCGGACGGGAGGCCTGGCTGCTCGCCGCGACGCCGGGTCGGCTGCTGCCGGTGGCCGACAGCGCCGCCAGCGCCGACCTGGACATCACGAAGCAGCGGGCGCACTGGATCGACCGGTCCACCGTCGCCTGGCCACCGGGGCAGCCGACCGACGGCCGGCGCTACGCCCTGGTCACCGCCCCGGCCGGCGGACTGGCGGTGGTCGACGGCGAGCTGACCGGGACGTACACCGAACTGCCGTTGCGGGCGAAGCGAAACGGGCTCACCGAGGCCCAGCGCGCGCAGTTCCCGCACCTGTGGCAGTACCACGCGCTCGGCCTGGACCCGCGCGACCAGGCGAAAGTGGCGGCGGCGCTGCGTGGGCAGCTCGTGGTGACCGAACGGGACCAGACCGGAGCGCTGCTCGGCGCGACCGGAGTGCAGCTACCCGGCGTGCTCGACGACGTCTACGCGTCCGCCACCGCCGCCCGGCTCGGCCCGACCTTCGACGGGGGGCGGCCGACGCTGTCGGTCTGGGCACCGACGGCCCGGAGCGTCGCGCTGGAGCTGTTCGACGCGCCGACGGCGGCGCCGAAGCAGGCAGCGATGCGCCGTGACGACCGGACCGGGGTCTGGTCGGTACGCGGCGAGCGGAACTGGCTCGGCCGGTACTACCGGTACCGGGTCGACGCCTGGCAGCCGGCGGCACAACGGATGGTCGCCGCCTCGGTCACCGATCCGTACTCGGTGGCACTGGCGGTGAACTCCACACACAGCCGACTCGTCGACCTGACCGACCCGGCGTCCGCCCCGGCCGGCTGGGCGAAACTGGGCAAGCCGGCGGCGGTACCGTCGACGCGTACCCAGATCCAGGAGGTCTCGGTCCGGGACTTCTCCATCGTGGACTCCTCGGTGCCGGCGGCCCGGCAGGGGACGTACCTCGCCTTCACCGACCCGGCCTCGACAGGGATGCGGCACCTGCGGTCGCTCGGCACGGCCGGGGTCACCCACCTGCACCTGTTGCCGGCGTTCGACTTCGCCACCATCCCGGAACGCCGGGCCGACCAGGCCGTGCCGGCCTGCAACCTGGCGGCGCTGCCGCCGGACTCGGAGCGACAGCAGGAGTGCGTCGGCGCGGTCCGGGAGACGGACGGCTACAACTGGGGGTACGACCCGCTGCACTACACCGTGCCGGAGGGCGGGTACGCGGTCGACCCCGACCGGCGGACCGTCGAGTTCCGGCAGATGGTGGCCGGGATCAACGCGGCCGGGCTGCGGGTGGTGCTGGACGTCGTCTACAACCACACCTCGGCGGCCGGAACCGACCCGAAGTCGGTGCTCGACCAGATCGTGCCCGGCTACTACCACCGGCTGCTCGACGACGGCACCGTGGCCAACTCCACCTGCTGCGCCAACACCGCCCCGGAACACGCCATGATGGGCAAGCTGGTGGTCGACTCCATCGTCACCTGGGCCAGGGCGTACAAGGTGGACGGGTTCCGGTTCGACCTGATGGGGCATCATCCGAAGGCCAACATCCTGGCGGTCCGGGCCGCGCTGGACCGGCTGACGCCGGCCCGGGACGGTGTCGACGGACGCGCGATCCTGCTCTACGGCGAGGGCTGGGACTTCGGCGAGGTGGCCGGCGACGTCCGGTTCACCCAGGCGACCCAGGCCAACATGGCGGGGACCGGAATCGGGACGTTCAACGACCGGCTGCGGGACGCGGTACGCGGCGGCGGCCCGTTCGACGCCAACCCCCGGGTGCAGGGCTTCGGGTCCGGGCTGTTCACCGACCCGAACGGCGACCCGGTCAACGGGACGGCGGCGGAGCAGCGGGCCCGGCTGCTGCACCAGCAGGACCAGATCAAGGTGGGGCTGACCGGCAACCTGGCGGCGTACCGGTTCGTGGCGTCGTCGGGCGAGCCGGTGACCGGTGCGGACGTCGACTACAACGGCGCGCCGGCCGGCTACACCGCCGCACCGGGCGAGGCGGTCACGTACGTGGACGCGCACGACAACGAGATCCTGTACGACGCGCTGGCGTACAAGCTGCCGGCCGGTACGAGCGCCGCGGACCGGGCGCGGATGCAGGTGCTCTCGCTCGGCACGGCGGTGTTGAGCCAGGGGACCGGTTTCGTGACGGCCGGAAGCGAGCGCCTGCGCTCGAAGTCGCTGGACCGGAACTCCTACAACAGCGGGGACTGGTTCAACCAGATCCGCTGGGACTGCGCGTCCGGGAACGGGTTCGGTGCGGGTCTGCCGCCGGCCGCCGACAACCAGGACAAGTGGCCGTACGCCCGACCGCTGCTGGCGGATCCGAAACTGGTGCCGGACTGCGCCGCGATCGACCTGACCGAGGCTCGCTACCGGGAACTGCTCCGGGTCCGGGCGTCGTCGCCGGTGTTCGGGCTGGCGGATGCCGCTGCGGTGCAGCGTCGGGTGTCGTTCCCGCTGTCGGGGGTGGGGGAGACGCCGGGAGTGCTGACCATGCGGCTGGACGGGGCGGGGATCGATTCGCGCTGGCGCTCGGTGACGGTGGTCTTCAACGCGACTCCGACGGCGGCCACCCAGACGGTTGCGGCGCTGCGCGGGGCGGACGTGGCACTGCATCCGGTGCTGCGCGAGTCGGCCGACCCGGTGCTCCGGACCGCGTCCTTCGACCGATCCACCGGCACGTTCGCCGTCCCACCCCGAAGCGTCGCCGTGTACGTCGAGGCACGCTGAGTACCTGACAGGAAGCCCAGACGTGATTCCGACGGATACTGGCCAGGTGACCGACAAGCAAACCATTGAGTCGACACGCTGGACGATCCATGGCGAGCGGGAGGTGGACGGCACCCGGCGGGCGCGGTTGAGCATCGCGGACGTTGAGTTACCTGACGGCGTACGGTTCGAGCAGTACGTGATTCGCGCACCCCGGTCGGCGATGGTCGCCGTACTGGATGAGCGGGAGCGGCTGCTGTTGATGTGGCGGCACCGGTTCGTCTTCGACCGGTGGGTGTGGGAGTTGCCCGGCGGCTACGTCGAGGACGAGGAGCATCCGGCGGAGTGTGCCGTCCGTGAGGTCGAGGAGGAGACCGGCTGGCGCCCGCAGGCGGTCGAGCCATTGCTGACGTTCCAGCCATGGGTCGGAACGGCGGACGCGGAAAACCTGCTGTTTCTGTCACGTCGGGCGGACTTCACCGGCGCGCCAGTCGATACCAACGAGGCTCAGCGGGTCGAGTGGATCCCCCTCGACGAGGCGCGGGACCTCGTGTCACGGGGCGAAATCGTTGGAGCCGGTACGGTCATCGCCGTACTGGAATTGATAGCGCGGAAGGCTCAGGGCGAGCTGTAGGAGTCAGCGCCGTCTGCCCAGGCCTGCATCGACCTGAGCGGTGAACTGCCGTACGGCGGGGCGGCGGCGGTGTGCTGCCAGGAGCGCTTGGAGATCTCGCAGATACCGGATGGCTCGCGCCGAGGGGAGGTCCTTGGTCTTTGTGAGCGCCTCCGTGCCGATGGCGCACGCCCGGCGAAAACCCGGTGCACTGTGCCCGCCCGCCCACCAGACTCGCCGGCATGAGTGCCGAGATCACCCGAATCAATCCCGACCAGCTCCACCCGACTCCGGGCTATCACCACATCACCGTGGTGGAAGCCGGCCGAACAGCATTCCTGGCCGGGCACGCTGCTCGGAGTGGCACAACTCGGCTTCTCCGGTCAGCTGATCGAGGTCGACCTCACTGCCGCTCTGATTGACTGATCCCGCCCGACCGGAGTCGGGCCAGGTTCTCAGGAATCCTCGACAAGCAGGCAGGCCTCACTGCCATCGGCGGAGAGGAAGGCGAAGGCCACGGGTGCGGCGCCGAGATTGAGGTGGAACGGCGTCCAGTTCGTCGCCAGGCGCAGCAGAGTTCGCCAAGGCCCGCCCGCTGGCCAGTCGTGCTCGTCGAGCAGCAGGGCCGTCCCGCCGATCTTGTCGTGGTCGACCGCCTGGAAATAGCTGTCCCGCTGTGCGGACGGCAGTGCCAGGTATTCGTCGGACGACAGGGGATCGGGATCCTCGTCGCGGACCAGGTCGACCGTGTACTCGGCAGGTGACCCGTCCCCGTGGTAGAGCGTCGGGCCGCTGGTCAGCGGGCTGGTCGGCCCGGCGAAGGTGCCGGGCTGGACGATCACGGCGTTCTCGCCGCCGTCGGGGAGGACGACGTCCGGGTCGAACTCCTCGGCATCGCGCCCGTGGTCGCCATGGGTGACGAAGACGTAGGCGAGCCGTCCCGGGCCGTCGCGGACGAGTTCGGGTTCCAGCGCGATCTGGCACAGGAAGCGCATCGGCGTGCCCCAGGCCGCGCTGAGCGGCCATTGCGGCTGCCCGAGCCAGGTGGGCTGACCGCCGAACTTGGTGATCGGCTCGGTCACGGGCGACTCGGCGCGGTGGTAACCCACGATCCGCCACACGGCAACCATGGCGCCGACCGTAGCAGGGGCCCCGCACGCCGCCGGCTTCCGAGCGGCCGACCCCCTGAGAGGGCGCCGGGCTGGCGGGATTACCGAAATCTGGGGCGATTGTCCCGATCTGAAAAACGAGCGTCGATATTGACAGCGCTCCCTGGATTTGGTGGCCTTGCCGCAACTTGTCGGTAACACCCGGGTAATCCACCCGGTCGTGCCATCCCCGCCCGGAGGCATCATGAACCGTCCCCACCGGCCAGGCCACCGCCTGGTCGCGCTCGCCGCCGCGGCCGCCGCCATCATCGCGGTCACGATCGCCGCTCCGACCGGCGCGGGCGCCGACCCGCTCGGCGCCGGCAGCTACACCACCGTCCGCCCGGCCGGCGCCGCCGGCCCGTCCGGCTGCGCCGACATCGGCACCAACCCCCGGCGGTACGTCACCGCCAACGCACCGGCCGGAGCCGTCCCGACCAACGACTGGTGGTCGTCGCTGCTGTTCAAGCGCACCGAGTGCGCCTACTCGCCGCCGCTGCACGCGCACCCGATGGCCTTCCAACCGGCGTCGGGCGGGCTCGGCGTCGGGTACACCACCACCCCCACCGTCTCCGGGACCCCGACCACGGTCGGCGAATACCACTTCCCGTACAGCACCGAGTTCACCCTCGGGGTGACCGGGCTCAACTCGCCCGACGTCAAGGTGGACGGCTGGACCGACTGGACCGTCTCGCCGTACTGGTCGGATGGTGCCCGGACGCTGCGGGCCACCATCGGGCACGGCCTGCCGTTCGTCTACGCCCAGGTCACCGGGGGCAACGCCCAGCTCGGCTTCGGTGCGACGCCCACGGTCTGGAGCAACAGCGGCGCCCGGATCGGATTCACGGTACGCGGCCACGACTACGTCGCGTACGCCCCGACGGGCGCGACCTGGACGGTCGCCGGTAACACCGTCACCTCCACGCTGGCCGGTCGAGGCTACTTCTCCGTGGCCCTGCTGCCCACCACCGGCAGCACCCCGGCCGCCGACCGGGCAGCCCTAGCCGACAGCTACGGCCGGTACGCCCACGCGCACGTCACCGGCACCCGGGTCGACTGGCGCTTCGACCAGGCGACCAGCACGGTGCACGCGACCTACGGGTTCACCACCACCGCTCGGGAGGGCACCGAACGCAACACCGTCGTCTCGCTCTACCCGCACCAGTGGAAGAACCTCTCCGGCGGTACCCCGATCCCGCAGACGTACGTCTCGCCGCGCGGCCCGCTGCGTACCCTGGTCGGGGTCGGCTCGTTCGGCACCGCGATCCGCTATCACGGGGTGCTGCCCGAGGTGCCCGCCGTGGCCACCTCCAGCGGCGCGGATCTGGCCACCCTCGGCGGCTACCTGGACCAGGTGGCCACCGGCGATCCGCTGGCCGGCTTCGGCAACGACACCTACTGGACCGGCAAGGGGCTGGGCCGGGCGGCCCGGCTAGCCGAGATCGCCGACCAGCTCGGCCGGACCGCCCAGCGGGACCTGCTGCTGAACGCGATCCGGACCCGGCTCACCGACTGGTTCACCGCCTCGTCCGGCGAGACCGGACGGCTGTTCCACTACGACCGCGCCTGGGGGACCCTGGTCGGCTACCCGGCGTCGTACGGGTCGGACCAGGAACTCAACGACCACCACTTCCACTACGGCTACTACATCGCCGCCGCCGCCACGCTGGCGAAGTTCGACCCGGCCTGGGCCGCCACCGGCCGGTACGGGAGCATGGTCAACCTGCTGATCCGGGACGCCAACGGCGTCGACCGGGCCGACCCGATGTTCCCGTTCCTGCGGGACTTCGACATCTACGCCGGACACGACTGGGCCTCCGGGCACGGCTCGTTCGGGGCCGGCAACAACCAGGAGTCCTCCTCGGAGGGGATGAACTTCGCCAGCGCGTTGGTCCAGTGGGGACTGGCCACCGGCAACGCCGCCGTCCGGGACGCCGGCCTGTTCATCTACACCACCCAGGCCCAGGCGATCCAGGAGTACTGGTTCGACTCCGCCAACCAGAACTTCCCGGCCGCGTTCGGGCACAGCACCGTCGGAATGGTCTGGGGCGACGGCGGGGCGTACGCCACCTGGTTCAGCGGCGAACCGGAGATGATCCAGGGCATCAACATGCTGCCGATCACCGGCGGCTCGCTCTACCTCGGCTACCGGCCGGACTACGTGACGACGAACTGGAACGAACTCGTCACCAACAACGGCGGACCGCCGACGGTATGGCAGGACGTGCTCTGGTCGTTCCAGGCGCTGGCCAACCCCGACTCCGCGCTGGCCAGCTTCCGGGCCAATCCGGGGTACCCGCAGGAGGAGGGTGAGAGTCGGGCCCACACCTTCCACTGGCTCCGCAACCTCGCGGCGCTGGGCCAGGTCGACACCACGGTCACCGCCAACACCCCGCTCTACGCCGTCTTCACCCGGGGCGGAGCGCGCACCTACGTGGCGTCGAACATCACCGGCAGCCCGGTCACGGTCACCTTCTCCGACGGCCGGACCCTGACCGTGCCGGCGGGTCGTACCGCCACCACCGGGGCGTACACCTGGAGCGGTGGAAGCGCCGGCGGCGGAACCTCGAACCCGACACCCACACCGAGCGTCACGCCGACTCCCACGCCCACGGCGACTCCGACGCCGACGCCGACCGGCCCGCCGACCACCAGCAACCGGCTCTACGTCCGCTCCGGCGGTGCCCTGGCCGGCACGGCGGGCGGCGGGGCGGGCACGGTCACCGTCGCCGCCGCGAACGGCAACCACGACGGCACCCCGAACAACCCGGTCACCCACCGGGTCTGCGGGCTGACCGGGACGTACACCGGCGGCGGGGCGACCAACTTCGCCCTGCACGTCGACGCCGGTACCGCCGTCGGGGCCGGGGTACAGGCCCGGATCTCGTACGACTTCACCGGCTCGGGCAGCTACGGCCGGACGGAGACGTACGCCTACTTCGCCACCGACCCGGTGCCCGGTACGGAGGTCTACACCCAGGCCGCCGGAGTACGTGCCGCGTCGGGCGGCTTCGCCGCGATGACCGGCGGCTGCGTACGCCTGGAGGTCTGGAACGCGATCGGGTCGGCGCCGACGACGCTGCGGGTCGACGCGACCGCCGCCCAGGGCGCCCAGTCGACCGTCAGCATTCCGTTCACCCTCTCCGGCTGAGCCGGCAACGGCGGTACGGGCTTCTCGGTCGCCGGATGCCCGTACCGCCGCCGAGGACGACGACGAGGACGACGACGAGAAGGGTCAGTGGTGCCAGGGCAGCGTGACCGGCTGTCCCTGGTGGCCACCGGCCAGCAGGTCGGCCAGCAGTGGAGCGAGTTCGTACGGGTACACGGTCTCGTCGGTCGAGGCCAGTTCCTCGACCGGCCACCACCGGTGCCCGCTGTGGCTGCCGCGTTCGAGTGGTTCCATCGCGCTGGTGTCGACGACGTGGGTGTCGACCCGGTGACAGAAGAAGTCGTCCCGGAACAGGCCCTCGGCCCAACCGAGGTCCGCGTATCCGGTCGTCTGCGCGACGGGTTCGCCGAGCTCGTCGGGATCGACCAGCAGACCGACCTCTTCGTGGAGTTCCCGGGCCGCCGCCTGGGCAAGGGATTCGCCGTCGTCGACGCCTCCGCCGGGGACCATCCAGCAGTGGCCCGCACCGGGGTCCTCGGGATCCACAAGGCAGCGCAGCAACAGCACGCGCCCGGCGGCGTCGAGCAGCAGTACCCGGGCGGCTCGGCGCCGGTACGTCCCGTGGTCTGGTACGAGCGTCATCGGCGCCTCAGATCGTCTCGACCGGCTGGGTACTGACGTGTTCGAGTACGGAGCACAGGATCTTCCACGACTCGTCGTCGCCCGCGTCCCCGCCGTGTCGGCTCCGGAAACGGCTGACCTCGATGGCGATGTCGTTCAGGTGCCAGCGGATGCGGTACAGCTCAAGCATCGGGGCCAGCGGTGCCGTGCCGGTCGCGTCGGCGTACGCGCCGAGGACCGAATCGTCACCGGCACCCACGATCCACAGGTCACGCTCGGGCGGTGCCAGCAGGACCGTCTCCCAGTCGATCAGCAGCCAGTCGTCGCCGGCCCGGATGATGTTGCCGGGATGCGGCTCCCCATGGGTCAGGACCAGCCGGGACGGCTCGGCGCGGGCGGCGGCGACGAGTGCGTCGTAGCGGGCGAGCAGCCGCCGGACCGGCGCCGCGTACTCGACGAGCAGGTCCGCGGCGGGCCGGGCGTACGGGCCGAGGTCGTCGACATCTCCGGTGCCGTGCAGGCTCGACTCCAGCTCGTCCCGGTGCGCGATCGCGAAGTCGTCGACCAGGGCACCGCAGCGAACCGCGTCCGGAGTCCTGTGCAGGGCGATCACGAGATCGAGTACGGCGTACCGCTGCGCGGGGGTGCCGAACTCGCCCCACTCGAAGCTCTGCCCGTCGACGTACCGGTGGAGCGAGACGCCGAATCGGTTGGACAGCCGCGCCAACGGTTCGCCGTCGCGGGTCGGCACGGGGGCCACGACGTACGGGTGGCCGTGCTCCCGGAGTCGCGCGGCGGTGCCGAGGGCGGCGCGCAGCCGGCCGAATGCCGCGTCGAGCGGCTCGTCCAGCGAGTGCCGCTTGACCTCCAGCTCGTCGACGGTCACGAACCAGCGAACCTGTCCGGTGTCGAGGATCTCCCAATGGTGGCTGCCGAAGCCGACCGGCCGGTACGTCAGCGAGGCGACGTCGAGCCCCCACTCCTGCCCGAGCGCGGATCGGAGGGCATCATCGGGTAGGCCGTCCGGAGGCGTCAGCACCCGTTCACCGTACGGCCGGGCGTACCTCGGGCAACTCGATTTCGGACCCGACCGACAGGCGCGACCGATCGCCCACACTTCCGGGGTGTCCGGCTATCAACTGGGAATCGACTACGGATCGTCTGCCCACCCGGGCTACTGACGGCCCGCTCACTCATGCCTTCGCCACCACCTGGATGACGGAGGCCCCGCTAAACGCTCCACCGCTCTCGGCCGCCGACCAGGCCAGGTTGTAGAGACCGGGCCGGGCGTCGGTGCCGATCTGGATGACGCTGACCGGTCGTTCGTCGACCGCCCCGGTGGGCCGGACCGGCGCGGCCGGGTAGGTGACCTCCCCAGCGCCGTTCCGATCGGAGGTCGCGGCCTTGAGCGCTGCCGAATCCGGGTACGGTCCGGTCAGCCGGGCCGTCAGTTCGACCTGCGGCGCGATTCGCGGGCTGCCTCGTCCCGGTACGACGGTCCAGTGCAGGGTCAGGGTCTGTCCCGGCTGATAGTGGGTCTCCACGTCCAATGCCGTGCAACAGCTGTAGCCCGGCGGCGTGGCGGTTGGCGTGGCCGGGCCGGAGTAGCAGGCGGCGAGGGGCGGCAGTGCGAGGCAGGCGACGAGCGCGAGGCGGCCCGGTCTCATGAGCCGAGCTTAACCATCGGTCGGTAGGCCGCGGGCTATGCACGGATTCGCCCGTTACGCCCGGAAGACCCGCCTTCGATACCAGTCATCCGGACTGCAACGCGGCATCCTCCGTCGACCGTCATCGGGGCGAGGCACCCAGAAGGGAATGGCATGCGCACCGAAGGTGAGACCGAATACCGGGAGTACGTCACCGCACGGCTGCCGGCCCTGCACCGGACCGCATACCTGCTCTGCGGTGACGCGCACCGCGCCGACGACATCGTGCAGACAACGATCATCGCCCTGTACCGGCACTGGCGCCGGGCGAGGGCGGCCGACAACGTCGACGCGTACGTCCGGCGGATGCTGGTCCGCAAGTACCTCGACGAGCAGCGGAGCCCCTGGGCGCGGGTACGGCTGATGTTCGAGACGCCGGATCGGCCGACGGTGCCGACCGGCAGTGTCGAGGACCGCGACGTCCTCAGCACGCTGCTCGGCGAACTGCCGGCCGCCCAACGGGCCGTCCTGGTGCTCCGCTTCTACTCCGACCTGTCGGTCGAGGAGGTGGCGGCGGCGCTCAACTGCTCCACCGGCAATGTCAAGAGCCACACCTCCCGAGGGCTGGCGGCGCTCCGGCGCCATCTCGCCGTCGGACAGTCCAACGTGGCCGGCAACTGATGAAGGAGGCAAACATGTCCACGGACGAGGAACAGGGTACGGGCCAGGCTCTACGCACGCTGATGCTCCAGGCGGAGGTGCCGCCCGCGCGCTCCGATGTCGGGCTGGCAGTACGGCTGGGCCGGCGTGCCGAGCGGCGAGGCCGGATCACCGCCGCGACGGGGGCACTCGCCGTCGTCGGCGTGGTCGGACTGATCGCGACGACGGTGCTCAGGCCGGCCGATCGACTGGATCCACCGGAGCTGGCGGCAGCGGGCCCATTCGCGACATCCGTGACGGATCTGGAGCAGATCGAGGCCCGCGTTCCCGAGGCGACCTCGTCGCGATGCAGCGTCGAGCCGCTCGCCCCGCTGCCCGGCCTCGACTTTACGGAGGCGCTGGTCGCCGACAGCACGGGCCGGTACGTCGTCGGGGGGTCAGCGAGCAAAGCCGATTCGCGCTCATCGGCGACGAGGGTGTTGTGGGACAACGGCGTGCCGTCGCCCCTCGTGCGCGATGAAACCGCGCCGGGTCGTGGCCTCTCGGCATTGACAATGATGCGGGAGATCGGACCCTGGGGGCCCAGCGGTCCTATGGGCACCGTCGGCTCGACCTACCCGGACGGCCAGGCCCGGAAGCTGACGTTGCCGCCCGGCTACGACCACGCTAGCCCCAGCGCGATCAACGGTCGGGGCGACGTGGTTGGTGTCGCGGCCGGGCAGGACGGCTACAGCGTGCGCGTTCCGGTGATCTGGCCGGCCGGCGGCTATGACGCGCCGCGTGTGCTGGACGAGCCCGGGCGGTACGAGGTGGAGGGCGTGACCGCCGACGGTTCCGTGATCGGCACCCTGGTGGACACTCAGGAGATGCGGGTGTGGGCGGCGGACGGCACCACCAGCACCGTGCCGAAGCCCGAGGGCTGGAGTCGGATGTCGCTCTGGGTCGGCAGTGGCGACTGGATCTCCGGCCTGATCGTCAGGGGTCACGAAGCGTATCAATCGAGATCGAGCGCGACGCTGCGGTGGAACGTTCGTACCGGCAAGTTGTCGATCTTTACCAATCTCAACACCCAGGACGTCCCGAGGATGGCCGTCAACAGCCAGGGCTGGCTGGCGGTGGCGACCGAGGAATATGGTCCGCTGCTGGTGGCGCCGGACGGCGCGGTCGAGCGGTTGCCGTTGCCGGCCGGAGCCGAGAATGCGCACCTGGTATCGATCAGCGACAACGGCATGGTGACGGGCAACGCACAGGACGGCACGGACAACTATATCGGGGGGGTCACCTGGAAGTGCCGGTGAGATAGAACGTGGAGCCCGGTCCGTCCTCCGTCGTCGAGGATCTGACGACGGAGGGCGGACCGGGTGGTACGGCCGGACAGGATCAGCCGGTAACCTCGATCTTCAACAGGTCGACCTGACCGAACAGGTCCATCTCGACGTTGCTGACCCGGGTCGAGTGACCGAAGTTGTTCTGCCCGAAGCGGAGCGGGATCACCGGCATGTCCCGGGCGAGGATCTCCTCGGCCTGCTGGTACTTCTTGATCGCCTCGTCCTGGTTGGGTGCCGCGACACCCTCGGCGACCAGCCGGTCGAACTCGGGGTTGCTGTAGCCGTAGTAGTTCGAGGATCCGCCGGTGCCGTAGAGCGGCCCGAGGTAGTTCTGCATCGAGGGATAGTCCATCGACCAGGCCAGCCGGAACATCCCGACCGGTGTCTTCTCCTCGACCTTGGTCAGCAGGTCGGCGAACCTCGTCTCGGCGGTGCCGACGCACTCCACCCCGAGATTGTTGCTGAGCTGGTTGCAGGTGGCGTCGATCCAGTCCTTGTGTCCGCCGTCGCTGTTGTACGAGATCTGCAACCGGTTCGGCCCACCGGCCGCCTGGTACGCCGCCTTCGCCTTCACCGGATCGAAGACGCACGCCTCGCCGCAGGTGTCCGGCCGGGCCCCGGCCACCGCCGGTGACACGAACGCGCGGGCCGAGGTCTGCGAGTCCTTGAAGATCGTCTTGACGATCTCGTCCCGGTCGATGGCCATGGAGATCGCCTTGCGGACCTCCGGCTTCGCGAACTCCTGCTGGAAGGTCGGGAAGGCCAGGAACTGGAAGGACGACAACGGGCTCTTCTTGAACCGGTCACCGAGATCGGCCGTCGCGCTGGCCAGGTGCTCGGTCGCGATGGTCTTGGTCACGTCGTTGTTCCCGGCGATCAGATCGGCATAGTCCGCCGTCAATGCCTGGTAGATCTGGAACACCACGCCGCCGATCTTCGGCTTGGTGCCGGAATACGCGTCGTACCGCTCGACCTCGATCTTCGAGTCGTGCTGCCAGCTGCCCTTCATCTTGAACGGTCCGTTGCCGATCAGGGCGTCCTCGAAGCCGTCCTTCACCACACCGTCGGAGGCCCAGGCGGCGGCCGGCAGCGGCGAGAAGACGTGGTAGCCGAGCACCGACTCGAACTCCGCGAACGGCCCCGACAGGGTGACGGTGAACGTCAGGTCGTCGACCTTCTTCAGGCCGGTCAGCTTCTTCGCCTTGGGCTCCGGCGCCTTCTGCGGACCGTCACCGTCCGGGTCGGTCGACTGGAGGTCCTCGTACCCCTCGATCTCCGCGAAGAAGTACGCCCCGCCGTTGCCATTTGGCCCGTACGCCGCGTGGTTCCAGGCGTTGATGTAGTTGTCGGCGGTCACCGGCTCGCCATTGTGGAAGGTGTAACCACTCTTCAGCTTCACCGTCCAGAGTTTGTTGTCCGACGACTCGATCGACTCGGCGGCCACCTCGAACGGCTTCTTCTCCGCGTCGAAGTCGACCAGCGGCGTGAAGAGGGCGGCGATCACCTGGGCACCGGCGCTCTCGGTGGCGTTCGACGGGATCAGGTGCTGCGGTTCGACCAGACCGATCCGGACGATGCCGTTGCCGTCGGCGGTGTTCGGCTCTCCGCCGTCGTCGCTGCACGCCGTGACGGCGAGTACGACGGCGAGTGCCGCCGCGCTCCAGGTGACACGTCTGGGCACCGGCATTGAGCCTCCTTCGTGTTCGCGCCACGGCCCTGACCTGGGCGGCGCGAGCTAACCGGGCGTACGGGCGTTCGTCCGGCCGGACCAGCCATGACCGGCCGGCTCCTGTGCACCAGTTACGAGCCGATCCGGTCATCGCGGCAATGCTTTTGACTGGGTCCAAACCATCCGGAGGGCCGACAACTAGGCGGCGGGGCGACGGCGTCTCGTGATCAGACGAAAGCCGTGGAGGTGGTGATGATCCGGATCTGGTTGGGGGCCGAGGACATCGCCCGGACCCGGATCGCCCCCGCACCCCTGCCGCTGCACGAGGTCTTCGTCAGCCTCGCCGCCCCACGGGCCGGAACCGGACCGGACCCGGCCGGCGGGCCGGAACTCACCCGATGGCTGCGCGACCTGCGCGATCCCGGCCCGGCCCCGGATGGTCGCAGGCCGTCGTCAGACCCGGTCGGCGAACCGCCGGCCGAGCGTGGGAGCGGGCCGGGCCGTCCCCGCTCCGCCAACCTGCTCGCCCCGTTGCCCGAGGACCGCAACCTCGAAGGGGCGCTGGAATGGCTGCTCACCACCTCCGTGGGTCGGGTACGGAGTCTCGCGGCGGCCGTCCGTGCCTACTACGACCGGTGGGTGGTCGACGAGCTGTCCGCCTGGGAGTCGGTCGTCCGGCTCGACGTCAACGAACGCAGTCGGGCGCTGGCCACCGGTGGGGTGGAGGCGCTGCTCGCGCTGCTCGATCCGTGGGCGACCTGGCGCAATCCGGTGCTCAGCGTCGGGTCCACCGTGGACCTCGACCTGCGGCCGGCGGGCGCCGGACTGTTGCTCGTGCCGTCGGTTTTCGCCCGTCAACTCTGGGTGGGCAACCAACCGGAGTCGGTCGTCGTGGTCTACCCGGTCCGGCGCCCCCGACCGGCCGAACACCGGCCCGCCGAACACCGGGCCGCGGGGCACCGGCCGCTCCCGGCGTACGCCCTCGGGGTCGCCGCGGCCTCGGGCGATCCGCTCACCGCGCTGCTCGGCCGGTCCCGGGCCGCGGTGCTCCGGGCCGCGCTGGTCGGCGCGAACACCACCGACCTGGCCCGGCGGGCCGGGATCAGCATGCCGTCGGCGTCACAGCATGCCAGCGTGTTGCGCGATGCCGGGTTGTTGCGGACGACCCGGCACGGCAAGGCCGCCCATCACACGCTCACCCCGCTGGCCCGTGCCCTGCTCACCGGGAACGACGCGGTGAGCCGGCGGTGACCGGACCGCTCGTCGAATGCCGGTCAGCGCAGGTCGCGGTAGTAGTGGTTCACGACCGCCGCCTGCCACTTGCCCAGGACCTGCTCGAACCCGTTACGCCCGCCCCGCTGCGTCCCGTCGGGCATGGGCTGGAGGAACACGTCGGTCACGCCGGTGTCGAAGATGCCGCCCGAGATTCCGTCCTCGCGGAAAATGATCAGAGGAAGGCCGAGGCCGAACAGCAGACCCGCCTCCAGTTGGTTCCACGGGGTCGGGATCCCCATCGGCTTGGTGATCTTCTGCTCCTTCGGCGTACCGGGCTTGTTCACCCCGGCGGTCACCCGGATCTGCTCGAACCCCAGGATCACGCCGCCGGAGCAGTGCCGGCCGATGGCGTGGACCTCCTTGAGCGGAAAGTCGTTCGGATAGTCGGTCGCGCCCAGGGTTCTCGGCTCCAGCCCGTTGCGGCGCAGCGCCTTCTCGACGAAGGTCCGGGCGGCAAGCTGGGTGTCGGAGAGTGTGGTCGGGGTGGAGAGGAACACCGGAATCCGCATCCGCTGGGGTTCGGGCACGAATCCGATTCTAGAAGCGGACATCAATCACGGAACCGGACGTCGAGCCGGCCCGGACCGTACGGTCAGCGCCGCCGCGCCCCGGTCGGCCAGAGCACGGTGACCGGCAGGTGGCGCGAGTGCGCGGCCCGTACGACGTCCGCCGTGTCGCCGATGTCCGCCGACGGCCGGCCGTCCCAGACGGCGAACAGGCGATCGCAGCGGCGCAGCATCTCCATGCTCGCCGCCAGGTACGCCTCCCGGCCGGACTGCTGGAACGGCATGTACGACACCGAACTCGCCCGGCGTAGCAACTCGTCGAAGGTCGCCAGGTTGTGTGTCTCGACCGCCCGCCGTCGATAGTCCCGGGCGGGGATGACCACCTCGTACGTGCCACCGCAGGCGAGGACCGCCCGGGCGAAGAGTTGGTCGGCGCCGTCGGCGAGACAGGTTATCCCGAGCAGATCCGGCCCGGCGTACGGCCGTAGCTCCTCGGTCAACCGGGCGTAGACCAGCTCGGCGGTTCCGTCGGCGAGCACTACATGCCCAGTGACACCGATGCGGGCCATCGAGCACCGTCCGTTCGTTGTTACGCGTTCCCGACCCGGACGATCCTGAACCCGGCATCGGCCAGGATGACCGGCAACTCCCGGACCGCCTCGTGGTTACGCTCCCGTAGATCCTCCCGCAGATCCTCCCAGGGGCTCAACGCCGGGTGCAGGCGCCGCGCGTCGTCGCGGTCGGGCGCGTACTGCCAGCCGTTGGCCTGCTGCTCCGCCAGCCAGCGCTGGTGCTCCAGGACCGCCAGCCGTTCGATCTCCGGCTCCTCCAGGGCGTGCTCGTCGCCCGGCCCCACCCGCGGCGACAGGGCGCAGCCCAGCTCACGCAGCTTTCGCCCGATGTCCTTGGCCTGCTCCCGGTTGGCCCTGCGCAGCGGCTCCGAGAGTTCCTCCCAGGGCACCAGCGACGGGTTGGTTCCGGGCTGCTCGCCGTGCCGGCGGCGGGACACCACATAGCACTCGTGGATCACCCGGGCCAACCGCTCGACCAGGTCGTCCCCGATCAGTGCCGGGTCACACGCGGCGTGCACCACGCCGTAGAGCCGGAGCGCACCGGAGAGGTCGTCGAGGACGCCGATGCCGTGTCCGTTGCCGAACGCCTCGCGCAGGTTGGCCAGCCGGTCCAACCGGACGACCATCGAGCCGGGGCCGCCGTGCCACAGTTGCTCGGCGGTCAGCGCGGTCTTGAGCGCCTGCTCCTCGTCGTCGTAGCAGATGAAGACCCGGTCCGGAGGCAACGGGAAACCGATCCGGGGCAGCCGTTGCGGCAGATCGGTGAGCCCGCCGTCGAGCGGGATGATCCGGCAGACCCGGGCCAGGAACGGATACCGGTGGGTGAGCTGCGCCGCCACCTCGGTCGCCGACTCGTCGACCAGCGCCAGCGGGATCATGTGGGTGCCGTGCGGATCGCGTACCCGCCACCGTCGGGCCAGCTCGACCAGCACCGCCCGGCCGAACGCGGTGGCACCGAGGATCACCACCCGGGGTGGCCGCCCGGCCACGGCGATCAGCGGTTCCTCGGTGAGCAGCTTCCGGGCGGCCAGGTCGTCGACGTTGAAGAAGTCCAGCCGGGCGCCGGGCTGCCGGGCAAGGCCGAGATGCCGGGCCTGCAACGCCAGGCAGAGTTCCGGATCGCTGACCTGGGCGTAGACGGCCAGCGGGGAGCGGCCGTGCCGGGCCGCCGCCAGTCCGATCGCGGCGTTGGTGGCGCTGTCGTCGGTGCAGGCGTAGACGGCCCGGGCCCGGCTGATCCCCGCGCCGTGCAGCACGCTGGGATCCCGGGCGGCCCGGGCCACCCCGCCCGCCCCGGACGCCGTCCCCATGTCGGAGCGGACGGTCACCACCCGCCGGCCGGCGGCCCGGAGCCGGCGGGTCAGGGTGTCCGCCACCAGGCCGTCGCCGCAGACGATCACGTGCCCGCGGGCGTTCCGGTCCCGGAGCCGACGCAGTTCGGTGGCGAACAGCAGTCGGCAGGCTTCCACCACGGCGTACGCGGTGACGGCCGGCGCCGCGAACCGGGCGATGTCCAGCAGCGGGGGGAACGGTCCACCCTCGTCCAGTGGCGGTGCGCCGAGCACGAAGAGCTGTAGGTCGTAGTAGAACAGGTCGAACGGGGTGTGGCCGTACTCGCCGGAGCTGGACAGGTGCTGGTGCAGCCCGACGTAGCCGCAGACGAAGGCGACCACCCCGGCGACCGCGAAGGCCAGCCTCAGCACGCTCCTGGTCGGAGCCCGGGGCGGCTCGCCGAGGTTGCTTTCGGGCACGGACGCCTTTCCCTACCGTTCGCCGGTGATGACGCAGCGCCATCGTACCGTCGCGGACTGCTGATAGCGACCATCGGCGATGGCTGCCGGTGCGTGGGTCGACCGCACCCTCGCCGGCCGGCCTGCGGCCAGGCTCAGCCGGGCAGTCGGGGGCCGGCGGTGCGCTGGGCGTCGAGCCACGCCTCCACCTCGTCGGCCCCGCGCGGCAGTCCCGCCGACAGGTTGACCGCGCCGTCCGCGGTGACCAGTACGTCGTCCTCGATGCGTACGCCGATCCCGCGCAACTCCTCGGGGACCAGGTCGTCCTCGGGCTGGAAGTAGAGCCCGGGTTCCACGGTGAGCACGTAGCCCTCGCCGAGGGTGCCGTCCCGGTACTGCTGCTTGCGGGCGTTGGCGCAGTCGTGTACGTCGATCCCGAGCATGTGCCCGAAGCCGTGCAGCGTCCACCGGCGGTAGACCATCGACTGCTCGTCCATCGCCTCGTCCACGCTGACCGGCAGCAGCCCCAGGTCGGAGAGCCCTTCGGCGAGCACCCGCATGCAGGTGCGGTGCACGTCCTTGAACGCCACTCCGGGCCGGATGACGTCGATGCCGGCCTGCTGCGCGGCGTGGACGATGTCGTACACCTGCCGTTGCAGCGGGGTGAAGGTGCCCGAGACCGGCACCACTCGGGTGACGTCGGCGGTGTAGAGGTTGCGGCCCTCCACCCCCATGTCCATCAGCAGCAGTTCACCCGGCCGGGTGAGGCCGGTGTTGTGGATCCAGTGCAGGATCGTCGCGTGCTCTCCGGAGCCGACGATCGAGTTGTAGCCGACGCCGTTGCCGTCGTGCCGGGCACGCAGACCGAAGACGCCCTCGATCAGCCGCTCGGTCACCGGCCGGTCGGCCGGCAGCACCCGGGCAACGTCCTCGAAGCCGCGTACCGTGGCGTCGATCGCCTCCTGGAGCTGGGCGATCTCCCACTCGTCCTTGACCAGCTTCTGCTCGGAGAGCAGGGCGGCCAGTTCGCGGTCCCGGCCGAGCGGGGCGGGCTGCTCCTCCTGCCCGGCGGCCGGCGCCTCCGGCCGGCGCGGCTCGTACGGACGTACGGCGGCGTCGACCGACGGGTCCAGCCCGCGCAGCACCCGGGTCCGCCGGGGGGCGCAGTCGGCCAGCGCGTCCGCCAACTCCTCCAGCGGCGCGGTCTCGATGCCCAGTTCGGTGGACTTCTCGGCCAGGGTGTGCCGGCGGCCGACCCAGAGTTCGCCGTCGCGGCTGCGGAAGAACTCGTCGTTGTCCCGGGACGACCGGGGCCGCATGTACAGCACGGCGTCGTGACCGGAGCCGTTCGGGCGGAGCACCAGCACGCTGTCGGGAGCGTGGTCGCCGGTCAGGTAGGCGAAGTCGCTGCCGGGCCGGAACGGGAACTCGGTGTCGTTCGCCCGGACCTTCTCCCGGCCCGTGGGGATCACCAGGGTCTCACCGGCCAGCGCGGCCGACAGCGCCGCCCGGCGCTTGGCGTAGTTCGGCACCTCGGGACGCGGCCCGACCGGCAGCGTGGTGTCCCGCCATCCCTGCCGCATGAACTCGAGGAACTTCTCCGGGAAGTCCGGGTCGTGTGACTCGGTACGGGCCGAGTCCGTCTGTCCCGGCTCTGCCGTGATGTCGGTCCGCTCGTCGGACATCGCCGCTCCTCCCTCGTCCGGCTCGGCCCGATCTCCCGCGACGTCTGGTCGGATCCTCGCGAGGTCGATCCGGTTCCTCGTCCGGCTGACCTGATCCCGCTTCTGGCGTGATCCGACGGTACCGTGCCGGGCCGGGTCCGGTCTCCCGGCGGTGCCGGCACGCCGCACAGGTCCGCGTGGAAAGATGACCGCCATGTGCGGACTCCTGGCCTTTTTCAGCGCGCACGGCAACGCCGGCGCGCATCGGGACGCCCTGGCCGGCGCGTTGGAATGCCTGCACCACCGAGGACCGGACGAGACCGGTGTAGAGGTGATTTCGACGCCGGACGGGTACACCGACGCCGTCTTCGCGCACAAGCGGTTGTCGATCATCGACGTGGCGCTCAGCCACGAGCCGCTGCCGTACGCGAACGGCCGCTACCTGCTGACCTTCAACGGTGAGATCTACAACTACATCGAGCTGCGTGAGGAACTGGCCCGGGACTACGGCGCGCAGTTCTCCACCAACGGCGACGGCGAGGTGATCGTCGCCGGGTTCCACTACTGGGGTGAGCAGGTGCTCACCCGGCTGCGCGGGATGTTCGCCTTCGTCATCTGGGACCGGCAGTTGCGCCGGGCCTTCGGCGCCCGGGACAACTTCGGGATCAAGCCGCTGCACTACCTGCAGACCCGGGACGGGGTCTACCTCGCCTCGGAGAAGAAGGCGCTGCTGCCCTTCGCCCCCTCGGCGCACGCCGGTGACGCGGGCGTGGACACCGCCAGCCTGTCGCACTACCTGACCCTCCAGTACGTCCCCGAGCCCGGCACCCTGCACCAGGGGATCAGCCGGATCGGCTCGGGGGAGTACCTGACCTGGACGCCGGGCCAGCAGATCGAGGTACGCCGCTGGTACCGGCCGGTGTTCCGGCCCGCTCCGGTCCAGGAGCCGCAGAAGCTGTACGACCGGATCCGCGAGACGCTGCGGGAGAGCGTCCGGATGCACATGCGTGCCGACGTACCGGTGGGCTGCTTCCTGTCCAGCGGCATCGACTCGACCGCCGTGGTGGCGCTGGCCCGGGAGTTCAACCCGAACATCCTGACCTTCACCGTCGGCTACGACGTGGACGGCTACTCGGAGATCGAGGTGGCCCAGGACTCGGCCCGGCACCTCGGGGTCACCACCATCCCGACGAAGATCGGGCCGCAGGACATGATGGAGGCGCTGCCGAAGATCGTCTGGCATCTGGACGACCCGGTCGCCGACCCGGCCCTGGTGCCGCTCTACTTCGTCGCGAAGAAGGCCGCCGAGCACGTCACGGTGGTGCTCTCCGGCGAGGGCGCGGACGAGTTCTTCGGCGGGTACACCATCTACCGGGAGCCGCTGTCGCTCGGTGCGGTCAACGGCCTGCCCGGCGGCGTCCAGAAGGGGCTGCGCGCGGTCTCCAAGGCGATTCCGCAGGGGGTGAAGGGCAAGAGCTTCCTGGAGCGCGGCACCACCCCGATCGAGCAGCGCTACTACGGCAACGCCCGGATGTTCACCGAGGAGGAGAAGCAGCACCTGCTGCGCCGGTACGACCCCTCGGTGCGGTACACCGACGTCACCGCCCCGATCTACGCCGAGTCCACCGAGCTGGACGACGTGACCAAGATGCAGTACATCGACCTCTACACCTGGTTGCGCGGCGACATCCTGGTCAAGGCGGACCGGATCTCGATGGCGCACTCGCTGGAGGTGCGGGTGCCGTTCCTCGACCGCGAGGTCTTCGACGTCGCCGCCGGCATCCCGGTCGACCTGAAGCTCCCGCCGCGCTCCGACGCCACCAAGTACGCGATGCGGCAGGCCCTGCAGGGCGTCGTCCCGCCGGCCATCGTCAACCGGCGCAAGCTGGGCTTTCCGACCCCGACCCGGGTCTGGCTGGCCGGCGAGATGTACGACTGGGCCCGGCACATCTTCTCGATCTCCGGCGCCGGTGACCTGCTCGACCTGTCGTACGCGATGCGGCTGCTGGAGGAGCACCGGCGGGGCGAGGCCGACCACTCCCGCAAGATCTGGACGGTCCTCATCTTCTGCGTCTGGCACGCGATCTTCGTGGCCCGCACCCTCGACCCGGGCATCCAGCGCAACCAGTCGGCCCTGCTCACCAAGCCGGTAGTCGGCAGCATGGTCCGCTGACCCGAGTGTAAGGAAGGGCCCCTTCTTATCGCTTTTCGTAGAAGAAGGGCCCCTTCTTAACACCTCTGCACCCGCACCCGCACACACGCGTACGCGTACGCGAACGGGCCCGGCACCATCGGCGCCGGGCCCGTTGCGGTGTGCGGTGGTGGTTACGGACTGCTGCAGGTCAGCGTCGGTACGGCGTTGGCGCTGCCGCTGACGCTGCCGGTGAAGCCGAACGTGCCGGTCGCACCGGGTGCGAGATTGCCGTTGTGGCCGACATTGCGCACCGTCACGGAGCTTCCGCTCTGGGTGTGCGTACCGTTCCACAGGCTGCCGACGGTCTGGCCGTTCGCGAAGGTCCACTGGACGGTCCAGCCGCTCAGTGCCGAGGTTCCGGTGTTGCTGACCGTCACGTCCGCCTGGAAGCCACCCGACCAGTTACCGGTGAGCCGGTACGCGGCCGAGCAGCCGGCCGTGCCACCCGGCGGGGTGGTCGGCGGGTTGTTCGGGGGCGTGGTGGTGGGCGGGTTGGTGGGGTTCGTGCTGCCCGACCCGACCCCGGTCACCTCGCCGTTTCCGCCGTCGAAGACCACGTCCGAGCAGCCGAAGAAGTTCTCCTGGCTGTCCGAGCGGACCCAGCGGGAGTAGATGATGTGCCGGCCGCTCTTACCGGTCGGCAACCGCCCGCTGAAGTAGTAGTGGCCCTCGTTGCTGCCGACCGCACCCTGCTGCGGCGGGTTGGTCACCGTCAGGAACGGCGTGCTCTCCAGGCTGCTCCAGTTCAGCGCGCTGGTCGGGCTGAAACCGTCCCGGGTCACGTAGAAGTAGAACGTGCCGGGGTGGTGGGCCCAGTTGCTGTACTTGAAGTTGAAGTTTCCGCCGGCGGTGAGGTGGGTCAGCGGCCAGTCGTTGCGGGCCAGGTTGAATCCGCTGAAGGTGCTGTTGCCACCGCTGCAGAGCTGCCCGTCCGGGACGAAGCCGGTGGTCCGGCCGCCCGCGTCCGAGCGGAGCACGCTGAACCAGTTGTAGAGCGTGTTGGCTCCGCTCTGCGCGACTGCCGCCGCGCAGGCCGGGTTGTTGGGGCGGATGTCGCCCTGCGGGCTGAGCCCGTCCTTCCAGCACAGGAAGGTACGGCTGCCCGGCGCCATGGCGGCACCGTGGGCGACGGCCGGAGTGGGATTCACCACCGTGATCACACCGGCGGTAAGCGCGGCCACGGCGCCAAGCACCGCGATCCTGCGAAGACGTTTCACCGAGTTCTCCTTCTGGGGGGCACTGCCGCAGCGGGAAATTGACGCTGCGGGCAACCTGCGGGGGACCCGCGTCACGCGGGCGCCCGCTTCCGACACTGCTTGCGGTATCGCCGGTCTGCCCCGGAAGGTGGTGGGCTGGTATCTGCCGAACGGCAGGCGGCGACACGGCGCACAGTCCGATCACGGATGTGTGCTCCTCGGCGTGGCCCCTGCCGGCACCCGGCACAGCGCGTCAGCCCCCGCACTGGCTCGGTAGGGGCAATCGCATCACGGATCCGAGCCCGATGCAATAGGCAAGTCTCGATGAGATATTTTCGGCCGATCGACGGTGGTCGACCGGCCGGAAAGCTGACCAGGGGTCGGATCAGTAGTTCTCGGCCAGGTGCTCCCGACCGGCCGGCGGATCGTACGGCTCCGGCCAGAACTCGGTGATCCGGACGATCAGCCCCGCGTCGTCGAACTCGAAGAAGGAGAGCGCGGGTAGATCCTCCCCGTCGAGGGCGACCCGGACCCACGACGCCGCGTGCGAGCCCTCGCCCACCACCCGTTCGACCGTCACGTGCCAGTCGCCCGGATACTCGACGTTGAAGCGTACGAACGCGTCGCGCCCGTTGATCCGCTGACGGGGTTGCGGCAGGTCGTAGACCACGTCCTCGGCGAGCAGCGCGGCGAAGCCCGCCCAGTCACGCGCGTCGCAGATGGTCCAGTATTTCGAGACAGTCTCGTGTGCCGTCGTCATGGCACCGGAGTGTGCCCGGCGGGTGTGACATCAGCTCGACTGTGCCGTCGGCGCGGGCGCGAGTGCGGGTGCGACTGTGGCGTCGGGCGGGTGCGACTGTGGCGTCGGTGCGGGTGGGGCGTCGCCGGGTGCGGCGTCGGGGCGGGTGTGTCAGGGGTGGCTTCGGGGCAGGTGTGTCACGGTCGGCATGGTGCTCGGTGGTGGATCGGGGAGGCGCGATGGGTTACGCGGTGGTGCTCGGCGAGGCACTGGTCGACCTGTTGGACGGGGAGCACGACGGGCAACCGGTGTACCGGCAGGCGATCGGCGGAGCGCCGCTCAACGTCGCCATCGGGGCGGCCCGGCTCGGTGCCGAGGTGGAGTTCGTCGGATCGCTCGGTGACGACGTACTCGCCGGACGGATCCGGGACTTCCTCGACGCCGTCGGGGTCGGCCGGCGGGGCGTCGTGGTGCGACCCGCTCCGACCACGCTCGGGGTGGCCACCTTCGCCGGGGCCGAGCCGGACTTCCGGTTCTACGGCGAACCGCTCTCCTACGGGCTGCTCGGGCCGGAGGATCTCGACGTACCGCTGATCGAGGGCGCGGCGGTGCTCTACGCCGGTTCGATCGTGCTGCTCTGCCCGCCGGTGCTCGCCGCCGCCCGGCGGGCCTGGGCGCTCGCCACCGGCCTACGGGTCTTCGATCCGAACGTCCGGCCCCGGCTGCTGCCGGATCAGGCTTCGGTTGCCGACCTCCGGGAGGTGGTGGCCGGCTTCGTCGCCTCCGCCGACCTGGTGAAGCTGAGCGCCGCCGACGCCGAGGTGCTGTACGGGGACGCCTCGGCCGAGGCCGTGGCGCTGCGGTTGCACGCTCTCGGGGCCGGCGCCGTCGTGGTCACCGCCGGGGCGCGCGGCGCACTGGTTTCGACGGGCGCGAGCGGATCGCCGGTGTGGCTGCCCGCTCCCGTGGTCCAGGCGGTCGACGCGACCGGAGCCGGCGATTCGGTGATGGCGGCCCTGATTGCCGAGCTGATCGCCGACGGGGCGCCGACGGAGCCGACCGGCTGGCTGGAGCGGGTCGGCTACGCGCTCCGGGTCGCCGGGCTGGTCTGCGAGTCGCCCGGCGGGGCGGTCGCGATGCCGACCCGGGCAGAGGTGGCCCGCCGCTTCCCGACCTGACCCCGGCCGCGTCGGCCGTCCGTCGCGTCCCCGGCGGCGACGGGAGTCGCTCAGGCGTCCCCGGCGGGCGAAGGCGGGCACCGATGCCGCCCCGGCGGGCGAAGGGCGGGCATGCCGCCCCGGCGGGCGACGGGGGTCGCTCAGGCGTCGCCGCGTAGTTCGGCGTAGCCACGCCGGACGGCGGTCAGCCCGGCTTCCGGGTCGAACGGTGTCCGCGCGGCGACCCGCTCGGCCGGTGCCCGGTCGGCGTCACCGTTGCGGATCAGCCAGCTCATCGTGGCCAGGTCGTCGTGCTGGACCTGGATGAAGTCCGGGCCGACCACCGCGCCGTGTCCGGGTACCACCACGGTGCCCGGGGTGGTGAGCCGGAGCAGTGCGGCCACCGTCTCCACCCACTCCAGCGGGTACGCGTCCTCGAACGCCGGTGGCCCGCTCTCCTCGATCAGGTCACCGGTGACCAGTACGTCGGCGTCGGGCACCTGCACCACCAGATCGCCCTCGGTGTGCCCCCGACCGAGGTGCCGGAGGACCACCGCCCGGCCACCGATATCCACCGCGGATTCCTGGCGTACGGCGTGCGTCGGCGCGAGGATCGTCGTCCGGGCGAGTTCGGCGGCGAGCCCGGGATCGGCGGGCAGCATCTCGTCGTACGCCTCCCGGCGGCACGCGGCGGCGTGCTCGCGGAGCAGTTGGGCGGTCGCCTGGTGGGCGTACACCGGTCGTTGCTGGTCGGCGGCGACGGTGGCGTTGCCGAAGCAGTGGTCGAAGTGGTGATGGGTGTTGACCACGGTCAACGGGGCCGGGGTGACCACCCGGGCCGCGGTGACCAGTTCGGCGGCCTGGGCGGCGGTGGAGAGCGTGTCCACCACCAGCGCCTCGCCGTCGCCGAGCACCAGGGTGACGTTGACGTCGAGCATCGGCTCCCGCAGCACGTACACCCGGTCGGCGATCTCGGTGAAGGCGATGGTCATGAGTTGCCGAGCGCCCGGTCCACGAAGCGCTGCCGGTCGACCATGACCCGCTCGACCCTGCCGTCCGCGACGGTCGTCGTCCCCTCGGTGGCGGTCACCTCGAACAGCAGCCGTCGCCCGTCGACCTTTGCCAGCCGGGCCTGCGCCACGACCGTGCGGCCGACCGGGGTCGGTACCCGGTGGTCCAGTTCGACCCGCAGGCCCACGGTGGTCATACCGGGCGGCAACCGGCGGGCCGTCGCGGCCACCGTGGCCGCCTCGGCCAGCGCCAGCACCTGGGGCGTGCCGAGCACGGGTACGTCCCCGGAGCCGACCGCCTGCGCGGTGTCGATGTCGGTGACGGTCAGTTCGACCCGGGCGGTCAGCCCCGGCGGAAAGACAGCCTCGGGCTCGGGCGCATGCTCGCGGTCCTGCCGCTGACCCGTCCCCTGGTCCGTCTCCCGGCCCGATCCCGGCTCCCGGGCCGACTCCGGCTCGACGGGGCGCTGCTGTTCCATGGTCAGAGCCTAGATGTTTCGACTGCGTCGATTGGCGACACGCGCTGACCCGCGCCGAAAGGATCGGATGGTCGACAGCCCGGTGCGGAGGGTTCCGGCGCCTGAACTTCCCGGTTCCATGGGCTGCGGGTCACCCCGTCCGGTCTGGTCGGCCTCGCCGCATGCGGAACGCCTGATGGACGAGAGAGGGCTGATGCTGACCGAACGTTATCGGGCGATTCCACTTCGGAGGTGTCGGGTCCAGCCGGGGGTGGAGGTCGCCGGCCGGGTCAGGCACTGACCGGCACTCGACACCCGGCCACCCGGCCCGCACCCTTCGATCTCACCGGTCCCCGGGCGGGTCGGGTCGCCGCAGCGATCACCGACCGGCCCGGGACCCGGCCGTTCCCGCTGGCCCGCCCCGATCAGGGCCGGCGTAGCTGCTCGGCGGTGATCCGCTGGGTCAGCCAGGCCGGTACCGCGATCAGCACCAGCCCGGCCGCCAGCGCGCCGGCCGCGAGCCCCAGGGTCGGAGCTATCCGGTCGAGGACCTGGCGTACGGCGAGATCGCTGAGCACGGCCAGCACGCCGGCCAGCGTCACGGTCGCCAGGCTGGCCAGGACGAGCCCGATCACCAGCGGCAGTGCACCGAACCCGACCTCGCCGGCAGTGATGGTGCGCGGGCTGGTACCCACCACGGCGAGGGTGGCGTTGTCGCGGCGGCGTTCCATGGTCCGGTCGACGGCGGCGGCGGCGAACGCGCCGATGCCGAGCACGAAACTCACGGTCAGCCCGGCGACCAGCAGCGTCACCAGGAGATTGCCGTCGAAGCCCCGCTGCCCGCCGAGGTCGCCGCTGAGATAGCCGGCCGGGTACCGGGCGGCGATCAGTTGGGCGGCCCGGTCGGCGGTGGACCGGTCCGAGGTGACCAGCAGTGGCCGGGACGACGCGGCGCCGTACAGAGTCTCGGCGCCCGGCGCCTGCCGGGTGACCAGCATCGTGCCGCTCTGGCCGAGGCTGAACCTCATGTCCAGGTGGAGGACCTGCTCGGGGGCCGGAGTCTGGATGCCGCCCTCCAGGACCACCTCGGTTCCGGGATCGAGCGGCCTCCTGCCCCAGTTGGCCGGTTCGAACTCCAGCCGGTAGTTCCTGCCGTCCACGCACGACTCGCCCGCACCGAGCCGAAACATGCCGGTGAGGTCGGCGCAGGTCCCGAGGAGCACGTTGTCCGGCTGGCCGGCAACGGTGGCCTCAAGGTTGCGCAGGTCGACGAGTTGGGTGCCGGGGATCTGCCGCAGGTCGTCGGTCGGCATCGTCTCGGCGCCGAGGATCTGGTACATCTGGGCACCGCTCTGGTCACCGGTCGGCAGGAGTTCGCGGTCGTTGGCCACCAGGCCCACGCCGAGGGATCCCAACCCGACCACGTAGATCATCACCGTGAGCGCGGCGACCAGCCGGGGCGCCACCCCGGGCGCGTGCCGCAGCCGGGCGGCGGCCAGTTCCAGCCAGACCGGGGTACGTGGCAGCCGGGCGAGCAGGCCGGCGGCCCCGTACCCGAGGATGGGCAGGGCGAGCGGCAGCGCCAGTCCGGTCAGCAGCAGCGAGCCGGCGAAGAGAAACGCCTCGGTCCGCCCGGGATCGTCCCGGCCGAGCACGGCGGCCAGCGCCGCGCCGCCGAGTCCGGCCAGTAGTGGCCCGAGCCGCCACAGCCCGGGGCGACTGCCCGGCGCGTCCCGGCGTACCGCCAGGGGGTTGGTCCGGGCGGCCCAGGTGGCGGAGACCCCGACCGCGACCGCGTACGCCACGGTGAGTGCGAGCACGCCGCCGATCACCGCCGCCGGTACCGACACGTCGGCCGCGTACCAGTACAGCCGGCCGATCCGCCAACCCTCGGACAGCGGGCCCAGCAGCGCGTACGCGGACAGGCCGAGCAACGCGCCACCGGCGGTGACCACACCGGTCTCCACCGCGTTGACCAGAGTCGCCTGCCGACCCGAGACCCCGAGCAGGCGCAGCGCGGCGATCCGCCGGTCCCGGGTGGACGCCGACAGCCGGGCGCAGGTGACCAGGAAGGCGCCGAACGGCACCAGCACGAACAATCCGAAGGCGACGGCGAGCAGCCGGGCCGGGGTGAACACGTCCGGACCGAACGTCTGCGCACCCAGGGCGTACCGCAGTGGCCCGCCGAAGCTGGTGACCGGTTGGTTCTCCCGGGCCTGCGCCGTCTCCGGTGTCGGTGGGACGAACTCCGCGCCGACGTACGCCATCAGCTCGTCCGGGGCGAGCAGACCCGCCGGGCCGATCGTGCCGACGACCCGCTGCGGGAACCGGCCGGCGGCCCGGGAGTCGGTGGCCAGCAGGTCGCGTAGCGCGGGGGAGACCACGATCTCCCCGGGCCGCGGTAGTGCGGCGATTCCGGGTGGGTGCGGGCTGGTCGCGGTGACACCCGAGACCACGGTACGGCGGAGCACCCGACCGCCGATCGCGTCCTCGATGTCCGACACCCGCAGGCTGGCCGGGCTCGCACCGCTCTCGTCCCAGACCGGGGTACGTGCCAGGGCCCGCTCCTGTTGCGCCCCGGCGACCGAGACGGTGGCGAACGACGCCAGCACCAGCAGTACGCCGATCGCCGCGCCGGACGACATCAACGCGGTACGCAGCAGTCCGCCCCGGCCGGAGCCGATCGAGAGCCGCAGCCCGAGCCAGATCCAGCGCCTCACGCGGCCACCCGCCCATCGCGGAGGAACACGGTGCGGTCGGCGTACGCGGCGACCCGGGCCTCGTGGGTGACCATCACGACCGCGCTGCCCTCCTTGCGGGCCAGTCCGGTCAGGGTGTCCAGCACCACCTCACCGGCGGCGCTGTCCAGGGCCCCGGTGGGCTCGTCGGCGAAGATCACGGTCGGCCGGTGTGCCAGGGCCCGGGCGACGGCGGCCCGCTGCGCCTGGCCGCCGGAGACCTGGCCGGGGCGCCGGTCGGCCAGCTCGTCCACCTCCAGGTGCCGGAGCAGTTCGGTGCCGCGTACCCGGGCCTTTGCCTTCGGTACGGCGAGCAGTCGCATCGGCAGTTCGACGTTCTCCCGCAACGAGAGTTCGGGTACCAGGTCGCCGAACTGGAGTACGAAGCCGAACGACCGCAGCCGCAGTCGGCTGCGCCGGCTGTCGGAGAGGTTGTCGATCCGCTGGTCGCCCAGGCGTACCTCGCCGTGCTCGGGGCGGAGGATTCCGGCGAGCACGTGCAGCAGGGTGGACTTGCCCGACCCCGACGGTCCCATGATGGCGAGGATCTCGCCGGGGGAGATCGCCACGTCGGCGCCGTTCAGCGCGATGGTCTGGCCGAACCGGATGGCGAGGTTGCTGCCCTGGAGGATCATCGTCAGTTCTCCTTCTCCGCGCCGTCGGCGCGGTGTACGAGCGTCGCCAGCCGGTGGAGCCGGGCGACGGCGCCGTCGATCCATTTCAGGTCGGCGTCGAGGTGGTACATCTCGAAGTCGGCGTCGAGCTGCCCGAGCAGGTCGCCGGCCTGCCGTTGGGCGCGCAGCTCCCGCATCCGGGCCAGGTGTGCCTGGCGTTGCCGGTCGAGCATCGGCTCGGCGGGCCGACCGCTGGAGAGCGCGATGAGCACCTTGGCGAAGAGCACCTTGCGGCTGCCGGTCACCTCGGGCACGTCCGGCTCGTCGAGCCAGCGGTCCAACTCGACGACGCCGGCCTCGCTGATGGCGTAGACCCGACGGTCGGGGCCGACTCCGGCGGCGACCCCGGCGAGATTGATCAGCCCGTCGCGGTCGAGCCGGTTCAGGGTGGCGTAGACCTGGGCCGACTTGAGTGGCCGGCTGGTGCCGAACCACTCGTCGTAGCGGCGCCGCAGCACGTAACCGTGCTGTGAGCTGGGTTCGAGCAGTCCGAGGAGGATCCGGGACACTGACATGCCGGGACACTAGCAATCGAGTTACTACGCTAGCAAGCCAGTTGCTAGTGGTGCCGGGTCGAGCCGTTCCGGCGGCGCGCGGCCCATCCGGCCGCGCTAGTCGGGCTCCGTCTGCCCGGAAGCGGTGACGTTCGACAGGACGTCCCGTTCTATGACGTTGCTCAGCGCCAGGGTGATCTGCGGGCTGAGATGGTGTCTGTCGATGTAGACCAGGGTGTCGCCGATGATGGCGGGACATTCCTGCGCGGAGCAGAGGTAATCGTTGAGGTCGCGCACCTGGCGACCCCTGCCGCGTACCAATTCTGCCTCGCCCCGACTGAAGTCGGCGTTGACGGAGGTGGCTCGGGAAAGGGTGCAGGACAACGCGGCAGAGAGCCGTGCCGACAGGCAGCTCGGGACGTCGGCGTCGGCATAGGGGGTGTCCGCCAGCACCGTCAGACGTGGTAGGAAGGAGAGCCGGTCGAGAGTCTTTCCCATGCCGGCCAGCCACTCCTCCTTCGGAACGATTCCATCGTGTGTGGCGTTCGTACTGTTCGCAATGACCACCAGTTCGGGCTGCTCCCTGACGATCCGGTCCAGGGCTCGGGAGCGCCATTCGTCGCACTCGTGGTATTCCCGGCCGAGATAATTGCTCGTCTTGCGTACGCTCGCGCTCGGACATCCGGACTTCGTCAGCGACACGAGCCGGAACCCGTGCCGGTCGGCGACCGCTCTCAGCGGCGGAAACCACTGGGCGGCATGTGAATCGCCGAACAGGACCACGGTGACGTCCGAACCGGCCCGCCCGTACACGCAGTCGTGGACGACCACGTCGCGGAAGTCGGCGTGGCAGCCGTCGGAGAAGACCGACGGGAAGTTGGCCCCGGCGGACTGCAGGGGAGGGGTGAGGTTGCTCGGGACGTAGCTGGTCCAGTCGTCCCGCCCGGAGCCGGCGACGGGCTCGGCCGTGCGATCGACGTGGAGGACCGGTGGCATCGCGATCAGGACGGCGGCGGCCGCGCCGACGGCGGTGCTGGCGGCACCGGCGGCAATCGACCACCCGGGCCTCGCGCTGAGCCAGCGTTGATGCCGTAGCGGATTCTCCACCAGTCGATAGGTCAGCCACGCGACGACCACGGTCCCGGCGAGTACGGCTCCCCGGGCCGACCAGGGCAGCGAACCGCCACGGACTCCGCCGGCCAGGACCAGCAGGGGCCAGTGCCACAGGTAGATCGAGTACGACAGCCGGCCGATGAAGGTCAGCGGAGCGCTGGCGAGCGCCGTCTGGAGCGGCCCGCGATGACGTGTGCCGGCGGAGATCACCAGGACCGCCCCGATCACCGGTACGGCTGCGGCCCACCCCGGAAATGTCGCGATTTCCACCAGCAGCGGCGGCGCGACGAGGATGAGCAGAAGCCCGCACCAACCAAGGGCCTGCGCCAGCGGTGCCGGCCAGGAACCCACTCGACCGAGGAAGAGGGCGAGCAGACCGCCGGCGGCCAGTTCCCAGGCGCGGGTCGGCAGGCTGAAGAACGCCCACGGCTGGGCGGACGTCGTCAGGACGACGCTCAACGCGAACGACGCGGCGAGCACACTGGCGATCACCACCCGGGCCGCGGTGATGACTCCGAGCCGGTTCAGCACGAGGCAACCGGCGATGAGCAGCACCGGCCAGACGAGGTAGAACTGCTCCTCCACCGCCAGGGACCAGTACTGCTGGTACAGCGACGCCCCGGCGTGATCGTGCAGGTAGTCAGTGTTCCGAAGCGCGAACCAGTAATTGGCCAGGTAGCCGAGTGTGGCAAGGGCGTCCCGGCGCAGATCGAGCAGTCCCAACGGTGACAGGACGAGCTTTGCCAGGCCGAAGGTGGCGAGCGCCACCACGATCGACGCGGGCAGCAGCCGGCGTACGCGCCGGGCGTAGAACCGGCGCAGGTTGATTCGCCCGGTTGTCTGTCGCTCCTTGATCAGGAGTCCGGTGATCAGGTAGCCGGAGATCAGGAAAAAGACATCGACTCCGACGAAGCCGCCGTCGAATCCCGGCGTACCGCAGTGGTAAAGCGCCACCAGGATGACGGCGAGCGCTCGCATGCCCTCGATGTCAGGGCGGAAGGACGACACCTGTGACACCGAAAGCTCTTCTTGTTTGGACGGTGCCGCCATTGCTCTCCGGCCGACTGATATTCAGCGAATTCTCGGAAATCGTAAGTGGCCGAAGGGGCGTATTGTCCGAATTAAGCGAAATCCGCCTTCTCTGCCTGCCGGTAGCCGTGCGGTAGCGGCGGCCGTCGACCGCTCGGCGCGGTGCCGTCGTCCCTCCCGCAGTCCTCCGTAGTGGCGCCGTTAACCTGGTGGGCGATGCTCGTTACCGTTACCGACACCCCGCCCGCGTCGCCGCCCGGCCCACCGGTGCCGGAAGGCCTCCGTCGTCGTCGGCTCGTCGCCATGTCGATCTGGGCCGTGGCCTTCGTCGCCGGCTGGTTCCTGATCGGCCTGCCGACCGACCCGCTGTACGCCTTCGCCTGGCTCTGGGCCGCCACCATCGCGTGGCGCAGCGACCGGCCCTGGCGAACCCACCTGGGCTTCGCCCGGGACTGGCTGCCCGTGGTGGTGCTGCTGGCCCTCTACAACCTGTCCCGTGGCTTCGCGGACAACGGGGCGACGCCGCACGCCATGGAGTTGATCGTCGCCGACCGGTGGATGTTCGGCTGGGCCATGGACGGCCAGGTGCCGACCATCTGGCTGCAACAGCACCTCTACGACCCCGACGCCATCCACTGGTGGGACGTCGGAGTCAGTTGGGTGTACTTCTCGCACTTCGTGGTCACCCTGACCGCCGCGGTGGTGCTCTGGCTCCGGGAGCGGGCCCGCTGGGCGGCGTTCATGCGCCGCTGGGGCTTCCTCTGCGCCAGTGGCCTGGTCACCTACTTCATCTACCCGGCCGCGCCGCCCTGGTGGGCCGCCCAGTACGGGATGCTGGAGGAGGTCGCCCGGATCTCCACCCGGGGTTGGCGGGAGTTCGGCATGCACGGCGCCGGCAACCTGCTCAACGCCGGCCAGATCGCCTCGAACCCGGTGGCCGCGATGCCGTCGCTGCACACCGCCTGGGCACTCTTCGTGGTCGTCTTCTTCCTCGGCGTGACCCGGCGACGCTGGTGGCCGCTGCTGCTCTGCTATCCGCTGGCGATGACCTTCACCCTGGTCTACGCCGGTGAGCACTACGTGATCGACGTACTGGTCGGCTGGGCGTACGTGGGGCTGACCTTCCTGGTCGTCGGGCTCGCCGAACGCTGGTGGGCGGCCCGCAAGGCCCGACGCCGCCCGACCGGGCCGGAGCCGGCGACCGCCGGCTCGGAGCCGGTGGACCCGCCGCCCGCCCCGGTCGGTGCGCAGCGCTCCGGCCCGGACGAGACCGACCAGGAGCCGGGCCCCGGCTCGGAGCCGGACCGGGAGCTTACCCACCGCCGGTGAGCCTGGCGCTCACCCACCGCCGGTGAGCCGGGCGCGCTCACCCACCGCCGTCGAACTCGGCGCTCACCCTCGGCCGGTGAGCCGGGCCGACCGGGCCCGCGCGGTGAGTTCCGCCGCCAGCGCCCAGGCCTCGTGTATGTCACGGTCCCGGGCCGCCGCGCCCGGACCGCCGGCGGTGTCGGCGTAGACGGTGGCCAGCCGCAGCCGCCGTTGCAGCGGACCCTGTACCACGCGGACGCTCTGGATCCGGGCGTACGGCACGACGAGGAGTTCCCGGGTCAGCAGCCCGGAGCGGACCGCGAACACCCGCGCCGAGAGGCCGGCGCCGAGCGAGGTCCGGGCCAGCGGGTGCACCCAGCGGGCTCGGGCCGGGGGTGGGGTGAGCACCCCGCCGAGCTTCACGCCCGGAAGCACCTCCGCCATGATCATCTGAGCCGTGGCCAGGTCACCGACCGGAAGCAGCCGGTCCGGGTTCTTGCGGTCGTCCAACTCGCCGCTGGAGTAGCCGGCCACCGAGAGGCGCAGCCGCAGCCATCCCTTCATCCGCCAGAGCAGCGGCCAGGTCGCCCCGACCGCCTGCAACCGGTCCAGCGGTACGGTCTGAGCCCGCGTCTCCAGCAGGCCGTGCCGGACCCGCAACGCCGAGTCGTCCCGGGCCAGCCGGAAGTCCCAGTCGTCGAGCACCCGCCGGATCGGTTGCAGCACCACCCCGGCCATCGCGGTGAGAGTGCTGGCGACGGCGATGAACGACCAGGAGTCCTCGGTGAAGAACTGCGCCAGCACGAAGGCGACGCCGAACGGCAGCAGGAACGCCTGCGGTGTGAGGAGCTGACTGATCAGCAGGTTGCGGTTGGATACCGAGTGCAGGTGCCGACCTGGGGGCGGCGTGCCGACGTTCGGTATTCCGGGCAGACCGGCTCCGGTCGCCGGCTGACCCGGCCCCACCGCCTCGGGCTGGTTCGGCAGTCCCACCGTGGACTGTTCGGACGGCGCCGCTCCGGACCACTCCGGAGCCTCGGTGAACGACGCCGGTGCGGCATGCGGGGCCCGACCGGCCAACGTCAGCAGGCGCTCCCGGAGGGCCACCGCGTCGGCGACCGTGACGTACGCCAGCGGTGCCTCCGTCTTGCCGCCGCCGACCACCTCCAGCCGGAGTTCGGCGAGGCCGGTGAGCTGGGCGAGCAGCGGTCGTACCACCTCCACCGACTGCAACCGTTCCAGCGGAATGGCCCGGGTCCGGCGCCACAGCAGGCCCTCGTGGATCCGCAACTCCCGCCCGACCACGTGGTAGCCGGTGTTGTACCAACTGATCACCGAGAGCACGACGGCGCCGACCAGGAGCACCACCACCAGCAGGCTGAAGAAGCCGATCCCGACCTGGGACAGGGTCGACCAGGAGAGCGCCGCGACGATCACCACCAGGGACTTCGCCGACTGCAGCACCGGGCTCAGGGGATGCAGCCGCCGCCGGGGCTCGGTGATGTCGCCAGTGGTCACAGGCCCTCCGCCCGGTCCTCGCCGAGCGCGGTGAGCCGATCCCGCAGCCGGGACGCCTCGGCTGGCCGCAGGCCCGGCACCCGGGCGTCGCTCGCCGCCGCGGCGGTGTGCAACTGCACGGTGGCGAGCTTGAAAGCCCGCTCCAGCGGCCCGGCGGTGACGTCCACGAACTGCATCCGGGCGTACGGGACGATCGACAGTCGTCGGACCAGCAGCCCGTGCCGGACGAGCAGGTCGTTGTCGCGCTCGGCGTACCCCCAGGCCCGAACCGCCCGCGCGATCACCAGCAACCGCCAGATGGTCAGCAGGACGGCCAGGCCGAGCGCGAGGCCGAACGGCCAACTGCCGGTCAGGACGAGGCCGAGCAGGAGACCCACGATCACGACCAGCATCCCGATACCGAGCCGCAGCGCCTCCACCCAGATCAGGTCCTGGGACACGGGCTGCCATTGGACGGTGTCCGGCCACGGCTCCAGCGGATCCGTCGGCCCGCCCCCCGGCTGCTCCGGCGGTACGGGACCGCCTACCGGTTCCGGAGGTACGGGACCGCCTGCCGGCCGGGGCGGTACGGCGCCGGCCGGCGACTGCTCGCCGTGCTCACTCACGTCGCCGCCCCGTTCACCCGTCGGTCGCGCCGTTCGCCCGGGTTGCCGCCTCGCTCGTTCACGTGTCGAGCGTAGGCGATCCGCCGGCCGGTGCTACCTCCCGAAGGAACCCGCGCGCGCCGAGAAACTCGCCGAGCGACTCACGGTGCGCGGCGCAGGCGAGCCAGATCTTCCTGCGCTCGGGAGTGTGCAGCCGGGGATTGTTCCAGCGCAGTTCCCAGACCGCCGGGGCCCGACAGCCACGGGCCGAGCAGATCCGGTGCGGCTCTGCGGAGGAGGTGTCGCTCACGGCGGCGAGTCTACGGCGGCCGCAGTGTAGAGATCGCCGGGCGGCCACGGGGGGAGCCGCCCGGCGATTCGCTGCATCGTACACATGGAAACTCCCCCTATGTCTACCCATCCCGAGCCGTTTCGCGGATTGCGGTGGCTCGGAACCGCAAATCCGGTTCTCCCTTCGTCGGCTCACAGCCGGACGTGCGAGGCTTGGGGGCGTCGGCCTCGCGCCGACCCATTCGATTCCGTGACCCCGCTGTGGAGGACCGGTGGCCCAGCCGACCACGCCCGACGCCCAGACCCCGCCCGACGTCGGGGGTGCCGGCCCCGCCGCGGGCTCCACCCCGGCCGAAGACGCGACCCTGCTCGAACGCGCCCTGTTCGAGGTCAAGCGGGTGATCGTCGGGCAGGACCGGATGGTGGAGCGGATGTTCGTCGCCCTGCTGGCCCGGGGGCACTGCCTGCTCGAAGGCGTACCGGGGGTGGCCAAGACCCTCGCCGTCGAGACCCTCGCCCGAGTGGTCGGCGGCACGTTCGCCCGGGTGCAGTTCACTCCGGACCTGGTACCGGCGGACATCGTGGGTACCCGGATCTACCGGCAGTCGAGTGAGAAGTTCGACGTCGAACTCGGCCCGGTGTTCGTCAACTTCCTGCTCGCCGACGAAATCAACCGGGCACCGGCCAAGGTGCAGTCGGCCCTGCTGGAGGTGATGTCCGAGCAGCAGGTCTCGATCGGCGGGCAGACGCACCGGGTGCCGAACCCGTTCCTGGTGATGGCCACCCAGAACCCGATCGAGCAGGAGGGCGTCTATCCGCTGCCCGAGGCGCAGCGGGACCGCTTCCTGATGAAGATCCTCGTCGGCTATCCCACCGACGCCGAGGAGCGGGAGATCGTCTACCGGATGGGCGTCAGCCCGCCGGAGCCGTCGTCGATCTTCACGCCGCTGGAGCTCGTCACGTTGCAGCAGAAGGCCGACCAGGTGTTCGTGCACAACGCGTTGGTCGACTACGCGGTACGGCTGGTGCTCGCCACCCGCGCCCCGGCCGAGCACGGCATGGCGGACGTGGCCCAGCTCATCCAGTACGGGGCCAGCCCCCGCGCCTCGCTCGGCATCGTCCGCGCCACCCGTGCGCTCGCCCTGATGCGGGGCCGTGACTACGCGCTGCCGCAGGACGTGCAGGACATCGCGCCGGACATCCTCCGGCACCGGCTGGTGCTCAGCTACGACGCGCTGGCCGACAACATCCCCGCCGACCACGTCGTCGACCGGGTGATGTCCACCATCCCGCTGCCCTCGGTCGCGCCCCGGCAGAACGCCAGCCCGGTCGGTCCCACCTCCGGTCTTCCGCTCGGCTCCACGCCGGGCGCGCCGGGCCCGGCGGCCGGTTCGACGTGGCCGGGACGCCCGCCGGCATGACGAGCGGTACGCCGACCAACCCGAATCCGGCCCGAGCCGAGGCCGTACTGTCCCGGTTGCAGTTGCTCGTCACCCGGAAACTGGACGGGCTGCTCCAGGGCGACTACCTCGGCCTGCTGCCGGGGCCCGGTACCGAGGCGGGAGAGTCCCGGGAGTACCGCCCCGGCGACGACGTACGCCGAATGGACTGGCCGGTGACGGCCAGGACCACGGTTCCGCACGTCCGGCGCACGGTCGCGGACCGGGAGCTGGAGAGCTGGATGGCGGTGGACCTCTCCGCCAGCCTCGACTTCGGCACCGGCCGCTGGCTCAAGCGGGAACTCGTGGTCGCCGCCGCGGCGGCGATCGCCCACCTGACGGTGCGGGGCGGCAACCGGATCGGTGCGGTGATCGGCACCGGTCCCGGCGGGGCCACCGGCTCCGGCTTGACGACCGGCGGATCGGGCATCCTGCGACTGCCGGCCCGGCCCGGTCGCAAGGAGGCTCAGGGCCTGCTCAGGACCATTGCCGGGCTGGAGCTCAGACCCGGGCGTACCGATCTCGGCGCCCTGGTCGACGCGCTCAACCGACCGCCGAGGCGGCGCGGGATGGCCGTGGTGATCTCGGACTTCCTGGCCCCGCCCGAGCAGTGGGGACGCCCGGTGCGCAAGCTCGGGGTCCGGCACGAGGTGCTCGCCATCGAGGTCGTCGACCCCCGCGAGCTGGAGCTGCCGGACGTCGGGGTGCTCGCCGTCGTCGACCCCGAGAGCGGTGAGCTGCACGAGGTGCAGACCGCCGACCCTCGCCTGCGGCGTCGTTACGCCGCCGCGGCCGCCGCCCAGCGCGCCGCGATCGCCCACGAGCTGCGGGCCGCCGGCGCGGCGCACCTGCGGCTCCGTACCGACTCCGACTGGCTGCTGGACATGGTGCGCTTTGTCGCCGCGCAGCGGCACGCCCGTACCCGGGGGACGACTCGATGATTCGATTTCTGCAACCATGGTGGCTGCTGGCCGTACTGCCGGTGCTCGCCCTCGCCGGGGCGTACGTCTGGCGGCAACTGCACCGCCGCACGTACGCGCTGCGCTTCACCAACGTCGAACTGCTGCGTACGCTCGCGCCCAAGGGGCTGGGCTGGCGCCGGCACGCCGCCGCCGGTGTCTTCCTGCTGAGTCTGCTTGTCCTCGCCACCGGGATGGCGCGGCCCTCGGTGGACCGGAAGGAGCCGCTGGAACGGGCGACCATCATGCTGGCGATCGACGTGTCGCTGTCGATGGAGGCCGACGACGTGGCGCCGAACCGGTTGGAGGCGGCCCAGGAGGCGGCCAAGCAGTTCGTCGCCGAACTTCCGCCTACCTACAACCTGGGCCTGGTGTCCTTCGCCAAGTCCGCGAACGTGCTGGTACCGCCCGGCAAGGACCGTCCGGCCGTCACCCAGGCGATCGATGGCCTGGTGCTGGCCGAGGCGACCGCCACCGGCGAGGCGGTCTTCACCTGCCTGGAGGCGATCCGGTCCGTTCCGGCGGACGGCGCCCAGGGCATCCCGCCGGCCCGGATCGTGCTGCTCTCCGACGGCTACCGGACCTCGGGGCGGTCGGTCGAGGAGGCCGGTGCGGCCGCCCAGGCGGCCAACGTGCCGGTCTCGACCATCGCGTTCGGCACGGACTCCGGCCAGGTGGACATCGGCGGCCAGGTGCAGCGGGTACCGGTCGACCGGTTGGCCCTCGCCGAACTCGCCGAGACCACCCAGGGCTTCTTCTACGAGGCGGCGTCGGTCAGCGAACTGAAGCAGGTGTACCAGGACATGGGGAGTTCGATCGGGTTCCGCACCGAACCCCGGGAGATAACCCAGTGGTACGCGGGCATCGCGCTGCTCTTCGCGCTCTGCGCGGCGGGGATGAGCCTGATCTGGACGTCCCGACTGGTGTGACGGGCGGACGGCGCAGGCGCGCTCTGACGCCCGACACGGTCGTACGAGGTACCCGGCCGGTTTCCCGGTTACCGGCCCGGCCGGGTACGCACCGAGGTGACGGGTTCGGTGCTCACGGGGTCGCGCGGACCAGCATGAAGACCACGACGATCCAGGCCGCGGCGAGGGTGAAGCCCAGTGGGGCGACGTAACGGTTCATGATTCTGCTCTCCGGTGGCGACTGAGACGTCCCGGGTCGGCGCAGGGCCGGGCAGGGAGGTCTGGGGATCAGCGGACGCGCACACGAAGTCGTGACCGGGAGGCTCCACACGCTCGAACTCGGCGACAGCCGTCGAGGCGCGCAGCCCTCGGCGTGCCGGACAGCTGCCGGCAGGGCCTGGGATGCGGTGTGGAGCGAAGCTGGGTCAGTCGGCCAGGGAAGTCAATGGCTCAGGCGGACTGACCAGAGGCCCGGCCACGACTAGGAGGATCGCTATCTCGCACAGCGATCACCTCCTCCTGTCGGCCGAGCCTCGAACGCCAATCATCGTACACCCGCACCACCGGTCGGGGTGAAGCCGGTCGACGGGTTGCCGACTCTCGGCGGTGGAGACCCTGGGACCGGCCGTGCCGGTCGTCCGACCAGCACCGCCAGGACCAGGCCGAGCAGTGGCAACCAGGCCAGCCGGGCGAGCACCCAGCCCGGCCCGTCCGGCGCCGAGTGCAGACCGGGCACGGCACCGGCACCGGCCAGCCGGGCGACGAGCGCGGCGAGTGCCGTGACCCCGAGCAGGATGCTCTGGTGCCACAGGTAGACGGCCATCGCGGCGGTGTTGAGCCGGTGCACCGGTCGCCACCGGCGGGGCCGGGCCAGCCAACCGGCCAGGGCCGGCCGGATCAGCACGGCCACGCCGATCTGGGCGAGGGCCAGGGAGACCGCGAACAGCGACGGCGGGTCGAGGTTGGACATCCCGTCCCCGGGCACGCCGACCGCGCTGGCCGGATAGCCGCCGTACAGCACCAGGCCGGTCATCCCGGCCGCTCCGCCCAGCAACAGCCACCACCCGGTACGCCGGTCGCCGAGCCGACCGCCGGCCAGTGCCATGCCGAGCAGGTACGGCACCAGCCAGGCGGCGAGCACGGCGACCGGTACCCGCCAACTCCCGTCGCCGGGCAGCGGCACCGGCCAGTTTCGGGTGTCCGACAGGTTCCGTCCGGCCAGATCGCCGAGGGCGACCAGGGCCACCGCCGCGATGCTCAACCGCAGTGGTCCGTACCGGTGCAGTGCCCGGGACAGGGGACCGGTCAGGACGATCAGCACCACCATCGGCAACAGGAACCACAGTGGACTGACCACCAGCATGGCGGCGGTCCGCAGGGTCGCGGCCGGGGTGCCGAGCATCGCGGCGACGGCCAGCGCCGCCATCCAGCCGCCGAGCAGCAGCAGCACCGGCCGGACCAGCCGACCGAGCCGCCGCCGCAGCCAGTCAGCCGTCCCCAGTCCACGGTCGGTGGCCGAGCGCAGGGACCTGGCCGAGCCGTAGCCGCTGACGAAGAAGAACAGCCCGAGCGTCTCGAACAGCCAGGTCGCCGGCACCAGTTCCGGCATCGCGATCAGCGGACTGGCCGGCCGCAGCGCGCCGCCCGGGGCCAGCACCAGCGCGGTCACCAGCCAGTGTCCGAGCACCACACCCCCGATCGCGTACGCCCGCAGCCCGTCGATCCCGCGATCCCGCCCGTCGATGCCGCGATCCCGCCCGTCGACGTCCCGGTGCCGCGTGACCGGAGCCTGCTGCCGTTGCACGGTGCTCATCGGGCCGCCACCGCCGTCCCGGTTGCCGACCCGGTCCGGCCGAGCGTGAGCAGGGCCATCGCGTGCAGCGTGGCGGTGCCCGACACCAGGTAGCCGTCGTGTCCGGTCACCCCGTCGACCGGCATCCGCCGGGCGCCGAACCCCGGGGCCGCCGGCCGGACACCGTGCCCGAATCCGAGTATCCGGAGCGGCGGCAACCAGCGGATCCAGTCGTCCGGCGCCTCGGCGGCCCAGACGGTCGCGCCGGTGCGCAACTCGCCGACCTCGTCCACGCCCATCCCGACCCCACCCACGGTCACGAGTTGGGTGACCTGGGCCGGTAGTGCCGACGCGGCGAGCCCGATCACCAGTGCGCCGTAGCTGTGCCCGATCAGGGTGACCGTGGCGGCCGGGCGGTGCCTGGCCAGCGTCCGGACCAGGTCGAGCAGGGCCCGGGCTCCGGATCGGGCGGTGTCCTCCCTGGCCGCCGCCCGACCCAACCCGTTCGGAGGGTCGTAGCCCAGCCAGGCCAGCACCGCCACCCGTGCGTCGGGTTCGGCGGCCCGGATCTCGTCGTACAGGGTCCGGGCCTGGACCGACGGCGCTCGCCGGGTCACCCCGCCGAGTCCACGGTCGAAGTCCCGCAGCGTGGTGTCCACCCCGGGCACCAGCACGGCGATCCGGTCCGCGGTGCCGAGGTCGCCGAGCACCTCCACCGCCAGCCCGTCGCCGCGCGGATCGAAGGCGAGAAAGGACCGGCCGGCGGCGACCCAGTCGGCGTACGGCGTTCCGGCCGCCCGCATCGTCGCGGCGACGTCCGGGTAGGCGTCCACGAACCGGGCCGACCCCGCCGCAACCTGTGCCGCCCCGGCGGGTGGCGGTGGCACGAGCAGCCCCAGGGCCAACAGGCCCGCCACCGTGCCCCGTACCGCTGATCGCCATCTCATCCGCCGTCTCCCTCCGGTCGATACCGGAGAAAGAATGCGGAGCCGGGTACCGGTGGCGCGTCACGCCACGGAGTGGTCCTGGGTGGGCTACCGGAGGGCTACTCCCCGGCCGCGACCAGACCCGACTCGTACGCGAGGACGACCGCCTGGGCCCGGTCGCGCAGGTTCAGCTTGCCGAGGATCCGCCCGACGTGGGTCTTGACGGTCTGCTCGGCGACCACCAACTCCGCGGCGATCTCGGCATTGGACCGGCCGCGCGCGATCAGCCGCAGCACCTCGGTCTCCCGGGGAGTGAGCGCGGCCAGGGTGGTCGGTCGGGGCCGGGCCCGGTCGGGCCGGGCGGCGAACTCGGCGATCAGCCGGCGGGTCACCGCCGGTGCCAGCAGCGCGTCACCGGCGGCGACGACCCGGACCGCGTGCACCAGGTCGGCGGCCGGCGCGTCCTTGAGCAGGAACCCGCTCGCTCCGGCCCGCAGCGCCTCGTAGACGTAGTCGTCCAGGTCGAAGGTGGTCAGGATCAGCACCCGGGGCCGGGCCGAATCCGGACGGTCCCCGACGAGCTGCCGGGTGGCGGCCAGCCCGTCCAGCACCGGCATCCGGATGTCCATCAGCACGACGTCGGGATCCAACCGGCGGGCGGCGGTGACCGCCTCCGACCCGTTGGCGGCGTCGCCGACCACCAGCAGATCGGGCTGGGCGGCCAGCAGCGCGCCGAACCCCTGCCGGACCATCGCCTGGTCGTCGGCGATCAGTACCCGAATCATCCGGACGCCTCCGCGTCGTAGGGCAGGTACGCGGTCACCGCGTACCCGTGATCGCCGGTCGGTCCGGCGGTGAACCGGCCGCCGAGCAGCCGGGCCCGCTCCCGCATCCCGGTAAGCCCGTGCCCGCCGCCCCCGGCGCTGCCGTCGGGCCCGGCCGCCGGGTCGGGCGCTCCGGTCGGGTCGTTGCGGACGTCGACCGTCAGGGCCTCGTCGTCCGCGCTCATCGACACCCGGACGGTCGTGCCCGGGGCGTGCCGGCCGGCGTTGGCCAGGGCCTCCTGGATGATCCGGTACGCGGCCAGCCCGACCGCCTCGGGCACCGGCCGGGTCGCGGCCGCCCGGGACACCTCGGCCTCGGGGGCCGGCCCGGTGGTGACCGTCACCGACATGCCCGCCCGGCGGGCCGCCTCGACCAGCTCCGGTACGTCGGCCAGGCCGGGCTGTGGCGCGGTCTCCGGCACGGCCGACTCGCTGCGCAGCACGCCCAGCAGCCGGCGCATGTCGGTCAGCGCCTCCCGGGCCGAGCCGGCGATCGCGGTGAACTCGGCACGGGCCGGCTCCGCCAGTCCGGTCAGCCGGTACGGGGCGGTCTCCGCCTGTACCGCGATCATCGACATGTGGTGGGCCACCACGTCGTGCATCTCCCGGGCGATCCGGGTGCGTTCCTCCAGCACCGCCCGCCGGGCCTGCTCCAGCTCGCTCAGCTCGGCCTGCTCGGCCAGGGCCCGCTGACTCTGTCGGCGCCGCCGGACCTGGTCGCCGACGATCAGGATGACCACGAAGAGGATGGCGACGCCGTGCGCGTTCGCCGGGGCGTCGACGAACAGGTACGCCGGCAGCACGCTGAGCAGTCCCGCCCAGGCTGCCACCCCCGGACCGGCGCGAGCGGCCAGCACCAGCAACACGAACAGGAAACCGATGATCTGCACCGGATTCCACGGCCATGCCTCGTCCCGCTGCGCGCCGATGACACCGAGGTAGAGCAGCGGATAGGCGACCCGCCAGGCGAGCAGTGGCCGGACCGGGGCCAGCGCCGCCGGCAGGACGGCGCCGATCCCGAGCAGGATCGCCAGCGGCTCGAGCAGTCCCCGCTCGTCCGTCAGGTACTGCACCCCGGCGATGCTCAGGCCGATCATGGCGAGCAGCAGCAACGGGAGCAGGAACGGCCGCAGGCGTCGCCACCGCCGTCGCCACCATCCCGGTGGGCCGACCGGCGGGGACGGCGGATAGTCCGCCCCGACCAGCAGCCGGCGCAGGTCGTCCAGTGCGCCGCGGAGCACCACGCCGGTCCCGTCCTCCATCAAGGGCAGGGTACGGGCGCAGGAGTGTGCCCGTCGTGACCCCGTGGTGTGATCCTGCCGGTAGTACCCGGGTAGCACACCGGGTAGGGCGCCCCCGGGTTACGGATTACCTGCCGGTAGCGCCTAGTCTCCAACCCGCACGTGGCGTACGTGCCCGCGTGCGCATGTGCCCAGCGTCCGTACCGTCCGTGAGGAGGACACCGTGGCCCGAACCGTGCTGGTGACCGGAGGAAACCGGGGCATCGGCCTGGCCATCGCGCAGGCCTTCGCCAAGCAGGGGGACCGGGTGGCGGTCACCCACCGGGGCAGCAGCCCGCCCGCCGACCTGTTCGGGGTGCGGTGTGACGTCACCGACAGTGCCCAGGTCGACGAGGCGTTCTCGGCCGTCGAGGCGGAGTTGGGCCCGGTCGAGGTGCTGGTCAACAACGCCGGGATCACCGCCGACACGCTGCTGATGCGGATGTCCGAGGAGCAGTTCACCAGCGTGATCGACGCGAACCTGACCGCGGCGTTCCGGTGCGCCAAGCGGGCCTCGTCGAAGATGCTCCGGGCCCGGTGGGGTCGCATGATCTTCGTCTCCTCGGTGGTCGGACTGGCCGGTGGCGCCGGCCAGGTCAACTACGCGGCGAGCAAGGCGGGTCTGGTCGGGGTGGCCCGGTCGATCACCCGGGAGCTGGGCAGCCGGAACATCACCGCCAACGTGGTCGCGCCCGGCTTCATCGACACCGACATGACCGCCGTGCTCTCCGACGAGCGCAAGGCCGAGATCCGCAAGGCGATTCCGGCCGGCCGGATGGCCACTCCGGACGAGGTGGCCGGCGTGGTCACCTGGCTGGCCTCCGACGCCGCCGGCTACATCTCCGGGGCGGTCATCCCGGTGGACGGCGGCCTCGGCATGGGGCACTGACTGACACAATCGCCCAGGCACCGTCGGTCGGCCGGGACAGACCCGGTCCGGCCACGGGACGCGGGGGACCACGAGGGTATGGAGGGATCTTCACGTGTCTGGACTGCTGGCCGGCAAGCGGCTGCTCGTCACCGGTGTCATCACCGACCAGTCGATCGCGTTCTCGGTGGCGAAGCTCGCCCAGGAGAACGGCGCCACGGTCGTACTCACCGGCTTCGGCCGGATGTCCCTGGTCGAGCGGATCGCGAAGCGGCTACCCGAGCCCGCGCCGGTGATCGAGCTGGACGTGACCAACAGCGAGCAGCTCGCCGGGCTGGCGGACCGGGTCCGCGAGCACGTCGACGGGCTCGACGGGGTGGTCCACTCGATCGGGTACGCCCCCCCGAGCTGCCTGGGTGGCGGCTTCCTGGACGCACCGTGGGAGGACGTGGCGACCGCGGTGCACGTCTCGACGTACTCCTACAAGTCGCTGGCCGTGGCCGCGCTCCCGCTGATGAGCCCCGGCGGTTCCGTGGTCGGGCTCACCTTCGACGCCACCAAGGCCTGGCCGGTGTACGACTGGATGGGCGTGGCCAAGGCCGGGCTGGAGTCGGCGTCCCGCTACCTGGCGCTGCACCTGGGCCCGAAGGGGATCCGGAGCAACCTGGTCTCGGCCGGACCGCTCCGCACCATGGCGGCCAGGTCCATCCCCGGCTTCGAGCAGTTCGAGGACGCCTGGGCGCAGCGGGCTCCGCTGGGCTGGGACCTCTCCGACCAGGAGCCGGCGGCCCGTGCCTGCCTGGCCCTGCTCTCCGACTGGTTCCCGGCCACCACCGGTGAGATCGTGCACGTCGACGGCGGCTACCACGCCCTCGGCGCCGGCAGCTGAGGTGTAAGGAAGGGCCCCTTCTTATCGTTTTCTGTATAGGAAGGGCCCCCTCCAAGCACATCGGTGGGGCGGGGAGAATGGCGGTATGTCGTACGACGCCGTGGTGCTGATCTCGTTCGGCGGGCCGGAGCGGCCCGAGGACGTGCTGCCGTTCCTCGCCAACGTGACCCGGGGCCGGAACGTGCCGCCGAACCGGCTGGCCGAGGTCGCCGAGCACTACCAGCACTTCGGCGGTGTCTCGCCGATCAACCAGCAGTGTCGGGACCTGCTCGCCGCGATCCGGACCGACTTCGCCGCGCACGGGCTCGACCTGCCGGTCTACTGGGGCAACCGGAACTGGCATCCGATGCTCGCCGACACGGTGGCCCAGATGCACCACGACGGCATCCGCTCCGCCCTCGGCTTCGTCACCAGCGCCTACGGCGGCTACTCGTCCTGCCGGCAGTACCTCGAGGACATCGCGACCGCGCGGTCGGCGGTCGGACCGGACGCCCCGAAGATCGACAAGTTGCGCCAGTACTGGGACCACCCCGGGTTCGTCGAGCCACACGCCGCCGCGGTCGCCGCCGCGCTGGCCACCCTCGACGCCGACCGGCGGGAGAGCACCCGACTGGTCTTCACCGCCCACTCGATCCCGGTCGCGATGGCCGCCTCCGCCGGCCCCGAGGGCGGCCGGTACGAGGCGCAGTTGCGCGAGACGGCCGGGCTGGTGGCCGAGCGGGTGGCTCCGGACCTGCCGTACGACCTCGTCTGGCAGAGCCGGTCCGGCCCGCCCCAGGTGCCGTGGCTGGAGCCGGACGTGAACGACCACCTACGTGCGCTCGCCGCCGAGGGTGTGACCTCGGTCGTGGTCAGCCCCATCGGGTTCGTCTCCGATCACCTGGAAGTGGTCTGGGATCTGGACACCGAGGCAGCCGCCACCGCAAAACAACTCGGCCTGGACTTCGTCCGCGCCGGAACTCCCGGCACGGATCCGAGGTTCGTGTCGATGGTTCGGGAGTTGGTGACGGAGCGGCTTAACCCGGCCGATACGGCCCCGCGACGTCGGCTGGGTACGCTGCCCGCCTGGGACACCTGTCCGGACGGCTGCTGCCTGCCGGTCCGGCGGCCCTGACCGACCCGCAGCCCGAGCCCGCATCCGATTCCGATTCCGGGTCCGACTCCGACCCCGGTCCGCCCGGACCGACCGGCCGGTGGACCCGGATCCTTCCGCCCCGAACCAGGAGAGCGATGAACCAGAGCAGCCAGCGAGTTGTCCGGCCCGGAGGCCGGGCATGACCGAGCGGAGCGAGGTCATCGGTCTGCCCGGTCGAGCAGGTCATGGGGGCGACGAGCGAGGCGAGGAGCGGCCATGACCGATCGCAAGCCGGTGGAGAGCTGGCTCACCGACATGGACGGCGTGCTGGTGCACGAGGGGCAGCCGGTGCCCGGAGCGCCCGAGTTCATCAGCCGGCTCCGTTCCTCGGGCAAGCCGTTCCTGGTCCTCACGAACAACTCGATCTACACGGCCCGGGACCTGCAGGCCCGGTTGAACCGGATGGGGTTCGACGTTCCCGAGCACGCGATCTGGACCGCCGCGCTGGCCACCGCCCAGTTCCTGGCCGACCAGCGGCCCGGCGGTACGGCGTACGTGATCGGTGAGGCGGGTCTCACCACGGCGATGCACGCCGTCGGCTACGTGCTGACCGACTTCGCCCCCGACTACGTGGTGCTGGGCGAGACCCGGACGTACAGCTTCGAGGCGATCACGAAGGCGGTGCGGCTGATCGACGGAGGGGCGCGGTTCATCTGCACCAACCCCGATCCGACCGGCCCGTCGACGGAGGGCGCGCTGCCCGCCGCCGGCTCGGTCGCGGCCATGATCTCCAAGGCGACCGGGGTGGAGCCCTACTTCGTCGGCAAGCCCAACCCGATGATGATGCGTTCGGCGCTGAACACCATCGACGCGCACTCCGAGACGACGGCGATGATCGGCGACCGGATGGACACCGACATCCTCTGCGGACTGGAGGCCGGGCTGCAGACCGTACTGGTGCTCACCGGGATCAGCACCCGGACCGAGGCCGAACGGTATCCGTACCGGCCGTCCCGGATCGTCGCGTCGGTCGCGGATCTGATCGACGAGATCTGAACCCGACTCCTCGGCCGGATCCGCCACGGGTCAGCCGACGACCTCGGCACCGACCGAACGGAGCGCGTCGATCAGTACCTGACCGCTCTGGTCGGTGAGCGTCTGGGTGGTCCACGGCTCGGTGATGGTGATCCGGTGGCCGGTGCCGAGTTCGAGATCGGCCCGGACCGGGATGCTCCGGTTGACCCGGGCCCGCACGATCTCCTCGTACCGGATCAGCCAGTTCCGGTCGGCGATCTCCGCGACCGGCCAGCGCCGGATCAGCGTGAGCAGCCGCTCCCGGCCATGGTGGAACGGACCGGGGTCGCCGATCAGCACCAGGCCGACGTCGAGGACCAACAGGTCGTACTGGGCGTTGTCGACCTTGACGTTGGCCAGGCCGTCGAGCACCCGGGCACCGTCGGCGCCGCGGCCACCCGAGGGGACCCCGGCCTGCCCTGCCGGGCCACCGCCGGTGGATCCGGCCACGGGTACGGGGCCGCCGTCGGCCGACGGGCGCGGCAACCGGCCGCTCGTTTCCGAGCCGAGCAGTCGGATCAGCACGCTGTCGCTGTCCTTGTTCAGCAGGGGCGTCGTCCAACCGGCCGCGAGGGTGAGCTGACGGCCGTCCGTCAGGGTCAGTTCGGCACGCAGCGGTACGGACTTGAGGATCTGGGCCCGGCCGATCTCGGCGTACGGAACGAACTGGTGCCGTTCGGTCAGCTCCGCGACGGGCATGCTCTCGATCAGCCGGGTCAGCCGCTTCTGTCCCAGTTCGGACTTGTCCGGGTTGGCGACCAGGATCAGCCCGCTGCCGAGTACGAGCACGTCGTGCGGAACGTCGTTGACCTTCAGGTGGGCGAAACCACCCAGCACCTGGTCGGCCGGGGGCCCGGCGTGCGCCGTACCCGTCTCCGGGCCGCCCGGGGAGCCCGACGCCGGGGTGGCGGACAGCGGTGCGGCGAGGTCGACCCCGAGCGCGCCCAGCCAGTACCGGGCCCGGGGCGCGGTCTCCGGTACGACGGCGAGCTGGGCCAGCTCGGCCAGGTCGAGTGGCCTGCCGTCCTGGACGCCCAGCAGTTCGGGCGGCCCGGACCAGGAGTGCCGCCACCGGACGGCCCCGGAACGCAGGGCGGCCAGGGTCAGCACCGGAACCAGCATCGGCGCGAACTCGCCGGGAAGTTCCCGGCGGGTGGCGGCCGGCAGCAGCGGCTGGGCCAGCTCGACCAGCCGGTTCGCCTCGACGAGGTCGAGCAGGATACCCAGGCACGGCGGCGCGGTGCCGGCGACCACCTCGGTCAGCCTCGTCACGACCCGGTCGGCGGCCCGTTCGGTGGCCGCCCCGGCGGTGAACGCGGTCAGTTCCGGCCAGGACAGCACAGCCCGGCCGTCGGTGTCGATCAACGCGGCCTGCAACTCGCGGCCGAGCAGGTCGAGTTCGGGGAGCAGCAGCGCGGCCGGGCGGTCGTCGACGGCCACGTTTTGGACCGGGGCACCGGCGATCGCGGAGAGCCGCTCGGCCAGTGGCGGATGGGTGTCCCAACGCGAGGGTTGATCGTCCGGAGTGGTCTGTCGGAGCCGGGCCAGCTCCGGCTGCCGGTTGGCCAGCAGGTGGCGGAAACCCCCGAAGAGATCCTCCGGGGTGTGTCCGGACTCCCAGGCCGGCCCGACGTACCGGGAGAAGTAGAAGTCCCAGGCGGCGTCGATCACGTGCAGTTCACGCAGCGCGTCACCGGCGGCCTGCCGGCCCGCCACCCGTACGGCGGCGCGGTCGGCCTCCAGCTCCTGGCGCCGTACCACCGCGTGGTCCACCAGCAGGTACAGCCGGGCATAGCCCTTGAAGCCCCAACCGATGGGGTTGTAGCGGCCGATCCGGGCGATCGTCCCGCCGATCGCCAGCCGTCCCCGGTAGGCCACCGCACCGAGCGCGGTGTGCCGGCCCGAGTAGTGCCCGAGTTCGTGCGCGAGTACGGCGTAGAGCTGGGCGAGGCTCAGTCCGTACAGCAGCGGAATGCCGAGGTAGAGATGGCGCCGCCCGGAGAGCAACCCGAGCAGTCGGCTCTGCTCGACCACCGCGGCGTTCACGATCGGTACGAGCCGGATCTCGTCCGGGGGTCGGGTGCCGACCTCGGTCGCGAGGTTCCGGACCACGTTCCACAGCATCGGCGCCTGCGCCGGGGTGACGGGTAGTCCCTCCGGCGGTTCCGGCCGGCTGCGGATCGCCCGCCAGAGCGCCAGGCCCACCGTTCCGGACGCCGCGACGAGCAGCGGCCAGATCAGTTTCAGCGCCAGCAGCCCCGGTATCAGGCTGGCCAGCCAGGCACCGAGCCCGAAGACGGCGACGAGTTGGACGAGCGCGAGCAGGTAGAAACCGGCGAGCATCGCAACGGCCACTCCCGCCCGAACCGTAGCAATCATGCGACATTCCCCCGTGGTCGCTTGCTCGTTTCGAGGACGGAGCGGGACGCTATCGCTTCGGACCGTGCCCCCACAAGACCCGTCGATGTCCGTACGATCCGTGCCGACCGTCTAGAGAGGACATGACCTGTGTGGCCGTTCCGTCGTGGCGCCAAATTGACCGTTCCGACGATCGACCCGACGCTCGGTGATCCGGACGCGGTGATACTGCTCGATCATCTCGCCAACCGGAACTGGCGTCCGGTGCACGAGTTCCTGCGTACCGTCGAGGATCCGGACGACTTCGCCTGGTACATCGACATGGCGGCGGAGACGACGGGGATGCAGGCCTGGATCGGTGAGTGGATCGAGGCCGAGCCCCGGTCGGCACTGCCCGTGCTGGTCCGTGGCGCCCACGCCATCCGCTGGGCCTGGCAGGCCCGGGGCAGCGGGCGGGCCACGGACACCTCGGCGGCCCAGTTCCAGATGTTCGCCCAACGGCTGAAGCTCGCCGAGGACTGCCTGGACGAGGCGGTGCAGCGGGCCCCGAACGACCCCACCGGCTGGGCGCTGCTGATCGTCACCGCGATGGGACGTGGGTCGGGCGTCGAGGAGGCCCACCGTCGGTTCTCGGAGGCCACCGCCCGGTACCGCTGGCACCACGGGGCACACAGCAGAATGTTCGGTCAACTCTGCGCCAAATGGGGCGGCTCGCACGAGCAGATGCACAGCTTCGTCGACGAGACGGTGGCCAACGCGCCGGCCGGCAGTGGGCTCGGCGCCCTGATGCCGAAGGCGCACATCGAACGGTGGCTGGACCTACCCGACGGGCCGGACCGGGCGCACATGCGGCAACCGGAGGTGCGCGCCGCACTGCACTGGGCGGCGGACCGGTCCGTCCGGCATCCCGACTACCGGCGTCGGCCGGGCTGGCCGGGTCCGCACAACAATTTTGCGATGGCCTTCTGGCTCGCCGACGAGCACGCCGCGGTGGCGGAGCAGTTCGACGCGGTCGGTGACCTGGTGACCGAGTATCCGTGGAACTATCTGGCCGGCGAGCCGGCGGAACGGTTCGCCCGGGCCAGGGCGCAGGCGTACCGGGAGCGGACGACCGTACCGGGCTGACCGGGAGTTGTCCCGGGCCGGGAGTTGTTCCCGGGCCGCGTGATGGTGCGGGCCTGGTGGTGGTGCGGGGGTGGATCGGCGCCGGGGTGTCCGACGTCGCGGCTACGCCGAGAGCGGGGCGTTGCAGGCGGCGACGACCGCCCGGCGACAGGCCGCGGTGAGCGGTCGCAACGCGGCGTCGCGTTGCTGGGCCTCGTGGCCGTTCACCGAGCCGCCCGGCGCGGCGTGTTCGGCCAGCGCGAGCACCTGGTCCAGCACGCTGGCCCGGGCGAACAGCCGGCGGGAGCGCGGATCGAAACCGGGCGGCAGGTCGATCCCGTTGTCCGGGCGGCGCAGCGCGGCGAGCGCCCCGGCCAGTTCCGGTCGCCACTGCGCGACGTCGAGTCGGGTCAGCGCCGCGGTCGCCTCGGCGAGGGCCATCGAGAGTTCCGCCTCGGCCTCGGCCGCGCCGGGATTGACCAGCGAGGCGGCGGGGGCGTTCTCCGGCAGTGGGTACACCCGCCACAGCAGCGTCTCGAAGGTCACTCCCGACCCGGAGGTGTGCGTACGCACCTCGGGGATGACGCCCAGGTCGCGGGCCACGACCGCCTCACCGGCGAGCAGCGCGGCGGAGGCGAACGGGCCGGGGCCGGGCAGCCCGCGCGGATCACCGGGGGCGGGCAGCACCAGGCGGATCTCGTCGGGCGAGTGCTTGGAGAAGGTGGCCAGTGCGTCACGCAGCGGCACGTCCGTCCAGGTGCCCGGAGCATCGGCGACGAGGTGTTCCTCGCCGCGGGCGATCTCCTCGGCGATCTCGTCGTACGGCACCAGCCCGGCACGCCAAGCGCGTACCCAGGCCACGAAACGGCTGGACCGGCGCGCTACAAGAGTCGCCGCGCCCGTTGCGGGGGACATGCGGCTAGGGTACGTGCTCGGCGTGGCGGCTGTCTCGGGTGCCCGCCGGGCGGCGCGTCTACGACACTGTTCGGCCGGTCACGGCTAGCGTCGGCCCTCATGGGGAGGATGTACGGAGACGACGTGCTCGCCGGAAACTGGCGGCGCCGCAAGGTCGTGCCCGAGGTGGACGCCGAGCCCGATCTGGTGGTCGAGGATGCCGACTCGGGCTTCTGTGGCGCGGTGGTGGGGTTCGAGTCGGGCGCGGTGGTGCTGGAGGACCGGCACGGGCGACGGCGCAACTTTCCGCTGCTGCCGGCGGCGTTCCTGCTCGACGGGAAGCCGGTGACGCTGCGCCGACCGGGGCCCGCGATGGCGGCACCGGTGCGCCAGCGGACGGCGTCGGGCTCGGTCGCGGTGGCCGGGGTACGGGCACAGGTCGCCAAGGCCAGCCGGATCTGGGTGGAGGGGATCCACGACGCCGCGCTGGTGGAGCGGATCTGGGGCGACGACCTGCGGATCGAGGGCGTGGTGGTGGAGCCGCTCGACGGCATCGACGAACTCGCCGCCGAGGTCCGGAACTTCGGTCCCGGGCCGGGGCGCCGGCTGGGCGTCCTCGTCGACCACCTGGTGCCCGGGTCGAAGGAGAGCCGGATCGTGGCGGCGGTGACCTCGCCGGACGTCCTGGTCACCGGGCATCCGTACGTGGACGTGTGGCAGGCCGTGAAGCCGTCGGCGGTCGGCATTCCCGCGTGGCCGGTGGTGCCGCCGGGACGGCCGTGGAAGGAGGGCGTCTGTGCGGCGCTCGGTGTCGCCGAGCCGGCACAGATGTGGCGGCGGATCCTCTCCCGGGTCGACAGCTTCCACGACGTGGAGACACCGTTGATCAACGCCATGGAACGGCTGATCGACTTCGTGACGGTGCCATCCGGTTCGTGACGGGCCGTCCGGCTCCTGGTCGGTCCGGTCGGGGTCCTCCTAGTCGGTCCGGTCCGGGTCGCGGGTGAAGACGAAGGTGGCGATGTCGAGCGCCGTCGCGGCGCCAGTCGGGTCGCGGCGCACCACGAGGACCTCGCCGTCGTTCAGGCCGGACCGGCCGCGCCACCGTCCGGTGCTGTCCCGGCTGAACCGCCAGGGCGCGGCGGCGCTCGGCGACAGCTGGGCGATCAGCAACTCGTCGGTGGTCGGCTCCCAGGCCACCTCGATCTCCCGGCCCATCCACCACCAGCGACCGGTCAACTCGGCGATCTCCGGTGCCGGCGGCGCGGACACCGGTCGCCAGGGCCGGACCGGCACGGGCTCGGAGTCGAGCACCGTACTGAGCACCTGCCGGCCGAGCACGGGAAGCGAACCGGACCGGAACCCGTACGAGTTGGCGAAACCGACGACGCCGGTGCGGGACGGCCGGTGCACCGACAGGGTCGCGACGTAGCCGGGCATGGAGCCGCCGTGCCCGACGTACACCCGGTCGCCGACCCGGTGCAGTTCCAGGCCGAGCCCGTACCCCGAGGTCCAGGAGTCGAGGTCGGAGATGGCCACCGGAACGCACATCTCGGTGAGCGTGCCGGGGGCGAGCACCTCCGGATCCGGCGCGGCGAGGAAGGCGGCCCACCGGGCCAGGTCGGTGGTGGTGGCCCAGATCTGTCCGGCCGGTGCCATCGCCCCGGTGTCGGTACGCGGTTCCTCCCGCAGCGTCCCGTGCCAGGGATGTACGACGTATCCGCGCGCGAACGGCTCCGTCGCCTGGTAGGAGGTGCGGACCATCCCCAGTGGATCGAGCAGCCGGGTCCGGACCAGTTTCCACCACGCCTCGCCGGTGATCCGTTCCAGCACCGCCCCGAGCAGCCCGTACGCCAGATTGGAGTAGTGGAAGGTGCGGTGTGGCGGGTGGGCCAGCTTGGCGGTGGTCAGCCCGGCCAGCAGGGTGTCGAGGTCGGCTCCGGCGGAGCGTTCCCACCAGTCGCCGTCCGGCTCGCGTTGCAGCCCGGCGGCGTGGCCGAGGAGCTGGCGGAGTCGTACCGCCCCGACGGGGGTGCCGGGCAGGTGCTGGTCCAGCGGGTCGTCGAGGTCGAGTCGCCCCTCGTCGCGCTGTTGGAGCAGCAGTACCGCCGTCATGGTCTTGCTGATCGAGCCGATCCGGTACTGGGTGTCCGGATCGGGTTTCGGAGTCTGGCCGGCGGCGGCGACGTGTGCGAGCCCGCCGTCGCGGAGCACGCCGATGATCAGCGAAGGTGCCCGGCCAGTGGCCTGGGCCTGGGCGACGAGCGCGTCGATCCGGCGGGTGGTGTCGGGCAGCAGGCCGGACTCCGGCGGCAGGGGGACCACGTCGGGTACCTCCTCGGGCTGGGGGACGGGGGGCGGAACTGGTCGTCGGGGACCGGAAAGTCGGGACCGGGAAAGTCGGGGCCGGGGATGCGGACCGGCGGTTTCGGTACTGGTGCGCGAATCAGATCAAAAACCGACGCACAGGATCTTATCGGTACCGATGCGTCGTTGGCCGACAGGTGCACCAGCGTGACAGGATCAGTGTGTGGAGCCACTCCTGTGGATCGTATTGGGCGTCGTGCTGGTCGTCGCGGAGATCTTCACGACGACGCTGTTCCTGATCATGTTCGGGATCGGAGCGTTCGCCGCCGCGGGCGCCGCCGCACTCGGTGCCCCGGTGCCGCTCCAGGCCGTGGTGTTCGCCGCCGTCTCGGCACTGACCCTGGTGTTCGCCCGCCCGACCATCCAGCGGCACCGCCAGGCGGCGCTGGGTGGCGACGAGCAGCCGTTCGGCATGCAGGCGCTGGCCGGGAGCACCGCGTTGGTGCTCGAACGGGTGGACGCCGAGAGTGGGGTGGTCAAGATCGACGGCGAGATCTGGACCGCCCGTTCCTACGACGTGACCCAGGTGTTCGCTCCGGGTGAGCGGGTGCGGGTGATCGAGGTCAAGGGCGTGACCGCCCTGGTCTGGCACGACGATATCGCTACTGGTGAGCAACCCGATACAAAGAGGTGAGCAGTGTGGAAACTGTGGTCGGTCTACTGTTGGCCGCCGTGGCCCTGATCGCGGTGGTCACTCTGGTCAGGGCTGTCCGGATCGTTCCGCAGCAGCGTCAGGACGTGGTCGAGCGGCTCGGTAAGTACAAGCGCACCCTGCACCCCGGCCTCAACCTGCTGGTGCCGTTCATCGACGCGGTACGGACCAAGGTCGACATGCGGGAGCAGGTCGTCAGCTTCCCGCCCCAGCCGGTGATCACCTCGGACAACCTCGGGGTCTCGATCGACACGGTGCTGTACTTCAAGGTCGCCGACGCGGTGAAGGCGACCTACGAGATCTCCAACTTCCTCCAGGCCATCGAGCAGTTGACGGTCACGACCCTGCGTAACGTGATCGGCTCGCTCGACCTGGAGCGGGCGCTCACCAGCCGGGACCAGATCAACCGGCACCTGTCCGGTGTGCTCGACGAGACGACCGGACGCTGGGGCATCAAGGTGACCCGGGTGGAGATCAAGGCCATCGAGCCGCCGGCGAGCATCCGGGACTCGATGGAGAAGCAGATGCGCGCCGAGCGGGACCGCCGAGCGGCGATCCTGAACGCGGAGGGGCAGAAGCAGTCGCAGATCCTCACCGCGGAGGGCGAGAAGCAGGCCGCGGTGCTCCGCGCCGACGGTGACCGGCAGGCACGGATCCTCCAGGCGGAGGGCCAGGCCAAGGCGATCCGTACCGTCTTCGACGCCATCCACCAGGCCAACCCGAGCCAGAAGGTGCTGGCCTACCAGTACCTCCAGGCGCTGCCGCAGATCGCCAACGGCACCGCGAACAAGGTCTGGATCGTGCCCGCCGAGTTGAACAAGGCACTCGAAGGTATCGGCGGCGCGCTGGGCGGTTTGAGCCAGATGGTCGGCGACATGCCCCGGACGACGGTCGACTCGGGTGCGGTCGAGCGCGAGGCGGCCGAGGCGGCGGAGGCCGCGGCCGAGGCGGCCCGGCAGGTCAACGCCGAGGTACGCGCCGCCGAGGCGCAGGTGACGTCCCGGTCCACCGACAGCCCGGAACTGCCGGCGCCCGAGCCGGTCTCGCCGGCCAGCCTGGTCGACGACTCCAGTGTGGATCGGCGGGAGGAACGCGGCTGAGCCTCCGGGCCTTCCGCCCGCGCTCCGGCGGCTGATTCGCGAAAGCGTCCGCACGGCACCCCGACACCTGACACGATCGGTCCTAGCGACGGGTGGTGACCAGGAGCGGGGTGCCGGAGCGGATGCGCCCGCGCCCACCCGCGCAGCACGTGGAGCGAGGTGACGGCGTGTGATCCACCCCTCGAAATCGGAAACCCACCCCTCGAACCCCAAGTATCACCTCGCACCACCAAAACGAACGAAGCCACCAAAGCGGACGAACTCGCCACAGCGGACGATCGGCGGCAGTGGGCCCACGCTCGACGGTTCCACCGGCTCCGGACCCACGGTCGGCCACACCGCCGATCCCGTGTCGGGGCGGTGGCCGTACGGCGGGTTCGCCCTGTTGCCGTTCGTCGTCGAGCGCGGGACCGGCCAGCCGGCGAGCGACGCCACCTGGGCCTGGTCACTGCGCCGGTTCGCCCGCGCCGCCGTCTGGGTGCTGCCCGGTTACGCCATTGTCTACGGTTCGGTGACCCTGGTCGGATCCGGTTCGGCGCCCTTTCTCACCCAGCAGCGTCCGGCCCACCTGCTCGGCTGGATCGGCGCACTCTGGCTCGGCCTGCTCGGCGTGATGGCCGTGGCCAGCCTGCTGGTCGCCGCCCGGAGCCGGGTGATCGCCACCGCCGGGCTGCTGGTCGCGATCGCCGGGACGATGCTGCTGTTGCCGTTCGGCGGACTGCCGGACGACACGGCGGCGTTCGGTACGGCGGGCCGGGTCATCGCGATCAGCGGCGGGGCGCTGTACTCGCTGGGCTGGTGGCTGACCGGCCTGGCGGTGTTCCGCTCCGGTGTGTTCAGTCGGGCCGACGGCACGCTGTTGATGATCGCGGCTCCGTTGCTCGGAGTCGGCGGGCTGCTGGTGGCCGCGCTGCACAGCCTCGGCGCGATGTTCGTGCTCGCCGCCGGGATCGGCGTGGCCTGGCGGGCGGGACGACTGGTGCCGCCGGTCGGCCGGGCCGCCCTGACCCGCGCGAGTACGGCCAGCGCGGTCGCCGCGGTCGTACCGACCGGTGGCGGGGTCGTACCGACCGGTGGCGGGGTCGTACCGATCGGGTCCGGGGTCGTACCCACGGGTGGCGGGATGGTCCCGACGGCGCCGCCCGAGCCCGCCCCGTCCTGAGTGGACCAGCGCCGGCACCACCGCGCTTCTCCGGCCGGACTCACCGGTCCGAGGGTTCGTCCTGCGCGGCGAGCAGGTCTGATGGTTCGTCCTGCGCGGCGAGCAGCTCCGCGAGGCTGCGCAGGACGTGCGACCGCCAACCGCCACCCATGATCTTGAAGGCCAACCGCTGGGCCGGGTCGTCGGGATCGAACCCGGCGTGCTCGACCACGAGCCGGGTACCGTGCCCCTCGGCCGTCAACGTCCAGGTCACGGTGGAGTCGAGGTGCCCGCCGCGCCAGGCGAACCGGAGCAGGCGAACTGGTTCGAGTTCCAGGACCTCGCAGTGCACGACACCGTCGAAGTTCTGCTCCGGCCGGGCCTTCGTCCGGAACGTGAACCGGTGCCCCAGTACCGGCTTGAAGTCGTTGGGCATGAACCAGCGCGCCAGCAGTTCGGCGTCGGTGAGGGCACGCCAGACGCGTACCGGTGGATGGGTGAGGAACTGTCCAGCCCTGATCACACCCAGTTCAGCCATCGTGGGCCTCCGTCTCCTGGTCATCCTCCGCGTCGAGCAGGTCGCGCAGGTTGGACAACTTCTCCCGCCAGAACCGCTCGTACGGGGTCAGCCACTCGGCGAGGTCCCGCAGCGGCTCCGGGCGCAGCGAGTACAGCCGTTGCCGGCCAGCCCGGCGCTCGACCACCAGGCCCGCATCCTTGAGGACCCGGAGGTGCTCCGACAGGCTCGGCCGGCGCATGTCGAAGTGTTCGGCCAACTCCTGGACCGGACGGGCGCCCTGGTCCAGGAGCAGGCCGAGCAGTTGTCGCCGGGTCGGGCTGGCCAACGCGGCGAAGACGTCGACGTCAGCCACGGGCGGCGGTCGCCTGGAGCACGATGCCGTTGCCGTCGGGGTCGTCGAAGCTGACGTACCGGCCCCAGGGGGCGTCCTGGATGCCGCCGTCGACCGGTACGCCCCGACGGGTCAGGTCGGCCACGTCGCCGTCGAGGTCGTCGGTCTCCAGCACCAGGCCCTTGACGGAGCCGGGCGGCATGGTGTCGAACCAGGTGACCAGGGTGATCGAGGTCGCGGCCCCCTTCGGTGCCACCTGGACCCAGCGTTGGTCGGGGCCCATCCGGTTGTCGCCGAGCAGTTCGAAGCCCAGGGTGTCGACGTAGAAGTCCTTCGCCCGGTCCTGGTCGGTCACGGGGATCGAGAGGAGCTGGATTTTTGTGATCGTCATGCGGGAAACAATAGGTAGGAGATGTCCTACCAGTCAAGGGTAGGAGATCTCCTACCTGAATCGGTCGCCCCTCCCGACCGGGGCGGCCCCGGACCGGCGCGAGGAAGCGGGCGCGGGGGAGAATCGGCGCCGTGTCCGCCGAAGAAACCCCCAGCACCCTGCCCGGCGAGGTCGGCAAGCGCGCCGGCGCCGTACCGGTGGCGGCGATCGAGGAGATCACCGAGCCGGGCGACCCCCGGATCGCCGACTACCGGGCGCTCACCGACGTCGAGCTGCGTACCCGCTGGGAGCCACCGCACGGCCTGTTCATCGCCGAGGGCGAACTCGTGCTGCGCCGGGCGGTCCGGGCCGGCTACCGGCCACGGTCGTTCCTGGTCGACGCGAAACGGATCGACCAGCTCGGCGACCTGGACACCGACGGTGCGCCCGTCTACGCCGCCAGCCCCGCCGTACTGGAGCAGACGACCGGCTTCCACGTGCACCGGGGCGTACTCGGCTCGTTCCAGCGCCGGGAACTGCCGAGCGGGTCCGAGGTGCTCGACAGCGCCCGTCGGGTGGTGATCCTGGAGGACGTCAACAACCACACCAATCTCGGAGCGATTTTCAGGGCGGTGGCGGGACTCGGCGTCGACGCGGTACTGCTCTCCCCGTCCTGCGCGGACCCGCTCTACCGGCGCAGCGTACGGGTCAGCATGGGTGAGGTCTTCGCGGTGCCGTACGCCCGGCTGTCGCCCTGGCCCGACGGGCTCGCGGAGGTACGCGCGGCCGGCTTCGCGGTGCTCGCGCTCACCCCGGCGGTGGACGCGGTGCCGATCCAGCGCCTCGGACCGGAGCACCGGGCTCGGGCGGCGCTGCTGCTCGGCGCGGAGGGCGCCGGCCTGTCCCGGGCGGCGCTCACCGCGAGCGACGTACGGGTGGCGATCCCGATGCGTCGGGGGGTCGACTCGCTGAACGTCGCCGCGGCCGCCGCCGTCGCCTGCTGGGAGCTCGGCCGCGACGACCCGCTGTAGGCGGATCCGAATGATCACGGAGAGTTCGGCCGGCGTGGACCGGCCGCACGTTACGTGATCATCCCAGCCGTTGCGGGGGCGTGGGCGGGAGTTGTGGCGCGGAGTCGGGCGGTACCGTCGAGCCCGTGTTTCCTACCGTGCGTGAGGTCCTGGCCCTCGACCCGGTCCGGCACGGTGGGCCGAGGGTGGTCGCCGGGGCGGACCGGCTCGACCGGCTGGTGCGCTGGGTGCATGCCGCCGAGGTGCCGGACATCGCCGCCCTGCTCAGCGGCGGCGAACTGGTCCTCACCACCGGAATCGGGCTGCCGGGCGACGACGCGGGGCTGCGGGCGTTCATCGGCGAGCTGGCCGACGTCGGGGTGTCCGGGCTGGTGGTCGAGCTGGGCCGGCGTTATCCGGCGGTGGTACCCCGGGCGATGGTGTCGGCGGCCGAGCGCCGTGGCCTGCCCCTGGTCGAACTGCACCGGGTGACCCCGTTCGTCCGGATCACCGAGGCGGTGCACGGGCTGATCGTCGACGCCCAGCTCACCGAGTTGCGCGCGACCGAGGAGATCCACCAGCGGTTCACCGAACTCTCCGTCGAGGGGGCCGAGCCGGCCGAGGTGGTCCGGCAGGCGGCGGAACTGGCCGGCTGCCCGGTGATCCTGGAGAACCTCTCCCGGCAGGTGCTCGCGTACGACCCGGCGGGGGAGAGCGCGGAACTGCTGCTCCGGGGCTGGGAACAGCACTCCCGGCGGGTCCGGCCGACCGGGCGGACCGGATACGACCCGGACGCGGGCTGGCTGGTGACCACCGTCGGTGCCCGGGGGCAGGACTGGGGGAGGCTGCTGCTGCGCTGGCCCGCCGGTGAGCTGGCGGCCGGGCCGGGCGCCCCGCCGACCCGGTTGACCATCCTGATCGAACGGGCCGCCTCGACCCTGGCGCTGGGCCGGCTGCTCCGCCGGGACGCCGAAGGGCTCGAACGGCAGATCCACCGGACCCTGCTCACCGCCCTGCTCGACCACACCCGGCCGGTCGACGAGGTGGCGCTGCGGGCCCGCGCCCTCGGGGTGGCCCTGGAGCGTCGGCATCTGGTCGGCGTCGTGGTCCGGTACCGCGCCGACGAGGCGGGAGCCGGCGGTGCCGGGTCGGGCGGCCCGGCCGGCCAGGCCCGGCTGCGGGACCTCGCCGAGGCGGTCAGCCAGGCGCTGCGGGACGCCGAGCTGAGCGGGCTGTCCAGCACGCTCGACGACCAGGCGGTCGGCGCCGTACTGGCGTTGCGGGACGCGGCGGTCGAGGAGCGGGCGCTGGCCGCCTTCGCCGCGGCGCTGGACCGGGTACGTCTCGACGCGGGCCCGGCCACGCTCCGGGCGTACGGCGCCCCGGGCGCGGTGATCGTGGCTGCCGGTTCCGGCGTGGGCACCGTACGGGAGGCGCGGCGCTCGCTGATCGAGGCCCGGCAGGTCGCCGACGCGGCCCGGCGGGGGCGGCGGGACCTGCCCGTGTACCGGCTGCCGCACGTCGGGCTCGCCGGTCTGCTGCACCTGCTCCGGGACGAGCCGAGGTTGCAGACCTTCGTCGAGCGGGAACTCGGGCCGCTGTTGGTGCACGACGCCGAACACCCGCGCGAGCAACTGCTCGGCACCCTGCGCGGTTACCTGGAGAGCGGCCGGAACAAGTCGGCCGCCGCCGTGGCGGCGCACCTGTCCCGGCCGGCGTACTACGAACGGCTGGCCCGGATATCCCGGATCCTCCGCGTCGACCTGGACGCGGTGGACGACTGCCTCTCGCTGCACGTCGCCCTGTTGGCCCTGGACGCCGTCCGGGACGGCTGAGCCGGTCGTCCGGCCCGGCACGCTCGGCTACCTGGTCGGGCTGCCGGCGGTGACGTGGCACCATGGACGCGTCCGCCGCCGGGTGCCGGACACGACATCGATGGAGTCGGGATGACAGGACTGGCCGGCACGCCGGTGCCGGGGCTGGCGCCACTGTGGACACACGACCCGGTCAGCGCCGGCCCGTACCGGCTGGTCGGCCGGCTGGGCGCGGGTGGCCAGGGGGTGGTCTATCTCGGCGAGGACGACCAGGGCGACCAGGTCGCGGTCAAGATGATCAATGTCGATCTGAGCGACTCCCGGGTACGGTCGCGGTTCATGAAGGAGATCGCCGCGGCGCGCCGCGTCGTCCCGTTCTGCACCGCGCAGGTGCTCTTCGCCGAGGTGGACGGGGAACGGCCCTATGTGGTCAGCGAGTTCATCGAGGGCCCCACCCTCTACCGGCACGTCCAGGATCATGGCCCGGTCGCCGGCAACGCGTTGCACCGGCTCGCCGTCGGCACCGCCACCGCGGTCGCCGCGATCCACCGCTCCGACGTCGTGCACTGCGATCTGAAGCCCGACAACGTGGTGCTTGGCCGGGACGGCCCACGGGTCATCGACTTTGGCATCGCCCGCGCCCTGGGTGGCACCGACACGGTGACCAGCCGGGTGATGGGGACCATCGCGTACATGGCCCCGGAGCGGTTCCGCAATGACTCGGTCGGCCCACCCTGCGACGTCTTCGCCTGGGCCGCCACGATCGTCTTCGCCGCCGGTGGCCGGCCACCGTTCGGCAACGACTCGCCCTTCGCGGTGATGCACCGGGTGCTGAACGACCCGCCCGATCTGCCCCCGCTGCCGCGGGGCCTGGACGAGCTGCTCCGGCAGTGCCTGGCCAAGGATCCGACGGCCCGGCCGGATGCCGAGAATGTACTGATGCGGCTGCTCGGGCAGGACGACAGGGTCACCGGCCCGCTCCGCCGGGAGACCGTGCTCCAGGTGGGTAACGAGACCGCCGGCACGGTGCCGCCGACCCAGCCGCTGTCGTCGCCCCGTCCCGGGTCGGCGGCACCGTCGCAGTACCGGGCTCCCGCGTTCGCGTCCGGTGCTCCCGCCGCGCCGTCCACACCGGGCGGCGGCTGGGGGCGCCGGCTCCGACGTGAGTCGGTTGACGCCTGGGGCATCTCGACCGCGATCTTCCTCGGCTCGGTCGGCGCCGCTGCCGGCTACGTCGCGTCGAGCGCGTTGGACGCGGCCGCGGCGACCGGGGCGGCTACCTTCGTGGTGGTCTATGTGGTCCGGTTGCTGGTCGCGACGGCACTCGGCGACTCGTCCGACCGCCGCTGACCGGCGGGGAGCCGGACCCGGCCTCTCCGGTGGCGATGCACCGATAGTTTGACTCCATCAGGTAACTGCCGAGGAGGACGTCCAGATGGCCCCAGCCCCGTCGCGTACCCGACAGTGGTTGCCGTACACCGCCGCCGTCACTGCCGGGTTGCTGGTCATCGCCGGCGCGTTCGCGCTCGTCCAACAGCGGGATGCGGACACCGACGGGCCCCGGGCCGACTGCACCACCAACCTGGAGGTCAACTCCTCGACCGAGAAGGCGGCGTTGCTGGTCGAGCTGGCCGAGCGGTACAACAGCAGCGACCGGTCGCTCGACGGCGGCTGCGCCCAGGTGCACGTCAGCGCTCTGACCTCCGGCAAGGCCACCGAGGCGCTGGACGCTGGCTGGAGCGGCATCGGCCTGCCGGAGCCGCAGGTCTGGTTGCCGACGTCGAGCCTGTGGACCGGCCAACTCCGGTTGCTCGACAAGGCCGCCGGGCGGGCGTTGCAGACCCCGGGCCAGTACCCGTCGATCGCGAACAGCCCGTTGGTGATCGCGATGCCGCAGTCAAAGGGCGAGCTGGTACGCCAGCGCGGGCCGCTGGGCTGGGGAGAGATCCTCGGCCTCTCCGGACGGGACGGGTGGGCGGGCTTCGGCAGGCCCGAGTGGGGCCGCTTCACCTTCGGCAAGGACAACCCGAACCTCTCCACCTCCGGGCTGGCGGCGACCATAGCCACCTACTACGCCGCGGTGAACCGGTCCAGCGACCTGACCCGCTCCGACCTGGCCGACCCGGGGGTGACCGGGTTCGTCCGGCGGATCGAGGCGAACGTGTCGCACTACAGCGACGACGTGGTGGACCTGCTGCGCAACCTCGCCGAGGCCGATCTCGCCGGTGGGGGTGCCAGCACGGACGACATGAGCGCCATCGTCATGCAGGAGGAACTGGTCCACCTCTACAACGAGGGGGAGCTGAGCCCGAAGCAGCGGGGCGAGGAGCGGGGCCGCCGGCCGAACGTCCCGCTGGTCGCCGTCTATCCGAAGGAGGGCACCTTCAACCTGGACCACCCGTTCGTGGTGCTTCCCTCCGCCGACGAGGGGCAGCGCGCGGCGGCGGCCGACTTCCTCGCCTTCCTGACCGAGGACGCCCAGCAGGAGAGCTTCGCCCGCCTCGGCTTCCGGGACCACGAACGCCGAGCCGCGGCGGGGCTGCTCGCCAGCGTCGGCGCGGAGCCCACCGGTGGGCTGACCTATTTCGCGCCGCCGGACCCGACGGTGGTCGGGGCGATGCTGGACGGCTGGAGCACGCTGCGTAAGAAGGCCAACATCCTGATCGCGCTGGACACCTCGGGGTCGATGGAGGCGGCGGTCGGCGAGCGTACCCGCTTCCAGGTCGCCTCGGCGGCGGCGGCCAAGGGGCTCGCGCTGCTCAACGCGGAGGACCGGGTCGGACTCTGGTCGTTCTCCTCGGAGACGTCGGAGCGGTCCGACAGCCCGTACCGGGAGGAGGTCCGGCTTGGCGCGTTCGACCAGAAGCGGATCAACAGCCGGATCGCCGACCTGCACGTCGAGGGGAGCACCGCGCTCTACGCCACGGTCCGGGCCGCCCACCAACACGTGCTCGAACGGTACGACCCGACACGGATCAACGCCGTCGTCGTGCTGACCGACGGCAAGAACGAGTACAGCCGGGACAACGACCTGGCGGGGCTGCTCGCCGACGTCGCCCTGGACCCGAAGCGCCCGGTCAAGGTCTTCTGCATCGCCTTCGACCGGGAGTCGGACTTCGGGACGCTGAGCCGGATCGCCAAGGTGTCGTCGGGCAAGGCGTTCGACGCCACCGACCCCGCCATGCTCGACGAGGCGTTCGTGAAACTGGTCAGCAGCTTCTGACGGCGGTTACCCGGCTCAGGAGATCGCGGTCAGCGCCTTGGCGTACGTCGGCGGTACGAAGTGCGGGCCGGACGGGGTGAACACGTCGGTGGCGTTCGCGGCCGTCCACGCCTGCGCCGGAATGGCCGCCAGCAGGGTCCGGACCACGGCCGCGTCCCGCCAGTCCGGGTGCTCGGCGACCAGGCCGAGCGCGACCACCGACTCCTCCACCTCACCGACGCACTCGAACGGCTTGTGCGCGTCGATGCCCAGCAGTTCGAGGTAGCCCGGCGCCTGGGCCGGATCGGCGAGCAGGTCGGTGCCGAAGATGTGCACCAGCCGGGCCCGGGGCATGAACGGGGCCAGCGCGAGGAAGATGAACTGGCACTTGGGGCAGTTCCCGCACCAGCGGGCGCTGGGGTCACGCAACTTGAACGCCGCGTTGCAGCTCGTCACCACGTCGTCGTACCGGGAGAACTGGGCGAACAGCCGGGCGATGTGCAGCTCCGAGAGTGGGCGCAGCAGCGAGAAGTACGGCTCGGTCAGGCCCGCGTGCCCGGCCAGCGCCGCGCGCAGCAGTCCCTCGGCCTCGACGCCCTTCGACCACTGGTGGTTGACCTCGTGACCGTTCCAGATCAGATTCGGATCGGAGGCGGAGCGCTCGTTCGACATCACCACCGGGCCGAGCCCGTGCAGCACGGCGGTGGCCACCGCGATCAGCGAGTTGATCGCGGTGACCGGAATGTGCCCGTTGCGGGCACCGGCCGCGTTCAGTTCCATCAGCGTCGGGTCGAGCCGGCGGCGGGCGGCCAGCGGGGTCAGTTCGGACGCCTCGTTGACCGACACGATGATGTGGTTGGGGTTGACCGAGAACGGCACCGGATCGAAGCCGCCCCGGCGCAGCGCCTCCAGGCTGACGATCGAGTCCTTGCCGCCGCCCACCGTCGACAGCGGCCGGCGGTCGGAGTTGTCCAGCAGCTCCGGCTCGCCGACCTCCCCGTCCGGCGCGGTGGGCGTCAGCTCCAGCACGTACGGCAGGTCGTTGCGGTACGCGTACTCGGCGAGGCCCTTGGTGTAGACGGCGGTGACCAGCGCGGTGGCGGCCTCGCCCAGCGGCGCCGGCAGGATCAGCCGGGGCGGTGCGGCGGCCTTGTAGTAGCTGACCCCGGCGACCAGGTGCAGCAGCTCCAGCACCCGGCCGAAGGCGTCGAGGGTGCGCGGTGACGGCGGCGTCTCCGGCCGGGGAAAGGTGATCACCTCGGTGAACCGCAGTTCGCCGTCCGGGCCGGTCAGCGCGTACTCCAGCGCCGCCTTGCCGGTGGCCGGGTCGAACGAGTGGGACGGGAAGGTGAAGGCGTCCATCCGCCGGAGTTGTTCGTTGGGCACACGCAATAGTAATCAACCCCCGGTTGACGGCATGTCAATGTCCGGTGCCGGTTGACCTACAGGATGGAAGTTGCCCGCCGTACCCGCCTGGTGGGAGCGTGCAGTGGTCCGCGTACCCGGGTGAAGGGTGTGATGACCATGACCACCGACGAGCTGCTGGCACGGCACCGGGCGGTACTGCCGTCCTGGATGCCGCTCTACTACGCCGAGCCGATCGAGATCGTCTCCGGCTCCGGTCGCCGGGTCACCGACGCGCAGGGGCGCAGCTACCTCGATTTCTTCGGCGGAGTGCTGACGAACATGATCGGCTACGACGTCGCCGAGGTACGCGAGGCGGTCCAGCGCCAGCTCGGCACCGGGGTGGTGCACACCTCGACCCTCTACCTGATCCGCCAGCAGGTCGAGCTGGCCGAGAAGGTCGCCGCGCTCTCCGGCATTCCGGACGCCCGGGTCTTCTTCACCAACTCCGGCACCGAGGCCAACGAGGCGGCGCTGCTGGTGGCCACCAACTACCGGCGGTCCCACCAGATCCTGGCGGTGCGGAACAGCTACCACGGCCGGTCGTACGCCGCGATGGGGATCACCGGGCACCGGAGCTGGTCGGCGAGCGCGCTGAACCCGCTACAGGTGAGCTGGCTGCACTCCGGTGACCGGCTGCGTGGCCTGCTGTCCCGGCTGAGGCCGGACGAGTACGTCGACGCGGCGGTCGACGACCTGCGCGAGGTGCTCGCCACCCAGACCGCCGGGGACGTGGCCTGCCTGATCGCGGAGCCGATCCAGGGGGTCGGCGGGTTCGTGGCCCCGCCGGACGGGCTGTTCGGGGCGTTCAAGAAGGTGCTCGACGAGTCGGGCATCCTGTTGATCTCCGACGAGGTGCAGACCGGCTGGGGGCGTACCGGCGACCACTTCTGGGGCTACCAGGCGCACGACGTGACGCCGGACCTGCTGACCTTCGCCAAGGGGATCGGGAACGGGTTCGCCCTGGCCGGGGTGGTGGGCCGGGCCGAGGTGCTCAACGAGGTGCACGCCACGTCGTTCTCCACCTTCGGTGGCAACCCGATCTCGACGGCGGCCGGCAACGCGGTCCTGGACTACCTGCTCGAACACGACCTCCAGGCCAACGCGGCCCGGGTCGGCGGCGTCCTGCTCGCCGGGCTGCGCGAGGTGGCCGCCCGGCACGGCATCGTCGGCGAGGTACGGGGCCGGGGGCTGATGATCGGCGTCGAGTTCGTCCGGCCCGGCGGCACCGAGCCGGACCCGGTGGCCACGGCCCGGGTCTTCGAGGAGTGCAAACGCGGTGGCCTGCTGGTGGGCAAGGGCGGGCTGTACGGGAACGTGCTGCGGATGGGTCCGCCGCTGACGGTGACCGAGGAGGAGGCGGCCGAGGCGCTGGACATCCTCACCGGGGCGGTCGCGGCGGCCGAATCCGGCGGGTAGCCGCTCGAATCCGGGGGTAGCCGCTCGGCTCCGGACGACCGGTCGCCGGCCGGTCAGCCGGGGACCGAGCGGAGCAGCCGGAGCAGGGCCGCCCCGCACAGGTACGCGACCAGCGCCCCGGTGGGCAGGCCGAAGAGGTACTCGCCGCTCTTCGGGGCGGCGTTGTTGCTGAACAACCCGACCACGATTGCCGCGATCGCGAGCACCAGCAGCAGTAGCCGGGGGAGCGGGCGGTCCAGCGTGCGGCAGAGCGGGGCCGGCAGCCAGCGCGGGCGTACGGAGGGTCGACGGGAGCCGCGCAGCTCGATCCGGCCGAAGGCGGCGACCAGGACCGTCAGCATCACCGCCAGCAGGATCAGCCAGGGAATGCGCCAGAGCCACCACGCCGTACTGCCCACCGGCGGGGTGGGCAGTACGCCGAGCGCGTCCAGCGCGCCGGCCAGCAGGATCACGGCGGTGAGGTGCCAGAGGAAGATCGTCAGCACCACGGCGTTCATCCCGACGACCGCCGTCCAGGGCCCGGGCCGGCGCAGCCAGCGTTCGGCGGGGGCCCGGCACAGCATGATCAGCCCGAGCTGGGCGGTGGCCAGGGCGAGCAGTGCCAGGCTCGGCGGCGACATGTTCTGGATCCGCTCACCCGGTTGGTTGATCATGCTGGTCGGGTACGGGCCGAGCACCGTGAGCAGCGGCAGCGCGGCCAGACCGACCACCAGCAGCGGTACACCCACCCGGGGGCGCATCGGCAGGTCCCCGGTCCGCCAGGCGAACCCCACCTGGTGCATGGCCAGCCAGCCGAACAGGTAGTTCCCGTACGACAGCCGCTCCGGGCCGAGCAGTCGGGCGACGTCCCCGAGCGCGACCAGCACCAGCAGCACGGCCGGTACGGCGAGGCCGAAGCGCCGGTGCAGCGCGTACATGATCGGGGCCAGGAGCACGACGAAGAGGTACGCGGAGAGGAACCAGAGCGGGACGGTGGCGTACCAGATCACGTTGCGGACCTGGGTCGGCCCGGCGCCGAGCAGCCGGGCGAGCAGGGCGGCGGCGGCCAGCAGCACCAGCAGCACGGTGGTGGGCCGGATCAGTCGTCCGCTGCGGTCGCGCAGCCACGCGCCCGCGTCGCCGCCCCGGCGGCGGTGCGAGTCCAGCGACGCGGCGTTGGCGTAGCCGCCGACCAGGAAGAACAGCGGCATGACCTGGAACAGCCAGGTGCCGGGCCGGGCCGAGACGAGTTCCTCCAGCGCGGAGTGGCCGCGTAGCCCTCCGTCGCCGTCGTGGTCGATGACGGCGATCAGCCAGTGCCCGAGCACCACCATGGTGATCGCCACCGCGCGGAGCAGGTCGACGTAGCGCTCCCGCTGGGCGGGCGTACGGCCGGCGATCTCCCGCAGGCGGCGCATGTGGCCAGGCTATCGACTTCGCCGGGATACGGGCGCACTATGCGACAACCGGCCGTGGTGGATTGCCGGTGCGTAACGGTTCGGCTCCCGGGGCTTGCTGCCGGCACCCACTTCCGTAAGAATCCTTCAGTAACTTTGCGTGAAGTGAAGACAAGCACCACTTGGGTGAAACCAGCACCATCGGTCGACGAGTGCGGCCGCGGCGTCTACCTGGACCGGATCCGAGGAGAAGCTATGAACAGGCGTGACATCCTCCGTCGTACTGCGGCGGCCAGCCTGCTGGCGGTGCCCGCCAGCGGCCTATTGACCGGGTGCGCTCTCGGCGGTGGCGACGACAACGGCAGCGAGAGCGCCGAAGGCACGAAGAGCGCGCAGAACCCGCTCGGCGTGAAGGAGGACGCGCCGCTCGAGGTGGTCATCTTCAATGGTGGTTTTGGCGAGGATTATGCCAAAGCTCACGAGGCGATGTACACCGAGAAATATCCAAAGGCCACGATCAAGCACTCGGCGACGCAGGAGATCAACAAGACCCTGCAGCCCCGCTTCGTCGACGGCACCCCGCCGGACGTGGTGAACAACTCCGGCGCCGGCCAGATCGACTTCAACGGACTCGTCTCGCAGAACGCCATCGCCGACCTCAGCGAACTGCTCGACGCGCCCAGCCTCGACATCCCGGGCAAGACCGTCCGGGACACCCTGCTGCCCGGCGTCGTCGACGTCGGCTCGTACGACGGCAAGTTCCTGGTGCTGAACTACGCGTACACGGCCTACGGCATCTGGTACTCCAGCAAGCTCTTCACCGACAAGGGCTGGGAGTACCCGAAGACCTGGGACGACCACATCGCCCTGTGCAAGAAGATCAAGGCGTCGGGGATGGCGCCCTGGACGTACGCCGGCAAGCACCCCCGCTACATGAGCTGGCCGGTGATCTCGACGGCAATCAAGTTCGGCGGGCTGGACATCGCGAAGGCGATCGACAACCTGGAGCCGAACGCCTGGAAGTCGGACGCCATGAAGGCGTCGGCGGACGCCTGGTACCAGATCGTCAAGGACGGCTACATCCTGCCCGGTACCCCCGGCCTCGACCACGTGCAGTCGCAGACCGAGTGGTGCCGGGGCAAGGCGGCCTTCATCTCCTGCGGCTCCTGGTTGGAGAGCGAGCAGAAGAAGGTCACCCCGGCCGGCTTCAACATGGCCGTCGCGCCGACGCCCAGCCTCGGCAGCGGCGACAAGCTGCCGTTCGAGGCGATCCGGGGCACCGCCAGCGAGCCGTTCATGGTGCCGTCCAAGGCGAAGAACCGGGCCGGCGGGTTGGAGTACTTCCGCACCATGCTCTCGATGAAGGGGGCACAGGACTTCACCCGGAAGGTCTCCAGCCTGAGCGCGGTCGCCGGCTCGACCCAGGGGATCGAACTGCCGTTCGGGCTGAGCACCGTGGTCAAGGCACTGGACGCCTCCGGCAGCAACGGGTTCAACTGGGTGTACAACAACTACTACCGGAAGCTGGAGCGCGAGCTGGTCGACGCGGCCTGCGGCGAGTTCTTCAGCGGCCGGACCACCCCGGCGGAGTTCCTGGACCAGTGCCAGAAGGGCGCCGACCAGATCGCCGGAGACAGCAGCATCAAGAAGTACAAGCGCTCATAGTCGGGTTCCGTCGGGTGGGGGTCGGCCAGGCACGGTCGGCCCCCACGACGCGGTTGTCGCGGGGACAGGTCTTCCCGCGTGGAGTGGGCAGGATGTTGTTCTCGTGAGACATGGCAAGTACCCGCTGATCATCACCTTCCTGGTGCCACCGCTGCTGCTCTACGGCATCTTCGTGCTCTCGCCGTACCTACAGGCGTTCCAGATCTCCACCACCGACTGGCTGGGCTACTCGCCGACCGCCAACTACGTGGGTCTGGAGAACTTCGGGACGCTGCTGCGCGACGGGGCGCTGTGGAACGCGGTCCGGAACAACCTGGTCCTGCTGGTGATGCTGCCGGTCGTCACCATCGGGCTCGGCCTGTTCTTCGCCACCATGCTCAACATGGGCGGCCGGCGCGGCGTGGCCGGCGTGGTCGGGGTACGCGGTTCCTCGGTGTACCGGCTGGTCTACTTCTTCCCGCAGGTGCTCTCGGTAGTGATCATCGCGCTGCTCTGGAAGGAGGTCTACCACCCGAACAACGGGCTGCTCAACGCCACGCTGCGGGCGGTCGGGCTGCCGGCGCCGACCTGGCTCGGTGATCCCCGGACCGCGTTCTGGGCGGTGGTGGCGGTGATGGTCTGGAGCAACGTCGGCTTCTACGTGGTGCTCTTCGGCGCGGCCATGCAGGCCATTCCGCGCGACATCTACGAGGCGGTGATGCTCGACGGCGCGTCCCGGTTCACCACCCTGGTCAAGGTCACCATTCCGCTGCTCTGGGACACCGTCCAGGTCGCCTGGATCTACCTGGCCATCGCCGCGCTGGACGGGTTCATCCTGATCCAGCAGATGACCGACGGCGGGCCCAACCACTCCTCCGACGTGATCGGCCTGCGGATGTACAACACGGCCTTCGGCAGCGAGACCAAGTTCGGCTATGCCTCGGCGATCGGCGTGGTGATGTTCTTCCTGACCCTGTCGGTGGCGGTGATGGCGCTACGGGCCGCCCGGCGTGACCGAATCGAGTATTCATGACGACCGTCGACACCTCCGCGCCGGCCACGCCCGCCGCCGACAGCGACGGCCCGGCCCGGACCGGCGACCGGCCACCCCGCCGGGATCTGGGCGTGGTGAACGTCTTCTCGCACGGGTTCCTGCTGCTCTGGGCGCTGCTGACCACGCTGCCGCTGGTCTGGGTCGTGATCAGTTCCTTCAAGAGCGACGGTGAGATCCTCTCCGATCCGTGGGGGCTGCCCGCCGCGCTGCGCTTCGAGAACTGGGCCCGGGCCTGGACCGAGGCCCGGATCGGCCAGTACTTCCTGAACAGCGGGATCGTGGTGGCCGGCTCGCTGACCCTGACCATGCTGTTCGGCGCCACGGCGGCGTACGTCTTCGCCCGCTACGAGTTCCGGGGCCGGCAGGTCTTCTACTACCTGTTCGTCGGCGGCATGATGTTCCCGGTCTTCCTCGCCCTGGTGCCGCTGTTCTTCGTGGTCCGCAACGCCGGGCTGTTCAACACCTGGACCGGGTTGAGCCTGGTCTACGCCGCGTACTCGCTGCCGTTCACGGTCTTCTTCCTGACCGCGTTCTTCCGGACCCTGCCGACGTCGGTCGCCGAGGCGGCACTGATCGACGGTTGTGGACACTTCCGGCTCTTCTTCCGGGTGATGCTGCCGATGGCGCGACCGGGTCTGATCAGTGTGGCGATCTTCAACTTCCTCAGCCAGTGGAACCAGTTCATCCTGCCCCAGGTGCTGATGCAGGGGGACGAGTCGAAATGGGTGCTAGCCCAGGGACTGTCGGCGCTGGCGGTCAGCCAGGGCTACCAGGGCGACTTCAGCGGGTTGTTCGCCGGGCTCACCCTGGCGATGCTGCCGGTGCTCGCGGTGTACGTCGTGTTCCAGCGCCAGATCCAGTCCGGCCTGACCGCCGGCCAGTTGAAATAGCGCCGCCGACGGTACGGGGCCGGAGCGCGGCGGCCACCGTCACCGGCGGGCGAAGCTCACCGGCCCGGGGTCGGGCCGATCAGCCGGCGGTGCAGGTCGGCCGGGTCGGTCACCTCGGGCAGGGTCCGGGCGGCCAGCCAGGCGGCGGCGATGGCGCCGTCACCGGCGCCGACCAGCAGTGCCGACGGCCACCGCGCGGCCAGCGCCGGGCGTACCGCGTCGGCCAGCGGGGCGTCTCCGGTGAGCAGGCCGCCGCCGAGCACGATCGGCGTGCTGTCGTCCGCCGGCCGGATCCGCTGCACGTTGGCGGCGAGCAGCCGGGCGGCCTGGGCGAGGATCGTGGCGGCGGCCGGGTCACCCTCCCGGTCGGCCCGGATCACCAGCGGGGCGAGCCCGGCCAGTTCGACGGCGGGTCGTCGGGTCACCGTCTGGACGAGGACGTCCACGGTGTCCCGTGGCCGGGCCGCGACCTGCGTGGAGCCGAGCAGTTCGGTGAGGACGAGCGTGCCGAGCGGGCCGAGCGGGCGGTGCCGGTCCAGGTCGGCGAGGGCGTGCCGGACGGCCTCCCGGCCGAGCCAGAATCCGCTGCCGGCGTCGCCGAGCAGCCAGCCGTGTCCGTCGGCCACCCGGTCCAGGGTGAGTCCGCGTACCTCGGCGGCGATCGCCCCGGTGCCGGCGATCAGGATCGTGCCGTCCGGCGCGGCGGTCGCCGAGGCGTACGCGACGAGGGCGTCGCCGACGATCTCGTACGGACAGCGGAGCCCCACGTCGTGCCACATCCGGTCGAAGGCGTCCCGGCTCACCGGATCGGCGAGCAGCCGGGCGACTCCGGCCATCCCGATGGTGCCGGCCCGGACCAGGCCCGGATCGAGCCCGGCGAGGGCGGCGGACAGGGCCACCCGCAACTCTTCGGCGGCCCGTTCGGCGCCGTGGCTGGTCGGGTTGCCGCCGCCGCCCCGGCCGGCGCCCAGCCGCTCACCGGCGAGGGAGACCACCGTGGCCCGGGTCGAGGTGCCGCCGACGTCGAGCCCTACCACCATGCCGTCGGACATTCGTCGCCCAGCCCTTCCAGCGCGCCCACGGGTCGGGTCCATGCTGCTCGGTACGGCTGTCCCGGGCAAGCACCGATCGATCGTTATCAGGGTCGAGCCAGGTAACAGTTTGAAAACTTCACCCATCGTCTTGACAAGGAGGGGGCTTTAGTAAGAACTTTTACCACTAACAGTTAACTTCCTTTTTTGAAAGGCGTGCCCATGGTCGAGCAGAAGGCGGACACCATCGCGGGGACCGCGGTGGTCGACGCCGAGCCCGACCGCCGGGCCGCCGCCGGGCTGTCGCCCGCGGACAGCGTGCTGGTCCGGGTCCGGGCCCGGCTGACCGAGTTCACCGGTGCGTTGCAGCGGGTCGCCGAGCAGGTGCTCAGCGATCCGGCCGCCGCCGCCCGGGCGACGATCGTCGAGCTGGCCGAGCGCAGCGGCACCTCCCCGGCCACCGTCACCCGGTTCTGCCGGGCGATGGGCTTCGAGGGCTACGCCGACCTCCGGCTCGGCATCGCCGCCGAGACCGGCCGGGCGCACACCGCCGGCTGGACCGTCGACATCGGACGGGAGATCCAGCCGACCGACCCGCTGGAGCGGGTGCTCGGCCAGATCATCGCGGCGGACACCCAGGCCATGCACGACACCGCCACGCTGCTGGACCTGGGCGAGGTGGAACGGGCCGCCGAGGCGATCGCCGGGGCGTCCCGGGTCAACATCTTCGGCGCCAGCGGCAGCGCCCTGGTCGGCGAGGAGATGCAGTTCAGCCTGCACCGGATCGGCGTCGCGGCGTGGGCCTGGAACGACGTACACGAGGGGCTGGCCGGCGCGGCGCTGCTCCGCAGCGGCGACGTGGCCCTGGGCATCTCGCACACCGGGCAGACCCGGGAGACGATCGAGACCCTCGCCGAGGCGGGCAGCCACGGCGCCGTCACGGTGGCGCTGACCGGCTTCGCCCGCTCGCCACTGGCCGAACTGGCCGACATCGTCCTGCTCACCGCCAGCCAGGCGACCACCTTCCGGCCGGACGGACTCTCCGCCCGGCACCCGCAACTCGTCGTGCTCGACCTGCTCTACATCGCCGTCGCCCAGCGGACCTACGACCGGGCCCACGCCGCGTTCCAGCGGACGGCCCAGGCCGTCGGTGGGCACAAGGCGGCGAAGGAGGCGCGGCAGTGAACCTTCCATCGAACTTCCACGACCGGCATGCCACCGGTGCCGGCGGGCCCCGCCCGGCCGACCGGTGCCCGACCGCGACGGGCGGGCCGGCACCGGCCGGCGCGTCCGACGGTTCAACGTCGGGTCGGAGGCACCCCTATCTGCCGCTGGCCCGATCGTCCCCGGCGGGGACGAGCTACCGCACCGCTGGCAGGTCCAGGTCATCCGGATCCGTCCGGCTGATCCGACCCGATTCTCAACTGAGGAGATGAAGATGTCCGCAAGCCCCGACCACACGTCGGACCGCGTTGATCCGTCGGCCACCACCGGAGCGGGCCTGCCGGCCGCGCTGGGCGCCAGCCGGCGTACGGTGCTGCGCCGGGCCGCCGCCGCCGGACTGCTGGCCACTCCGGCCGCCGGACTGCTCAGCGCCTGCGCCACCAGTGGTGGCGACGACGAGGGCAGCACCGACCAGGACACCGGCACCAAGAGCGCCACCAACCCGCTCGGAGTCAAGGAAGACGCCGCGCTGGAGATCATCATCTTCAACGGCGGCTACGGCGAGAAGTACGCCACCGACGTCCACGAGAAGTTGTACAAGACGGCCTTCCCCAAGGCCGAGATCAAGCACCAGGCGACCCAGGCGGTCTCCACGGTGCTCCAGCCGAGGTTCGCGGCCGGTGACCCGCCGGAGTTCGTCAACAACTCGGGGGAGAAGTTCCTCGACTTCGGCGCGCTGGTCGCCGACGGTCAGATGCAGGACCTGACCGAGCTGTGGGACGCGCCGTCGGTCGACGACCCGAACAAGAAGGTCCGGGACACCCTCATCCCCGGCGTCGTCGAGCAGGGCATGTTCAGCACCGCCGACGGTTCGCGCAAGCCGTACGTGCTGTACTACGTCTCGACCGTGTACGGCATCTGGTACTCCGGCAAGCTGTTCAAGGACAACGGCTGGACCGCCCCCACCACCTGGGAGCAGTTCACCGCGCTCTGCGAGCAGATCAAGGGCAAGGGCATCACCCCGTTCGGCTACGCCGGGGCGAACGCGGCCTACTACATGTGGAACGTCATCCTCACCCAGGCCGCCAAGGTCGGCGGGCCGGACGTACTGAAGAACATCGACAACCTCGAGGCCGACGCGTGGAAGGCCGAGGCGGTCATCTCCTCGGCCAAGGCCTGGGCCGAGATCGGCGCCAAGTACGGCGACAAGAGCTTCGAGGGGCTCAAGCACACCGACGTCCAGCTGCGGCAGAACCAGGGCAAGCTCGCCTTCTACCCCAGCGGCGACTGGCTGGAGAACGAGCAGAAGAAGGACACGCCGGCCGGCTTCGAGTACCAGCTCATGGCGGTGCCCAGCCTGACCGCCTCGGACAAGCTGCCGGCCGGTGCGATCCGGGCCGCCGGTGGTGAGGGGTACTTCGTCTCGGCCAAGAGCAAGAACCCGCGCGGCGGCATGGAGTACATGCGCCAGATGCTCTCCAAGGCGGGTGCCCGGGGCTTCACCGAGACCGTCGGGGCAGCCACCGTGGTGCCGGCCGGCAGCGAGGGCTACCAGTTCCCGCCGGGGGTGGCCAGCTCGCAGGCCGCGCTGAAGGCCGCCGGTGCGAACGTCTTCAACATGATGTTCGACAACTGGTACAAGGAGCTGGACACTGAGGCCCGGACGGCGACCAACGAGCTGATGTTCGGTCGCGCCTCGGCCGAGCAGTGGGCCGAGCGGATTCAGAAGCGCGCGGACGCCATCAAGAGCGACAGCAGCGTCGCCAAGTTCAAGCGCTGACCGGAGCGGAGTGATCATGCGGCGGGGCAAGCTCACGGTCCTGAAGGCGCGCTGGCGTACGTACCTGTTCGTGATCGGCTTTCTGTTCCTCCCGGTCGCGCTGTACTCGGTCTTCGTGATCGCGCCGTACGCCCAGGCGTTCCAGCTCGCGATGACCAACTGGCGCGGCGTCGGGAAGCCGGAATGGGTCGGTTTCGACAACTTCCAGAGGCTGTTCCAGGACGAGGCCTTCTGGAAGGCGGTCCAGCACCACGGGATACTGCTGCTTGCCCTGCCGCTGATCACCATCGCCATCGCGCTGTACTTCGCGTTCATGCTGAACGTCGGCGGTGGCAGCCGCAGCGGGCAGCGGGTCGGGGTCCGGGGATCCGGGTTCTACCGGGTGGTGTTCTTCTTCCCCCAGGTCCTCGCGGTGGCGATCATCGCGGTTCTGTTCCAGATGGTCTACCGGCCGAACGAGTCCGGCCTGATCAACGGCGTGTTGATGAAGCTCGGACTCGATCCGGTCTTCTTCCTGATCAACCCCAACCTCGCCCTGTGGTCGATCATCGGGGTGCTGGTCTGGCAGGCGGTCGGCTTCTACGTGGTGCTCTTCTCGGCCGGGATGGCGTCGATCCCGACCGAGATCTACGAGGCCGCCGAGATGGACGGCGCCACCCGCGTCACGCTCTTCTTCCGGGTGACGCTGCCACTGCTCTGGGACACCCTCCAGGTGGCCTGGGTCTACCTGGGCATCGCGGCGTTCGACTGCTTCGCCATCGTCGCGGTGCTCTCCGTCGACAGCGGTGGCCCGGACGGGGCCACCACCGTGCTGGCGGTGGAGATCTACCGCAACGCCTTCACCTACAGCCGATTCGGGTACGCCTCGGCGATGGGTGTGGCGCTGTTCTTCCTGACCCTCACGTTCGCGGCCCTGACGCTGCGGGTGTCCAAGCGGGAGAGCATCGAGTACTGAGATGGGACCGCACATGACGACGAAGACCGACCGCCCGGCGCCCGGCCCGGGAACCCGGAAGCTGACCGCCGGAACCCGCAAGGGCCGGGACCGTCGGGTGAAGTCCGAGGTACGGCTGCTCTCCCGCCTGGGCCACGTGGCCCTGGTGGTGTGGGCGGTGATCGTCATCGTCCCGATCCTGTGGACCTTCCTGGCCTCGTTCAAGAACACCACGGAGATCTTCAGCAGCCCCTGGACCCTGCCCGCCGAGCTGCGCTGGGAGAACTGGAGCCGGGCCTGGACCCAGGCCCGGGTCGGCAAGTTCTTCGTCAACAGCGTGATCGTGGTGAGCTGCGGTGTCGCCGGCACCATGCTGCTGGGCTCGATGGCCGCCTACGTACTGGCCCGCTACAAGTTCGTCGGCAACCGGTTCATCTACTACCTGTTCGTCTCCGGGCTGGCGTTCCCGGTGTTCCTGGCGCTGGTGCCGCTCTTCTTCGTGGTGGACAACCTCGGACTGCTCAACACGCACACCGGGCTGGTCCTGGTGTACATCGCCTACTCGCTGCCGTTCACGGTCTTCTTCCTGGCGGCGTTCTTCAAGACCCTGCCGACGTCGGTGGCCGAGGCCGGCATGATCGACGGCTGCTCGCACACCCGACTGTTCTTCCAGGTGATGCTGCCGATGGCCAAGCCCGGCCTGATCAGCGTCGGGATCTTCAACATCATCGGGCAGTGGTCGCAGTACCAGCTCCCGCTGGTGCTGCTCTCCAACGCCGAGGACAAGTGGGTGCTCACCCAGGGCATCGCCGACATCTCGACCAACGCCGGGTACGAGGCGGACTGGTCCGGGCTGTTCGCGGCGCTGACCATGGCGATCCTGCCGATGATCCTCGTCTACGGCATCTTCCAGCGGCAGATCCAGGGCGGCCTCACCGCCGGCGCCCTCAAGTAGTCCTCGGCCGGCCGGACCGCTGCGGCACCCGCGGGGAAACCGGCCACCGGCCGACCACCAGACCGGCCCCGATCTCTCACGAGGAGATCGGGGCCGCTCGCTGGATGGCGGGGACGTGCGGATCCGACGGGCCCGCGGCGTGGCCTCAGGTCGACCCGGTGGCGGGTCTGTCGGGCCCGTCAGCCGTACCGGGGCTCGCCGTCCGGCCGTGGCGGCGGTGCGTCGTCGTGTTGACGATGGCGGCCGAGGCTGGCGAGTTGGTGGTGGACCGCGGCCGTGGTGCGTTCGACGTCCCCGGTGGCGAGCAGGTCGAGCAGGGCTCCACGCAGAACGCCGAGCACGAGGGTGCGCCGGGCGACACCGACCGGGGTGTGCCGCTCCTGCGGCGGTTGGGCGGCGGCGAGCACCTGGAGCCAGTCCTCGACGGTGGCGCGGGCGAACCCGGCCCATGGACCGTCCGGGTCGACCAGGGACCGGGCGTAACCCTCGACCCAGAGGGTGAGCAGAGCCCGGTGGTCCTCGTTGGCCAGCCACGTCCAGACCTCCGCGGCCACGACGTGCAACCCGGTCGGGCGCTTCTCGGTGCTCGCTTCGCGCAGGCGCGCCAGCAGGTCCAGTTCATCGGCACGGGCGCGGGCCAGCAGAGCCCGCACCAGCCCTTCCTTGCTGCCGAACAGGTACAGCAGGACACGAGGGCTGGATCCCACGGCGGTGGCCAGGGGCCGCAGCGACAGGTCGGCCAGGCCGTGCTCCAGGGCGTACCGGTACGCGAGGTCGAGCAACTCCGCCTGCCGCGCCGAACGGGGTGGGCCGTCACCGGTCATGAGGCTAGTCTGACATACTGAAACAGTCGTTTCAGTGCGTCGGGTGCAGGCAGGTGAGGACGGATATGGCCGACGGAGAAGGTAGGCAAGCGTTGATCCGGCCCCTGGGGCAGCCCGGCGATCTGGGCTGGGTGGTCATGGCGCACGGGGAGGTGTACGCGACCGAGTTCGGTTGGGACTCCAGTTTCGAGGCCCTTGTCGCCCGCATCGTGGCGGACTATGCCACCGACCACGACCCCGGTCGGGAAGCCGCGTGGATCGCCGAAGTCGACGGCCGCCGCGTCGGATGCGTCTTCTGCGTCGGCGGCGACGCCGAAGGTGCTACCGCGAAACTGCGCATCCTGCTGGTGCACCCCGACGGGCGCGGTTACCGCCTCGGCGGCCAACTGGTCGACACGTGCATGGAGTTCGCCCGAGCCGCCGGTTACTCGCGGATGCAGCTGTGGACCAACGACGTGCTGGCCGCGGCTCGGCACGTCTATCTCCAGCGGGGATTCAGGCTCACCCGGCAGGAGGCCCACCACAGCTTCGGGCACGACCTCGTGGGCCAGACGTACGCCGTCGATCTGACCGACAGATCGAGCACGCCAATTGAGGTCACCGAGTAGTCATCATTAACGGATGCCATCGCTCGTCCCGCCAGTGCTGCCCGCCGGCTCGCTGCACTCCCTCCGCCAGCCCCACCTCGCCGCCGAGGGCGGGCTGCGCCTGCGGCCGTGGCGCGTGGACGACGCCGCGACCGTACGAGCCGCGTTCGACTGTCCCGAGATCCAGCGGTGGCACATGCGTCGGCTGGACACCGACGCCGAGGCGCGGGACTGGACGGCCCAGTGGCCGGCCCGCTGGGCGGCGGAGACCGACGCGAGCTGGGCTCTCGTCGACGGGCCCGTGGACCGGCCGGTCGGCCAGGTCGGACTGCGCAACGTCACCCTGGTCGAGGGAAGCGCCGAACTCTCCTACTGGGTGCTGCCCGCCGCCCGGGGCGCGGGCGTCGCCGGGCGGGCGGTCACCGCGCTGACCCGCTGGGCCTTCGACACCCTCGGCATCCACCGGCTCGTCCTGCTGCACTCGACCCGGAACCGGGCCTCCTGCCGGGTGGCCGGCAAGGTGGGCTACCGGACCGAGGGGGTACTGCGGCAGGCGATGCTGCACGCGGACGGCTGGCACGACGTACACCTGCATGCCCGACTGCGCTCCGACGGGGACCGCCCGGCGGAGCCCGAGCCGGGGCAGCGCTGACCGCACCGGGGATGCCGGCGGGGATGTCGGACGGGGCGGGCAGAATCGTCGGCGTGCTGGTGGCGGTGGTGCGGGACGAGGACGGCGACGGGGGTCTCCTCCAGTCGCTGCTTCCGGACGGCCGGCTCGCCGGTCCCGCCGAGCGGGTCGGCGACCTCGGTGCGGCGGTCGCCGCCCGGGAGACCGCCGCCCGGAAGCCGGGCGAATCGCCGCGCTGGCTCTGGGCCTCCACCGCCGCGACCTATCCGGGGCTGCTGCGCCGGGGCGTCCGGGTGGACCGGTGCCACGACGTCGAACTGACCGAGGCGCTGCTGCTCGGCCAGGCCGGGCGCTGGGGCGAGCCGCGCGGGCTGCCCGCGGCATGGGCCCGGCTGACGGGTGCGCCGGTGCCGGCCGATCCGCCGCCCCGGGCCGCGGCGCCGCCCGGCGACGGCCAGGGCGCGCTCTTCGAGGTGGTCTCCGGGCCGCCTCCGCTCGGGCTCGACGCGCTGGTCCGGGTGTACGCCGACCAGCAGGCCCGGATCGCCGCGACCGCGCATCCGGGCCGGTTCCGGCTGCTGGTCGCGGCCGAGTCGGCCGGTGCCCTGATCGCCGCCGAGATGGGCGCGACCGGGCTGCCGTGGCGGGCCGACGTACACGACGCGCTCCTGGTCGAGCTGCTCGGTGAGCCGTCGCCGATGGGTGGGCCGCCCCGCCGGCTCGCCGAGCTGTCCGCGCGGATCGCGGCGGCGTTCGGCGTACGTCAGCTGCACGCCGAGTCGCCGGCTGAACTGCTCCGCGCCTTCGCCCGGGCCGGATTCGACCTGCCCAACACCCGGGCCTGGGTATTGCGGGGTGTGGATCATCCGGCGGTGCCGCTGCTGCTCGAATACAAGGAGCTGTACCGGATCTGGACCGCGCACGGCTGGGCCTGGCGGGAGGCATGGGTCCGGGGCGGCCGGTTCCGCCCGGAGTACGTACCGGCCGGGGTGGTCTCCGGCCGCTGGGCGACCCGGGGCGGCGGGGCGTTGCAGATCCCGAAGGTGGTCCGCCGGGCCGTTCGGGCCGATCCGGGTTGGCGGTTCGTGGTCGCCGACGCCGGCCAGTTGGAGCCCCGGGTGCTGGCGGCGGTCTCCGGTGACGCCCGGCTGGCCGCTGCCGCTGGGTCCGGTGACCTGTACGCCGCGTTGGCCCGGGACAGCTTCGGCGGTGACCGGTCCCGGGCCAAGCTGGCCCTGCTCGGCGCCATGTACGGGCAGACGGGTGGCGAGGCCATTCCCGCGCTGGCCGTGCTCCGGCGTAGCTATCCGACCGCCTTCGAGTACGTCGAGGCGGCGGCGCGGACCGGGGAGGGCGGCGGGCTGGTGCGTTCCTGGCTCGGGCGTACCTGTCCGCCGTCCTCGGTCTCGGTCCGGGACTCGGAGGAGGGCGAGGGACCGGTCGTCGAGTCGGCCGGCGGTGATCCGTTCGGGCCCCGGGCCCGGGCAGCCGCGCGGGCCCGGGGCCGGTTCACCCGTAACTTCGTCATCCAGGCCACGGCGGCGGAGTGGGCGCTGACCCTGCTGGCCGGGCTGCGCAACGGGCTTGTCGGCCTCGGGGCGGGACTCGCCGGGTCCGGCGGCGCCGAGCTGGTCTTCTTTCAGCACGACGAGGTGCTGGTGCACTGCCCGGCGGAGCTGGCCGACCAGGTGACCGCCCTGGTGCACGAGGCGGCGGCGCAGGCGGGGCGGTTGTTGTTCGGCGACAGCCCGGTCCGGTTTCCGCTCGACGTCTCGGTGGTGGACTGCTACGCCGATGCGGCATAACTCCAAATTAGTCCGTTTAGTGCCGATACCTGGTTGACATCCGCTCGTTGGGTCCGGTGTGCGTGCGAGGGGGTCGCACGACAGGCGGAAGGTGACGCAGCTGAGTCGGATCGCAGGAATGATCATCGCCGCGGGCGGGGGACGCCGGATCGGTGGCCCGGAGGCGTTGCTGCACCAGGGGAAGCGACCCCTGGTGAACCACGTGCTCGACACCATGCGCGAGGCGGGGTGCGGACCGTTGGTCGTTGTGCTCGGCGCCGCGGCCGACCAGGTCCGGGCGACCGCCGACCTCTCCGGGACGATGGTGGTCGTGAACCGGTCCTGGGGCACCGGAATCGGATCATCGATCCGACTCGGCCTGGACGCCCTGCCCGATCCCCGGATCGAGGCGGTGGTGGTGGTTCCGGTGGACATGCCGGGCCTGAGCACGGCGGCGGTCCGCCGGGTGGCGGCGCTGCCCTACCCCGAGGCGCTGGTCTGCGCCACCTACGAGGGGTTGCGCGGCTATCCGATGCTCTTCGGTCGCCGGCACTGGGCCGGCATCGCCGCACTGGCCAACGCCGACGTCGGTGCCCGCCCCTACCTGATGGCGCACAAGGACGAGATCGTCGACATCGCCTGTGACACCGTGGCGGACGGCAGCCGGGCGAACACCCCCGAACTGCTCGCCGCCTGGGGACTGACCGTGCCGGTGCCGGCCCAGCGGGTCGCGGTCTGACCGACCGACGAGCGCGGACCGGCGGCAGCCCGGTCGGTCAGACCTCGATGTTGAACCTCCGGAGCACCGACGGCGCCAGCAGGCCAGCCGTGGCGAGCACGGAGACCACGGTGAAGACGCCGCGCAGTACGACCGTCTCCACCTTGCCGCCCACCTTGACGGCGATCTTGTTCGGGATGCCGATCATCATCCACATCCGACGCTTGATCGGGATCGGCCAGAGGATCGGCACACCGGCGCTGGTGATGATGTCGCCCATGATGTGCACGAAACAGCCGACGCCGACCGCCAGACCCAGCATCGGGTAGCCCCGGTCGCCCGGCAGGTGCAGGAAGGTGAAGTAGGCCGCCGCCAGCGACACTATCGTGACGATCACCCAGCCGGCCCGCTTCGCCCACTCGTCGAACAGGCCGCGCAGGGCCAATCCGATCATGAAGAAGAGGATGCCGATCACCGCCCACTTCCCGTACGCGGTGCAGAGGGCGGTCGTGCCCCAGCCGACCAGCGCGGTGAACGGGAGGGTGTGGGTCAGGGTGCGGTGACCGTTGTTGCGGTGCGGATCCTTGCTCAGCTTGGTGGCGTGGTAGACGCCGAGGGAGATCTTCTCCATCACCTCGGCGAAGAACAGCGACACCACGCCGAAGGTGCGGGCGACGGTGGCGCCACCCTGGTTGCGGGTGACCTTGCCCGACATGTCGAGGTCGGGAAAGAGCGCCCCGCCCGCGCAGACCGCCGTGCCGACCGCGATCGCCAGTGGCGACTGCTCGTAGCCGGCGAACTGGTTCAGTGCCCAGGACCCGGCCAACCAGACCGCAGCACCGGACAATGCATGGGATGGCCCCATCATTTTCGTACGTCCTCCCCCTGGAGCATCCACATGGCTCCGCCACTGTGCCAAACGGCGGATCGGCAGGCAATCACCGTTTGATCCACAGTGCTGTCCGGGTCGTTCCGGACCGGACCGTCGGCCTGGCACAGCCGCGCCGAACGCGACAGAAGATCACGTTCATCCGCAGCTCAGAGTGGGTGTCGCGGGTGGTCCTGGGCCCGCCGACGGCGGCGCGTACGCCGGCCGGGAGGGGCACCGGCCGGTGATCCCCGGCGTGTCGCCGCGAGATCGTCGGGACCGCCCCGGTAACGGGCCGGCACGGACCCGGACGGGGTCGGATCAGGCGGCCGGTCGGAAACTTGTCTGCAACATCCGCAGATAGCTCTGGTTGACCCCCCAGTCGAACTCCCGGGTCAACCAGGACACCGTGTATGCCCGCCGGGAAGACGTGTTGATCAGCATTCGGGCGGTCTGCACCCGGTCGCCGAGGGCGTTGGTCCAGCGACACTCCCAGGTCGCACCGCCGGCCCCGATGTCCAACGGTCCGATGGCGACCTGTTCGTAACCGGTCAGCGCACCGCGCCCGAGCAGGCGCCTCTCCTCCGCGAGCCAGTACGCCTCCGCGTCCCGGGTCGCCGGAGTGGTCGGATCGATGCTCAACATCCGGGCGGTACCGGCCACCGGCTCCCGGAAGCAGGTGACCGGGCCGTCGGCGTACCGGCGCCATCCGATCGGGACGGCGATCCGGAAGCCGGACGGGTCGGTGTACCAGGTCCAGTTCTCGATGAGTCCGAAGCGCTCGTTCGGCGGATGCGGCGCGGCGGTCACCGTGCTGCTCTGCTTCGGCGGCGGAGCGCAGGGAAACGCGGCCGGCACCTGCACGGTCGGCCCGCGGGATCCGGCGACCTCGGACGGGGCTCCGTCGCCGCGTTGGTTCCACAGCATCACGCCGGCGCCGATCCCGGTCAGCACGGCGAGCGTCCCGGCCGTTGCCAACACCCACCAGGCGCGCCAGCCGCGTCGACGCCCGCCGGCGGCTCGCCCCGACCGGTCGACCGGCTGGCCGGAGCGACCCTGCCGGTCGGGCTGTTCCGCCGCCGGCAGCCGGTCCGGAGTACGGCGGGTGCCGAAGACCCGGTGCGGCGGCGGCTCGGCCCGTTGGTCCGGTCCGCCGGTCCGGTCCGGGGCGTCGGACCCATCCCGATCACCGGGCCGGTTCGGGCCGCCGCCCCGGGCCGGTCCACCGTGCTGACCCGGTCCACCGTGCTGACCCGGCCCACCGTGCTGACCCGGCCCACCGTGCCGACCCGGTTCGTCGTGCCGATCCGGTTCGTCGTGCCGATCCGGTTCGTCGCGCCGGTTCGGTGTGAGTGGCTGGTTCGGTGTGAGTGGCTGGTTCGGCCGGAGTCGTTGGTTCGGCTGGGGACGCTGTCCGGGCTGGGGGCGTTGGTTGGGCGGGCGACGCTGCTTCGGCTGTTGCCGCTGATCCGGCTCCGCGTCGGCCAGATCGTCGGGACCGGGCTGGACGGACTGCGGAGTGACCGGCGGTCGGCGGGCGAGGGTACGGGCCAGGGTGAGCGGGTGTCGCCCGGACCGGGCGGGCGGCGGCTCGGTGATCCGGCGCAGCAGCCGCTCGACCTCGTCGGCGGTCAGCCGCTGCCGTGGATCCCGGCGGAGCAGCCCGTTCAGTACCGGCCGGAGCGGACCGGCCAGCCTGGTGGGGTCCGGCGGTGCCACGGCGAGCGCGGTCAGCGTGGCCATCGTGGTCGGCCGGCGGTACGGCGACCGGCCCTCCACGGCGGCGTACAGGGTGGCGCCCAGCGACCACAGGTCCGACTCGACGGTGGACGAGCCGCTGGCGGCCCGCTCCGGGGAGACGTACTGCGGGGAGCCGAGCACGACGCCGTCCCGGGTCAGCGCACCGTCACCGCCGTCCACGGTGGCCAGGCCGAAGTCGGTGAGCACCACCCGGCCGTCGTCGGCGATCAGTACGTTGTGCGGCTTGACGTCCCGGTGCAGCACCCCGTTGCGGTGCGCCTCGCGCAACGCGGCCAGCACGGCGAGGCCGACCTCGGCCGTCCGCAGCGGGGTGAGTGGGCCGTCCGCGTCGAGTGCCTGCTGCACGGAGCGGGACGGGACGTACTCCATCACGATCCAGGGGCACTCGTCGGAGTGCACGACGTCGTAGATCCGTACCACGTTGGGGTGGTTCAGCCGGGCCGCGGTCCGGGCCTCCCGCAGGGTCCGGGCCCGCAACTCGTGGCGCTCCTCCGGGGTCATCCAGTTCGGCGGGACGACCTGCTTCATCGCTACGGAGCGGTGCAGCATCTCGTCCCGGGCCAGCCAGATCCGCCCCATTCCGCCGCTGCCGACGGTGTCCAGCAGCAGGTAACGATCCGCGATTCGTACCTGCTGCACCGGCGGTTTCCCCTCTGTTACCCGCCGTACACGATAGCGAGCGGACAGTGTCTCTCGCATCCTCCATCGCGGCGTAGGTACTGCTCCGTGTGCTGATCGGAAAGGATTTCACCGACGCCGCCGGCCGAGGAGCCGGCGGCGTCGGAGCGGGCGACGTCGGGGGAGTCGGCCGGGATCAGCAGGCGGCGCCGTCGAGGGCGAGCAGGTTCCCCTCGGGTACGACGATCGGCGCCGAAACGCCGCCCAGCGCACCACCCCCGGACCGGGTACGCCCAGCCGTGCCCCCGCCGGCCGCGCTGGCGTACACGGCCGCGGTGCGGGCGGCGATGCTCGCCCAGCCGTACCGTTCGGAGACCATGGTGCGGGCCCGGCGGGCGACCCGGCGCGCGAAGACCTCGTCGCCGAGCAGCGAGTCGACGGCGCCGGCCAGCGCGTCCGGATCGCTGTGCGGGAACGTGACCCCGGTGACCCCGGGCTCGACGATCTCGGCGAGCCCGCCGGTGGCGGCGACCGCGAGCGGTGCCCCGGCGGCGGCCGCCTCCAGGGCGACCATCCCGAACGGCTCGTAGAGACTCGGCACCACCGTGGCGTCGGTGGCGGCGAGCAGCGCCGGCAACTGGCGCTCGGTCATGAACCCGGCGAACCTGACGCTGCGGTCCAGCCCGAGCCCCCGGGCCTGGTCCTGCAACTCCGACCGGTACGGCCCGTCCCCGGCGATCACCACCCGCAGTTCGGGATGCCGCTCCCGCAGCCGTGGTACGGCGTGCACGAGGTGTTGCACGCCCTTCTCGTAGACGAGTCGGCCGGCGAAGCCGATCAGCGGCCCGGGACCGGCGAACCGCTTGCGAGCGGCGGCGACCGCCCGGGGCTGCGCCGACCAGGCCCGGTCGTCGACCCCGTTGGGTACCACGTCGACACCGCCGGCGGAGAGCCCGAACAGGGACGTCACCTGGTCGCGCATGTAACTGGAGCAGGTGATGACCCGGTGTGAGGCGTGGCTGAGCCAGTGTTCGACCGAGTGGATGGTCCGGTTCATCTCGTCGGGCAGCCAGCCCTGGTGCCGGCCCGCCTCGGTGGCGTGGATCGTGGTGACCAGCGGGATGTCCAGGTGGTCGGCGAGGTTGATCGCGGTGTGTGCGACCAGCCAGTCGTGGGCGTGGATCACGTCGTACCGCTGGGTCCGGGTGGCGCGCAGGGCGGTCCGGGTGAGGGTGTGGTTGAAGGCCATCGTCCAGGCCAGCAGGCTCGGGGTGGCCAGCGGGAACCCGACCGGGTCCTCGGGGGCGCGCAGCACGTGCACCCCGTCGACGTACGCCTCGACCGGGACGCCCTCGGCGTGCCGGGTCACCACCGTGACCTGGTGGCCGGCGGCGGCGAGCGCGGTGGCCAGGGCGTGTACGTGCCGACCGAGCCCGCCGACCAGCACCGGCGGGTACTCCCAGGAGAGGATCAGCACGCGTTGCGGGTGGGCCGCGGGGAAGTTGATGACCTCGGCGTTCGGTGACATGGCCCAGCCCCCTTTGAGTTGATTCCCAGGCAGGCGCGAACAGACACCTGATGCGGGTGCCAACGCGTCATTGGGTTGGGGCCAATACTGCCGTCAGCGGAAAAACCGGTGAAGACGTCGCCGTTGCGGGGATGTAACGCCGGTTGGTCAGCTTGGTCGTACCCGTAGAAGTTCCGCGACCGACCACGCCTGGAACGGGGCTCCGGTGCCGTCGTGCGGTGCCACCGCGTCCGCGGTCTCGCTCACCGACCCGAGGCCCAACTCCGGCAGGTGCGCCGTCAGCCCCGCGAAGAGCTCGTCGGTGGGCAGCCCGGCGCGGCGGCAGGCGTCGGCGTACGGGCCGATCAGCCATGGCCAGACGGTGCCCTGGTGGTAGCCGGAGTCCCGCTCGGCCGGACCGCCCCGGTGCCGTTCGACGTAGCCGGGACTGCCCGGGGCGAGACTGCGCGGGCCGAGCGGGGTCAGCAGCGCCTCGGCGAGCCGGCGCAGGGTCGCCGGATCCGGATCCAGCGGGGCGTAGGGCAGCGACCAGGCGAGGAGCTGGTTCGGCCGGAGCAGGTCGTCGTCGTGCCGGGCGGCGGCGCCACGCGGATAGGCCGGCGGTGGGGCGTCGACCACGTCGTACAGCCAGCCGGCCGGGGACGGAAACCGGCGCCGGAACGCCGCGCGGGCCCGGTCCCGGGCGGCGGGCAGCGGACCGGCATCCTGGCCGAGCAGTTCCGCCAGCTCGGCGACCGCGGCCAGCCCGTTGATCCAGAGGGCGTTCACCTCGACCGGCTTGCCCGCCCGCTGGGTCACCGGCTCGCCGTCGACCCGGGCGTCCATCCAGGTCAGCGCCTCCCCGGCACAGCCCTGGGTGAGCAGCCCGTCGGTCGGATCCACCCCGATGCCGTACCGGGCGCCCCGGAAGGCCGCCGGCTCGGCGGAGGCGGCGACCCGGGGATCGGTACGGAGGTGGCCGAGCAGCACCGCGCGCAACGCCGGCAGCAGTTCGGCGGCGAGGTCGGTGTCCTTGGCGACCGCCACGTGCCGGGCCACCGCGTGCAGGAACCACAGCGTGCCGTCCGTGGTGTTGTACTCCGGTTGGCCGGTGTCGGCGGTGTTGGCCAGCATCCCGTCCGCCAGCGCCCCGGCGTACGCCCGGAGCAGGTCCCGGCCCTCGTCCGGCCGGCCGGTGCTCAGGAACAGCCCCTCGTAGGCGATCATCGTGTCCCGGGACCAGGCCCCGAACCACGGGTAGCCGGCCACCACGTCCGGGCCGGCGGCGGTCCGGACCACGAACGCGTCGGCGGCCAGGGTCAGCGTCGCGGCCACCTCGTCCGCCGGCTTCCCCGCCGCCACCACCCGCCGGTTGCGCCGCCGGGCCGCCTCGATCACCTGGTCGGCCGGTGGCGGCTCGTCGGCCAGGTCGCCGGCCCAGGCGAGCACCGAGACGGTGTCACCGGGCTGGTCGAGCGCGCCGGCGAACCGCCCCGCGTACCAGAGGTCCTCGTCCGGGGTCAGCCCACGGGCCGCCTCCTCCCGGTGGTACACGCCGTGCCACCACTGCCCCTCCGGCGTCCAGTCGGGCCCGGCCAGCCGGAACGCGTCCTCGACCACCGCGCCGCCGGCCGTCGACTCGATCCGGGGCGGCGGTCCCGCCGCCCGCCGCTCGCCGTGGCCGTCCCGCCAGGTGACCACCGCCGCGAGGCCGAGCCGGGCCGGGCCGCCGGAGACGAGCCGGTGCCGGACCGCCAGGCAGGACCGGCCGTACGCCAGCGCCAGCTCGCGCTCCAGCACCAGGTCGCCGATCCGCCACCGCCAGCGCGGCAGCCCGTCGACCAGGTCGAAGCGTTCCAGCAGCTCGTAGCCGCGCGGGTCGACGTCGCCGGACCGCCACTCGTGGACGCCGAGCCGCACCGTGGCGCCGGACGGCAGGATCAGTTCGGGGTCCAGGCTGACCAGCCCGAGCCGGCGGGACGCCGGAGTGTCCCCCGCGACCGTCAGCAGTCCGTGGTAGCGGCGGGTACGCAGCCCGCTCACGGTGCCCATCGCGTACCCGCCCAGGCCGTCCGGGACCAGCCATTCCCGGTCGGCGCCGGACTCCAGGTGACCGCAGACCCGCGGCCCGAACTCGATCGGCAGCATGGCGCCCATGATGCCCCCTGTGGTGACGGGGCGCACACGGGTGGTGCTGCCCTTCCAGGTTCCTGGCCGGGTATGACCGAACCGATAACAATGATCGGTAAGGATGACCGGGAAGGTTCGGTCGGATGACGGGCGGGGATCGGATGGATGACCGGCGGGACGCGGAGCGGACCCGGCTGGCCCAGGCGGATGCCGGGGAGGAACCGTGGCGCGCCTGGGGCCCCTACCTGTCCGAGCGGGCCTGGGGAACGGTCCGGGAGGACTACAGCGAGCACGGTACGGCCTGGGACTACTTCCCGCACGACCACGCCCGCTCCCGGACATACCGGTGGAACGAGGACGGGATGGCGGGGATCTGCGACGAGTGGCAGACCTTCTGCTTCGGGCTCGCCCTCTGGAACGGCGCCGACCCGATCCTCAAGGAACGGATGTTCGGGCTGGGCGGTGACGGCGGCAACCACGGCGAGGACGTCAAGGACTACTGGTGGTACCTGGACTCCACGCCGACCCACTCCTTCATGCGCTGGCGCTACCACTACCCGCAGGCCGCCTTCCCGTACGACGAGCTGGTCGCCGTCAACGGCGAGCGCGGCCGGGACGAGTCCGAGTACGAACTGGTCGACACCGGGGTCTTCGACGACGACCGGTACTGGGCGGTGACCGTCGACTACGCCAAGGCGTCACCGACCGACATGTGCGTGCTGATCACCGTGGCGAACCGGGGTGACCAGGAGGCCCGGCTGCACGTGCTGCCCACGCTCTGGTTCCGGAACACCTGGTCGTGGGGGCTGCCGGGCCGGGACCAGGTGCCGAAGCTGGTCGGCTCGCCGGGCAGGCTGGTCGGCGAGCACTGGGTGCTCGGTCAACTCGTGCTCTCCGGCGACGGCGAGCCGACGACGCTGGTCTGCGACAACGAGACCAACACCGACCGGCTGTGGGGACTGCCGGGCCGGAGTGCGTACCCGAAGGACGGCATCAACGACCACGTGGTGAACGGCGCCGACACGGTCAACCCGACGGGGGAGGGCACCAAGGGCGCGCTGCACTACGTCCTGGACGTGCCGGCCAGGGGCGAGGCGACGATCCGGATCCGGCTCAGCCGTACCTCCCCGCCACCGGCCAACCAGCCCGCGCCCGAGCTGGATCTCGGCGCGGACTTCGAGGCGACGATGGCGGCCCGGCAGGCCGAGGCGGACGAGTTCTTCGCCCGGCTGATCCCGGACGGGGCGTCCCGGGAGGAGGCACTGGTGGCCCGGCAGGCGATCGCCGGGCTGATGTGGGGCAAGCAGTTCTACCACTTCGACGTGCAGCAGTGGCTGAACGGCGACCCCGCCGCCACACCGCCGCCGGACGGGCACCGGTTCGGCCGGAACAGCTCCTGGCGGCACATGAACAGCTTCGACGTCATCTCCATGCCCGACCCCTGGGAGTATCCCTGGTACGCCGCCTGGGACCTGGCCTTCCACTGCGTCACCATCGCGCGGGTCGATCCCGGGTTCGCCAAGTCGCAACTGCTGTTGCTGCTCCGCGAGTGGTACCTGCACCCGAACGGGCAGATCCCGGCGTACGAGTGGGCGTTCGGCGACGTGAACCCGCCGGTGCACGCCTGGGCGGCGCTGAAGGTGTTCGAGATCGACGGCGGGCGGGACTTCGACTTCCTCGCCCGGATGATGCACAAGCTGCTGCTGAACTTCACCTGGTGGGTGAACCGCAAGGACATCGGCGGCAACAACGTCTTCGAGGGCGGCTTCCTCGGATTGGACAACGTCGGCCCGTTCGACCGCTCCGCCGCGCTGCCGGTGGCCGGGGTGCTGGAGCAGTCCGACGGCACCGGCTGGATGGCCATGTACGCGCTCAACCTGCTCGACATGGCGCTGATCCTGGCGGTGCACGACCCGACGTACTCCGACATCGCGACGAAGTTCTTCGAGCACTTCGCGTACATCGCGGCAGCGGCGAACGAGGGGCTCTGGGACTCCGAGGACTCCTTCTTCTACGACGTACTGCGACTGCCGGACGGGACCAGCACCCCGTTGAAGGTGGGCTCGGTGGTCGGCCTGCTGCCACTGGCCGCCGTCACCCGGCTCACCACCGCGACGTTGAACCGGCTGCCCGAGCTGACTGCCCGGCTGCGCTGGTTCCTGTCCAACAAGCCGGAGTACGCCGGGGTGATCGGCGCCCGCCGGCTGGGCGGTGACGGGCGGCAGCAGCGGCTGCTCTCCATGGTCGGCCCGGATCAGGTGGTCCGGCTGCTGGCCCGGATGCTGGACGAGGAGGAGTTCCTGTCCCCGTACGGGCTGCGCACGTTGTCCCGGCGGCACCTGGAGCAGCCGTTCACGGTGGAGTTGGGCGGACAGGAGTTCACCGTCGGCTACGAGCCGGCGGAGTCGACCTCCGGTCTCTTCGGCGGCAACTCCAACTGGCGCGGCCCGATCTGGATGCCGACAAACTTCATGCTGATCTCGGCGCTCCGCGACCACGCCGCGTTCTTCGGCGACGACCTGCTGGTCGAATATCCCACCCGCTCGGGCAGCAAGCACACCCTCACCGAGATCGCCGACGACCTCTCCGCCCGCCTCATCGCCCTGTTCGTCCCCGACGCCTGGGGTCGCCGCCCGATCTACGGCGCCTGCGAACTCTTCCAGACCCACCCCGACTGGAAGGACCTGATCGCCTTCCCCGAGTACTTCCACGGTGACAACGGCGCCGGCCTAGGAGCCTGGCACCAGACCGGCTGGACCGCCCTGGTCGCCGACCTCATCCTCACGCTCCGCCGGTAGAGGTGTAAGGAAGGGCCCCCCGTTATCGCTTTTTGTCGATAAAGGGCCCCTTCTTAACACCTATGCCACGCTAAGTGACCCAGCGCACAGGGACCGGATGCCGACTGACCTGCTGTCGGTTACTGTCCGCCATTTATTAGCCACTCCCCGTAGTGTCCCCGTAGTCGATCTCCGAGGCGACGTCGCGGCACCGCCGCGCGGGCCCCGGCACCGGCGGGAGGGGAGAAGGATGGGGATGAGGATTCCCAGTAGGTTCCAGCACCGGCAGACGGCGGTACCGCTCGCGATCGGGCTGGTGGCCGCGCTGACCGCGACCCTGACACCTGTGGCACCCGCGTCCGCGGCACCCGCGTCTGCCGCACCCGTTTCCGGGGCGCCCGCGTCCGCGACATCGGCCAAGGAGATGATCCGGCACCTCGGTGGGCCCACCGTGGTCGCGGACAGCTATCTCGTGGTCTTCAAGGACGCGTCCGTCGCCGCGGCCTCGGTGACCGCCCGGGCGGACACGCTCGCCGGCCGGGTCGGTGCCCGGGTCGCGCGGACCTACCGGTACGCGTTGCGCGGCTTCGAGCTGGCCGGCGACGTCGAGGCGGCCCGGCGGATCGCGGCCGACCCGTCGGTGGCGTACGTCGAGCAGAACCACCGGGTACGGATCTCCGGAACCCAGACGCCGACCCCGTCCTGGGGACTGGACCGGATCGACCGGCGCCCGCTGGCGCTGGACAACAGCTACACGTACCCGAACACCGGCGCCGGGGTCCGGGTGTACATCCTCGACACCGGCATCCGGTTCAGCCACAGCACCTTCGGCGGCCGGGCGGTCTCCGGGTTCGACGCGATCGACGGCGGCCCCGCGGACGACTGCCACGGGCACGGCACCCACGTCGCCGGCACTGCGGGCGGGAGCATCCACGGGGTCGCCAAGGGCGTGACGCTGGTCGGCGTACGGGTGCTCGACTGCTACGGCAGCGGCACCTACGCACAGGTCATCGCTGGCATCGACTGGGTCACCGGCGACCACGATCCCAGCGAGCGCGCCGTGGCGAACATGAGTCTCGGCGGATCGGTCTCGACCGCCATCAACACGGCGGTGGCGAACTCCATCGCCGACGGGGTCAGCTACGCCGTCGCGGCCGGCAACGAGAACGCCGACGCGTGTGGTGGCTCGCCGGCCAGCACTCCCGCCGCGATCACCGTCGGGGCCACCGGGGGCGTACAGGGCGGTCCCGGCCGCAGCGACGAGCGGGCCTCCTTCTCCAACCACGGCCGCTGCGTCGACATCTTCGCTCCCGGCGTGGCGATCACCTCGTCCACCAACACCAGCGACACCTCCAGCGAGTCGTGGGACGGCTCCTCGATGGCGAGCCCGCACGTGGCCGGAGCCGCCGCGCTCGTACTGGAGCAGAATCCGTCCTTCACCCCGCTCCAGGTACGCGACCACCTGGTCGACAACGGCACCACCGGACTGGTCACCAACCCCGGCACCGGCTCGCCGAACGTCCTGCTGTACGTCGCCGACGCCAGGCCGCCGGCACACGACTTCGCCGTCTCGGTCTCACCGGCGACCGGTTCGGCCCCGCCGGGCGGTTCGGTGAGCACGACGGTGGCCACCCGGATCACGGCCGGCTCGGCCCAGACCGTCACCCTGACCGCCACCGGCCTACCGGCCGGGGTCACCGCCTCGTTCAACCCGGCGGCGCTCCCCGCCGGCCGGTCGTCGACCCTGACGCTCCGGGTCGCGGCGTCGACCCCGCCCGGCACCTATCCGCTGACGGTCACCGGCACCAGCCGGTACGCCAGTCACACCGTGGGATACACGCTGACCGTCCCGAACCCGCCCGGCTGCGTGGGGACGAACAGTACCGACGTCGCGATTCCGGATCTGTCGACGGTCGAGAGCGCGGTGGCGATCTCGGGTTGTCCGGGTCGGGCATCCGCGTCGAGTTCGGTTCGGGTACGGATCGTGCACACGTTCCGGGGTGACCTGGTGGTCAGCCTCGTGGCGCCGGACGGCAGCGCGTACGTGCTGCACAACCGGACGGGTGGCGGCGACGACAACATCGACCGGAGCTACCCGGTGAACCTGTCGAGCGAGGTGGCGAACGGCAGGTGGCGGTTGCGGGTGCAGGATGCGGCGGGCATGGACGCCGGTCACATCGACAGCTGGACGGTGAACCTCGGTGGCAACGGTCCGGCGTTCTGCTCCGGCGGCAACGGCACCGACCTGGCCATTCCGGACCCGGGTACGGCGCAGAGCACGATCGCGCCCGCCGGGTGCTCGGGCGTCGCGGCCAGGACCAGCGAGGTCGCCGTGACGATCCCGCACGCTTACGTCGGTGACCTCGTGCTGCGCCTGGTCGCGCCGGACGGCAGTTCCTATCTGCTGCGCGACCGTGCCGGCGGCTTCGAGGGCGTCATCGACCAGGTCTTCGTGGTGAACCTTTCGCGGGAGTCCCGCACCGGCACCTGGCGGCTGCGCGTCCAGGACACGGTGGCCGGGGCCACCGGATACCTGGACGCCTGGTCGCTCACGCTCTGACCGGTTAGGAAGGGCCCCTTCTTATGCAAAAAGCGATAAGAAGGGGCCCTTCCTTACATGCGTACGGCGCTGTCGCGGAGCACCGCGTGTACGCCGACGGTCTGGTTGACGATCTGGGTGACCCGGACGTCCACCGCGACGCTGGCCAGCGCGACCGCGTCGGGTCGGCTCACCCCGTGTAGCCGTTGCAGGAGGGTCAGCATCGAGTCCAGCGCGGCGAATGTCGCCTCGTCGAGCGTCGGGCCCACGCCCATGGTCAGCCAGGCGTCGGCGGTCCGGGCGACCGGACCGGTGACCGGAAAGTCGTCCCGCAGGTCGAAGGTCAGGGTGACCTCGTCCATCGGACATTCGACGGCGGTTCCGCCGACCTCGCCGTCGCCCTGCGCGGCGTGTCCGTCGCCGACCGAGAAGAGCGCGCCGTCGACCGGGATCGGCAGCAGCAGGGTGCTGCCGGCGACGAGTTCCTTGCAGTCCAGGTTGCCGCCGTGCGGTCGGGGCGGGATCGTCGAGTGTCGTCCGGGCTCGGCCGGCGGCATTCCGAGCACTCCCATGAACGGCCGCAGCGGGACGGTGTGTCCGTGCTGGTTCCGGCCGGTCATCGTGACCGGGTCGAGTTGCCAGGCGTGCACGACCCCGGTCTCCTCGACGTCGTACCGCTGGTTGAAGGGGCTGGGCCAGCCGCCGGCGACCGTGGTCCCCCAGCCGGCCGGTACGACGGCGTCGATCCGTACCGCCAGGGTCTTGCCGGCCTCGGCGCCGCGTACGGCCACCGGGCCGATCAGCGCGTGGCCGCAGTCGGGCTGGTGCTGCGGAACGCGGGGTCGGTCCCGGTTGCGTCCGCCGGGGTAGGGGCCGGCAGACCACCAGCAGTCCAGGGTTCGGAACGTCACGGTGTCACCGGGGTCGATGGTGAGCACCGGCGGGAAGTCCCGGGAGAAGTGGCCGTGCAGGGTCGCGTCGCCGGGTTCGAGGGTGTGCCGCATCCGGGCAGGCTAATACTCCGAACGTCACGTGATGGCGAGGACGCGGGTGGCGGGGAGTCGGCGATACGGCTTACCTGAGGCCTCCGACCGACAGTCCGCCGCGCCAGTACCGTTGCAGGCTGAAGAAGGCGATGATGAGTGGAATCACCGACACCAGCGCGCCGAGGATGATGAGACTCCAGAGGGAGGTCCCGCCCGCGTTGTTCGCGGAGGCGACTCCCTGCCAGAGGCCGAGTCCGACGGTGACCGGGAAGAGACGGTTGTCGGAGAGCATGGCCAGCGGCAGGAAGTAGTTGTTCCACGACGCCACGGCGGACAGGAGCAGCACGGTGACCACCGCCGGACGCATCAGCGGGAGAGCGATCTGGAGGAACGTGCGTACCTCTCCCGCGCCGTCGACCCGCGCCGCGTCCAGGATCTCGTCGGGAACCGCGTCGCGCGCGTACACGTGCATCAGGTAGACCCCGAACGGGTTGAGCAGCGACGGGAGGATGACCGCCCAGATCGTGTTCGTCAGGCCGAGTCGGGAGAACATGATGAAGGTGGGAATGACCAGGGCGGTGGCGGGCACCATCAGCGCGCCGAGCACGATTGCGAAGCTGAAGCGTCGGGCGGCGAAACGGTACTTGGCGAATCCGTAGCCGGCCATGACGGCCAGGACGGTGGCGCCGATCCCACCGGCGAGTGCGTACAGCGTGGAGTTGAGGATCCACCTGCCGTAGATGCCGCCGCCGTAGGTGAAGAGCTGTTCGAGGTTTCCGAGGTAGTCGATGTGGTCGGTGAACCAGAGGGTGTTGTCGCCGCCGAACAGGCCCGGGGAGTCCTTGGAGCTGTTGACGATGACCCACCAGAACGGCACGAGGAAGTAGACCACCAGGAAACCGAGGAGAATCTGCATGGGGAGGTAGCGCTGCGGCCGGCGGCGTGCCCTGGCGCTGGTGCGGTCAGTCATCAGAGGAAGCTCCTCCGCTTGCGGGTGAAGAACAGGAAGGCGTACACGCAGATGAAGACGACCCCGCCGAGGGCGAAGGAGATCGCCGACCCGTAGTTGAAGTTGGCGAGCGCGAACGCCTGCTGGTACGCGTACATGTTGGGAGTGAAGTCCGAACCGATGGTTCCGGCGGCGAGGTACCGCAGGATCTGTGGTTCGTTGAAGAACTGCAGGGTGCCGATGAGCGAGAAGACCAGGATCAGGATCAGTGCCGGGGCGATCAGCGGAATTTTGATCCGGACCGCGATCTGCCATTTCCCTGCGCCGTCCATACGGGCCGCCTCGTAGAGCGTCGGCTCGATGCCCTGTAGCGCCGCGTACAGAATGATCATGTAGTACCCGGCCCACTGCCACGTGACGACGTTGAGCAGGCCGTAGAAGATCAGGTTACTGCTGAGGAAGTCGGGCGCGGTCATGCCGAACAATCCGAAGATGTCGGAGAGCGGCCCGAAGCTCCTGCTGTACAGGAACCCCCACATCACCGCGCCGATGACCGTGGGGATCGCGTACGGGAGGAAGATCATGAGGCGGGAGAAGCGGGTGAACAGGGATGTCACCGCGTCCAGGATGAGAGCCATCGCGAGCGCGATGACGATCTGCAGTGGAATGGCGACGAGCGAGAAGCGGATGACGAACCAGGCTCCGGACAGGAAGCTCGGGTCGGTGAACGCCTTGGCGTAGTTGTCGAGGAAGACGAAGCTGGTGCCGCCGATCAGCTGCTTCTGGAAGAGGCTGAGGTACAGCGCGTACGCCAGCGGCGCGATGAGCAACGCGAGGAAGACGATCCCGAAGGGCCCGACGAAGAGCCATCCCATCAGGTGCTCACGCAGGTGTACCTTGCCGCGGATCTTGTGCGTTTCCGCTTGGGCGCGCGGTGCGCGCTTGCCGATCAGGAGAGTCATCTTGGGCTCCGGGACGTGTGCGCTGGGGGTCGAGGGTGGGCCGGCCGGTCGAGGACGGCGCGGCCCACCCTTTGATTACTGAACGGTGAATCCTTGCTCCTTGGCGTACTTCGCCACGTCCTCCTGCAGCCGGTCAGCGGCCTGCGCACCGGTGATCGAGCCCTTGATGACCTCACTGATCTGCTTCGTCATCGCGTCGAAGTAGTACTGGCCGAAGGGGCTGTAGGTCATGCCCTTGTAGGCCTTCGACGCGGGGACGTAGACCTCCTTGTTCGCCTGCTGGCCGCCGAAGAACTTCACCTTCAGGTCCACGAACTCGGGACTGTTGAGCGCCGTGAGGTTCAGCGGGAAGATGACCTGGTTGGTCCAGCCGTCGGTGAGCGACTCCTTGTCGGCGTAGAGGCCGTACGCGGCCTTCGCCGCCAGTTCCGGCTTCTTCGCCTGCTTGGTCACCGAGAAGGCCGACCCGCCCCAGTTCACCTGCACCGGATTGTTCGCATCCCACTGCGGCAGCGGAGCCACCGCGAACTTGCCGGTGTCCTGGCCCTGGCCGACGCCCGCGCCGGTCAGGTAACCGGGCGCCCAGGCCGCCGAGATGTACGTCGCGTACTTCCCGTTGATCACGCCGGAGATGTACTCCGGGGTGAACTGGTCCTGCGTCCCGACCAGACCCTTCTTGGCGAGGCCGCCCCAGTAGTCGAGCACGTCCTTGGAGCCCTGGTCGTTCATCTTCACGCCGATCGACTTCGGCTGTGCCGGGTCGTAGGCGAACGGAGAGGCGCCCTTCTGGATCTGTAGCGCCATCATCACCGCCGGCACATTCGCGCCGAGGTCGCCGAACTGGGGGCCGCCGGCGTCCTTCACCTTCTGTGCCGCCTGTTCGTACTCGGCCCACGTCTTCGGCGGCGTGACGCCGTACTTGTCGAAGATGTCCTTCCGATAGATCATCGCCATCGGACCACCGTCGACCGGGACCCCGTAGACCGCGTCACCGACCGAGACGTCCTTCCACGCGCCCTCGCCGTAGTTGGCCTTGACGGCGTCGAAGCCGTACTTCTTGATGTCCACGATCGCGTTCTGGATCTGGAAGTTCGGGATCCGGTCCATCTCGATCATGATCACGTCGGGTGCGCCGGTGCCGGCCGAGATGGCCGTCTGGAACTTGTCGTACTCGTCACCGCCCTGTCCGACGTTGGTCCAGCAGACCTGCACCTCGGTGTTCTGCTTGTTGAAGTTGTCGACGACGAGCTGCATGTTGGGGTACCAGGCCCACATCGTGACGACCGGCAGATCCGTTTTGGTGATCTTGTTCGTACAGTTGCTCGCGTCAGTTCCGCCTCCGTCCCCGTCCGAGGAACAGGCGACAAGGCCGCTCGCGGCCACGAGCACGGCCGCCGCGGCGAGTATTCGTCTTCTCTTCATTGACATGTTTCCCTTCGGGATCGCAGCGCCCGGGGATCCGGGCGCCGTCACTGAGGGCAAGCTGTCGACCGGGGACGGGCCGGGGTGGGAAACCGCCACCTGCCCGTCGTGCCGGTCCTCCTGCGGGTGCGCGACACACTCCCGCATCCGGTGGGGCCGTCACCGGGGGCAGGATCAGCCCTGCCCCCGGTGACGTCGCCTGCGGCGGGTTCCCCTAGCGCTTGAACAGTCGCGGCGCCAGGTCGATGAGGTTCTTCTGCCACACGTCCCAACCGTGTGGTCCGGGGGTGACCCCGTCGAACTCGTAACGGATACCGACGTTGTTCATCGTGGTCAGGGACGTCATGAAGCTCGGGTAGACGAAGTCGGTCTGGTCGCCGACGTACACGCGCAACATCTTGGTCCCGTTGTTGATCGCCGCCGGGTCGACGCCGGTGGTGCTGCCGAAACCGGCCGAGAACGCCGCGACGTAGGCGAACTGGCCCGGATACGCCTTGAGCACCCCGAACGCGTGACCACCACCCATCGACAGGCCGGCGATGGCCTGCTGTGACGGGTCACTGGAGATGTGGTACCGGGCGCGAGCCGTCGGAACGATGTTCTCCAGCAGTTCGCGGTTGAAGCTGGAGACGTTGCCGTTGCCCATCACGACCACCATGGGGACCAGGTCCCCGTCCAGGAACTGGTGGTCGAGGATCTGCTTGGCGCGCCCCATCTCCACCCAGTCCGTGTAGCTCTGGCCGGCACCGTGCTGGAGGTAGAGGACGGGGTACGGCTGCGCGCGGTTCGGGTCGTACCCGGGCGGAGTCCACACCAGAGCGGTCCGCTCCTGGTTGGCCACGGTGCTCCGATAGGTCATGCTGGTCACCTCGCCGCCCCGGCCGGTCGGTACGTCCGTGAGCAGGCGGGCCCGCTCACCGGGGAGGAGGAAGGTGCTCCACATCGGCTCGGAGGTCACCTTCGTCGGGTTCGACACGTCCTTGACCGCGACCCGGTCGACGATGAACCGGTAGTAGTAGAACCACGGGTCCAGCGGACCCACGGTCGCCCGCCACCGGTCGCCGTCCTGCGACATCGGAACGCGCAGCCAGCTTCCGCCGGGCGCGATGTTCGCCCACACCGTGACGTGCTGGGCGTCCTTGTACTCCGTCGTGGTCTCGAAGGTGACGAATCCGTCCTCGGTCACGAAGGGCGTCGGGGTGGTGCCGGCCGGCGGCGGAGCGAACTCTCCCCTCAGCGGCTGGTGACCCGCGCTCGGGCCGTGATCCGACACGTGGCGGAACAGCCGGGGCACGAAGTCGACGAGGTTCTCCTGCCAGGCGGCCCAGTTCGCGCCGCCGTCCGGGTTGACCCCGTCGAACTCGAACCTGACACCGGCCCGGTTCAGCGCCTTGGTCAGGTGGTAGGTGGCGTTGTACGCGGGATCGGTCACGTTCCCGGTGTACAGGCGCAGCAGCTTCAGGTTGCGGTTGATCGCCTTGGCGCTCTCCCGGCTGACCTTCTCCGTCGCAAGGCCGGAGAACGAGCCGACGTAGGCGAAATCACCCGGCTTGGTGAACGCGGCTCGCAGCGCCTGTGTCCCGCCCTCCGAGACACCGGCGATCGCCTGGTGCGCCGGGTCGCGATGGACGCGGTAGTTGTCGGCGACCGCCTTCCGGAGGTCCTTGCGGCCCTTGTCGTCAGCGGAGGCGTCGCCGTCGCTGACCACGACCACCATCGGCTCCATGGCGTTCCGGGCCGACAGGTTGTCGAAGATCTGCTTGGCCCGGCCGAGGTCGAACCAGTCGGTGGCGGCTTCGCCGTCGCCCGACTCCAGGAACAGCACCGGATAGCGTTTGGCGCCCCTGGCCGAATACCCCGGCGGCGTCCAGACCAGGGCAGACCGCTGCTCCTTCCTGACCCGGTAGGTCAGCGTCGCGACCTTGCCGCCCGTTCCCTCGGGTACGTCCGCCAGCCAGCGCGCCGAGTCACCCGATACGAGGAAGGTGCTCCAGAGCGGCTCGGACGCCACGCTGGTGCTGTTCGTCGGGTCCTTGAGAACCTTCGTGTCGTCGCCCGTGACCTGGTAGGTGTAGAGCCCGGGCTTGAGCGGGCCGAGAACTCCCGACCACACGTCACCGCGACGGGTCAGACCGAATTCCGCCCAACTGGACGAGGGACCGAAGTTCCCCTCGATGACGACCTGCGACACCTGGCCCAGGTGTTCCTGGACGTAGGCGGCCGGGACACTGAACGACGCGTAGCGGTCCTCGGAAACGTCCAGCCACGGCGCGTCCGCCGCCGCCGGTTGCGGCGCGATCAATGCCACCGCGACTGCCATGACTCCGGCGGTGACGACCGCCGAGAGCCGGCGCACGCCGGTAGGGCGGAAGCGCCCGTGATACAGTGTTGTTCTCACTCTCCACTCCTTTCATGCGCCGGCAGCGGATGCGACCCGACTTACCGGCTCAACTCATCGGTGGAATATCGCGCCATGGGTTACGTGCCTGTACCTCCTTCACGAATTCGGCACCTGTGCGCCCGAACTGATCAGGCGTTGCGGCCGGGTAACTGCACCGCTCGGTGTGAGTTGTGGTTTCGGGGGGCCTTGGGTGGTGCGGTGGAGCCGCGGACCACGAGGCTGGTCGGAAGCACTATTTGGCGAGGCCCCTCCCACTCACCGGTCACCAGCGACTTCAGCATGCGCGCGGCCTCGTATCCGAGGTGGTACATCGACTGGTCCACTGTGGTCAGGCCCGATTCGGTCAACGCGGACTCCGGGATGTTGTCGAATCCGACGACCGACAGGTCGCCGGGTACGGTGAGCCCCAGTTCCTTTGCGACCTTCAGAACCTCCAGGGCCATTCCGTCGCTCGCGGCGAAGACCGCCGTTGGCGGGTCGGCCCGTTTCAGCAATTCGCGTGCCAACGGCGCTGCGGACTCGGGGTTGAAGTCCCCTCGGCCGATCAACGCCGGTTCGACCGGAACACCGGCTCCGGTCAGCGCTCTCCGATAGCCCTCCTCTCGCGACCACGCCGCCGCGAGGCTGGATCGGCCCGCGATGAATCCGATGCGCCGGTGGCCCAGGCCGAGCAGGTGCTCGACCGCGGTGGTGGCGCCCGCCAGGTTGTCCGCTGTGACCGACGGCGCCGTCGAGTTCCTGGCGGGGTCGATGGTCACGACCGGAGTTTGGCTCTGCACATCGCCCCAGGGCGTGACCACGATGCATCCGTCGGTGAGGGTGCCCGACAGGCGGGTCAGGTGCCGCTGCTCCCAGCCCTCCGCGTACGTCCCGTAGACGTCGCTGTTGGCATAGATGATCAGGTCGAAGCCCGAGCGGGTCAGGGCCTGCATCACGCCCTTGAGTACCTCGGCGGTATAGGACTGGAAGCTGTGGGTCACGAGACCCAGGACGTTGGTGCGGCTGCGCCGCAGGCTGGTGGCCACCAGACTCGACTCGTAGCCGAGTTGCTCGATGGCCGAACGGACTCGGGCCGTGGTGCTGGCGCTGACGCCGTAGTGCCCGTTGACAACTCGCGACACGGTGGCGGTGGAGACGCCCGCCGCCTGGGCGACATCGCTCATTGTGATCGGCGCACTGCCTTGGGCCACGTCGCCTCCTCTGGATTGCAATCGTTATCGGTTACGTTTCCAGGATGTTGCCAAAACGTGAGTCGTGTGACGAGGAACGTAACCAACAACGAATCCAAAGACAAGAGTTCTCGGGCCCTCCCGATCATGGCCACGGGTCCTGACAGGAGGTTTCCGCAGGCGGGACGGGTGGCAGCGGGTCCTGGCCGAGGTGCCGGGTGCCTCGCGGTCGGTACCGAGGGGTCGAGCCGCGCCATCCGGCGGCGAGACCATCGAGCGGCTCACCGGCACCAGCGGCGGCCGCTGGCGGCGGTGACCAGCGACCCGGCCCGCCGGGTCGACCGGGTCTCCCTTGTCGACAGTGCGCAACCGGAAATGGCCGTTCGCGTGGGGTACCGACGGTGTACGTCCCGGGCAGTGGATCGGGCGGGATCCGGAGGAAACCCGGGACAGCTCAGGGTCACCCGGTCCGGGGGTTCTCAGGGTGCTATCTCATGCGTCGATCTAACAATCGGTGATTGGATGCTCGCCATGAAGCAGGCTGTGCGGCTGGAACGGCTGAGCAAGACCTACGGTTCGGGCCAGAACGCGGTGACGGCCCTGACGGAGGTCTCGCTCGACTTCCGAGCCGGTACCTTCACCGCCATCATGGGCCCGTCCGGATCGGGTAAGTCGACCCTGTTGCAGTGCGCGGCGGGTCTGGACCGGCCGACGAGTGGTCGGGTGGTCATCGCGGACACCGACCTGACCGGGCTGAGCGAGACGGCGCTGACCCTGCTCCGGCGGGACAGGATCGGCTTCGTCTTCCAGGCGTTCAACCTGCTGCCGTCGCTGACCGCCGAGCAGAACGTGGCGCTGCCGCTGCGGCTGGCCGGACGCAGGCCGGGCCGGGACGAGGTTGCGGCCGTACTCGCCGAGGTGGGACTGGGCAACCGGGGCCGACACCGGCCGGCGGAACTCTCCGGCGGCCAGCAGCAGCGGGTCGCGATCGCCCGGGCCCTGGTGACGAAGCCGGCGGTGCTCTTCGCGGACGAGCCGACCGGGGCGCTGGACACCAGCACCGGCCGGGAGGTGCTCGCGCTGCTGCGTGGGCTCGTCGACAAGCACGGCCAGACCGTCGTGATGGTGACCCACGACCCGGTGACCGCCGCCAGGGCGGACCGGGTGGTGTTCCTCGCCGACGGGGTGCTGGCCGGCGAACTGGTGGACCCGACGGCGGAGGCGATCGCGGCCCGGATGACGCGCATGGAGGTCGGCGCGTGCTGACCGTCGCACTGCAGACGATCCGGGTCCGCTGGGCCGCCTTCGTCGGCACGTTCGTGGCGCTGACCCTGGGCGCCGGGATGATCGCCGCGATGGGGCTGGAGATCGGCGCGACCCTGGGCCTTCCGGAGCGCGCGCCGCAGCGGTTCGCCACCGCCCCGGTGGTGGTCGCCGCGCTCGACCCGGAGTGGGACCCCGCCCGGCACGATCCGGGCAGCCGGTCCCTGATCCAGGCCCGGGGCATCTCGGACGGGCTGGCCGCGCAGGTCGGCGCGCTGGGCCGGACCGTTCCGGTCCGCTCGTTCTACGCGCAGCTCGCCGGCGGCGAGACCGACCAGGTGGGGCACGGCTGGTCGACGGCCCAGTTCGCCCCGTACGGCCTCGCCGCCGGGCGCGGGCCGGAGGCGGACACCGAGGTGGTGGTACCGGCCGGTGGGGCCGGGCCGGGCGAACGGGTCACGGTGTTCACCGCCGCCGGGCCGAAGGACTACACCGTGGCCGGGGTGACCGTGCCGGTCGGCTTCGAGTCGGCCGTCTTCTTCACCGAGGTGGAGGCCGCGCGGCTCTCGCCCCGGGTGGAGGCGCTGGTGGCGTACGGGGCGCCCGAGGCGGTCCGGCAGGCGGTCGGCGGGGACGCCGAGGTGCTCACCGGGGACCGGCGCAACGTGCTGGACCCGAGCTACAACGCCGACCGGGAGGCGATCGACAACACCCGTACCCTGCTGCCGATCACGGCGGTGGTGGCCGGCTTCGTCTCGATCTTCCTGGTCGCCTCGACCTTCGCCTTCGCGGTGGCGCAACGGCGCCGGGAGATCGCCCTGCTGCGGACGGTCGGCGCGACACCCCGACAGGTACGGCGGATGGTGGTGAGCGAGGCGACGGTGGTCGGCATCGCCTCGGCGGTCGCCGGCTGTGCGCTGGGGTTGGGCACGGCACCGCCGCTGGCCGGCTGGATGGTCGACCTCGGGCTCGCACCGTCCTGGTTCACCGCCCCGGTCGGCACGGGCCCGGCCGTCTGGGTGCCGCTGCTGATCGCCTTCTGCATGGGCCTGGGCGTGGCGCTGGCCGGAGTCTGGGCGGCCTCCCGCCGGGCCGGCGACGTACGCCCGATCGAGGCGCTCCGGGACGCCGCGGTCGACTTCCGGACGATGACGTCGGGCCGCTGGCTCTACGGGCTGCTGGCGCTGGCCTTCGGGTTCGTCACCATCGGTTGGGTGGCGGCGGTGAACCCGGGCATGGTGATGGTGCCGACCCGGTACATCGGGGTGCTGATGTTCCCGATCCTCGCCTTCGCCCTGCTGGCGCCGGTGGTGGTCAAGCCGATCGCCCGGCTCGTCACCTGGCCGCTCGGCCGGTTCGGCGGCGCCGCCGGGATGCTGGTCCGGTCGAGCGCGCTGACCGCGGTGCGCCGGACCGCCGCCACGGCCGCGCCGGTGCTGCTCACCGTCGGGCTCTCCATCTCGCTGCTCGGCGCCGCCGCCACGATCGACCGGGCCAAGGACTCCGGCCGGCGCAACCAGGTCACCGCCGACTTCGTCGTCACCCCGGACGGCACGCCCGGGGTCAACGAGGCGGTGACCGAGCGGGTCCGGGCGATCCCGGGCGTCGACGTGGTCGCGGCGCTGCCGACCATGGTGTACGCGAAGGACGACGCGCGGCTGGCCGACTACGAGGCCCAGACGGTGGACCCGGCGGCGCTGTCCCGCACCCTGACCCTGCCCGTGGCGGAGGGGTCGGCGACGGAACTGCGCGACGACACCATCATCGTCAACGAGGACTGGGGAGTCGGGGTCGGCGACACGGTCGAGGTGTTCCTGGCCGACGGCACGATCGCGCCGCTGCGGGTGGTGGCGGTGCTCTCCACGACCTCCGGCAGCAACGACGTGGCGTACCTGAGCAACCGGTACGCGGTCACCGCCCGGTACGCCTTCACCGGCCTCGCCCAGCGGGTGTACGTGTCGCTGCGTCCCGGCACCGATCCGGCCGCCGTCCGGACCGCTCTGGACAGCGCCACGGCCGGACTCGGGGCCCGGGTCGTCCCGGCCGGGGACTGGCTCGGCGAGGAGAGCGCCGAGAACAGCGAGACCACCGCTCTCGGCATGCTTCTGGTGCTCGGCATCGCGATCGTCTTCTGCTTCATCGCGATCGTCAACACCCTGGTGATGGCGACCTCGGACCGGCTGCGCGACCTGGCGATCCTGCGCCTGGCCGGAGCCACCCCGAGACAGGTGCTTCGGGTCTTCGCGGGCGAGTCGCTGCTGGTGGTCGGCGTCGGCGTACTGCTGGCGGTCGGTGCCTCGGCGGTGAACCTGGCGGGACTGCGGCTCGCCCTCGGGCAGCTCGTCGGGGCGACCCCGGTCACCGTGCCGTGGGGGACGGTGGTGCTGATCACCGCCGTCAGCGCCGTGCTCGCCGTGCTGGGCGCGGTGGTGCCGGTCCGGCTCGCGTTCCGGTCCCGCGCCGTCGAGTTGGCCGGCGTACGCGAATAGGCCTCCACTTCGGGCCCTGCTCCGGGCCGCGGCACGGAGCGTCCAACTCCGTGTCGACGGCGCGAGCCGGGTCCGGTATTTTGCCATGACCTGGTGCGGGCGCTCGTCCTGCGGTGAGCCTCCCGCCCGGCCGAGCAGAAGGGTCTCCCGTCGGTGACCACGTACGTCCCGCGCGCGACTGACGGCTCCTGGTTGCTGCGCTTCCGATCCGCGCCCCGACCGGCGGTACGGCTGCTCTGTTTTCCCCACGCGGGCGGGGGCGCGACGTCGTTCCGGAAGTGGATCGACCTCGTGCCCGACTCGGTCGAGGTGATCGGGGTCCAGTACCCGGGACGACAGAACCGCTACCGGGAACCGTGCATCGAGGACATGAACGTCCTCGTCGCCGAGATCGTCGCCGCGATCCTGCGCGAGGTCTCCGGACCGGTGGCACTCTTCGGGCACAGCATGGGCGCGGTGGTCGCGTTCGAGGTGGCGCGACGACTGCGGACCAGCGAACCGATCTCGGTGCTCCGGCTGTTCGCCTCGGCCGGGCCGGCACCGTCGGAGCGGCGTTCGCGGGGTGTGCACCTGCGCGACGACGACGGCCTGGTCGCGTACGTCCGGGAACTCGGCGGCGGTGCGGATCTGCTGGAGGTCGAGGAGATGCGGCAGATCACGCTGCCCATGGTACGCAGCGACCTGCGGCTGATCGAAACCTACCGGTACGCGCCCGGCGAGCCGCTGAGCTGCCCGATCACGGCCATCGCCGGGGACCGCGACCACACCTTCAGCGCCGTCGACGCCCGCCACTGGGCGGCGCACACCAGCGCGGGACTCGACATCCACGCGCTGCCCGGCGGCCACTTCTATCTGAATGACCAGGCCAACCGGCTGGTGCCGCTGATAGTCGAACGAATCCTTCCCGGGCGGTCCTGGGCCGTGGCCTGAGGGCGGGTCCGAGCACCGCTCGCCGTCACTCACTCCTGCCGGCCGACGATGAGTTGACCGATCGCGGCGAGTCGCCCGGTGTCCACCTCGGCGCGGGCCAGCTCCGCCAGCGTCTCCCTGGCCAGTTCGACCTCGCGCCGGGCCGCCCGCTCCGACCAGGCGCGTCCGCCGGCCTTCTCGACCAGGTCGGCGAGATCCCGCAGGTCGGCGTCGGTGCTGGGCGTCGTGTCCGCGTAGCGGGTCCGCAGCCGCGCCGCGGCCGGATTGTCGGCGGCCAGCGCGGCGACAACGGGCAGGCTCTTCTTCCGACGCCGCAGGTCCGCCATCGCGGGTTTGCCGGTACGCCTCGGGTCGCCCCAGATGCCCAACAGGTCGTCCCGATGCTGGAACGCCATGCCCAGATGACGGCCGTAGCGTTCGAGTAGGACCCGGGTCGACTCACCGGCGCCGGCGTAGAGGCCGCCGAGCGCGCAGGCGCAGCCGAGCAGGGCCGCCGTCTTGGCGGCGGACATCCGCTCCCCGTCGGCCACGCTGACCAGGTTCGTCTCCTCGAAGGACAGGTCGAGAGCCTGTCCCTCGATCAGCTCGTCGGTGGTGCGGGCGAGTTGGGCGGCGGCGGGTCCGGCCAGCTGTGGTGGCGTGCGGGCCAGCACGGCGAACGAGAGGGCCAGCAACGCGTCCCCGGCGAGGACCGCGGCGGCCTCGCCGAACACCGTCCACGCCGCCGGGCGGTGCCGGCGGACCGTGTCCTGGTCCATCACGTCGTCCTGCAACAGGGTGCAGTTGTGCATCAGCTCCACGGCGACCGCCGCGGGGAGCGCCGCCCCGATCTCGCCGCCCACGGCGGCCGCGCTGATCAGCGTCAGCGCGGGCCGGATCAGTTTTCCGGTATCGGCCTCGACCGGCCGGCCCTCGCCGTCACGCCAGCCCAACTGGTACTCGCAGACCGCTCGCATCTGCGGTCGCAGGTCGCCGATCGCGGCCAGCATCGCGGGTCGTACCGCCGCCTGGCTCTCCGCCAGCCAGCCGACCTCGTCGCGGTCGAAGTGAATTCCGAGTTTGGTCACGCCGTCTGCCCCCCTCGCCCGTGGAAAGCGTCCCAGCTCGCCGATGACGAGCGCACTCACATTAGATCCACCTCCATGGATTTTGCGCACCAGGCGTGCGACGGTGCCGAACGGAGATCGGCGGGGGACGGCACGGATCCGCCCCGGCCGGTCGGACCGGTGGGGTCTTCCGGCCCGACCTGGGATGGCCGGGGTAAACCGATCGTCGGGGTGGCGCGTCACAGCGGCATGACAAGTCAGCGCGTACCTCTGCTCGCTCTCGCCCTGCTCCTGGGGCTCACCGGCTGCGAACCGACCCTCGGCGGCGGCTCCGGCACACCGGCCGGACAACCTCCGGTGACCACCTCGCACCCGACCGAACCGGCCGCGACCGTGGCGCCGGGCAACGGCACCGGGCCACCAGGGAGCACGGGCAGGCCCGCGCGGCCCGGCCCGGACGACGACGTCACCTCGTTCCGCACCACGTACGGGTGGGGGGTTCCGGCCGAGCCGGCACTGGTCCGCCACCGGGTCCGGCCGCCGATCGCCCCGCCACCGGCGCCGCCGCTGCCGTACCTCGTGGAGATCCGGGCGGCCGACCATCCGGAGGAGCGGCCCGGCTACAGCCGGGTCTCGTTCACCTTCCGGGGCGGCTTCCCGTCCTACGAACTCGGATACGTCGCACAGGTCCCCGCCGAGGGGACCGGCGAGCCACTCCGGCTGCCGGGCAACGCCTTCCTCCGGATCCGGTTCATCCAGGCGCAGGCGCACGACGAGCGGGGCCGGTGGTCGGTCACCGCCTCGCCCCGACCGGCGCTCGGCTACCCCACACTGCGCGGGTACGAGTTCGGTGGCGACTTCGAGGGGTACGTCAGCTACGGACTGGGCATCCAGGTGGCGCCCGAAAGCGACCAGGCGCTGCCGGTGCGGGCACTGGAACTGACCCGGACGGACGGCCGCTACGTGATCGCGGTGGACGTCCGGCGCGGTTGACCGGCGGTCGTGGTCCCGGACCGCCATGCCCACGTCCGGCAGGACACCCGGCAGGCACGCCGATGGTGGTGGACGTCCGGCGGGTCCTGCGGCACGCTGGTCGAATGGCGGACGTGGTCGTGGTGGGCGCGGGAGTCGTCGGCCTGACCTCCGCGGTGCGGCTGGCCGAGGCCGGCGCCCGGGTGGCCGTGCTGACCGCCGACGAGCCGGCCCGGACCGTCTCCCGGGTCGCCGCCGCGGTCTGGTACCCGACCCGGACCAGCCCCGATCCCCGGGTGCTGGACTGGGCCCGCCGGACCTTCGACGAGCTGGCCGCCCAGGCCGGCAACGGAGTGCCCGGTGTGGTCATGCGGCCGACCCGGATGCTGCTCCGCGCCCCGGTCGACGGTGCCCCGTGGTGGTCCGCCGCGGTACCCGACTTCCGAACCGCCGAGCCTCCACCCGGGTACGCCGGGCAGTGGCGGTTCACCGTGCCGACGGTCGAGATGGGACCGTACCTGGACTGGCTCGTCGCCCGGCTCGATCAGCTCGGGGTGGAGGTACGCCGGCACCGGGTGGACACGCTCACCGAGGCGGCCGACGTCGCGCCGGTCGTGGTCAACGCGACCGGGCTGGCCGCCGGAACCCTGGCCGACGATCCCGCCGTGCACCCGGTCCGGGGCCGGATCGTGCTGGTGGCCAACCCCGGACTCGTCACCTCGGTCCGCGACGAGGGCAATCCGGCCGGGATCACCTACATACATCCGCGCAGCCGGGACGTGGTGCTCGGCGGCACCTTCGAACCGGGTGAGGCGGAGACCGAGCCGGACGAGGCCGTCGGCCGGGCGATCCTGGCCCGGTGCGTCGCACTCGTCCCGGAGTTGGCCGGGGCAGCGGTACTGGGACAGCTCGCCGGACTGCGACCCGCCCGGCACGGCGGGGCCCGGGTGACGGTGGATGCCGCTGCGACCGGCGGCGGATTCCGACTGGTCCACAACTACGGGCACGGCGGCGCCGGCGTCACCCTGGCCTGGGGCTGTGCGGACGAGGTGGCCGCGCTGGCCGATCCGGCCGCCCGGGTCTCCCTTCGGGCCTGACGAGCCTGCCGGCGGACACGGGTACGTCTGCGCCGCACCGCACGGCACCTCGGATCGACGGCGGTCGGCCCGCCGTGGGCGTACAACGCCGAGGCCGGTGATTTCATGATCAATGGTGGAATGCGAATATGCTGACGATGTTCTATGCTTGCTCGCTGGATCGGGCAATCGGGATTACGCCAGACCGCCAATCCGCTCGGTGACGCATGTCGATCAGACTGGAGCGATATGGGCTGCCCGCACACTGAACGATGCCCCTTGTTTCCACTGCTCAGAGCCAGTTTGCGCAGCTGGCGGGATTACTACTGTGACAGCGGGGACGGTTGGCGTGGCTGTGCCCGATACGAGCTGTCGCTCACCGGTGCCGTCGTGCCGATCGTGCTGCTCCCGAACGGCGCCCACGCGCAGCATCTGAGGCGCGCCGCCGCTGATGTCGATCGGGCCGGTCCGGCACAGTCGACACAGGCCCGGTGGCCAGGGCCGGATTCCCGGCAGGCCTGGGCTCCAGCGCCTCCGGCCAATTTCGAGGGGATCCGGAGCCCGGCCCAACCGGTGGAGCCCGCACCACCCGCACACGTCGTGCAGGTCCCAGGAAACCCACCAGCGGCGCCGGAAAGGCGGCGCGGCTGGTGGGCCCGCTTCGCTGATTGGATCTCAGGTCCCGCATGAGTGATTACTGGCCCTGGTGGGCGGGCGCGCTAGGGCTCGCCGTCGTCACCATCAACTACACCGTCACCACCGACCGATCGTTCGGGGTGTCCTCGGCCTGGGAACGCGTCCTGCAGTGGCGGGCCGAGCGTCGGGTGGAACGAATGGAAGCCCAGTTCACCGACGATCGCGTTCTCACCGAGGCTCTCGCGACGGCCACCGCTGAGCAATTCGGAACCCGCCCCGGGGCACCGGCCCCGCCGTACTCCGCGGCCGGCGAGGCAGCGGCACCCGGCCCGGAGGTCGGGCCGACCACGAGCGAGCGTGCCACGGCCACGAGCCCGCGCCCGGCACCGCTGGTCAGCCAGGCCGCCCTGCTCCTGTCGATCCTCGTCGGTGGATGGCTGGCGGCAGTCACCGCCGGCCGGTTCGACCTTCGGCTGGACATGGGCGACGGCTTCCGCGACGTGGTGACCGACAGCCCACCGCACATGATCGGCGTGTTGTTCGTCGGCGGTGTGCTCGTCGGCTTCGGCACCCGTCTCGCCGGAGGGTGCTCGTCCGGACACGGCCTGCACGGCTGCGGCCGACTGCACCCGGACAGCATGGTCGCGACGGCGGTCTTCTTCGGTACCGCCGTCGTCGTGTCGTTCCTCCTGTGGAAGGTGGTGTGATGCGTACCCGGGGTGGGGTTCTCGTCGCCAATATCATCGCCGGGCTCGCCCTCGGCTTCACCGTCGCCAACATCGGGTTCGGCGACTACGCCGAGCTGAACCGCATGTTCACGTTCCAGGACCTGCGCATGCTCCTGGCGTTCGGCGGCGGCGTGGCGATGATCGTGGTCGTCTTCGCGCTGATCCGGGTCCGCCGTACACCGGGGAAGATTCACGCGGGCGTGATCCCCGGCGCGGTGCTGTTCGGCACCGGGTGGGCCGTCTCGGGAGGATGCCCGGCGATCCCGATCGTCCAAGTCGCCACCGGCTACCTCCCGGCCCTGGTCACGATCGTGGGCCTCGTGGTCGGCGTCCGGCTCTGCCGCTGGGTCAACGCGAGATACCTCCACCTCGACGTCGGATCCTGCGGGCGGTAGGAATCGGCCGCGGCCGGCGTCGCAGCGTCGCTGGTCGGCGGGGACCTGTTCGTTCAGGCGATGGTCGCGGGCAGGCCGCCCCGGGCGGTGGTCCGTTCCATCAGCAGGTGCAGCGGCTCCGGTCGGCCGAGGTGGTAGCCCTGTCCACAGTCGACGCCGAGCTGCCGGAGCACGGGTACCAGCTCGGGCCGGTCGATGTGCTCGGCGACGGTACGCATCCCGAGCCCGTGTGCGGCGCGGACCACGGCGTCGATCAGGATGGGATCCGAGCCGCCATGGTCGGCCTGCCGGACGAACTCGCCCGCGATCTTGACCGTGCTGAACGGCAGGTGCTTGAGGTACACGAAGGATCCGTAGCCGGCGCCGAAGTCGTCGAGGCTGAACCCGCAGCCGGCGGAGGTGAGCGTGGACGCCAGCCGGCGCGCGGCGTCCAGGTTGGCGATGGCCGTGGTCTCGGTGATCTCCAGGCCGAGCTGGGTGGCGGGTACCGCGGCAGCGGCCAGGGTGGCGACCACCCAGTCTCCGAAACTGGGGTCCTCCAGTGACCGGCTGGAGATGTTCACGTCGAACCGGAGATCGACACCGGCGCTCCGCGCCGAGGCGAGCGCCTGGGTGGCGGTCTCCACCACCCAGCGGTCCAACTCGTAGATCATGTCGCCCCGCTCCAGCGCGGGTAGGAAGTCGCCGGGCCCGATCTGCCGGCGCTGGTCGTCGCGGACCCGCATCAGGAGTTCGTAGCTGCGTACCCGTTGGTCGGCGAGGTCGATGATCGGCTGCGCGTCGAGCTGCAACTGGCCGGTGTCGAGTGCCTTCCGGACCCGGGACACCAGGTCGACCCGCTGGGCGGCCAGGCGCTGCTGCTCCGGCGCGAACAGCCGGGCCCGGTTCCGACCCTCGCCCTTGGCCTGGTACAGCGCGAGGTCGGCGTGGGCGAGCAGCAGCGTGTCGCCGTCGGAGGTGTCCAGCGGGGCGGCCCCGATGCTCAGGGTCACCCGCAGCGGCTCTCCCCGTACCGCGAACGGGGTGTGCGCGACCAGGTCGCAGAGCCCGGCGCCGATCGCGAGCGCCCGGTCGGCGTCGCAGGACGGCAGCAGGACCGCGAACTCGTCGCCGCCGAGCCGGCCGAGCACGGCACCTGACGGCAGGTGATGGGTCAGCAGCCGGGCCAGCAGCCGGAGGACCTCGTCGCCGACGACGTGACCACGCAGGTCGTTGATGTCCTTGAAGTTGTCGATGTCGATCAGGAGCAGGGCGGCCGACGTCGGAGCCCCGGTCGAGGTCAGGTCGCTCATCCGGGCGGTGAGGGCCCGGCGGTTCGGCAGGCCGGTCAGCGGGTCGTGCTCGGCGAGGTACGCCAACTCGTCCTGGACCTGCCGGATCTCGGTGATGTCGTGCGCCGTGCCGAGCATCCGGAGCGGCTGGCCGGACTCGTCCGTGAAAACCTCGCCGTAGCACTCCAGGATCCGCATCTGCCGGCTGTGGGCCTGGAACATCCGGTGGGTGTAGGTGAACGACGTGCCGCCCCGGATCGCCTGGCTGAGGGTCGCCTCGATCATGTCGACGTCGTCCGGATGGATCATCGTCCGGTAGGTCGGGTAGTCCAGAGCGGTGTCCGGGGCCAGCCCGATCATGGACTTCAGGGTCGGCGACCACACCACCTGGTCGGTCGGCAGGTGCCACTCCCAAGTGCCGACCCGGGCAAGTTGTTCGATGTGGGTCAGCCGCCAGGCGTAGTCGTCGGCGCGGCGCCGGTCGGCCCGCTGCTCGGTCACGTCCGTCAACTCGTAGACCAGCCGGGCCGGTGTCGTCGGGTCCTCGCCCCGCAGCGGGGACAGCCGACGGCAGGTCACCCGCAGGTACCGGGTCGTGCCGCCGACCGTCGGACAGCGCAACTCGACCGGCGGACCGTCCGGGGTCGCCGTCGCGAACGGCAGCGAACCGACGTCGGCGCCGATCAGGTGGCCGAGTCGCTGCGCCGCCCGGTTGTGCCAGGTCACCTCGCCTTGCTCGGTCGCGGTCAGCAGCGCGATCGAGGTGGTGTCGAGCACCGCGGCGGGCACACTGGACGGCAGTGCGGGCACTGGGCCTCCCGTAGAGATCGACCGGATCCCGGCAGAGGACGCCAGACGAACACAGTCGGCCGTGACGGCGCACTGAGTGTACGGAGGCCGGCCACCATCAGCCAATGGGCAACCCGAGGCGGGGCGGCCGTCGGCATCGCGCCCCTCGGCTGTGGTCAACGGTCCCCGGGGATCTCGCGCCGGACGATCGCCACCGCCACCCGGCACAACTCGTCCATATCAGGGTTGAATCCCTCGGCGATGTCGTGATGAAGCCCTGCCCGGGTCTCGTCGAGCAGCCGTCGGCACACCTCTTCGACGGGTTCGCCGGCGTACTCCGCCCGGACCCGCTCGGTCGCCACCCGCAGTGCCGAGTTGAGCTGTTCCTCCAGCGGCCCCCGCAGGTGCTGCTGCGCCTGGTCGAGCTCTCTGGGATCGAGGGTGATGTGTGGCTCCGACATTGCTGCTCCCTCCGTCGCGGGTCCGGGTTACCCCGCCACCGGGGGTGACGAAACCGACGCTTCCCGGCACTCAGGCCGGCGTCGCCAGCGTGCTCACCCGGACCAGGTAGGACATCTCCTCGGCCGGCTCCTCCCGGTACGCGATTCGTTGGATCTGCCGGTCGTCGACGTAGAGCGCCACGTCGGCGAGCACGCCCAGGTGTGCCAGGCCGATGTCGGCGGCCCGCTTCTTGTCCTGGAGCACCGCACCGATCCCGCCGAGCAGCGTCGCCGCGTCGGCCGTACGTCGCCCCGGTGGGCAGCGCAGCACGACCTCCAGACCGACCGGCTCGGTCAGGGCGGTCCATCCGGTGCGCTGTGCCGCACCGCAGGCGGCCTCCAACAGCGTCCGGACCCGGGCGGCCTGCCGGTGCCCGGCCGCGAAGATCGACAGTGCCTCGGTCCTGACCGGTGGTGGCCCGGGAACTTCGAAGGACAACGTGAGCGCCCTGGTGTTCTGCACGGCGGCACCTCCTCTTGCAGACGATCCTGCCGAAAGGATCGCGGGACGGGGCGCGTTTCGGCGATCGGCGCGGGGTGCCGACCGGGCGGCATGCGCTGGTCCGGGAGCGTGTCGGCGTCGACGGCGACCTGCTGGGGCCGGAGGTGCGACCCACGCTAGCGGAGGCGGCGGTGCCGGGGAATACCACTGTGGACCCGATGGTGTCCGTCGGCGGCGCCGGCTTTTCGACGGGTGGGGTCAAGGCCCGTCAAACCGCCCATCCGGGCACTCGTCGAGGCCCCGGGCGGGACCGAGGTTTCGCCTCGTGGACGACCGGGCAGTGGGAGGCGCAGGACACCTACGCCCGGTCGGCAGTTCGGTTACGGCTGGAGGCGGGGTGCTTTCGCCGTGTGCCGGGACGGATGGCGTTCCGGTCGTCGTGGGAGAGGAAGGCGGCGTGATGAGCGGTCACCGGGTGCGCGACGTGTGGTCGGCGTGGTCCGAGCAGTGCTCACGATGCTCCGAGGTCGATGTGGGCGGGACGTTGGTGGGCCGGTGGTCCCCGACCGGCCCGGCTCCGGCCGGGGACGTTCTGGCCGGGACGGCTCCGGATCCGACAGCGGGGTGCCGACATGGCTGAACCCGACCGGGGCGGCCCGGTCCGGAGCGGCCGGCTGCGGCTCGCGGCCGGCGCGGTCGCGCTGGCCCTGTTGGCCCCGATGGCCGCCTGCGGTTCCGGCGAGGACGGCGGAGTCCCCACCCTCAACCTCTACTACTCCCCGGAACAGAATCTGCAGAAGGTGGTCGACGACTGCAACGCCCAGGCGGGCGGACGTTACGAGATCGAGTACCGGGTCCTGCCCCGGGCCGCCGACGACCAGCGGGTGCAGTTGGTGCGCCGGCTGGCCGCCGAGGACTCGGGAATGGACATACTGGGCCTGGACGTGACCTGGACCCAGGAGTTCGCCAGCGCCGGCTGGCTGCTGGAGTGGACCGGCGAGCGTCGTGCCGAGGCGGAGCGCGGCACGTTGGCCGGACCGCTCGAAACCGCCCGGTACGAGGACAAGTTGTACGCCGCGCCGAAGAACACCAACGTGCAACTGCTCTGGTACCGGACCGACCTGGTGTCCCAGCCGCCCCGGACCTGGGACGAAATGATCAACTTTGCGCTCGGTCTCAAGGGGCGCGGCCAGCCGTACCGGGTGATCACGATGGGTGCCCAGTACGAGGGCCTGGTGGTCCTCTACAACACGCTGGTGGCCAGTGCCGGCGGGCAGATCCTGAATTCCGACGGTACGAAGGCCGTCTTCGACGCCGGAGCGGTCCGGGCCCTGGAGGTGCTCCGCGACTTCGCCAACGCCGGAATCACCACCTCGTCGTTCTCGAACACGATCGAGGACCAGGCCCGGCTCGACTTCCAGGCCGGTGCCGGCGCCTTCCAGCTCAACTGGCCGTTCGTCTACCCGGCGATGCAGGAGGCCGATCCGGAACTGGCCAAGAAGGTCAGCTGGGCCCGGTTCCCGGGAGTGGATCCGAACACGCCGAGCAAGGTGACCATCGGCGGTGTCAACCTCGCGGTCAGCCGCTACTCCCGGCACCCCGAGGAGTCCTTCGAGGCCGCCGCCTGCCTGCGTAACCCGGAGCACCAGAAGTTCTCGGCGATCAACGACGGGGTGCCGCCGACCATCGAGAGCGTCTACGCCGAGCCGGAGATGGCCGAGGCGTACCCGATGCGGGACACGATTCTCGAGGAACTGAAGGACGCGGCGACCCGACCGCTCAGTCCGGCGTACCAGAACATCTCGACCGTGCTGTCGGCGACGCTCTCCCCGCCGTCCGACATCCAACCGGAGCGGACCGCGGACCAGATGCGCAAGGCGGCACAGGACGCGCTCGAGTCCAAGGGGGTTCTGCCATGAGCGAGCGCAGCGAGCGAAGCGAGGTGACGGCATGAGCACGGACTCCACGACTGTCGACCGGGCCGATGAGGCGGGGGCGGCCGTCCGGGTGCCGGCGCCTCGGCGGGGTCGTGGCCGGGTGGCACTGAGCGAGGGCAAGCGGGCCGAACGCAAACTGGGCTGGCTGCTCTGCGCCCCGGCCGCGCTGGTGATGCTGGCCGTCACCGCGTATCCGATTTTCTACTCCGTCTGGCTGTCGTTGCAGCGCTTCGACCTGAAGTTCCCGGACCAGCGGGAGTTCGTCGGGCTGTCCAACTACGTCACGGTGCTCAGCAACGACTACTGGTGGACGGCGTTCGGCGTGACCATGCTGATCACCGTCGTGACGGTCGCGGTCGAGCTGGTGCTGGGGATGGGCCTGGCGATCGTGATGCACCGGACCATCGTCGGGCGCGGGCTGGTCCGGACGTCGGCGCTGATCCCGTACGGGATCGTCACCGTCGTGGCCGCCTTCTCCTGGCGGTTCGCCTGGACGCCGGGCACCGGTTACCTGGCCACCCTGTTCGGCGAGGGGGCGCCGCTGACCGAGCGGGCCAGCGCGCTGGCGATCATCATGGTGGCGGAGATCTGGAAGACCACCCCGTTCATGGCACTGCTGCTGATGGCGGGCCTGGCCCTGGTGCCGGAGGATCTGCTCAAGGCGGCGTCGATGGACGGTGCCTCCGCCTGGCAGCGGTTCATCAAGGTGATGCTGCCGGTGATGAAGCCGGCGATCCTGGTCGCGCTGCTCTTCCGCACCCTGGACGCCTTCCGGGTCTTCGACAACATCTTCGTGTTGACCGCAGGCTCGAACGAGACGTCGTCGGTGTCGATGCTCGCCTACAACAACCTGATCCGTGGGCTGAACCTGGGGATCGGGTCGACCATGTCGGTGCTGATCTTCCTCACCGTGGCGATCATCGCGTTCATCTTCGTGAAGCTGTTCGGCACGGCTGCTCCCGGCAGCACCGACGAGGGAGGCCGCAGGTGAGCGCGAGAAGTGCGGCGGAGCGGAGCACCGCAGTCGCGAACGGAAGGAGAATCTGATGGCCGCCATGGACACCACGGCCGCGGCCAAGTGGCGGTGGGGGTTGCTGGACGTCGTCGTGGTGGTCTTCGCGCTCGTTCCGGTGCTCTGGATCGCATCGCTGTCGTTCAAGACCACCGGCACGCTCACCGACGGGAACTTCATTCCGCGCGAATGGACCCTGGACAACTACCGGACGATCTTCTCTACCAACCAGTTCGTCCGGGCGTTGGTCAACTCGATCGGCATCGCGCTGATCGCGACGACGATCGCCGTGGTGCTGGGCACCATGGCGGCGTACGCGGTCGCCCGGCTCGACTTTCCGGGCAAGAAGGCGCTGGTCGGGGTCTCCCTGCTGATCGCGATGTTCCCGCAGGTGTCGCTGGTCTCCCCGCTGTTCGAGATCGAGCGGTCACTCGGGCTCTTCGACACCTGGCCGGGTCTGATCCTGCCGTACATCACGTTCGCGCTTCCGCTGGCCATCTACACCCTCTCGGCGTTCTTCAAACAGATCCCGTGGGACCTGGAGAAGGCCGCCAAGATGGACGGGGCCACCCAGGGGCAGGCGTTCCGTAGGGTGATCGCGCCGCTGGCCGCACCCGGGGTCTTCACCACCGCGATCCTGGTCTTCATCTTCTGCTGGAACGACTTCCTGTTCGCGATCTCGCTGACCTCCACCGAGCGGTCCCGCACGGTGCCGGTGGCGCTGTCGTTCTTCACCGGGGAGTCGCAGTTCGAGGACCCGACCGGGGCGATCTGCGCCGCGGCCGTGGTGATCACGATTCCGATCATTCTGTTCGTGCTGTTCTTCCAGCGTCGCATCGTGTCGGGCCTGACGTCCGGCGCCGTCAAGGGGTGAATCGCAGTGGCTGACATCGTGCTGGACAAGGTGAGCAAGAGCTTCCCGGACGGAACGGTCGCGGTGCGCGACGTCGACCTGGAGATCGCCGATGGCGAGTTCGTCATCCTGGTCGGTCCGTCGGGCTGCGGTAAGTCGACCACGCTGAACATGATCGCCGGACTGGAGGACATCAGCTCCGGGGAACTGCGGATCGCGGGGCAGCGGGTCAACGACAAGGCGCCCCGGGACCGGGACATCGCAATGGTGTTCCAGTCGTACGCGCTCTATCCGAACATGACCGTACGGGAGAACATGGCCTTTCCGCTCCGGCTGGCCAAGCTGGACAGGGCGACGATCGAGCAGAAGGTCAACGAGGCGGCGAAGGTGCTGGAGCTGACCGCGCTGCTGGACCGCAAGCCGGCGAACCTCTCCGGCGGGCAGCGCCAGCGGGTGGCGATGGGTCGGGCGATCGTACGCAGCCCGAAGGCGTTCCTGATGGACGAGCCGCTCTCCAACCTCGACGCCAAGCTGCGGGTGCAGATGCGTACCGTGGTGTCCCGGTTGCAGAAGCAGCTCGGCACCACGACGGTGTACGTCACCCACGACCAGACCGAGGCGATGACCCTCGGCGACCGAGTGGTGATCATGCGGGGCGGCTCCGTGCAGCAGGTCGGCCCGCCCCAGGAGCTGTACGACCACCCGGCCAACCTCTTCGTCGCCGGGTTCATCGGCTCGCCGTCGATGAACTTCCTGCACGCGGCGGTCGAGGACGGCAAGCTGCACACTGCGGTGGGTGACGTGCCGCTCGGTGACCGGATCCGCCGGGAGTTGGCGGCGGAGGACGCCCCTCGTGAGTTGATCCTCGGCATCCGCCCCGAGCACTTCGAGGACGCGTCGCTGATCGACGACGACACCCGGGCCCGGGGGATGGAGTTCGAGGCGCCGGTCGAGATCGTCGAGTCGATGGGTTCGGACAAGTACGTGTACCTCACCGTGGAGGGCGAGCGGGCCAGCGCCGCGGAGTTGGAGGAACTCGCCGCCGATGTCGGCGCCGAGGACCTCACCGGTTCCGGGTCCAGCCTGGTTACCCGGCTGTCGGCGGAGTCCACGGCCACCGAGGGGGAGAGCCGGCGGATCTGGTTCAACCTGGAGAAGATCCATCTCTTCGACCCGGCGAACGGCCGGAACCTCACCCTGCACGAAGGGCGGGCGGCCGGGGCACTCGCATCCTGACCGCCTTCTCCTCCGTTCCCTGACCGCGGCGCGACCGGGGACCCGGGTCACGGGGCTGCCACAGCACCCGCGACCCGGGTCCCCGGGTCACGGCGGGGTCACGTCGCACCGCGAACCGCCGTTGAGGAGAGCGGAGATCACGTAGCGTAACGACGTGCGTACGGTATCCGGGATGTCCCGTGGCGGCGGCGACGGGACCCAGGCGTGACGATCGCCGCGGTGCTGCTCGCGCTCGCCTCCGCGAGCTGCTTCGCGCTCGGGGCCGCGTTGCAGCAGCGTGCCGTACGCCTGGAACCGCCGCACGGTACGGCCGACCTCCGGCTGTTCCTCCGGATGGTCCGGCGCAGGCGCTGGCTGCTCGCCAAGCTCCCCGACTTCACCGGTACCGCCCTACAGGCTCTCGCCCTCCGGTTCGGGCCCCTCACCCTCGTCCAGCCCCTGCTGATCAGCGGAATGTTCCTGGCCATCCCTCTGGAGGCGGCGCTCGACCACCGCCGGCCGCACCCCCGGGACGTCACGGCGGTGGCCTCCTGCGTGTTCGGTCTGGGAGCCTTCCTCGCCGCCGCGCAGCCCAGGGCAGGTGTCTCCGAGCCCTCGCTGATGGGCTGGCTCGGGGTCGCGCTGATCGGCGGTTCGCTGATCGGGGTCTGCCTGGTCCTCGCTCACCGGGCCCGGGGTGCCCTCCGGGGAACCCTGCTCGGGATCTCCACCGGTCTGCTCTACGCCGGTACGGCGTCCGTGCTCAAGACCTTCGCCGAGCGGGTGTTCAGCGACCCGCTCTCGACCCTGACCGACTGGCACCTCTACGCGCTGGCCGTGACCGGGATCGCGGCGGTGGCGCTGAACCAGAACGCCTTCCAGAACGGTCCGCTCGCCGCGCCGTTGACGGCGATCACCCTGGTGGACCCGGTCAGCAGCGTCGTCATCGGTGTCACCGCCTTCCACGAGACGTTGTCGTTCGGCGGGCTCCGGCTGCTGGTCGAGGTGCCCGCCGTACTGGCGATGATCTTCGGTATCTGGCTGGCCAGCACCCGCCCGTCCGGCCGGGAGGGATTCGAGGGAGCGCCGACTACCTGACCGGTGGGGCCGCCGGGGTCGTCGGGGCGTCGCGTCGGGGCTCGCGCCACATCGGTTGGATGCCCGGCCCGCCCTCCGGCAACCAGATCGGCTCGCCCCGAGCCCGGAAGCCGTGCCGTTCGTACAACGCGCGGTTGCGGGGCGAACTCGCCTCCAGGTACGCACCGACCCCGGCGGCGTCGGCCCGGGCGAGCTGGTGGCGCAGCATCGCGGCGCCGAGTCCCCGGCCGCGCGACGCGGGTACGACCACCATCTGTTGCAGGTACCAGTGCGGCTCCCGCTCCGGGTGGCGTTCCCGGGTCAGTTCGCCGACCAGGGCCATCCGGGGCGCGTACTCGCCGTAGGCCCGCGCGACGAAGGCGGCCTGCTCGGCGGCGGAGACGGGATCGGGCCGGGCCGGACCGTCGGGGAGGAACTCCCACACCGACAGGCCGAGGATCTCCCCGGTGTCCTGCTGCCCCACCAGGATCTCGCCCGTGTCGAGCACACCGGACACCCACCCCTGAGCATGGTCGGTCCATGCCTCGACCAGGGCACGTCGGGCCTGTTCGTCCGACACCACCCAGCCGAAAACCGTCTCGTCCAACCCGGCCCGGCCGAGTGCTGCCGCGATCGCCCCGGCGTCGTCCCGCCCGGCCGGTCGTACCGTCATGGTCTCGGTCATCCTCACCCCACCACCTCGATTTCGGCGGGTACAGTGTACGCGACCGCGTGCGAAGTACGCGAGCCACCGACGGGGGCGAGAGTGGAGGGTGGGTGCGGATGGGAACCGACCAGAGCCACGGGCGCGGATCGGGGCTGGGCCTCGACCGCATCGTCCGGACCGCGGTCCGGCTCGCCGACGTGGACGGCCTGGAGACGCTCTCGATGCGGCGGGTCGCCACCGCGCTGGACGCCGGCGTGATGTCCCTCTACCGCCATGTGCCGGGCAAGAGGCAACTGGTCAGCCTGATGGTGGAGACCGTGTTCGGTGAGATCGACTATCCCGATCCCGGCCCCGCCGGCTGGCGGGCGAGGATCGAGTTCTCCGCCCGGCGGGAGTGGACGATGTACCAGCGGCACCCGTGGGTGCTGTCGATCGTCGCGGGTACCAGTCGGCCACCGCTCGGGCCGAATGTGCTGGCCAACGTCGAGTGGGTGTTGCGGGCGGTCGACGGCTTCGGGCTGGACCGGGCGACGATGACCCAGGTCTACTTCACCGTCAGCGACTACGTGCAGGGCGCCGCGCTGTACGTCCGGAACGAGACCGAGGACGAGCGGCGTACCGGCGTGACCGCCGAGCAGTGGTGGGCGGCCGAGACGGCGACACTGGCCAGGCTGCTGTGCAGCGGTCGGTTCCCGCTGGTGTCCGGGCTCTTCGACCAGGCCGCGAGCGCGCCGACCCTGGTGGTGAAGGACTTCGAGTTCGGCCTCCGGCGGGTGCTCGACGGCCTCGAGGTCTTCCTCACGCAGCAGCGACCCCGACCCGGAGCCGCCGGAGCCGGCGCGCCGACGCTCGAAGTAACCAAGTTTGAAAAAGTAACCAGTATTGGGGGCAGGTCGCCGTCCCCGGCCGCCGCTACGGCGCTGGAGCTGCTCGGCCGACGGTGGACCCTCGAACTGCTCTTCGTGCTCAGCCACGGAGAGGCCCGGTTCAGCGATCTCGTCGAGGCGGTCCCCGGCGTCTCCCGGCGGGTGCTCACCGAACGGTTGCGGCAGCTCGCCGACGAAGGCCTGCTGCGTCGCCAGGTCGTGACCGGGCCGCCCACCCGAATCAGCTACACGCTGACCGACCGTGGTGCCGGGCTACGGGGCGCGCTGGCCGAGATCGACGCCTGGGCCGGGAACAGTTCCGGGCCGGACGACGGCCGCTGATCAACCCGGCACCGCCCGATCAGCCCGGCTCGGTCCGATCAGGTCGGCGCTGCCTGATCAGATCGGCACCGCGATCCGTACCGTCGTGCCCGGTCCGGTGGCGGCGCCGGGAACCGCCGGTCCGAGGGTGAGCACGCCGGACACCTGGTCGACCCGCGCCCGCATCGCGGTGAGGCCGTAGCCGTGCGACGGTGACGGTCCGGCGGTGGCCGGCTCGGTCAGGCCCCGGCCGTCGTCGGTGACCTCCAGCACCACCGTTTCCGGGTTGAAGGCCAGCCGCACCGTGACGCTTCCGGCGTCGGCGTGCTTGCGGACGTTGGTCAACGACTCCTGTGCGGCGCGGAGCAGCACCACCTCGGTCCGGGTCGTCAGCGGTACCGGAGTGCCGTCCCGATGGAACTCCGCCGCGAGGCCCGTCTCGGCACCGAATCGGGTGACCAGTCGGGCGAGGGCGTCGGTCAGCGACGACTCGGTCAGCGCCGCCGGGGTCAGCGCCGCGATGAGGTCGCGGGCCTCGGCGAGTTTCTCCCGGGCGGTACGCGCGGCCAGCGCCAGATGCCCGTGCGCCCGTTCGGGGTCACCGTCGAGGTCGGCGTCGGCGGCCTGGACCAGCAGCACCACGCTGGTCAGCCCCTGGGCGATGGTGTCGTGGATCTCGCCCGCCAGCCGCTGCCGCTCGGCCAGGATGCCCGCCTCGTGGGACAGCCGTGCCACCTCGCTCCGGGACCGGTCCAGTTCGCGGATCAGGCGGGCCCGCTCCGCACTCTGCGCGACCACCCGCTGGATCCAGCTTCCGAACGTCGCGGAGAAGACCACCACCAGGGCCGCGATCGGGAGCGGATGCGTCGCTACCTCGACCGGGTCGACGCCACGGGCCAGCAGGACCGTCAGGTGTACGGAGTTGAACACGATCACCGCCACCGTCGCCGGTACCGGCCCGGCCAGCATGTACGCCTGCGGGCAGAGCGCGAACAGGACGAACGACGCCGATCCGTTGAGCAGTACCGCCGGTACGTACAGCAGGAAGGCGCCGGCGAGGTAGCCGTACCCGCGCCAGTCCTCGACCTCGTCGCGCATGAGCCGGCGACCGTAGCCGACGTACCAGCCGGTCAGCCCGGCGAGGGGGAGCAGGACGGCGAGCCGTTGTGGCATCGGCTGCGGATCGCTGGCCACCGTGAACCCGGCGACGGCCAGGACGACCAGCCCGAAGTAGGCGTCCCAGAACCGGTAGCGGGCCTGCCAGTCGCTGGTTTCCGCGTGGTCGGTGCCGGATCCCGGATCGGAGGGCGGCACGCCGGAGTGGGCAGGCTGGGCCGGGACGACCGCCGTCCGCCGGATCGCCTCGGCGGCCGCTCGCCCGACCTGACCGGGCACCGGGACGTGCTCAGACACCGCAGCGGACCTCCAGAGCGCGGGGCCGTACGCGGGTGTCAGCGGTTGACGATGGCGTTCCCGGCCGGGTGCGTCCATGTTCGCACGGGCGGATACGCCCCGGTCGGGACGGCGGTACGCGGTCAGGACCGGTGGCCCGGGCAGGGGCTCTCAACCCGCCCGGACCGCCGGCTTACTCCAAGGGCTACCCGGGATGCCGGGAAGTATGCGGCTCGGGCGTGCCATGGCCGGTCGGCGCGGTCGGGGCCGGCAGCAGCCACCCCAGCAGATCGGTCAGCACCGCCATGCCGTCCTGGCTCAGTACCGACTCGGGATGGAACTGCACCCCGGCGTACGTCGGCCCGCGTAGTGCGTGCACCGTGCCGTCCGCCGCGTCCCGGGCCAGCCGTACCGACCCGTACCCCGTGACCACCTCGTCGGCATCGGCGAGCGTGGTGTAACTGGAGTAGAAACCGACCCGCCGGAGGGCGCCGAAGATCTCGATCTCCCGGCTCAACCCCTGGTAGGGCGTGGACCGACGATGCAGGGGCAGGCCGAGCCGCCCGGCCAGCAGTTGGTGGCCGAGGCAGACCCCGAGGGTGGGGTGCCCGGTCTCCAGCAGACGGTCGACCACACCGCGCAGGGCGGTCATCTTCGGATCGGTCGGACTCCCCGGGTCGCCGGGCCCGGGGCCCAGCACGGTCAGGTCGGCGTCGGTCGGATCGAACCGCCCGTGATCGACGGCGTCGCCCCAGGGCCGCGTCCGGACGGTCAGTCCGAGCGCCCGCAACTGGTGCGTGAGCATCCCGGTGAAGGTGTCCTCGCCGTCGACGACCAGCACCCGCCGGCCGACGAGCCACGGCAGTACCCCGGTGCCCGGCGTCCGTTCCTCCAGCCAGAACGGGGCGAGTCCGTGGTTGCGGGCGGCGAGTGCCGCGCGTACCGCCGGATCCTCGGCGAGGCGGACCTCCGCCGCCGGCACGGCCCCGACCGCCGTCGGTCCGGCGTTCGTCGGTCCGGCGTCCGCCGGTCGGCCGACCGGCGCGGCCGAGGTTGACCGCAGCCCCAGCGCCGCCAGCACCCCGGCCGCCTTGGCATGCGTCTCGGCCACCTCGCCGGCCGTGGTGGAGTGGCGTACCAGGGTCGCGCCGACCGGCACCCGCAGCGCTCCGGCGGGGGAGATCTCGGCGGTACGGATCAGGATCGGCGCGTCCAGGGTCTGCCGGCCGGCGTCGTCCCGACCCAGCAGTGCCAGTACGCCCCCGTAGTAGCCCCGGCCGCGCCGCTCGTGCCGGGCGATCACCCGGCAGGCGTTCTCCATCGGGCTGCCGGTGACGGTGGGGGCGAACATGGTCTCCCGGAGCACCTCCCGAACATCCAGCGACCCGCGTCCGGCGAGCAGGTACTCGGTGTGGGTGAGGTGCGCCATCTCCTTCAGGTACGGCCCGATCACCTGTCCGCCCTGCTCGGCCACTGTCGCCATCATCTTCAGTTCCTCGTCGAGCACCATGTACAGCTCGTCGATCTCCTTCGGATCGGCGAGGAACCGCAGCAGGGACTCCCGGTCCGCCGCGCCGTCCGGGTGCCGGAGCGTGCCGCTGATCGGGTTCATCATGACCAGGCCGTCCTCGACGCTGACGTGGCGTTCCGGGGAGGCGCCGACCAGGATCCGGGTTCCGGTGTACACCAGGAACGTCCAGTAGGCGCCCCGCTCGCTCTGGAGCAGCCGGCGCAGCGCGGCCAGCGCCGCCGGCAGGGCCGGCCCGGCCAGGGTGCCCATGAACGAGCGGGAGATGACGAAGTTCGCGCCCTCGCCCCGGCCGATCTCGTCGCGCAGCACCCGCTCGACGATCTCCGCGTACGTCTCGTCGGGGAGGTCGAAGGCGGCGTCCCGGACCGGTGACGGCGTCTCGGGCAGCGCGGCGAGCGCCTCCGCGAGCGGGACCCGGACGTGCCCGGAGAGCACCAGACACTCCAGCGGGGCGCCGTCGTCGACGCAGGCGAAACCGCGCTCGGTGATCTGCCGGTACGGCACCAGGGCGAGCGTCCGTGGCCCGGCCGGGCCCGGCGGTAGCGGTATGTCGGCGAGCCGCGACACCGTGCGCGGCATGCCGGTGAAGACGTCCAGGCCGGCGGCGCCGTCCCGGCGGACCAGGGCGAACGGGCCGGGATCGGCGCCGGCCACGGTGGTGGTGAGCAGGTCGTGCAGCAGGTTCATCTTCGGTCGTCCCTCACAGCCGGGGCCGTCCGCCGTGGCGGCCGGAAGGCTGGAGGAAACGCTGGCGGCCGCCGCGTGGGGCGGCCGCGTGGAAGAGCTACGCGCGGAGGTCGGCCGCCGGGATGGCGGGCCACCAGGAGTGAAGTCGCGCGAGCATGCCGGGAAGTCTAGGGCAGCGGAGCCCGGACCGGCACCGGTGTCGCCGAACCGCCCACCTGGTGGGCGGTTCGGCGCGCGGCGGCACCTCTTCCGGCCGCTCCGCGCCACCTTGGCTTCGGCGGCACGCCGAACGGGTACGGTTTTCGTCGATGAGGATTCTCGCTCTCGACCTGGGTACGTCGTCGGTGCGTGGCCTGGTGCTGGACGCCGCCGCCCGACCGCTGCCGGGTGCGCTGGCCCGGCGCCCGGCCGACGTCATGATCGGCGACGGCGGCGAGGCGACCCTGGACGCACGGGCGTACCTCGGCGCCCTCATCGAGTGCCTGGACGAGTTGGCCGGGGCCAGGCACCTCGACGGGGTCGACCTGGTCGTCGCGTCCGCGCAGTGGCACTCGGTGGTGCCCCTCGGTCCCGGCGGCGCCCCGCTCGGGCCCGTGCTGACCTGGTTGGACACCCGACCCGTGGCGCCGGCCGGGGTCCGGGGCCCGGAGGACGCCGACGCCTTCCATCGACGGACCGGGACCTGGTGGCACCGGTTCTACTGGTCCGTCCGGCTGCCCTGGCTGCGGGAACGCGCAGGTGACGGCCAGATGCGCTTCGCCGGCCTGGTCGAGTACATCTTCGGCATGCTGCTCGACGAGGACGTCATGTCGATCTCCCAGGCGTCCGGTACGGGCCTGCTCGACCTGCGCACCCTGGACTGGGATCCGGAGGCGTGCGAGCTGGCCGGGGTCCGGCCGGGAGAGCTGCCGGCGCTGGCCGCACGATCCTGGGTCGGCCGGCTGCGGTCCGATTTCGCCCGCCGCTGGCCGGCGCTGCGTACCGCGCGATGGGCACCACCGTGCGGTGACGGCGCCGCCTCCAACGTGGGCTCCGGGTGTTTCGACAGTCGTCGGGCGGCGGTAACGGTCGGCACCTCGGCGGCCGTCCGGCTGGTGCAGCGCGTCGAGGCCGGGGCGGAACTTCCCCCGTTACCGGAGGAGCTCTGGCGGTACCGGGTGGACCACGACCACGTGGTAACCGGAACCGCGTTCTCCGGTGGCGGCAACCTCTACTCCTGGGTCCGGCGGGAGATGCGGCTGCCCGACGGGCCGGAACTCGACCGGGCACTGGCCCGGGTACCGCCCGGCGGTGGGCTGCCGGCCGACCCCCGGCTCGGTGGTGACCGACCGCCCGGACTTGCTCCGGCCGGCTCCGGCATGCTGGCCGGACTCGGATTCAACACGACCTCGGTGGACATTCTGGCCGGGTTGATGGGCGCACTCTGTGTCCAGGTCGCGGTCGGCGTCGCCGCTATCGAGTCCACCTTGGACGAGTCTGTCCAGGTGGTACTCGGTGGCGGTGCGGTCGCCGCGTCCGGGTGGTGGCGACGGACCTTCGCGGTCGAGCTGGCCCCACGCGAGGTACATCACGTCCGAAATCCGGAGATCGGTGCGGTCGGTGCGGCTTTGGTGGCGATCGGTCGACTCAATGGGGCGACCGGACTTGAACGCATCGTCCGGACGGATGAGGACGAGTCGGCGACAGCGACAAGATCTGATCGCCCGCAGTATCCTTCGTGAGCTGTTCTGCCCACTGGATCATTGACAGCGAGACCGGGCCTGATTTGAAATAGCTCCGCTCCTTGGCGCGCCCGGCATCGAGGACGGTAGGAGGCGTGGTGGCTGTTGCCCCGGATCCGTCACACGGCGCCGTCTCGCGTCACCGCCGGCGCCGTCTCGACGTCCGGGTCGTACCGCACCGCCGCCGTTCCGCGTTCCGGCTCCGGGACTGGCGGATGCGGACCAAGCTGGGCGCCGTCCTGGTCGTTCCGTCGATCGCCTTCCTGGTACTGGCCGGCGCGCAGACCGGAGCGCTGGTCAGCCAGGCGGGCCAGCTCGGCGAGTTCGCCGACCAGGTCGGGGTGGGACGTGAGATCACCGCACTGATCCACGAGTTGCAGCGCGAGCGCGACCAGACGGCCGGCGAGTTGGCGGCGCTCGCTTCGGCACCCGGTGGACAGTTGGAGCCGGGTCAGGCCCTGCCGGCGCTCGAACCGGTGTATCCGGTCGCCGACCGGGCGATCAACCAGTTCCGGGTGGCGGCGGAGCCGTTGGCGCGCGGCGAGGCGTCCTGGCGAATCTCCTACGACCGGGTCGACGAGGCGCTCAAGCGGCTGCCCGAGGTCCGGGCCGCGGTGCCGGCCGCCGGGTTGACCCCTAATCCGGTGCTCAGCGAGTACGACCGGGTCATCGAGGTGCTGCTGGTGCTGCTGGCCGAGCCGTCGCCCGGTACGGACCGTGCCGACCTGACCGACGCGGTACTGCGGTACGTCGAGTTCGCCCAGGTGAAAGAGGTCAACTCGAAGATCCGGGGTCATCTCTACGCCGCCGCCCGGGCCGGGCGGTACGAGCCGACCGACCTGGTCGCGCTCACCGACCTGCGGGCCCAGCAGCTCACCGGGCTCGCCGACTTCCGGCTGTCGGCGACCGACCGGCAGATCGAGCGGTACAACAGCGCCGCCGGCAATCCGAACTTCGTGGCCGCCGTCCGGATGGAGGAGACCACGTTCGCGTCCGGCGACCGCATCGCCACGGTGCTCAAGCCGACGACCTGGTGGACGATCAGCCAGCAGCGACAGGATCTGCTCCGGCAGGTCGAGGCGGGTGCGGTCGCCGACGCGGTCGATCTGGCGGAGAGCCGCAGCGGCGAGCAGTTGCGCCGTACGCTGCTCACCGCCGGTGGTGTGCTGGCCGTACTGCTCGCCGCGCTGTTCACCTCGATCGCGATCGGCCGGTCCGTCGCCAGTTCCCTGCGGATGCTGCGGAGCCAGGCGCTGCGGGTCGCCCAGATCGAGCTGCCGGAGACACTGGAGCGGCTGCGTACGGGCGATCCGGTGGCCGCCGAGTTCGAGGTGCCGCCGGCCGACGTACGGTCGATGGACGAGATCGGCGAGGTGGCCGAGGCCTTCGTGGCGGTGCACCGCAGCGCCGTGACGGTGGCGCTGGAGCAGGCGGTCATGCGTCGGCACGTCAACGCGATGTTCGTCAACCTCGCCCGGCGCAGTCAGGTGCTGGTCGAGCGCCAGCTTGAGCTGCTGGACGAGCTCGAACAGGACGAGGGCGATCCCGATCAGCTCGAGAACCTGTTCAAACTGGACCACCTCGCCGCCCGTATGCGCCGGAACGACGACAGCCTGCTCGTGCTGGCCGGCACCGAGGCAACCCGGCGGTGGAACCGCCCGGTGCTGCTCTCCACGGTGATGCTCGCTGCCGTCGCCGAGATCGAGCAGTACCAGCGGATCCGGCACAACGTGGCCGACGAGCTGTACATCGTCGGTCACGCCGTTGCCGACCTGGTGCACCTGCTCGCCGAGCTGCTGGAGAACGCCTCCTCGTTCTCCCGGCCGGACACCGTGGTCCGGATCGACGCCGCCAGTCAGCGGGACGGCAGCGTGCTGGTGGAGATCGTCGACGAGGGTCTCGGGATGAGCCCGACCGCGCTCGAACAGGCCAACGAGGTGCTCGCCGTACCGCCGGCGGCGGACGTGTCGGCGTCGGAGCGGATGGGTCTGTTCGTGGTCAGCCACCTGGCCGCCCGGCAGGGCGTACGGGTGCGGTTGCGACCCACCGATTCCGGTGGACTGCTCGCGACGGTCTGGCTGCCGGCGAACCTGCTGGCGTCGGCACCCGCGTCCGAACCGATGGACGGGCGGGGCCGCCGGATGCTCACGGTCGTCGCGGGTGCGGTGGCCGGCACGAACGGGACGCACCCGCCGGCCGGTGGACGGCCGGGCGGCGGTGTTCCGGGCGAGGCGGCGCAGGCGCGGCGTACGGTCCGGCGGGAGACCCCGACCCGGGCCGAGGACGTGCTCGGGCAGGCCTCCGACGGCGGTCCGGAGCCCGGCAGCACCTGGTGGGCCCGGCAGGGCCGGTCCGGATCGGCGGCCTTGTCGGCCACCCCGCACGCCCCACTGCCCACCGGGAACGCTCCGCCCGCGGTGCCGGTGACCGGTGGAATCAAGCCCAGTGGGCTGCCGATCCGGGTGCCGATGGCACAGTTGCCGGTGAAGTCCGAACCAGTCCGGCCGAGGATCCCGGTTCAGCGTGAGGAGCCGGATCCGGAGCAGGTGGCCGGGACGCTGTCGCGGTACTACAGCGGCGTCCGGCGGGCCGAGGCTGAGGACACGATTGTCATGCCCATGGCGCCGGCCGGCGCGCGCAGCGAAGAGGAGCAGTATTGAGTACGCTCAGTCAAGAGGCACGGGATCTGAACTGGCTGGTGAGCGGGTTCACCGAACGGGTACCCGGAGTGGCCCACGCGATCGTTGTCTCCGCCGACGGACTGCTGGTGGCGGTCTCCGAGCACCTGCCCCGGGACCACGCGGACAAACTCGCGGCGGTCACCTCGGGTTTGTGCAGCATCACCACCGGAGCCGCCGAGATGTTCGACGGCGACATCGTGAAGCAGACGGTGGTCGAGATGGGCCGGGGATACTTCCTGGTGATGCAGATCAGGGACGGTTCGATCCTTGCCACCCTCGCCGCCAACGACGCCGACATCGGTGTGGTGGGCTACGAGATGGCGAAGCTGGCCAAGGCGGCCGGCGAGATGCTGACTCCCGCACTGCGTGCCGAACTCCAGCAGGCACTGCCCCGCTGACCGACGGCGGTCGGTCAGCGGGGCAGCGGAGCTGGTCTGCCTCATCCGCGCCGCACCTGGTCGAGCCGACCGAGCTCGGTGTCGAGCAGACCGATCAGCCACTGTTCGTACTCCGACCGTTCCGGGCCGTCCCAGCCCCGGGTGGCGCCCTCGATCGCCATGATCAGATAGAGGTAGATCGTGTAGAGGGTGAGCCGGCGTCGGGCCGCGTCGGTCAGTTCGAGCCTGCCGTGCCCGGCCGACGCGTACCCGGAGAGGATCTCCGGCTCGTCGTCCAGTTCGCGGAACAGGGTCATCGAGACCAGCTCGGCCAGTGGATCGCCGAAGAACGCCCGTTCACCGTCGATCAGGCCGGTCACCCGGACCGTGCCTGCGGCGTCGGCGGCGATGAAGACGTTGCCGTCCCACAGGTCGAAGTGGACCAGCGCGGGCCGGCGTACCTCGTCGAGCGCGTCCGCGTGCCGGCGTAGCAGCGCGCCGATCCGCTCCGGTGGGCTGGGCAGCGCGCTGCCCAGCCGGGTGGCGTCGGCGAGGATGTCGTCGACCATGGCGCCGAACGCGGCCCGCCAGGAGGGTTGCCAACTGCGGCTGCCCCGTAGCGGATACCCGTACGCCGGGCCGGTGACCGTGTGAAGCCGGGCCGCGATCGCGGCGATCTCCCCGCGTACGGCGGCGAGCTGCGCCGGGGTCAGGTCGTCCCGGGTTCGGTGCAGGTCGGTCCCGGCCACCCGGCTCAGGAACACGAAGTCGGTGCCGATCAGGTCCCGGCCGAAGTCGAAGTAGACCACGTCCGGTACGGCGACGTCGGCCCGGCCGGCGCGGCGGTAGAAGTCCACCTCCGTGCGCATCAGGTCGACCTCGTGGCTGAGCAACTTCAGCTCCGGCGGCGGCGCGACCTTGAGCACCAGGTCGGTGCCGTCGACCAGGGTGATGGCGTACGCGGCGTTGTAGGTGCCGCCGGTCAGTTCCTGCCATCGCTCGATCTCGGCCCGGTCACCGAAACCACGGTGGACCAGTGATCGGAGTTCGGGCTCGGTGACGTGCCTTCTGGTCAAACTGTGGATCTCCATGGAACCCCCCCCGTCTTCGGCGGTTGCGGTCGGGCGGTCGCGGTACACGCCCGAGTGGTGGCCGATACGCCGATGGGGGTCAGAGGGTGTTGGCGGCGATCACCCGGCGGTACCAGTTGGCGCTGCGCTTGGGGACGCGGCGTTGGGTCGGGAAGTCAATGTAGATCAGTCCCCATCGCTGTTCGTACCCCTCGTTCCACTCGAAGTTGTCCATCAGCGACCAGACGTGGAAGCTCTCCACCGGCACCCCGTCGGCGATGGCCCGGTGTACGGCCGCGAGGTGGTCGCGCAGGAAGGCGATCCGCCCGGGGTCGTCGACCGTGCCGTCGGCGGCGAGGATGTCGGGGGTGGGCAGGCCGTTCTCGGTGATGGTCAGCGGCACGTCGCCGTAGTCCCGGGTGACCCGGGTGAGGATGTCGTACATCCCGTCGGGGTAGATCTGCTGCCAGCTCGCCTCGGAGGTCGGCCACTTCCGTACCATTCCGCCGTCGCCGGTGACGTAGATCGGGGTGTAGTACTGCACCGCGAGCAGGTCCACCGGAGACGAGATGATCTTCAGGTCGCCGTCCCGGATGCCCCGGACCATCCGGTCGTCCGGGCCGAGATCGTCGAGCACGTCAGCGGGGTAGGCGCCCTTGAAGATCGAGTCGAGGTAGAGCCGGTTCTCGTAGCCGTCGTAGAGCCGGGTGGCCTCGGCCGCCCCCGGATCGTCGTTGGCCGGGTAGCAGGGGTGCAGGTTGAGGGCCGGGCCGATCCGACTGTCGCTGCCGGTGGCGCGCAGCGCGCGTACGGCGAGCCCGTGCGCCAGTTGCAGGTGGTGTGCGACCAGGTAGGCGGCGGCCGGGTCCTGTAGGCCTGGGGCGTGGTGTCCCTGCAGGTAGCCGTTCTGCACCACCGTCTTGGGCTCGTTGATGGTCAGCCAGACGGGCACGCTGGCGCCGAGCGCCTCGAAGACCGCCTCCGCGTAGTCGGCGAAGCGGTAGGCGACGTCCCGTGACTCCCAGCCGCCGATGTCCTGGAGCGACTGGGGGAGGTCCCAGTGGAACAGGGTGGCCATCGGGGCGATGCCGCGCTCGTTCAGGCCGTCCACCAGGCGCCGGTAGAAGTCCAGGCCGCGCTGGTTCGGTGCGCCGGTGCCGTCGGCCTGGATCCGGGGCCAGGAGATGGAGAACCGGTAGGTGCCCAGTCCGAGGTCCTTCATCAGGTCCAGGTCTTCGACGTACCGGTGGTAGTGGTCGGCGGCGATGTCGCCGGTGTCGCCACCCCGGACCCGTCCCGGGGTGTGGCTGAAGGTGTCCCAGACCGACTCGCCCCGACCGTCGTCCTTGGCAGCGCCCTCGATCTGGTACGCGGAGGTGGCCGCGCCCCACCCGAAGTTGTCCGGAAAGCGGAGGCCGAGCTGCGCCTCGGGCGCCGAGAGGCGCTCGTCGTCGGCCTCGGACTCGCCGTCGCATCCGGCGGTCGCCGTGCCAGCGGTGGCGGCGGTGACGGTCGCGCTCGTCGACAGGCGGGCGGCCGGGACGGCGCTGGCGGATAACGCGGCGCGGCGCAGCAGATGCCGCCGAGTCAGTACGGACATGCTGTCTCCTCGTGAGTGGGGCCCTCCGCAGGACGCCCGGGAGCGCTCCCAAACAAGAGCGTAGCGATCTAGCGGGCGAATGCGTATGGGATGTTCGGATGGCAATGGCGGGTCTGGGCCTCGTCCATTGCCCGTCCCCACGTGCACCATGACCACGGCGACCGGCGCCTGTGCGTCGCGTCGCGACGAGGCCGGTCGCCGTCGGAGTGCCGATGACGAAGCCGGTCGACCGGTTCGGCGCCGAGACGCTGTACCGATGACCGATTTTCCCGTCGTTGGCGGGGGGTTAGTGTGTGGGGACGGGGAGGGCAACCCCCGTCCCCACCGTGAGTTACAAACACGCACGAGCGGAATTGGCGTCCATGTCGTGCGTGCCGCGCGGGAGCCGGGCCACGCGAGTGGCTCTGGTTCCACCTCCTCTCGACGGTGGTGAGATGACCGACGGCGGAGTCCGGGCTGGCCCGCCGCCAGCCTTGTGGCTGAGCGGTCGGCGACTACGTCATACTTCCCGTAGCTCGCCAACGGAACTGGATCAACCCGGCGGACCGGATGTTCACAGTCTCCGTAGCTGGTGCGATCCAAAGCTACTTACATCTTCATCGATGGAAGCGCTCCCATCGACGTTGATTGGACTGTAGCCCGCGTCACGGTTTTGTGAAAGACCCAAAATAAGATCGAAACATCAGGCCAACGTCGATGAAACTCCGTTGTGCTTGCCTCGATCGACTCCCTCGCAGGTCAGTGGCGTTCTCCGACCGTCTGTAGTGGAGCGGCACGGGGTTCCACTTGCTGCGGGAGCGCTCCCATGCCACACTGTCGAGCATCGCGGTAGGGAGCCACAAGCTGACGCGATCGCGGGCCGCCGAGGGCATCCGATTTTCGGTACGGCGCCCCCTTGAGTACCGATCGGAGCCGCCACGTCCGGCGTCTCCTCCGGCGTCCGCCGACCCCGGTCCGGGACGGGTTGACCACCACCATTCTGGCGCCTACCCACCCACGCGCACCGCTTCCGCTCCATGCGCAGGAGGCGCCACAGCCGCGGCAGCACCGCGGCCCGGTCCGCGAGGAGAAGTCACGAAATGAAGTTGAGCTTAGGAAGACGCCGGGTGGCGATGGCTGCCGCAGGCGTACTTGTGGTCGGGGGTGTCGCCGTCGTCCCCGGTACCGCCTACGCGGCCCCCGCCTGCGACGTCACCTATGCCACCAACAGCTGGGGCTCCGGATTCACCGCCGCCATCACCATCCGGAACGTCGGCGACCCGATGACCAGCTGGAACCTGGGATTCACCTTCCCGGGCAACCAGCGCATCACCCAGGGCTGGTCGGCCAACTGGACCCAGTCCGGCGCCAACGTGACGGCCACCAACCTGTCCTACAACGGCAACATCGGCACCGGTGGTTCGACCAGCATCGGATTCAACGGCTCCTACTCGGGGACCAACGCCAGCCCGACCGCCTTCACGATCAACGGCGTCGCCTGCAACGGCGCGCAGAACACCGCGCCCACCGTGGACATCACCGCACCGGCCAACGGCGCGACGTTCACCGCACCCGCCAACGTCACCGTCTCGGCAACCGCGAGCGACGCGGAGGGCCCGGTCCAGCGCGTCGAGTTCTACCGCAACGGCCTGCTGGTCGGCACCGACACCAGCGCGCCGTACAGCTACACCAACAGCGCGCTGCCGGCCGGGTCGTACACCGCCCAGGCGCGTGCGTTCGACAGCGCCGGACTCAGCGGCATCGACGAGGTGACCTTCACCGTCGGCGGCACCAGCCAGGCGAGCGTGGTCCTTCCCGCCACTGTGACGGTGGCCGAGGGCAGCACCGCGCCGCTGAACGTCAAGCTCAGCGCCGCGCCGACCAGCAACGTCACCGTTTCGCTGGCCAGGACCGGCGACAGCGACGTGACGGTCAGCCCCACCAGCGTCACCCTCACGTCGTCGAACTGGAACACCGGCGTCAACGCGACGGTCAGCGCCGCGCAGGACGCCGACTCCACCAACGACAGCGCGACGATCACCGGAAGCGCCAGCGGGCGTACGCCGGGGAGCACCGCGGTCACGGTGACCGACGACGAGGGCGGCGACCCGAGCGGCGAGTACGGCGAGGAGTTCCTGGAGCTCTACAACAAGATCAAGGCTCCGGCGAACGGCTACTTCAGCCCCGAGGGCGTGCCGTACCACTCCGTCGAGACGCTGCTGGTCGAGGCCCCGGACCACGGTCACGAGACCACCTCCGAGGCATTCAGCTACTGGCTCTTCCTGGAGGCGATGTACGGCCGGACCACCGGACAGTGGGGTCCGTTCAACAACGCCTGGCAGATCATGGACCGGTACATTATCCCGTCCGAGACCCAGTCGAACTACAACGCCAGTGACCCGGCGGACTACGCCCCCGAGGCCAACCGCCCGGACCTCTACCCGCAGCAGGGCGGCAAGCTCGACGCGAACGTCCGGGTGGGTCAGGACCCGCTGGCCGCCGAACTCCAGTCCACCTACAACAGTGGCCGGGTCTACGGCATGCACTGGCTGCTCGACGTCGACAACGTGTACGGCTACGGCCGCTGCGGCGACGGCACCACCAAGCCGGCGTACATCAACACCTACCAGCGTGGCCCGCAGGAGTCGGTCTTCGAGACCGTTCCGCACCCCTCCTGCGAGACGTTCGCCGACGGTGGCCCGAACGGCTACCTGCCGCTGTTCATCGGCGACTCCTCGTACGCCCAGCAGTGGCGCTACACCAACGCTCCCGACGCCGACGCGCGCGCCGTCCAGGCCGCGTACTGGGCGCTGAAGTGGGCCAAGGAGCAGGGCAACCAGAGCCAGATCAGCACCACCATCCAGAACGCCGCCAAGATGGGCGACTACCTGCGCTACGCGATGTACGACAAGTACTTCAAGCAGCCCGGTTGCGCCTCGCCGTCCTGTGCGGTCGGCACCGGCAAGAACAGCTCCGCCTACCTGCTGTCCTGGTACTACGCCTGGGGCGGCTCGCAGGGTGGCAGCAGCAGCTGGTCCTGGCGGATCGGCTCCAGCCACAACCACGGCGGTTACCAGAACCCGTTCGCGGCCTGGGCGCTGTCCACGGTCACGGAGCTGATCCCGCGGTCGCCGACGGCGCGTACCGACTGGGCGACCAGCCTCACCCGGCAGATCGACTTCTACACCTGGCTGCAGTCGGCCGACGGTGCGATCGCCGGTGGCGCGACCAACAGCTGGAACGGCGACTACAGTGCCCGCCCGGCCGGCGTGCCGACCTTCTACGGCATGGTGTACGACGTCAAGCCGGTCTACCACGACCCGCCGTCGAACCAGTGGTTCGGCTTCCAGGCGTGGAGCATGGAGCGGGTCGCGGAGTACTACCACGAGAGTGGTGACGCCCGGGCCAAGGCGCTGCTGGACAAGTGGGTCAACTGGGCGCTGGCCAACACCACGGTGAGCGGCTCGAACTACCAGATCCCGTCCACGCTGAGCTGGAGCGGCCAGCCGGGTGGGAACTGGACCTCCGGCACCACCTCGGTGAACAACAGCAACCTGCGGGTCTCGGTGGTCGACCACACCACGGACGTCGGTGTCGCGGGTGCGTACGCCCGGACGCTGATCTACTACGGTGCCAAGGCCGACCACGCGGCGGCCAAGACGACGGCCAAGGCGCTGCTCGACGCCGTCCTGCAGCACAAGGACGACCTGGGCGTGTCGGTGACTGAGACGAAGGCGGACTACAACCGGTTCGACGACACCTACAACTCCAGCACCGGCCAGGGTCTGTACATCCCGTCCGGCTTCACCGGCACCATGCCGAACGGTGACCCGATCAACTCCCAGTCCACGTTCCTGAGCATCCGCTCGTTCCTCGAGGACGACCCGGACTGGGACAAGGTGGAGGCGTACCTGAACGGCGGCGCGGTGCCGACGTTCAACTACCACCGCTTCTGGGCGCAGATCGACGTGGCGATGGCACTGCACGACTACGACCGGCTGATCGGTTGATCCCGGTTCCCATACGGGCCTGATTCCCACGGTCAGGCCAAACGTGGCGGGTCCGGCCGGATTGGCCAACGCAGCGATCCGGTCGGCCCGCCACTCCCTCCTCCGGCAGCACGCTCCGGACGAGCGGCACAGAACTGCGGACGGGCGGCACCTGGGGTGCCGCCCGTCCGGCTTGGCGCCGGGCCTGTCGACAAACCGGGTGTCCAACCCCTCCGTGCTCCGGATGCTGAGTTTTCAGTCAGCCTGTCGTGCCCTCGGGCGGGGAACGGAGTAGCCTGACAGACAGCAGGAGGGGCCGCTTCCCCCGTGGCGGCCCCTCCTGCTTCTCGCTGTCCCGATCCGCCGACGGTCGCCCGCGAGACGATCGGAATGTTCAGCGCGTGGCAATCGGGTGGTGCGGTGCCGGGCATGCCCGGCACGTCCGTTACGGTGTGCCGCGTGCGTGGGCGGAGCAGCATCCTGACAGGCGCCTGGCTGGTCGTGCTGACCGTGGCGCAGATCCTGACCGTCGTCGTGGTCTGGCGGTTCGCCGTCGGCACCGAACAGGGGCAACTACTCGACACGATCGCCCTGAACGGCAACACGATCGGGCGGCAGCGGATCGAGGGCATCGTCGGCGGCGTGCTCGACGCGGTATCCCTGCTGTCGATGGTGGCCGCCACCGCGGTCATCGGGTTCATCGCGTTGATCCGCCGACGGCTTCTGCTCGCGGTGGTCACCGTACTGCTCATCGTGGGCGCGAACGTGACCACCCAGGCCCTCAAGTACTTCATCCAGCGGCCGGACTTCGGCGTCGACCCGGAGCGCGAGACGGCCGGCAACAGCCTGCCCAGTGGACACACCACCGTGGCCGCCGCGGTGGCGATCGCGCTGGTCATGGTGCTGCCGCCCCGGGTCCGCGGCTGGGGCGCGCTGATCGGCGCCGGCTACGCCGCGGCGGCGGGGGTCGCCACCCTGTCGGCCGGCTGGCACCGGCCCAGCGACTCCGTGACGGCCCTGTTGATCGTCGGTGCCTGGGCGACCGCGGCCAGCTTCGTACTGCTGCTGCGGCAGAGCGACGACATGCAGGTCGAACCCGCCGACGGAAACCGGCGGGTGTTCAGCGTGCTGGCCATCGGAGGGCTGGTCCTGCTGCTGGCCGCCGCGATCGCCATCGGCTGGACCGACGGCGCCCGCTCGACGCCGATCCCGGAGTTCGACCGCCGCCAGCTCCTGGTCGCGTACGGCGGCAGCGCGGCGGGCATCGCCGGCACGGCCGCCCTGGTGACCGCCCTGGTGCTGCTCACCATGCATCGGGTGGTACCCCGGCACACCGCTTGACGTCGCCCCACGCCGCGTCGGATAGCGTTCCCGGCGTGCTGACACGTGACATCTTCCAGGCCGAGGCCGAGCGGCTGTCCGAGGTGCTGGCGGGGCTGACCGAGGCGGATCACCAGCGCCCCACCCCCTGCCCGCCGTGGAACGTCCGAGGACTGGCGGCACACGTGCGTACCGGCGCCGGCCGGGTGATCGGCATGCTCGCCGAGCCCGCGCCACCGCGCGCCGAGGTCGACGCCGTGGACTACTTCGGGCCGGCGAAGTTCGCCCCGCAGACCGACGCCGCCCGGGTCGACAGCGCGCAGCGGGAGGGCGACGAGTTCGACAGCGGTCGCGCGCTGGCAGAGGACTTCGACCGCACCTGGCGGGCCGCGTACGCGGCCACCGGCACGGCGGAACCCGGCCGGGTGGTACGCACGAGGCACGGCGACCCGATGACGCTCGACGACTTCCTGGTGACCCGGGTGGTGGAGCTGGGCGTGCACGGGCTGGACCTGGCCACGGCGCTCGGGCGGGCGCCGTGGTTGACCACCCCGGCTCGGGACCTGATCGCCGGTCTGCTGACCCGGGCGGCGGGCGTGGCCGGTGCCGGACTGGCCGACGAACTCCGCTGGGACCGGCTGACCCTGATCGCCAAGGCCACCGGTCGACGGCCGCTCGCCGCCGCCGAACAGGCCGAGATCGACCGGCGGGGCGTACGCTGGCCCGCCTTCGGCTGACCCTGCCGACGTCCCGGTCGCCGGGTCAGGACTGGGCGCGCAGGTGGGCCAGCACGACCGGGTCGATCCGGGCCGGCACCAGGCGCTCCTCCAGGTTCTCCACCCCGGCCCAGGCGGCGAGCCGGTCGTCCAGCCCCGATCCGTCGTCGGGATAGCCCAGCGCGCCGAGCAGCGCCGTCACCTCGTCGGCGAGGTCACCGGTCAGGTCGAGCAACGTCTGTGGGTCCGGCCGCCCGAAGAGCATGGTGTGCACGTCCAGCAGCCGGGCCAGCTCCGTCACCGGATCGGGGTGGTCGTCCACCCGCAGGTCCAGCACGACGTCGCTGCCGCCGCCGTACCCGCCGCCCCGGGCGACCACCAGCAGCGCCGCGCTCTGCCGACCACGGCGATCACCGCCGGCCCGGTCGCCGGCACTCAGCGCCGCGAGGAGCCGGTCCGCGAAGCGCCGGTCGGCGAGCGCCAGCCACGCGTCGCGCATCTCGTCCAGCACCTCCGGGCCGGTCAGGATGTTGCCCTGGACCGCCCAGCCGGTGCCGGCCTGTCCACCGGCCCAGTCGTGGCAGCCCGGCCCGGTGTAGCTGGCCCCCTCGCCGTCGGCGCCGACCACTCCGAGCTGCCGCTGCGCCCGGCCCGAATCCGCGGCGACCAGCCCGGCCACCACGTCGGCCGCGGCCAGACCCGTACGGAGGAAGGCGAGTCCCTGCGGTCGGTAGGCAAGATTGGCGTACGCCTGGGTGGCCAGCGCGCCCACCTCGGCCTCGGCGGCGGGCACCACGGCGCCGACGGCGAGAAACTTGCTCGCCACCGCGACGCCGTGCATCCTGCCGTCGTCGGACCGCGCGACTATCGAGAAGGTCACGTGGCCGAGGCTACCAAGATCGGGTCCACTCCCGGGGGACCAGCGGCGCGGGATCTTGCCCGGCAGACGGCCGACCAGGCACCATCGACCGATGACCACACGCTGGGGGATGACCGTGCCGTTGAGTGGCGTTCCGCTCGCCGGGCACGCCGCGATCTACGCCGCACTCGCAGGCGCCGGGTTCACCGACCTGTGGTCCTCCGAGGTGGCCGGGAGCGACGCGTTCACACCGCTGGCCCTCGCCGCCGCCTGGCAGCCGGACGTGCGGCTGGGCACCGCGGTCGCGCCGGTATACACCCGGGGGCCCGGCCTGCTGGCGATGAGCGCGGCCGCGATGGCCGAAGCCGCCCCGGGACGGTTCTCGCTCGGCATCGGGGCCTCGTCACCGGTGCTGGTCCAGGACTGGAACGCCACCCGGTTCGTCGAGCCGTACCGCCGGACCCGGGACATGCTGCGCTTCCTGCGCGCGGCGCTCCGGGGCGAACTGGTCGACGAGGTCTACGACACCTTCACCGTACGGCGGTTCCGGTTGGAGCGGCCGCCGGTCGCGCCGCCGCCGATCCTGCTGGCCGCGTTGCGACCCCGGATGCTGCGGCTGGCCGGCGCCGAGGCCGACGGCACGATTCTCAACTGGCTGGCCGCCGAGGACGTGCCACGGGTGCTCGCCGAGCTGGGTGAGCGCCGGGCCGGCTTCGAGGTCGCCGCCCGGATCTTCGTCTGCCCCACCGAGGACGTCCAGCACGCCCGCGCGCTGGGCCGCCGGCTGATCACCACCTACCTGACCGTGCCGGCGTACGCCGAGTTCCACCGCTGGCTCGGCCGGGAACCGGTACTCGGTCCCATGTGGCGTGCCTGGGCGGCCGGCGACCGTCGAGGGGCCGGCGAACTGCTCCCGGACGAGCTGGTCGACGCCCTGGTGATGCACGGGTCGCCGGACGCCTGCCGCACCCAGATCCAGCGGTACGCGTCGGCCGGAGTGGACGTCCCGGTGCTCGCCCTGCTACCCACGCCGGAACTGGCGGCCGGCGGAGCCCCGGCGCTGGCCACGACCATCGCCCAGCTCGGCCCGGCGACCGTGGAGGCCACCTGAGCCGAGTCGCTCAGCTCCGCCAGCGGAGCGGGCCGGGATGCAGGGACCAGAGCACCCGCCGCCACCACGGGCGGTCCGCGCGCAGTTCGCCCGCGTACGTCAGGGCCAGGTCCGCAGCCTGGCGGGCCTGGTCGTCGGTGGCGTTGCCCGGCGCGAACGCGGCCAGGTTCACCAGTACGGCCAGGTCGTCGATCGGTGGAACGGCTCGGCGCAACGTCCCCGGGCGGGTCGGATCCGTCGGGTCGGCCGGGGCCGGAACGCCGTCCCCGGAGCCGGCGGGCCCGGTCGGAGCCGAGGGGGCGGTCGGGCCCTGGCCGCTGGACCGGGCGTGCTCCGCGACCTCCGTCGCCGCCAGGTGGTTCGGCACCGGACGGCCGGCGAGGCGCAACGCGTCGGTCACCTCCCGCCAGGCACCGTAGATCCGTTGCGCCGGAGATCCGTCGGCGAGCCGGCGGCGTCGCTGGGCCCGCCGCAGGCTGACGACCACCACCGCCAGGCCGGTCAGCAGCAGTAGCAGGCCGCCGGTACCGCCGCCGACCACCACCGGTGTGCCCAGGCCGCCGCGCCGGTTCGGGGCGGCCGCCGGGCCGGGCGTACCGCTCGGGGTGGGTTCGGCGGTCTCGGTGGCCTCGTCCGGCGGCGGGGTCGGGTCCTCCGGCTCCGGCTTGAAGTCCTCCTCGACCGGCCGGGGCTTGGTGTTCGGCTTCGGCAGCGGATTGAACGGCACCCAGCCGAGCCCGTCGAAGAGCACCTCCGGCCAGGCGAGTGCGTCCGCGGCGCGTACCGGTCCGCTGCCGGTGGACGACTGGAAACCGACCACCACCCGGCTGGGCAGGCCCATCATCCGGGCCAGTACGGCGAACGAGGCGGCGAACTGCTCCGAGGTGCCGCGTTGCCCGCCACCGTTGCTCGGTCCGAAGAGGAAGAAGTTGAGGTTCGGATAGGCGTGCCCGCTCGGCGCGTCCGGGACCACCCGATAGTGCTCGGCGAGGAAGCTCTCGATCGCCGCGGCCCGGCCGTACGGGGCGCCGTTGTCCTCGGCGAGTTGGGTGGCGAGCCGCTGGAGCTGCTCGGGTGCGCCCGCCTCGACCCGGAGGAACCGGGCGACCGCGTCGCCGGACGGCACGTTCGCCGCCGGCAGGAGGTCGTAGTCGGGGCGCTCGCGTACCGAGGTGACCGAGTAGGCCAGCCCGGACTTCAGCCCCTCGGGCCGGATCATCGTCCCGCTGCTCTGGTCGTATGCCACCCGGGCGCCGGTCACCTCGCGCGGGGTCGGCACGGCGGGCAGCAGCCGCCCGGTCAGGCCGTCGATGATGATCTGCTGTTCGACCCGTTCCGTCCGGACGTCGGGTACCGACTCCACCGCCGGCAGGACCCGCCCGGCGTTGCGGTACGTGGCGCCGACCCGCCAGGTCACCCCGTCGTAGTCGTTCAGCACGGCGAGCCGGATCCGTACCCCGGCCGGTTGCTTCAGCTCCTCGACCGGGTCCGGCTCGGCCGGCGCCTCGTCGGCGTCCGGGGTCGGTTCGGCACCGCCGTCCGGGGCTCCGGTAGCCGGCCCGGCCGCCGCCGGCACGCCGGCGGTCGTCACGTCGAGCAGCTTCTGGTCCGGGCTCAACGCCCAGCCGGAGATCCGGATGAGCGGGTTCTCGTCGAGGCTGTCCACCTGCGGTGGCTGCACGTATCGGCGTGGGTCGACCGGGGTGGTGCCGACCTGGCGGGCCACCAGCGGTGCCAGCAGGGCGGCGAGCCCGACGACCAGGGCCAGCCCCGCGGCGGTGCCGGCGAGCAACCGGAGCCGCATGGTGGCCCGGACCGCCGGAGGAAGCTCGGAACCGGGATCGGGCGAGCCCGGGGGCGGCTGACTCGGCCGCCCGCCCGCGGCGAGCGCCACCGCTCCCGCCGTGGCGAACGCCAACGTCGGCCAGATGGTCGGTTCGGCGTTCGGTCCCACCACGTAGAGCGCCCCGGCGTACAGGCCGGCGGGGGCGACCAGGCCGAGCAGTACCCGGCTGGCCCGGATCCCGACCTCGGCGCCGGCCAGCCCGGCCAGCCAGGCGGTGACCAGTGGCACGATCACGGTATCCGGCATCGGCTCGACCGGAATCAGCGCGGTGAGCAGCCGGGGGATGCCGTTGCGGGCCGCGTCCGCCGCCACGTCACCGAGCGCGCCCGGCAGGTCGGCCCGCTGCGCGGTGAACCACAGCGCGAACGCGGTGTAGCCGAGCAGCGCGCCCACCGAGAGCGGTGCGACCAGCCAGGACGGCAGGCGCCGGGCGGCCAGGCTGACCCCGACTGAGCCGACCGCCGCGCCGAGCACGAGTTGGGTGAGCAGCGGATCGGCGTACACCCGGCCGAGCACCGCGCCGGCGAGCCCGATCATCGCGATCAGCGCCAGCGGCACCGGCAACGCCCGCAGCAACCTCACCACCGCCGGACTCCGTCCCACTCGGCGGCGAACTCCGCTCCGTCCGCCGCGTCGATCACCACCAGACCGGACACGGCGCCCGGGGTCTGCCCGCCGGCCGCGAACACCCCGGCGACCACCGACGGGTACGCCGGTCGTAACGCCCCGAGGTAGCCCAGGTCGGCGCGGGCACCCGGCCCGGTGAGGAAGACCAGGGTGTCGCCGAGCCGTTCCTGCCGGAGCCGGAGGGTGACGGTACGCAGCGGGTCGCGGTCGTCGCCCCGTGGCCCGGACACCAGGTCGGCGGCGGCGAGCCGGTCGAGGAACTCCCCGGTCCCGTCGTCGTCGGCGACCAGCAGCAGGGTCACCGGCAGATCCTCGCGGCGGGCCGCGGCGACCACCGAGGCCGCCGCCTCGCACGCCGACTCGAAGGTCTCGGCGATTCCGTCGGTCCGGTCCGGATGGGCACCCGCCCGGTTGTCCAGCAGTACGACGATCCGGGGCAGGCTGGTGTCCACCTGCTCGCGGACCATCAGCTCGCCGACCTTGGCGCTGCTCCGCCAGTGCACCCGGCGCAGCTCGTCGCCGACGACGTACTCTCGGAGCGAGTCGAAGGTGATCGACCCCTGCGGCACCTTGTCGTGCCGGCCCTCCAGACTCCGGGACACCCCGCTCGGTACGGCGGACAGCAGGTGGATCCGGGGGTGCACCCAGACCTGCGCGGTCCTGCCGTGTGACCGGGCGACGACGATGAGCCCCAGGGCGTCCCGCCCGGTGACCCGGAGTGGACCGACGGCGATCACTCCTCGTCGGTGGGTGGGTACCGGATAGCTGACCGTGGTGTCGCGGCCGGGGCGCAGCCGGAGCAGGGGCACCGGGACCGGGCGGCTGCCACAGCGGTCCTCGGCGATCAGGTTCGCCGACCGCAGCCGGGCACTGTTCCGCACCGTGAGGGTCATGGTGGCCGGCTCGCCCCGGCCCACCCTGTCCGGATCGGCCACCCGGGACACGTCGAGCCGGGGCCGCCAGGCGGCGTTGCCGGCGGCGCAGGCCACCGCGATCGCGGCGGTGGCGCCGAGCAGGGCGAGTTCGGGGTAGCCGAAGCGGAACCCGGCGGCCAGGAGCAGGGCGGCACCGGCGAGCAGACCGATGCCGCGTGCGGTGATCGTCATGGTGCCGGGGTCAGGTGCCCGCGGAGGCGAGCTGCCCCGAGGGGAGCGGCACCGGCACCGACGCCACCGCCTCGTGCAGCACCTCGGCCGCGGTGACGCCGCGTACCTGGGCGTCGGGGGAGAGCAGGATCCGGTGTGCGAAGACCGGCTCGGCCAGGATCTTGAGATCCTCCGGCATGATCCAACCGCGCCCGTCGATCAGCGCGTACGCGCAGGCCGCCCGGGTCAGCGCGATCACGCCCCGGGGGCTGACCCCGACCCGGACCTGCGGATGGTTGCGGGTGGCCGCGGCCAGGCGGACCGCGTACGCGTAGAGCGGATCGGCGATGTGCACCCGCTGTGCCATTCGGACCATCTCGCCGACGGTGGCGGTGTCGGTGACCGCCTCCAGAGCCTCGGGAGACCGGACGGTGGCACCGCGCAGCACCTCGATCTCGACCACCTCGTCGGGGTACCCGATGGACAGTTTCACCAGGAACCGGTCGAGCTGCGCCTCGGGAAGCCGGTACGTTCCGTCCATCTCGACCGGGTTCTGGGTGGCGACCACCAGGAACGGCCGGGGTACGGGGTGCCGAACCCCGTCGACGGTGACGTTCCGTTCCTCCATCACCTCCAGCAGCGACGACTGGGTCTTCGGGGAGGCCCGGTTGATCTCGTCCGCGATGACGATGTTGGCGAACACCGGCCCGGGATGGAACTCGAAGGCCCGGGTCGCCTGGTTGAAGATGGTCACCCCGGAGACGTCGGACGGCAGCAGGTCCGGGGTGAACTGGATGCGCCGCCACTGCCCGTGCACGGTGGCCGCGATCGCCCGGGCCAGGGTGGTCTTGCCGACCCCGGGCACGTCCTCCAGCAGGACGTGCCCCTGGGCGAACAGCGCGGTCAGCGCCAGCCGGACCACGTGCGGCTTACCCAGCACCACCGAGTTGATGTTGTCGGCGATCCGGGCGGCCAGGTTGGCGAAGCCCTGCACATGGTGCGGGGTAAGCGGCTCGTGGTTGTTCACGGCTGTGGTGCTCCTTGCGAGGTGGTGCGATCAGCAGGTCGGCAGGACGTTGATGTTGTCGCCCCCTTCGAGGTTGAGCCAGGCCCACGGGATGTAGTTCTGGCCCTCGTACGCCACCCGGACCCACCAGGTGCTTTGCTTGTTGCTGTTGTAGATGTACGCGTCGACGTCTTCGCCCGACTTCTTGCAGAACGCCTTCAACCGGGTGCCATTCGGCACCCAGCCGACCTGTCGGTTGTTGTCCTGCTGGGTCACCGAGAAGATCTCGTTGCCGTTGCGACCGGGCCCGTCCCGGTCACAGTACGTCGCGGTGTCACCGCTCGCACCGTTGCGGCAGGTGGCGACGCCGTAGAGCGCATCGGTCGCCCTGCTGGTGGTGTCGGTATTACTACCGGCCGCGTTGGTCACGGTCACCGTCAGGTCGTACGTCGTGCCCGGCGTCAGTCCGGTGACCCTGATGCTGGAACAACCCCCGTTGACCTTCGCCCGGCCCGCCGGGGTGACCGAACACTGCGCCGTTCCGCCGCCCGCGTTCACGGTGAAGTTGACCGTGACCGAGGTGGTGTCCGCCGTCTTGGTGTTCTCGTCGATCGTCACCGTGGGCTCCGCCACCGTGCTTGCCGTGTCGGTGGCGGCGGTCCCGGGACCGGCCTCGTTGACGGCCTGCACCCGGACGTTGACGTTCGTGCCGTCGGGCAGACCACCGACGGTGGCCTGGGTGTCGGTCACCTCGCTCTTCTTGCCACCCGCCTCGACCACGTACTTGGTGATCGGCCGGCCGTTGTCGGGGGGCGGGTTCCAGGTCATCGAGATGGTGCCCTTGGACCCGCCGACGGTCTTCGCGTCCAGGTTGACCGGCGCTCCCGGGGTGGTGAACGGCACCACGCTGTTGCTGACCGGCGACGCGGCCGAGCCGGCACCCTTCTCGTTGATCGAGATCACGGTGAAGGCGTACTGGTTGCCGTAGTCGAGCTCGCCCGCGGGGATTACCAGCTCGGTCTTGGTCGACTCGCCGGCCGGGGCGTTCGCGCCGGCCGAGATCGCGGTCACCGCGTACTTGTTGATTTTGTAGCCCTGGCCGTTGGCCGCCGCCCACTTGACCAGCACCGTGCCGTCCGGTCGTTCCTCGGCGGTGATGCTGGCCGGCGGGTCGGGAACCTCGGAGGTCGGTACGACCGGGTTGCTGTTCCGGGCCGGACCGGCGCCCTTGCCGTTCACGGCGTGCACCGCGAACCGGTAGGTCTCGCCGTTGGTCAGGCCGGTCACCTCCACCGAACGCTGGTTCGCGCCCACCTCGAAGGTCCGGCCGGCGCCCTGCACCACGTACCGGGTGATCGCCGAGCCGTTGGGCGCGGCCGCGCGCCAGCTCACCCGCGCCTGGGCGTTTCCGGCCGAGGCGGTCACCGACTTCGGCGCGCCCGGCTTGCTGATCCGTGGCTTCGGCGGCGGCGGTGGGGCCGGCGGGTCCGGCGGCGGATCGCCGCCGAGGATGTTGTCCGCGTACTTGTCGACCTCCTGGACGTGGTGCTGGTCGTCGATCACGCGGGCGGTGGCGGAGTTCGGGGCGTTGATGAACAGGTGGTTCTCCCGGACCTCCAACTCCAGCGGACCGTTGGCACCCTTGATCTCGATCTTCTCGATCAACTTGCCGTCGAGGTCGAACGAGTAGACCGTCCCGGTGTCCTCGTCCGCGCAGTAGAACCGGCCGGCCCAGGAGACGGCCGGGCTGAGCTGGGTCCCCGCTCCGGGCACCTTGAACTGCCGCCCGACCGTGCCCTTCTCGGACACCACGACGTTCCGGTCGTCGGTCACGGTCACCGGCACCTGCGGACCGGTGGTGCGCTCCGGCAGCGCGCCGGGCCCGGTGAGCGGGAGCTTGACCGGGAGCTTGTCTCCGTCGCCGATCAGCGTGGTCAGCGTGCTGGTGGTCCGGTCGAGCACCGCGACGCCGTCGTCCAGGGTGGAGATCCTGAGGTCGTGGCTGGGCTCGGCGACGTCCACGCTGCGGATCTGCTTCGGGCTGATCCCGCCGCCCGTGCCGCCGCCAGCGGCGGAGTCGGCCGCGGCGAGGTCGGCGGCGGTGATGGCGGAGACGGTCCCCTCGCTGGGCACCGCGATCCAGAGTCGACCCTTACCGTCGAAGGCGCCACCGGTGATGCCCGGCGGATAGTTGATCTGCTCGCCGACCGGGGTGAGGGCGCGGGGGTCGAGCTGCCGGACGATTCCCTGCACCGCGTCGACCACGAATGCCGAGTCCTCGTGCAGCGCCACGTTCACGCCGATCCCGGCGGTGGTCCTGGTGGTCGCGATGATCTGTAGCGTCGCCAGGTCGAGCGAGCTGACCTGCCCGGTGTTCAGGTCGCGCAGGATCAGCAGGCGGTCCGTCTGGACGACCTGCATCTGGTGGCTGCGACCCTGCGGGATCTGGACCCGGGTGTCGACCTTGCCGGTGACCCCGTTGACCCGGGCCATCTCGCTCTTGGCCATGCTCCACAGCCAGGAACTCGCGTCGTAGCTGGCCACCGCGTTGTCCGCCGCGCCCAGCCCGAGAACGGTCAGACCCATCGCGGCGGCCAGCGCCGCCACGGTCGCGATGGTGACCAGGCCACCGCGGAGGCGGGACCGGCGACGAGCCGGGGGCGTGCCCGGCGCCACGCCCGCGGAACCCTCTCCGCCGATGCCGTCACTAACTGTGAAGCCGTTGCCTGTGGTGACCACAGCCGGCCGCCCTCCCCACCGTTGGCGGTCGTGTCCACCGCCGTCGTCAGCGAATCTCCCCGAAACCGGGTGCCATCATATGGCCAGCCCTTTGTACGCGGGTACCCGGAACATGTCGCTGTGGACGGACGCGCTGCGAATTGTGGATAACCTTGCGCCTCCGTGGCTGTCCTCGCAGGTCAACGGGGATGCAATCGGTGTCGAATTGTGATCAGCGAGGAGTTGCCGTCGCGCCGCCCCGGTTTGTGCAGACCAGGTCCGACGGGGCGTATTCGTTCGTGGAATAGACCGCCAGCACTGTGAAGCAGTAATCGAGCCGGGGATTCAACGCGTTGACCTTGTACGTGGTCTCACCCGCGCCGGGGGTGCCCATCGCCTTGGTCTCCTGGTTGGCCCGGGCACCGGCAACGATGAACGGCACCGTGCCGCCGCTCGGGTCGGTCCAGGTGATGGTGATCGCCGTTCCCTCGTCGAGCAGTTTCACGTCCGTCGGCTTCTCACCGGCGATGACCGGCTCCCCGCCCTTGTCACCCTGATCGGCGGTGTTCGGCGGCGCGTCCCGGTCGGCGACCACGGCGAAGACCACCACGATGGCGGCGATCACCGCGGCGGCCGCCGCGATGCCCGCGGCCACCGTCGCGCCCCGGCCCCGGGCCGGTTCGACCGGCGCTGGCGCCGGAGCCGGCACCGGCGGCGGGTTCGTGGCGATCACCGGGTACGGCTCCGGCTGCACCGACCGCGAGGAGTACGGCGGGTACGTCGACGCCGCCTCCTCGGCCTGTGTCGGCGTGTAGGACGAGGACGAGTGACCGGCCGAGATCGACGGGTACGTGGAGGTGGGCTCGTCGAGCGCCGAGTAGGCCGGCCCGCTGGTCGGGGCCGGCGCCCACTCCCCGCCGACTCCGGTCGTTGACGGGTACAGCCCGCCGGCCTGCGGCTGGAGCGGCCCGGGTGACGACGACACCGGTGCCGACACAGGAGCGTGCGGCGCGGAGACGGGCGCGTGTGGTGCCGACACAGGAGCGTGCGGTGCGGAGACCGGCGCGTGTGGCGCGGACACGGGTGCGGGTGGTGCGGAGAACGGTGCGTGCGGCGCGGAGACCGGTACCGGAGGAGACCCGGATGGCTGTTGAGCCGTGCCGCCGCCGCTGGATTGCGCGTCGCCGAGGTAGTCCCGGGCGGCCCGGACCTGCCAGTTGTCGTCACCGAGCACCCCGGGCCCCAGCGTTGCCACCCGGCCGAAGTTGCGGCGGGCCTCGTGCCGGTTGCCCAGCTCTTCGGCGACGGTACCCAACTCGAAGGTCAGTGCGAGCATCAGCGGATCCGCGTCACCGAAGCGGTGCTGGCCGTCGATCAGCGCCTCTTCGAGAATTCGGCGGGCCGCCGCCGGATCGTCGGCCTCCCGGTGCCACTGGGCCAGCAGGTGCACCGTGGCCAGCACCTCGGGATGGTCCTTGCCGTACGCCGGCCGGGCCGCTTCGAGCGCCTGTGCGAGCAGCCGCCGGGCGGCCGGATCGTCACCGCCGTCGCGGAGCGCCCGGGCACGGCCCTGTACGGCGGCGAGTTGTGGAGGCTGGGACACGCCCGCCATGCTGCCCCCTCGATGGGGTTACGCGCCAGCCGGGTCCCGGCCCGGAGCCACCGTCTCGTCGTCGCCGTCTCGTCGTCGCTGGTGGGCGCGTGTCCGGCGTGGGCACGCGCCCGGTGGCGGCTCAGCGGCTCTGCAGGGCGTCCAGCCCCACCGCCATCGCGATGACCAGTCGGCGGTCGAGCTGCGGCTGGTGGATCTCGATGACGTACCGGTCGCGCAGGCCCCACTTCTTGATGACCGAGAACGCCGGCTGCCCGCCGATGGTGAAGTCGAAGTGGTACGGCAACCAGGAGAGCGAGTCGATGAAACGACGGAGCAGTGCGACGGGGAGGCTGCGCTCCTGGCCGGTGGCCTGCCCGAGGCCGGGCTGCTCGACGTGCCAGGTGGAGCGGAGCAGGGACGCCTTGAAGTCCTTCCGGAACAGACCGATCGGGTTGCCGTTCGCGTCGGTCACGTCGTAGGTCGCGCCGAGGTCCATCACCTGGCGGGCCTTGAATCCGAGCACCGGCTGCTGCTTGGTGTCGTCCGTGTAGAGCGTGACCTGTTCCTTGAAGGCCATCCGCTTCTGCTGGGCGAAGGCGAGCATCTCGCCCTCGGAGCCGTCCGGTGACACCGCGTGGACCTGGTACTGGTTGACCATCAACCGGACCCGCTGCCGGACGTGGAACTGACTCTGGGCCTGAAGCATGTCGAGCTGCATTCGGGGGTTCCTTTTTGTGTGTGGGGGTGCCCGCCGTGATCGGCTGGGTGACCTCGGAGTTCCGCGCCATGGGCGCAGCCTCGGAGTCTTGCACAGCGGGCCCAGCTTTGGGTTACCCGTCGCCGCCCCGTCGACCGGCTCAGCCGGCCGTCGACCGGCGCTCCGAGTCGTCGAACAGCCGCAGCACGAACGCCGCCAGCTCGTAGAGCAGATGCTCCTGCTCGTGCTCCGTCAGCCCGCTCAGCGGCTTGCTCGGCGGGTTGAACGCCTGGAAGCCGGCGACCTCCGGCAGGCTGGTGAAGAGGCTCGGCTTGACGATCAGCGGCAGGATCCGGCAGCCGTCCTCCCGAGCCGCCCGCAACATCGTGGGCAGCTCCACCTCGTCCACGAAGGCCGAGGCGAAGAAGTCCGCGGTCACCAGCAGGATGGCGGCCCGGGCCCGGCCCATGGCCGCCTCCAGCTCGTCGCGCCACATCTCGCCGGCGCTGAGCCTGGTGTCCGCCCAGACGTCGACCAGGCCCCGCCGGACAAGCGGCTTGAGATGCTGATCGAGGCGGGCGAGCCAGTCGGCGTCCCGGTGGCTGTAGCTGATGAAGACCTGGCTCCGACGCGGGCTGATCCGCTTCCCCACCGCCTTCGCCAGCTCGTCCTGGCGCTGTCGGCGTAGGTAGATCAGAAACTGCGGATCCTCGATGATCAGCTGGCGGGCCCGGGCGTCGAGGAAGAGGTGTTCGTCGAGCTGGTCGTGCCCGTTGAAGCCGCCCGGAAAACGGCGGAGCAGGTGCAGGTCGATCGCGGCCGAGAGTCGCGGATCCTGCTCGGCCGCCTCGTCGAGCGACAGTACGCCGTCGGTGGCCGCCAGCATCAGCAACAGTTCGATGCATGCCTGCTGCCGTTCACCGTCGAGTGCCGCGAACGACCGCACCACCTTCTGGTACCTCGCCGCGAGTGTCCTTTCGACCTCCTGCAACGCCTCGTCAAGCCCTCGCTCGACGGACACCGATCCGAACTGGGTCTGTTCGATGCCGTTCTGGGTGGCCAGGTACCAGCAGAGCATCTGTGCGGTACTCAGGCTGCCGCGGGAGAGTTCGACGATCTCCCCCGCCTGCGCGAACGACACGTTGAGCGCCGCCTCGCCCTTGCGCACCATTTCGAGGATCAGCGCGTCGGTGGCGGTCGGTACCTGGAAGATCTGGATCCGGGTGGCCAGGTCCGACGCGAGTTCGACGAGGTGGCGGCCGGTCCCGGGGATCCCGACGATGATCAGCCGATCGTCGCGCGACTCCTCGTCGGCCAGCAGCTTGAGGTGATCGGTCAGGGACTCCCGCAGTTCCGGCGCGAGCCGGTGAAAGTCGTCGATCGCCACCACGCCCCGCCCACGCGTGGTCGGAAGGGTCCTGATCGCCTCCACGTCGTCCCGCCGTCTGGCGCTGAGTACGGGGATTCGCAGGCCCCGCTCACGTTCGAGCCGGACCGCCCGCTGTAGGACCGTGCTCTTGCCGATCCCGGACGGCCCCTCGATCACGATGCCCAGGCCCGGCTGGCGCAGGGCCATCCGGAACATCGAAAAGTTCGGTGGCTCCACGAAGGTCAGCGTCGGAATGCCGTTCCGCTTGAAGACATCGCTGAGCTGATACGTAAAGATGACGTCACCTCTACTTTTCGTTCCTGGCTGCGACTCGTCGGTGGGGTCGGTCACCTGGCCGGGCAGGTTCAGCGGCGCACCGCCCCCGATGCTGGGCAGATGGTCGGAATCCGCGCCGGGGAGCCAGGTGATGGCCTGACCCGCGTGGCGCCGGAACCCGGGATCCGGGTCGCTGCGGGCGAGTTCGGCCAGCAGGGCGCGGGTCTGTCCGTCGTCGCCGAAGTGGGTGCCCAGGGCCAGGACGGCGGTGGCGCGTACCGACCAGTCCTGGTCGCGGAGCCGTTCGGTGAACAGTTCGCGGACTTCGGGGTGTTCGGCGAGGTGTTCGCCGAGGACCCGGAGCACCGCGCGGCGGACCTGTACGGCGGGGTCGTTGCCGGCCCGGTCGATCAGTAGGTCCCGGACGGCCCGGTCGGTACCGAAGAATTCGCCGAGGACCCGTGCCGCCGCGACGCGGATCTGCATGTCCTCGCCGCTGGCGCGGATCGTCAGGACCTCGCACTGCTCGGCGTCGGTGCCGGACCGGGTGGCGAGTTGGACGGCCGCCTCTCGGAACAGCCCGGCATCGGGGTCGTGTCGGATCCGTTCCAGGAGGGCTTCCCGGGCGTCGGCGTCGATGCCGAAGTGCTCGATCAGCAGGCGTACGGCGGTGAGCCGGACCCGGGCGTTGCCGTCGCCACGGATTCGTTCGGCGAGTAGTCGCCGCAGCTCTGCCCGGGAGCCGGTTCGACCGATCAGCGCCGTCGTGGCCAGGGCGAAGACCCTGGCGTCGCGGTCACGATAGGCCAGGTCGAGCAGCACCTGGTAGACCTCGTCGGTGATCGTCGAATCACGGGTGAGGGCGTGCAGGGCGGCGAGTCGGATCTCGGCATCGTTGTCGCTGAGGGCCCGTTCGATGAGGGCGTTCCGGATCGCGGGGCTACGGCGTGCGGTGTCGGCGAGCGCGTTGACAGCGGCGAGTCGCACGAGGGCGTCGACGTCGTCACGGGCGAGTCCGGCGAGTATCTCGGCGACCTCGGTGTCCACGCCGACCCGCTGGGCGAGGGCCTGGACGGCGACCAGCCGGATCCGGGCGTCGTGGTCGCCGTGGGCCAGTCCGCGCAACAGCTCGTTGAAGAAGGGGTCGGCGCCCGCCTGGTCGCTAAGGGCCCGGGCGGCCACGAGTCGTACCTCGGCGTCCCGGTCCCGCCGGGCGATGCTCGCCAACAGGTCACGCGGTGCAGCGTCCCGTCCGAAACTGTCGATCAGGACCTGTAGTGCGATGCGGCGCGCGATCTCGTCGGCATCCTCCCGGCTCCGTTGGACGAGGATGTCGCGGGTGGCGGCGTCGGGGCCGTACCGGGCGATCAGGGCCTGGGCGGCGGCGCGGAGGACCCCTGGGTCGCGGTCGGCACGGACCAGATCGACGAGCAGGACGCGGACCCTGTTGTCGCTGGGGAACAGTTCGCCGAGGACGCGTACGGCGGCGCGTCGGGTGACAGCGTCGGTGCCGGTACGGACGCGTTCGATGAGCGGATTGCGGATCTCGTGGCCGGCGCCGAACCGTTCGGCCAGGACGTGTGCGGCGGTGCGGGTGACCTCGGCGTCGGGGTCGGTCCGAAGGCACCTGACGAGGGCCTCGCGGAGTTTGGAGTCGCCGCCGTAACGATCGCCCGACAGCCGTACCGCGACGAGGCGGACGCCGGGGTGCTCGTCGGCGTGGACGCGTTCGATGAGCAGCATCCGGAGCAGGTCGTGGCCCGGGGGCTTCTCCCGGAATCCCTCGCCGAGGGACTGCAGGGCGGTGAGGCGGACCCCGGCGGATCCGTCGGCCCGGATGCGTTCGATGAGCAGGCTGCGGACTTCGGGATCGGTGCCGAATCGTTCACCGAGGGCCTGGACGGCGGCGAGGCGTACCCCGGCTCGGTTGTCCTCCCGGGCCCGTCTGACGAGCCGGGTGCGGGTGCGGGCGACGGTGTCCCGATGCGCGAGGTTGTCCTCCGCGCCGGCGGTGAGCTGGGCGACCTCGGTGAGGCCGGCGACGGCTGCGTAGGCGGCGGGGCTGTCGTCCATGGCGCCGAGTACCTCGTCGAAGAGGTCGTCGATCCGTTCGGCCGGGGTGGAGAGCATCGCGGCGAGCCGGGCCGCGTGGGTGGAGACCGGATTCCAGACGATCCGGACACCGCGCCGGCGGTACCAGGAAAGGTAGATCTGCCGGCCCGGCCAACCGGGACCGATCGCCTTCACGGCGGGCAGGATCCTCTCCTCGATCAGTCGGGCGGTTTCCCGGTCGTCGATCGAGACGCAGTGTTCGAGCAGCAGGACCAGTTGTCGAAGTAGCGCCTGCGCGGGCCCGGCGGCGGCCGGCAGGTCGCGGACCTCGGCGAGGCACTGCACGGCGAGGGCCAGGTTCCACGGCGGTGGAACGAATTCGCCCGGTGGCCAGGACTGGTTGACCTCGACGGTGAGCAGCTGGATGAGCTGCGCGGTGTGGTTCTGGTGCAGCGCGCCGGCGAGCAGCCGGAGGACCTCCCGCCAGGACGGATCGGCCCAGTGCTGGCGGAACAGGTCCTTCAGCTGCTCGAAGGAGAGGACCTGGTCGTACTGGAACCTGGTCAGGATCGCGTCGGCGCAGAAGAACTCCAGGAAGGCGCGGTGCACGAAGCCGTACAGGTGCGGTCCGTACCGGCCGAGGATGAAGTCTCGCTCCCGGAACTGATTGATCATCGTCAGCGCCATGGCCCGGGCGGTGGAGGGGTCGCGTCGGTACCGCTCGACCAGGTACTGCTCGAAGACCTCGCTCAGTTCCTCCCGGTCGATGTAGTTCACGGTCAGGCCCCGCTCGACCGACTGCATCCGGTACGCCAGCCGGCGGAGCAACTCCTTCCTGTCCTCGGTGTCGAGGAAGTTGGCCGCCGGGGACTGCTCCCGCAGGTGCCGATCGGTGTCCCAGTGCTCCACCAGGATGGTGGCCGCGTGGTCGTACAGCCGCCACCGCTCCCGGGGCAGGGCCTGGTGCCTGCCGATGATCGCCAGGATCGTCAGCAGCAGCGGGTTTCCGGCCAGTTCCCGGATCGCGGGTGAGTGCCGCATCGCCTCCAGCGACCTGGCCTGGAGGAACCGCACGTCGTCCGGCTGGTCCCTGGCGGTCAGCCGGTACCAGTTCGACAGGAACTCCGCCGTCTGGTCCTCGGTCAGGTCCTGCAGGGTGTAGTGAGTGAACCCGACATCGGTCAGGACGCGCCGGGAGTAGCCGATGATGCGAGAGGTGACGATGATCCGGACCTGTGGGTACTCGGCGGCGAATCCGGCGATCTGTCGGGCCACATCCTCCCGCCGACGCCGGTCGAGCACCTCGTCCAACCCGTCGAAGATCACAAGCGTCCGGCTACCCAGGCTGAGATGCCGTTCCAGCAGCACCCGCTCGATGCCGAGCCCGTCCGTCTGGGCCTGGTCGTCGAGGTAGTCGAGAAAGTTGTCGCATCTGCCCTCGGCGACCAGCGTGGCGTAGACGCGCACCTCGATCAGCAGCGGCAGGTGGTCGGCGAGCGCCGCCAGCCGGATGTCGGTCGGGCCGTCGGTGAGACTGAGCGCCAGGTACCGGGCCGCCGTGGACTTGCCGGAGCCGGGATCGCCGAGCAGCACGATGGCCCGCTGGTCGGGCCCTCCGAGTACGTCGAACAGCCGTCGCAGCGGCTTTGCCCGGTACGACTCGTGCAGATGCACCAGCTCCTGCGGGTCCACCTCCTCGGGCAGGTCCTCGGTGCCGATGCGTCCGTCGGACTGCATCCGCTGCCGCCACTCCCGGGGCAGTTCGGCCGGCGGGGGATCCTCGCGTACCCACTGCTCCACGAAGACGGACATCAACTGGACGTGCAGGTATTCCTCGGCCTGCTCCGGCGTCAACGCGTCCAGGTCCAGCACCCCGTAGTGCTGCCGCAGCCGACTGAAGTACTGCCGTAACGTTTCCTGGCTGAACAGTTGCAGACCGCCACCGGCCGGCCGGTCCTCATCGGTCAGGCAGTTGGCTACCGCCACCGTGACCAGGGCGGCCAGGTCGGCCGGATCCCGGAACGTGCTGCACATGTGCCGGTCGACCAGTTCGGCCCGGAGTGCCTCGATCTTCTCCGCCTCCGAACCACGGTCCATCAGGCTCCGCGGCCAGGGCGCTTCCTCGTCCAGGAGGAAGATCAGGCACGGCTTGCCGTCGGCGACCGCCGCCCGATACTCCAACTCGGTGATCGACCGGTCGTACCCGTCCGGGACGAAGCCGTAGCGCCAGGCGAAGATCCCGACGTAGATGTCACACTCCGCGACGTCCGCCAGGCAACGTTCCAGCGGCCGCCGGTCCTCGGCCACGTACGACTCCATGGCCACGTCTTCGACCCGTAACCGCCGCAGCGCCAACTGGACCGCAGCACGAAACTCCTGCAGGTCTCTGAACGTTGCCGAGACGTAAACCCTCGTCACTGGCGCTCTCCGGGTCGAGTGCCGGGCGTGACACAGAACGTAGCATCTCCGACCACAGAGGAAACCCGCCTCGACGGCGCCGGTGTTGGGCATAGTCTCCGCAACGGTCACGGCCGGATGATCCGGGTACGACGTAGCCGGCCCGACCAGACCGGCCGACAAAAACACCTGCCCGCGCGCCCTGTACGTAGCGTGCTGATCAAGTGGTCGGCGGTACAGGGGATGTCAGGCAGCAGACGTGTTTGCTGACAGGCTTACAACCCGAAACGACGCTTAAGCTCGGCAGCGCGACGAGCCAACCGGGTCGACTGGGTGAACTCGGCGATCGACCCCGCCTCGATGACGGCGGCACCGGCCTCGTCCCGTTCGCCGGCCGCAGCGTGCGCGAGCCCGAGGTGCACCAGATAGTCGCCGACCCACTCCGCGCGGCGGGCACCTGGCTCCCCCGGATCGACTGCTATGGGTCGCGGCATGGCGTGCTCCCACATCAGGGCTGGGTTGTCGGCGGCCGTACGCCCAGACGGCCACTTCGGACCGTATACCGATCCGTCGCGAACCGTGACGGTCGTGCGTACGGCTGGTGACGAAGATTCTTGCCATAAGCAGAGTGGCAGGCGACAATATCTTTCGCGATATCCGTCAATGTTCCATCTCGCCACTGCTCTCGCAGGAGACGCCATGCGACGACCAGCCCTCGCTGTCCTGTTGTCCGCATCGATCGCCCTCGTCGGTCTCGGTGCGGCGCCCACCCCCGCGGTCGCGGTCATCGCCGGACCCGACGTCGGCACGCTCGCGACCACGGCGCTCGCACCCGGGCTCTCCCTGAGCAACACGACGGCGACCGGTCCCAATCGGATCAACATCCTCACCGCGAACCTGGCCGAACCGACCCTGAAGCCGAAGTACCTCAATCCGGGCACCGTCGGCGCCACGGCCACCCTGACCACCCAGGCCAACCGGGTGGGGGCGATCGCCGCCGTCAACGGAGACTTCTTCGACATCGGTGTCACCGGGGCGCCACGCGGCATCGGGCTGGACAACGGCACCCTGCTGGGCGGCCCGGCATCCGGCTGGAACAACGTGGCCGCGCTGTACGCCAACGGCGCGGGCAGCCGGGGCGGCCTGGCTCAGATCTTCCTCGACGCCAGGGTCACCCTGCCCGGTGGCACCCAGCTCACGGCCACCAACCTCAACTCGCCGAACATCGCTGCCAACGGCATCGGCGTCTACAACTCGCTCTGGGGCGACGAGGCCCGCAGCCAGGTGCTCGATGGCGCGACCCGCGCCCGCGAGATCGAGATAACGGCGGGTCGGGTCAGCAAGGTCAGCACCACCGCTGGCGGCAAGGTGGCCGCTGGCACCGTCGTCGTGCTCGGCGCGAACGCCGGTGCCGATGCCCTGGCCGGAGTCGCGGTCGGTGACGCCGTCACGGTGAACTACACGCCGCGCGGCGGGGACGGAGCGGCGCAGGTCGCGATCGGCGGCAACCTCGTACTGGTCAGGGACGGGGTGGCGACCACGGAATCGCATCCGCGCAATCCACGGACCGCCGTCGGCTTCTCCGCCGACGGCCTGAAGATGTGGATGGTCGTCGTCGACGGCCGGGCCACCAACAGCGTCGGGATGACCTACGTCGAACTGGCCAACTACATGAAGTCGATCGGCGCCGACGACGCGATCAATCTCGACGGCGGTGGGTCGAGCACCATGGTCGCCCGGATGCCCGGTGACACGTCGGTGTCGGTGCGCAACACGCCGTCGGATGGCGCACAACGGCTGGTGCCCAACGGAATCGGATTCGTCTCCACCGCCCAGGCCTGGAGTTCCACGGTCGACAACACGACCGCCGGCCGGTTCACCGCGAGTGCGAACTGGGGCACGTCGGCCTACTCCAGCCAGCGGTACGGCACCGACTACCGGTTCGCCGACCCGGTCCTGTCCAGCGATGTCGCCTGGTACAAGGTGAACATCCCGGCGACCGCCAGTTACGAGGTCTCGGTCTGGTATGCGGCCGACCCGGGCTACAACGACTCGACCCCGTTCATCGTGGCCACCACCACCGGCAACCAGACGGTACGCGTGAACCAGCGTGCCAACGGCGGCCGGTGGGTGTCGCTCGGGGTCTTCTCGTTGGCCGCCGGGGACGGAGACAAGGTGGGGGTGAGCCGGTGGACGTCCGGCACCGGTTACGTCATCGCCGACGCGGTACGGGTCACGCCGGCATGAAAGTGGGTATCGAGCGGCGTCGATAGCGGGGAGTTGCCGGCTGCCGTGGGCCCGACCACTACGAAGGCCGACCTGGCAAAGCTGGCGTTATCACGTCACCCTCAGTGTCCGCCGCCCATGCCTTCCTCACCCTGCGCCGGCTCGCCCGACCAGAAGCGACAGCGCCGCCGTGACCCTGCACGCGGCACTCCGCGGACTTCAGCACCTACTCATCCGCCTGGCCGGCGGCCGGGTCGGTTCGGCTCGACGTGTCGTCGGCGCCCGCCCAGCCTGCAAGACCTACTTTCCCACACGGGAACCGCGAGACCAATACCGACCACGACAAAGCGTTACTAGACCTTCAGCGGCGGACCTGGTGGCGTCCGGGGCTTGCGACCGGCAGACCGCGTTTCTCTCACGCTTGCACCGACTGGCTGGCCCGGCGGGATGTTCGTCGCCGGGCCTCCGGGAGGTGGTGCCACATAAGCCGGCCAACTGTTCCTTGGATGCCAGGACGCCCTGAAGTGCGCCTGGACCACGGACTTTCCGCCTGTTCAACTGCGGACAAGGACATATTGACACTCATCCAGATCTGTTGCATGATCCTCTCGGATCGCCCGAAATTTACCTCGTCAGACACTTATCGTCGACATCCGCCCGGTAGCGCATCCATTGTGTACATAAATTCTGGGGAGGCAACCCGCGTGAAGAATCCATCGCCTTCAGTGCCTCGCTCTTTGCTCGCCAGGGTCGCCTGGCTGGCGGTGTGCGTCCTGGCGTTGATCGCTGGCGCCACACCGGCGGTAGCGGCCGACGAACCCCCACCGCCACCGCGGGAGCAACGGCCCGCGCCCGTCACGGTGCAGACCCTGCGACCCGGAACCGCACCTGGCCTGCTATTCCTCGCCCCGCAAAGCACGCGGGACGTCTACCTGCACGGCCCGCAGATCCTCGACAACCAAGGGCGCCCAATTTGGTTCCATGAGATCGACGAGGGGGCGTTCGCGACCAACTTCCGGGTCCAGACTTATCGCGGCCAGGAGGTGCTGACGTGGTGGGAGGGCGGTGCCAACAACACGGGACAGGGTTGGGGCGTCGGTTATATCGCCGACAAGAATTACCAGATAATTGCTACCGTCGGCGCTCCCGATGATCGGTTGGATTTTCACGAATTCCGGCTCACTGAGCGGGGGACGGCCCTCGTCATGCTGTTCCGGACGCGGCCGTATGATCTTACGCCGATCGGCGGACCGCCGGATGCGAACATGGGGGAAAGCGGGTTCCGGGAAGTCGACGTGGCGACCGGCGAGGTGATCCGCGAATGGTGGAGCCTGGACCACGTCCCGCCCACCGAAAGCTACGTGACGGGCTCGGTACTGGAGAAAAGCTACTTTCACATGAATTCCGTCGCCCTGGACGTTGACGGCCACTACCTCCTCTCAGCCCGACACACCAACACCGTTTACAAAGTGCACCGGCAGACGGGCGAGATAATCTGGCGACTTGGTGGGCGGCGCAGTGACTTCCAGCTCGACGACGGGGCCACCTTCAGCGGGCAGCACGACGCCGAACCAGAGGGTCGGAACATCTACCGAATCTTCGACAACGCGCTCACAGAGTCCCAGCCGGGCAACGAATCGCGGGTCATCTGGCTCAAGGTGGATCCGCTCCGCAAGGTCGCCAAGCTCGTACGCGAGGTTAGGCACCCGGAGCGGATGTCCGTGGAGGCGGAGGGCGGCAGCTTCCGCCTCCCGAATCACAACACCATCGTGAGCTGGGGAAGAAGCGGACGGGTCTCCGAGTTCACCGCCAGTGGGTCGCTCGTCTTCGACGCCGCGCTGCCGCCAACACACAGCACCTATCGGGCTTATCGCTTCCGCTGGCACGGGCGCCCGCTGACCGGTCCCACGGTCACGTTGGCGGGAGACGGCACCACGGTGAACGCGGTCTGGAACGGCGCGACCGGCGTTGCTCGTTGGCGGGTGTTGGGCGGTCGAACGGAGACCAGCCTGAGGCCCATCGCAAACGCCGCCTGGAACGGGCTCGACACGTCGATAGGGCTTCCGGACGGCGTCGGCATGGGCCTGAACTACCTCCAGGTGCAGGCGTTGGACAACTGCAGCAGGGTCATCGGCACTTCGCCGGTCACTCCGGCCGGGCACTGAACGGGGGGGAAAAAACATGCCGGCGGCACGAATAGTGGAAGTCTCCTTCCAGACACCACCCCTGGTGGAGATGGGGGAGTTTGCCAGCCACTTCGCGGCGGATCCCGGCGGTGACGTGGTCGCGCAGGTTGTCTCCAACTCGGCCATCGCCACCAAGGGAATGGCGGTGAACGCCCTCATCGAGGATCCACGATCGTGGACGACCGGACAGCGGATGGACCGCAGCCTGAGCGAGGCCAGAACTCTCGGCGCCCAGACGATCTCCCGGGCCCTGACCAACGCCGGCCTGCACCCGGAGGACGTCGGACTGTTCACGACGGTGACGACCACCACGCACTCCGCACCCGGCCTCGACGGCCTCGCCGCCGAGCTGGGCATGCGCAGCAGCGTCCAGATCCTGTCGCTGGGTCCGATGGGCTGCTACGCCGCGCTGCCAGCCCTGTCCACCTGCGCGGACTGGGTGACCGTGCACGACCGGCCGGCGGTGCTGCTCGCCGTCGACCTGTTCTCGCCACATATCCAGCCGCCCCCGTACAGCAAGGAGGCAGCCGTCATCCTCACCCTGTTCGGCGATGGCGCCGCAGCGGTGGTTCTCCGCCCCGGGCGGCCGGGACTGCCCGGCGTCGACATCGTGGACGTCGAACAACTCACCGTCCCGCAGTACGCCGAGGACCTTCAGGTGCACGCGGGCGATCTCGGGATGCGTATCCGGCTGTCCGCCTCGATGCCCGACGTCGTGTCGTCCGCGGTGGGGGAGCCGGCGAAGGCACTGCTCACCCGCAACGGAATCGGCTGGGACGAGGTCGCCTGGTGGGCCGTACATCCGGGCGGCCGCCGCATCCTCGACCAGGTAGAGGATGCGCTCGCCTTGCCGGAAGCCTCGGTGCGGGCGTCCCGCGCCGCCATGGGCGCGTGGGGCAACACTGCGGCGCCTGCCGTGCTGGGCGTACTTGAGCGGCTATTGAGCAGTGCGCCGCTCGAGTCCGGCCAGCACGGCGTCGCGCTCGCTTTCGGCCCCGGAGCCACGATCTGGTCCCTGCTCCTACGCGGTGCATGAGGATCACGCTCGCGATCGCCGTCATGTCCAAGGGAGAGAGAGCATGCTGCACGTCATCGGTGCCGGCTTCGGACGGACAGGCACCACATCGCTCAAGGCCGCGCTGGAGCGGCTAGGGCTCGGTCCCTGCCACACGATGCTGGACCTGTTCTCGCATCCGGAGCAGATACCGCTGTGGCTTGAGGCAGCGCGTGGGAAGCCGGTGAACTGGACGCAGGTCTACGCGGAGTACGGATCGACGGTCGACTGGCCCGGGGCGCGGTTCTGGCGCGAGATAGCGGCCGCGTTCCCGGCTGCCAAAATCGTCCTGACTGCCCGCGATCCAAAGGCGTGGTACGACAGCGCCCGCAGCAGCATCTACGCCGCGGCCATGGAACCGTTACCCGCGTCCGGAGCGGATCCGGTGTTCGCAAGCCTGTGGCACATGTCCCGGGAGGTGGTCTGGGACGGTGTCTTCGACGGGCGCTTTGACGACCGGGAGCACGCCATTCGGGTGTACGAGGAGAACAACCGCCGGGTGATCGAGGAGGTCGACGCCGACCGCCTACTGGTCTTCGAGGTGACCGAGGGCTGGAAACCACTCTGCGAGTTCCTTGGCGTGCCCATCCCAGACGAGCCGTTTCCCCATGCCAACGACCGTGCTGAATTCACGGCGAAGATCCACGGACGCAGGACCGCCGCAGACACTCCCGGATAGCCACGGCACGGCCATCGACCGCTTGTCGGTGAATCGTCTGACACTGCCTCTCGGCAGGACCGTCGGCGACCACGGCGCTCACCTGCTCCTCGACCACGGAGTGAACAGCGCGTAACGAGCATGCCTTCCACGTCGCCCGACCGGCTGGGCGGTTGGCTGGGCCCGAAGAGCGGCTGTCACCTGCTGCGCGCCTTCGAATCGCGGTGAGTAGGGAGATCAGAAGGCCGGCGAGGATCGCCATGGCTCCACGCGTACGCAGGTTGTCAGACCTTGGCACGGCGAGCGCGCAAACCAGTCCCTCCGGTCAGGACTGCGGTCTCGATCCGGGTACCGCTGGCCGCTTCGGTGGCCCTTCGAGTTTCGGCTCCATCGGTCGATCACCAATAATCCCGTGCTTTCTCGCCAGATGTCCGATGTAGGTGATCGCCCCGACGATGACGCCGATGTCGTCGAGATAGATGGGGTCGGGAAGGACGTCGACCGGAAAGATGCTGTAGACGATGGCGGCCCAGAAAGCGACCTTTCCCTGTACGGGCATCATCTCGGCCCGGACGAGCCGGCCCATCTTGAGAAGCTTCACGAGGAAGTAGATCGCGACCCCCAGCACAGCGACGAGGGCCACCCCGAGCGCGATCAGAAGCGCGACGTCAACCGACGAGTCCACGAGTCTCCCTTCAACTGTCACGGAGAACAACCCTGTGGCTGCCACTCGGCGTTGCTCCTCCGTCAGGCACCAAGATTACCGGCGTGATTTCGTCCGTACGGCGACGAACTCACCTGCACGATCAGTAGGCTTTACCACTACCCATCGTCCGGGCGATCCGAAACAACCGAGTAGCGATCGCTCGATCAGTCGGGGCGCCGACGGGGGTACGTCCGAGCCGGGCAGGATTGGACCGCTGGCCAGCGGGTACGCGGCGGATCTCGTCTTTCCTGGGGGTGGCACATGTCGGAACGGCACACCGTAATGCGCTCGATCCACGATCTCGGCCTGGCGGCCTGGTTCGGGGGCTCCCTGATGGGAGCGATCGGGGTCAACGGCGCGGCGGCGAAGGTGAGCGACTCGACGCAGCGACTCGGGGTGGCATCGGCCGGCTGGGCCCGGTGGACACCCGTCAACGCGGCGGCGATCGGCGCCCACGTGGCCGGCGCGGCCGGTGAGTTGATCACCGAGAGTCCTCGGGTGTTCGCCCAGTCGGGTGTGGGGCGGATGAGCGTCGTCAAGACCGGGCTCACCGTCGCGGCCCTTGCGGTGACGGGCTACAGCCGGCTGCTCGGCATGCGGCTGGAAAAGTTCAGTGGGGTGCCGGTGACGGGGGTGACCGAACCCGATCATGGGACGCCTCGACAGCTCGCCTCTCGGCAGCGCCAACTGAGGGTGTTGCAGTGGGCCGTCCCGGCGCTCACCGGCGGGCTGATCATCGTCACCGCGCTTGCCGGTGAGCAGCAGAAGCCCGGCCAGGTAGTCAGGGGAGTCCTGAAGCGCATGAGCGGGCTGACCGCCATGTCCAAGGGCATGCCGACGGTGATGACGAAGGGTTTGTCGAAGGGAAGGTCGAGGGGCGTGCCGATGGCGTTGTCCAAGGGGATGTCGAGGCGTATGCCGATGGCCATGTCGAAGGGCATGCCGATGGGGATGCGCAAGGTCGGCATGCGCGTGGGGCAACAGGCCATGGCGAAGGTGCGGCACTGACCGATCCGGCCAATGCCACGCTGGACCCGGTTCATCCGGACGAGATTGATCTCGTTCTTGCGGACCGCGATAAGGTTTCCGTCGTATTTGTGACCAGAACTTTCCGGTGGGCGAGGCGAGCGGCGGCGGGCATTGTGCCGAGGAGCGACAGTGCCCGCGATCGTCAGTTCGGTCACATCGGCAGGACGGATCGCGTGGACCTGGGGACCGAAAGTGGATGGCTGGCATCGGTTCCGGCGGCAGTGGGAGCAGTTTCCGCGCATGCCCGAACCCCTACTGGACGGGACTGTTCCAGTGCACTGTGGAATGGTCCCGCCTGCGGGACCGGCCCGTCTCGCATTCCGGGAGGTGGTGCGGCTCAAATGTCACTAAGTTGGTCAGCCGGCGGGCGCTACCCGGAAGCCGTGGATCGCTATCGACACCCCCAGACCGGGTCGCAGGTACTGGCCCGATGCCCAGCCCACCAGCCCGACCCGGCAGGCATGTCCCGCATCGTGGAAACGTTGGACGATTGGACGCCATAGATTCCCGTCGCGCCGGTGTCAATGGACTGATGACTGCCTATAGTCCGGCCTGATCGGTCTGGCATGGATAACGGTCAACGCGGTTACCTCGGGACAGGTTGTTCGCATGTCCATGGAGGTGCCGGGGTGCAGGTCGAATCGACATCGGAGCCTTCCACTGTCCCGAAACAGACGACAACCGGGATCAGCGAGCTTGTCGGGCGCCAGGACGACCTGACCCGGATGGTCGATCTGCTCGACGAATCCGTATCGCGGGCGCGTTTCCTGGTGCTGGAGGGGGAGCCCGGCATCGGTAAGAGCAGACTCGCCACCGAGTTCGCGAAGATCGCCGGCGACCGTGGCCGTACCGTGCTGCTCGGGCGGGCGACCGAATTCGAGCGCTTCCTGCCGTACGGTGTCGTGCTCGACGCCCTGGCCGCCGTACCGGATCATCGGTCTGACCTGCACGTGTTGCTGGACGCGCTCGCGCTGCCGGAGCCCGACGGCGGCGGCGACCCCGGTCCGGGGGGCGGCGCTCCGGCGACGGGCGCGGTCGAGCGACACCAGCGGCACCGGCGGCTGCGCAACCTGCTCACCGCGGTCGCCCGGCCCACCGGGGCGTTGCTGGTCTTCGACGACGTGCAGTGGGCCGACGACGCCTCCGTGGAGTTTCTCGGATATCTGATGCGGCATCCCCCGGAGGCCCGGGTCACCGTGGTGCTCGCGTTCCGCTCGGAGCAGTGCCCCGCGCGGCTGGCCGAAGGACTCGCCCACCTGGTGCCGGTACCCACCCGGCTGCACCTCGGCCCGCTCTCCGGCGCCGACGTCGACCAGTTGCTGCCCGCCGAGCCGGCGTCCCGACGCCGGCTGCTGCACCAGGTCAGCGGTGGCAACCCGTTGTACCTGGAACTGCTCGCCGGCACCTCGACGCAGGTCCTCGGCGCGCTGCGCCGGGGCGACTTTCCCGACGAACCGGTGAGCGCGGCCCTGCACGGGGCGATGGCGGTCGAGGTGCGCGGGCTGGCGCCGACCGAGCGGCTCGTGCTCCAGGCGATCGCGGTGATCGGTCCCGGTCTCGACGTGGCCGCCGTGGCCGCCGCAGCCGAGCTGGATCCGCTCCGGACCACCACCACACTGGACGCGCTTGTCGAACGGAACCTGCTCCGCCAGGTCGGTGGGCAACTGGACTTCCGGCACTCGCTGGTCCGGGCCGTGGCGTACTGGATGGCAGGTCCGGCGTGGCGACTGGGCGCGCACCGCCGGGCGGCGGCCCACCTGGAGCGCTCCGCCGCCCCGCTTCCGCTCCGGGCCCACCACCTGGCCAAGGCCATCGAGCCGGGCGACGAGGCCGCCGTCGAGGTGCTGGCGATGGCGGCCAGAAGCACAATGGGTACGGCGCCGAGGAGCAGCGCCGCATGGCTGCGTGCCGCCCTGTCCGCCCTGCCCGACGGACCGGGCCACGCCGACCGCCGCGCCGATCTGCGGCTGCTGTTCGCCAAGGCCCTCGGAGTCACCGGACAGTTCGACGAGGCCCGGACCGTGTTGCACGACCTGGTCGCGGTCGCCGGTCCCCATCGGCACGCGGCCGTCGAGCAGTTGGCCGTCCTGGAACGGCTCGCCGGCCGGCTCGACGTCGCCAGTGCGCTGCTCAGCACCGAACTGGAACGACTCGACGTCACCGGTGCCACCCAGGCGATGCTCCGGCTGGAACTCGCCGTGACCGAGATGTTGGCCGGTCGCTGGCGCGCCGGCGCCCGGCACGCGGGCAAGACGATCGAGCGGTCCCGCTCCGGCGGGCACCGGGGCATCGAGGCGGCCGCGAGCGCCGTACTCGCCGCCTGCGTCGTGGCCAGCGGTCCATTGTCGACCGCCCGGGTACGGGTGTCGTACGCCAAACGGATGATCGACTCCCTGGGGGACGTCGCACTCCGGGACGAGCTGGGGGCGATCGCCCTGCTCGCCTGGATCGAGGCCATGCTGGACCGGGTCGACGACGGGCTCGCCCACGCGGAACACGGCATCGAGGTGGGGCTGCGGTTCGGCCGGATCCATGTGCACCCACTGCTCTACTCGGCCCGCTCGGTCCTGTACGGCGCCGTCGGCCGGGTCGACGAGGCACTGCGGGACGCCGAGGAGGCGGAAGAGATCGCCCGGTGGCAGGGCAGTGCCGAGTCGGCGACGCTGGCCGCGGCGGTCCGGCTCCGCCCACTGCTCTGGCTCGCCGGCCCGGACGCCGTACGCCCGGCACTGGACCGGCTCAAGGGCAGTGCCGCGCCACGGTCCACGCTGTATCGGGCCGTCGTACAGACTCACCTGGCGGAGGCCTGCGACGCGGTCGGGGATCACGCCGACTGCCAGCGTCTGATGGCCGACCCGGACACCTACCGCTGTCTCGGACCGGCCGAGGCCACCATCCTCGCCCTGCGGGCCCGTTCCGTCGGCGTGCACGGGGCGATCGACGGATCGGGGGGCGACCCGCCGCAGGTGGGGCGCTGGCTGACCCGGGCCGCGACCATCGCCGGCGACCTGCCCGCCCGGCTCGGTGCGGTCGGCATGGCCAGGGCGGCGCTGTCGCTGGCGCAGCACCGTCCGGACGAGGCCGTCGGGCAGGCCGCCCCGGCGATCAGCCACTTCACCCGGGCCAGCATGCCGGTGGCTGAGGGGGAGGCGCGGATGCTGCTCGCCGAGGCGCAGTTCGGGACCGGGAACCCGCACCTCGCCCGCGAGCAACTGGGCCGGGCCAAGCGGCTCTTCTCCGGCAGCGGCGCACGCTGGCTGGCCGGACAGGCGGACCGGGCCCAACGTCGACTCGCCGCCCGGCTGCCCCGGCAGCGTACGGACGGGCCGGTCACCCTCTCGGCCCGGGAACGGGAGGTCGCCGAGCTGGTCGCGCAGGGACTGACCAACCATCAGATCGCCGGTCAGTTGGTGCTGAGCCCACGCACCGTGGAAACCCATGTCACCCGGATCATCGCCAAGCTCGGCGTTCCGTCCCGGGCCGCAGTGGCCCGCCAGCTGTGAACCCGGGTTAGGTGTTTCCCCGGATCCTAAGTCAGTCGTCCCAGGTGCACAGTGAGGCACTGATCGTAGTGAAGGAGGTGAATCTCGTGTCGCATCCGTCCCGGGGCCCGCCCCGCCGCCGCACAGGGCTGGACGAACTCGTCCGGTCGGGTCGGGCCCGCGACGCGACCGGACGACGTCCGGCCCCGGGCGGAGCGCACAAGCCCCGGCTCCGCACCGTCGAGACGTCACCGCCGAGGGAATAGCACAGGGAGACGAGCATGCTCCAGACGCCGCACCGTTGGATCCGCGCGCGGCACGGGCACGACCGCCGCCGAGAACTCGCCGCCGGTGCCACCGGACCGCTGCTGGCCAGCCTCGACGCCCACCGGCGTCGCCGGGGGCCGTACACCGCTGCCGGCGAGCTGTTGCGGACACTGGTGCCGGAGGCATGGCCGAGCTGGCCCGAGTTGGTATCCCGGCACGAAGTGGAGATCCTCGCCATCGCCCCGGAGCTGCGGGACCTGCTGCCGGCCCCCCGGCACACCCCGACCGCACCGGCGGCGCCCGGGGAACGGATCTGCCCACACCCCCGGCCCGGTACCCTGCGGTTCGCCCACGGGTTGGTCGAGTTCCTCAACGCGTACCTGGACCGGCTCGGTGGTGGTCGCCGCGATCTGCTTGTCGACAATCTGCACGAGGCGGACCCGACCGACCAGGAGCTGTGCGTCGTACTGCTGCGCCGGGCCGACCGGCGCCTGCTGCGCCTGCATCTGGCCACCGGTACCGACCCGTTCGGCGATCCGTTCGGCGATCCGTTCGGCCCGGTCAACGTGTCCCTGCCGGCGGCGCTGCACCGGCACACGATCCCGGTGCGGGTGACCGCGAGCGAGCTACCGGGGTTGCCCGCGCCGCCGACGCCGCCCGGCCGGGAGCCGGCCGCCGTCGATGATCTGGCCGCCGCCGTCGATCTGGCCACCGTAGACGATCTGGCCGCCGTCGAGGACCTGGCCCGCCGGTTCGTCGCGACCGACGGCACCGACGACGATCCCCGGGTACGGGACGCCTACCAGCGGCTCGACCCGGAGCGGCGGGCCCGGCTGCACGACGAACGGGCCGCCCGGTTGACCGGTACCGGCGACCGGTCGCTGCGGTGGGGGGCGCTCGCCTACCACGCCGAGCACGGCGGTGACCCGGCCGGCGTCGGCGCCCGGGCCCTGCTGGCGGCCCTTGACCACTGCGTCGACCAGGGGTTCCACCACGCCGCCGTCGACTATGGACGGCGCGGCCGGGCGCTGGTCGACTGGACCGGCCATCCGGAGCACTCGTGGGCGCTCGTCAGCCGGATGACGACCGCACTGGCCGAGCTCGGCCTGCCGGAGGAGGCTCTCGGGCTGTACCAGGAGGCGCGGGCGTACTCGAGCAGCCCGATGGTGCACCTCCGGGCGGCGTACGGGACCGCGATGCTGCACATCCGGCACCTGCCGAAGGGAGGTCAGGACCGGGACGCCGCCCGGGGCTGGGCCAACCTGGCCAGCGCGCTCGCCCAGTGCCTGCCCGACCCGGTGACCCGGGCCGTCGAGACCGCGTTCCAGCAGAACGGGCTGGCCTCGGTCGCCGTACACGAGGGTCGGCTGGGCGAGGCGCTGCGGCTGGTCGACGCCGGGCTCGACGGGCTCGACCGGGAACTCGGCGCGACCGGGCACGGCTGGCTCCGGTCGATGCTCACGCACCACCGCGCCCGGGTGCTGGTGGCGCTCGGCCGGTACGACGAGGCACTGTCCGACGTCGAGACGGTGATCGCCGCCGACCCGGGCCGCCCGGAGTACCACGTCGACCGGGGCGACCTGTTACGCCGGCTGGCCCGCCCGGCCGAGGCGATCGTCAGCTACGAGCGGGCGATGGATCTGTCTCCGCCGTTTCCGGAGGTGTACCACCACCGGGGTGAGGCCCGGCTCGCGCTCGGTGACGTCGCCGGTGCGGAGGCGGATTTCGGCTACGTGCTGGAACTCGACGAGTCCCAGCTGGACGCGTACGTCAACCGGGCGGTACTCCGCTACGACCTCGGCGACACCGACGGTGCCTGGCAGGACGTCGACCACGGGCTGGCCCTGGAGCCGGACAGTCCACGCCTGCTCTGCGTACGGGCTCAGCTTCTGATGGTTGAGGATCCGGGGGCGGGTGAGGCGGCGCTGACCGAGTTGGTCGACGCGCACCCACAGTTCGCCGACGGCTGGGCCGCCCGGGGCGTCGCCGGTTACGAGCGTGGCGACCTGGCCGCCGCGGCCGCCGATTTCGACCGCGCGCTGGCGCTTGCCGACAACCCCGCGACCCGGTTCAACCGAGGCATGGCACTCGTCGAGGCGGACCGGTACGAAGAGGCACTCGCCGACTTCACCGAGGTCCATGCCGCCACCGGCGATCCGGCGGCGCGCAGACAGATCGGGATCTGCCTGGACCGGCTCGGCCGGGCGACGGTGCGGGCGGGCTGAACGGTGACACTGACAACCGACCATCAGCGGGCGGCGCCCTTTGTCGGCCGGGAGGCGGAACTGGCCGTCATCCGGGCGGCGGTCGCCGCGCTCGACGCCGGACGGCAGGTGATCGTCGAGGTGATCGGTGGAGCGGGTACCGGCAAGTCCCGGCTCATCGCCGAGGCGCTGCGCCGGATCGACCGGCCCGGCACGGAGATCTTCACCGGAGCGGCGGCAGAGGCGGAGCGCCAGATACCGTTCCACGTGTTCCTGCACGCCTTCGGCGACGAGGCGGCAGAGCACCTGGGGCCGGGGAACCAGTTGTGGGCCGAGGTGGCCCTGCAGGGCTGCGGCGGACTGCTCAGCGTCGCGCGGTTCCAGCTCTACCGTGGATGGCGGCGGGCGGTCGCCGACCGGGTGGGGACAGGGATGGTGCTGGTCCTCGACGACCTGCACTGGGCGGATCCCGCCTCGGCGGAGCTGATCGACCACCTGGCGCGGTATCCGGTCCGGGGCCCGCTGCTGCTGATGCTCGCCGGGCGGCCGGGTACGCCACTGCCCCGGCCCGCCCGGTGCGCGGTCGGCGACGCGGTGTCCCGGCGCATCACCCTGGAGAGCAGCCCTGCGGCGGTGCCGGACGTCCCGGACCCGCTGGCGCTGTTGACGTCGCGGGAACGGGAGGTCGCCGAACTGACGGCCACCGGTGCCACCTCCCGGCTCATCGCCCGGCAGTTGCAGGTCAGCCCCCGCACGGTGGACGCGCATCTGATGCGGATCTACCGCAAGCTCGGCGTCGCCTCCCGGGCCGCCCTGGTCAGCCTGCTGGCCCGAGGTCCGGGCTGGCCGGGCTGATCCCGCCGGCGCCGGCCCAGGCGACGGTACGCGGATCCGGGCGACGATCTGCGGATCCAGGCGACGGTCCGTGGATCGGGTGACGGTCTGCGGATCCGCGGCGACGTTCTCCCGGTGCTCCGGGGGCCGTCCACTGGACTACCGTTGTCCGATGCGGATCGGCTGGCGAGGCGTGGTCGGTGTCGGTTCCGCGATCGGTGCGACGGTGTTCTGGGCGATCGGGCTGGCGGTGCTGCAACGCCTGTCCGAGCCGGTCGGCCCGGACGCGTACGCCGAGAACAACACCTACTGGGTGCGGGACCTCCGCTTCATGGCCGTCATCGTGGTGGTACTCGGGCTGCTGCTGGCGTTCGGTGGTGCCCGGGTGAGCGTCGGGCCGATCCTGGCCCTCGGCGTGGCGTGGATCGCCGCCGACATCGCCCTGGACCGGGCCGGTCCGGCCGGTGCCGCCACGGCTGTCATTCTGGCGGTGGTCGGCTGTGTGGCCGTCCTGACGGTGGCGCTGTCGCTCGCCCGACGAGCGCAGTCGGGCGACGATCGCGGGGCGGGTCCGGGCGACGATCGCGGGGTAGGTCCGGGCGACGATCGTCGGGTGGCGGGGCGCGACCGCGTGGTGCTGCTCGTGGTGGCCTCCGTCGGAGCGGCGCTGGCACCGTTGGCGGCCGCGATCGAGTCGCCCACCGACACGGAGTCGGCCCTCACCCCGTCCGCCGTGATCGTCGGCGTGCTGCTGGTCGCGACCACCGTGGGGGCCGCCCTCGCGCTGGTGCCGGCGGGGTCGACCGGCTACCGGATCGGCGCCGGTACGCTGGCGGCCCTCGGCGGTGCCGGCGTGATCGCGGTGCGGCAATTCGCCCCACCCGGCCAACTCGTCCCGATGATGCTGCTGGCCACGGTGCTGATCGGCGGGGTGTCGCTGTTGACCTCGGCATCGTCGGGCCGGCGGCCACGGTGGCGCCGTCAGGTGCCGGTGTTTCTCGCCGTGCTGGTCGGTTATCCGGTCCTGACGATGTTCTCGCTGCTGTTGACGGTCTTCGGCGTACCGGTCGCGGCGTGGTTCACCGCGCTCGCCGGCAGTGCCGAGGTCAACGCCGCCGACTCGGACACCCTGTACGCGCTGATCGGGCTGGCCACCGGCCTGATGGTCGGTGGACTGCTGACCCTCGCGGCCAGGGATGCCCCGCCGGCCGGCGGTGACTCGGCCACCGGCGCGGCCCCGGTCGCCGGAGGCGTCTCAGCGGCCGGGGCCGCCTGACCCGTCCGGCTCCTCGACGTGCCGCTCGACGGGTGCCGGCCCGGCCACGAACTCGGCCATCGCGGCCTCGCCGGAGTTCTCCGCCACCACCCGGAACGCCTCGCTGAGCAGGCGGATCAGGCTCTGGGTCAGCGCGGCGGCCTCGTGGTCCGACTGCCCCCGGGCGGTGGCGGCGGATCCCGGCCGACGCATCGCCAGCATCCGGGTGCCGGCGTCGCGGACCAGTTCCTCGGCGACGAGACGTAGCTCGTCCAGGACCTCGCTCAGCAGGGTCAACCCGGCTGGTACCGGCACACCGGCGTGCTGGAGATCGAGCGCCGGCTGGACGGCCCGGGCCCGCGTCACGGTGACCGCCCCGTCCGCACCGTGCGCCAGCACGCCGTGCCGGGCCAGGGTGTAGACGATGGCGGGATGCTCGCTGGCCAGCCGGGAGAGCGCGGCGGTCAGCGGCTCGGTCGGCGGTGTCGCCGCACGTCGTACCCCGAGCATCGCCTCGATGGCCACCAGGTTGAAGCCCTGCCGTTGCAGCAGCTTGATGCTCTCCAGCCGGCGTACGTGTCCGGCGGCGTAGTAGGCGGTACGGCCGTGCCGGGTCGGGGGTGCGAGCAGGCCCCGGGCCTGGTGTGCCCGGATGTTGCGGGGTGACATTCCGACCACCCGGGCGAGGCTGTCGATGGTGTACCGCTCCGGGGGCGGCGCGGCCGCGGCACGGTCGCCGAGGTGGGAGGCGGTCGCCGTCACGGTTGCTCCTTCCATCGGGTGGCAGGGCGAACGTACCCAATGGGGCCGGGCGGCGGATATAGGTGAAATTACTACATCCGGGCGTGCGGAACCGCTCACATCATCGATGACTCCCGACTGCTCGGGCATCCGCGCGACCCCGTCGGCGGTGCTGGTCGGCGGTGCCGGCCGGAGTGGAGCGGCCTTAGGGCGGCGGAGGCGGAATTTACTGTCCGTCTCGTTCTCCCGAAACAATTAGTTATGGTCGGTTAGGTCCCGGTTGTCGCCCCGTCTGCGCGTCGTCCGCGCGGCGGAGGCGCTGCCGAGCACCACGGCCGCGAGCACCACGGCCGGGCGACCGGCCGGGGCACGACGGCGGGTGGCGGCGGCCTCCGGCCCGGAGGTCCACGTCGAAGGGAACGGGGCATGTCTGACGGACGAGTCGGTGACCTGGTGACCGGTGTGATCGGTACCGCCGCCGGCACTGTCGTGGACCCCAAGCAGGGGATACGACAGGTCCGGAGCCATCTGACCGTGCCGGTCCTGATCGCGGTCGGTGTTGTCGTCGGCTACCTGCTCGGCCGCCGGATGCACCGGCAGCGCTGAGACCGCGACCGCCGGCCAGGCCCACGACAGCACAGCACGGGGGGACCGCAATGCGTGAGATCGTCGGAGAGGCACTGGCCAAGCGCCTGGTCGACTGGGGTGTCGACACGGTTTTCGGGCTGCCCGGCGACGGCATCAACGGGCTGATGGAGGGCTTCCGCCGGCAGCGCGAACGGCTGCGGTTCGTCCTCGTCCACCACGAGGAGGCCGCCGCGTTCATGGCGACCGGGTACGCAAAGGCGACCGGCCGGCTCGGCGTCTGCGCCGCCACCTCCGGGCCCGGCGCGATCCACCTGCTCAACGGGCTGTACGACGCGAAGCTCGACCACGCGCCGGTACTGGCGCTCACCGGCATGCAGGAGACCTCGGTGCTCGGTTCGCTCTACCAGCAGGAGGTGCACACGCCGCAGCTCTACGAGAACGTCGCCGCCTACAACCTGATGGTGACGAACCCGCAGCAGTTGCCGGGCGTGGTCGACATCGCCATCCGTACCGCGCTGGCGAAGCGGACCGTGGTGCACCTGAGCTTTCCGAACGACATCCAGGTGGCCGAGGCGTCCGCCGACCCGTACCGGCACGTCAGCCCGGGTAAGCCGCCGGTGAGCAGCCCGGTGCTCTCCCGTCCGCCGGTGCCGGCGGCGCACGACGAGCTGGACCGGGCCGCCCAGGTGCTCAGCGAGGGCGGCAAGGTCGCGATGCTGGTCGGCATCGGTGCCCGGGACGCCCGGGACGAGGTGCTGGCCGTCGCCGACTGCCTCGCCGCGCCGATCGTGAAGACCCTCTCCGGGAAGCAGGTGGTGCCGGACGAGCACCCGCTGACCACCGGTGGCCTCGGGCTGCTCGGCACGAAGCCGAGCGAGGAACTGATGGAGGAGTGCGACACCCTGCTGATGGTCGGCACCTGTTTTCCGTACGCCAGTTACCTGCCGGCGCCGGGGAAGGTCCGGGTGGTGCAGATCGACCGGGAGGCCAGCCGGATCGGCCTGCGGCTGCCGGTGGAGGTCGCGCTGGCCGCCGACGCCCGGACGGCCCTGCGGCAGTTGCTTCCGCTGCTGAACCCGACCGCCGACCGGTCGTTCCTGGAGAAGTACCAGCGCGGCAGTGCGGAGTGGCGGACCAGCATGAAGGCGTTGCGGGATCCGTCGCGGCATCCGATCGCGCCGTCGTACTTCATGGGGTGCATCGACGAGCTGGCCGCCGACGACGCGATCCTGACCTGCGACTCGGGCACCATCGCCACCTGGTCGGCCCGGCACTGGACGATCAGGGGCGGTCGGGAGTACTACCTGTCCGGAAACCTCGCCACGATGGCGCCGGGGTTGCCGTACGCGATCGCGATGCAGCATGCCTTTCCCGGCCGGCAGGTGATCGCCTTCGTCGGGGACGGCGGCTTCGCGATGCTGATGGCCGAGTTCCTCACCGCCGCCCGGCACGACCTTCCGATCAAGGTGATGGTGAACAACAACAACTCGTACGGGCAGATCCTCTGGGAGCAGATCCTCCTCGGCTATCCCGAGTACGCGGTGCGGCACCGGGAGCCGGAGGCCGACTTCTCCGGCTGGGCGCGAAGCTGTGGCGGCTACGGCGTCAAGGTCACCGATCCGGGCCGGCTGCCGGACGCGGTCCGGGAGGCCCTGGCGCATCCCGGGCCGGCCCTGGTCGACTGCAGCGTCAACCCGAACGAGCCGCCGATGCCCGGCAAGGTGCGGTACGAGCAGGCGAAGGAGTTCACCGAGGCGTTCCTGCGTGGCCAGCCGCACCGGATCGCGACCTTCGCCACGGTGGCCCGTGACAAGATCAACCAACTCCGGTCATGAACGAGTTCAGCCAGCGGATCGGCGACCCCGACCTGAAGCGCCTCGAAGCCGACCTACGGGCCGCGGTCGACGGAGAGGTGCGCTTCGACGCCGGTTCCCGGGCGACGTACTCGACCGACGCCTCCAACTATCGTCAGGTGCCGCTGGGCGTCGTACTGCCGCGGACCGTCGACGCGGCGGTCGCGGCCGTGCAGGTGTGCCGGCGGCACGGTGCGCCCGTGCTGTCCCGGGGCGGCGGCACCAGCCTGGCCGGCGAGTGCACGAACGTGGCGGTGGTGCTGGACTGGTCGAAGTACTGCAACCGGCTGGTGGAGGTCGACCGGGATCGGCGTACCTGCGTGGTGGAACCGGGGATCGTCCGGGACACGCTCAACGAACTGCTGGCTCCGGTCGGGCTGGAGTTCGGCCCGGAGCCGGCCACCCACGACCACTGCACGGTCGGCGGCATGCTCGGCAACAACTCCTGCGGGGCCAGCGCCCAGCGCACCGGCAAGGCGGTCGACAACGTCGTCGAGCTGGAGGTGCTGCTCTACGACGGCACCCGGATGTGGGTCGGCGAGACCGGCAACGACCGGTACGCCGAGATCCAGCGCCAGGGCGGTCGGCCGGCGGAGATCCATCGGCAGCTGCGAACCCTGCGCGACGAGTACCTCGACGAGATCCGTACCCGCTATCCGGACATCCCACGCCGGGTCTCCGGCTACAACCTGGACAGCCTGCTGCCGGAGCGGAACTTCCACGTCGCCCGGGCGCTCGTCGGGTCCGAGGGAACCCTGGTGACGATCCTGCGGGCCCGGCTGCGCCTGCTGCCCGTGGTGCGGGCCCGGTCGCTGGTCATCCTCGGCTACCCGGACATCGCCACCGCCGCCGACGACGTGCCGCGCATCCTGCCGCACCAGCCGATCGCGTTGGAGGGGATCGACGACAAGCTGATCAACTTCGAGCGGGAGCAGAACCTGCATCCGGTGGCCCTGCACGAGTTGCCCCCGGCCGGTGCCTGGTTGATGGTGCAGTTCGGCGGGGACACCCCGCAGGAGGCGGCCGCCGCGGCGGACCGGTTCAGCGAGGCCATCGACCGGGCCGGCGGTCCCACCGTGGTCCGCTTCGAGTCCGAGGCGGACGAGGTGCAGTTGTGGGCGGTCCGCGAGTCCGGCCTCGGTGCCACCGCCCATCCGACCGTCATGCCCGACACCTGGCCCGGCTGGGAGGACTCGGCGGTGGCGCCGGACCGGCTCGGCGACTATCTGCGCGGCCTGACCCGGCTCTACCAGGAGTACGGCTTCGAGCGAGCCTCGATCTACGGGCACTTCGGCCAGGGCTGCGTGCACAGCAGCGTCCCGTTCGAGCTGCGTACCGCCGACGGGATAGCCCGGTTCCGGACCTTCGTCGAACGCGCCGCCGACCTGGCGCTCGCGCACGGTGGTTCCCTGTCCGGTGAGCACGGCGACGGACAGGCCCGGGGCGAACTGCTGTCGAAGATGTTCGGCGACCCGCTGGTCCGGGCCTTCGGCGAGGTCAAGGCGATCTTCGACCCGGACGACCGGATGAACCCCGGCAAGGTGGTCGCGCCGCACCCGATGGACGGTCAACTACGGCTCGGTGTCGACTACAACCACGGCATGGTCGACACCGTGTTCCGGTACCCGGACGACGGGGGCAGCTTCGGACAGGCCGTACTGCGCTGTGTCGGGGTCGGCAAGTGTCGGCGCCAGCACGACGGGGTGATGTGCCCGTCGTACATGGTGACCCGGGAGGAGGAGCACTCGACCCGGGGTCGGGCCCGGCTGCTCTTCGAGATGCTCGACGGCGCCGCCCGGGGCGGGACGATCGCCGACGGCTGGCGCTCGGACGCCGTCCGCGACGCCCTCGACCTCTGTCTGGCCTGCAAGGGCTGCAAGGCGGACTGCCCGGTCAACGTCGACATGGCCACCTACAAGGCGGAGTTCCTCTCGCACCACTACGCCGGCCGGCTGCGTCCCCGAACGCACTACTCGATGGGGTGGCTGCCGGTGGCGGCGGTGCTGGCGTCGCGGGCGCCCCGGCTGGTCAACACGGTGACCCACACCCCCGGGCTGGCCCGGCTGACCAAGGCCGTCGGGGGCGTCGACCAGCGGCGTGACCTGCCGCTCTTTGCCGAACAGACGTTCGCGCGCTGGTTCGCCGGCCGGAAGCCGGGCGGGACGGGTGCGCGGGGCGACGTGGTGCTCTGGCCGGACACCTTCACCAACCACTTCCATCCGGCGGTGGGCCGGGCCGCGGTCGAGGTGCTGGAGGCCGCCGGCTGGCGGGTCCGGGTGCCGCAGCGTCCAGTCTGCTGCGGACTCACCTGGATCTCGACCGGGCAGCTGCACACCGCGAAACGGGTGCTGCGGCGCACCGCCGAGACGCTGCGCCCGTGGTTGCGCGCCGGCACCCTCGTGGTCGGCCTCGAACCGAGCTGTACGGCGGTGTTCCGGGCCGATGCGGCCGAGCTCTTCCCCGACGACGAGGACGTCAGCAAGCTGCGGCAGCAGACCGTCACGCTGGCCGAATTGCTGCACGAGCACAGCCCCGGCTGGCGGGCGCCGCAACTTCCCGGCAAGGCCCTGATCCAGACGCACTGTCACCAGCACGCCATCCTCGGCACCGCCGCCGACCGCTCGGTGCTGCACGAGGCGGGGGTGACCGCCGATTTCCTCGACTCCGGGTGCTGCGGGCTGGCCGGCAACTTCGGTTTCGAACAGGGCCACTACGAGGTCTCCGAGGCATGTGCCGAGCGGGTGCTGCTGCCCGCGTTGCGCGCCGCCGACCCGTCCGACGTGATCCTGGCCGACGGGTTCAGTTGCCGTACCCAGATCGAGCAGGGCGAGGTGTTCGGGCGTCAGGCGATCCACCTCGCCGAACTGCTCCGCGCCGGGCTGCGCGGCGAGCGGCCGGATCCGTTGCCCGAGCGGCGGTGGGCGCCCCGGCCGGCGGCTCCGGCCTCCCCGGTCCGTGCCCTGGTCGGCGCGGCCGTCGGGCTCGTCGCCGCCGGGCTGCTGGCCGGGGCGGTGACCGCGCTGGGCGGTGGCCGGACCGCCGGCAGCGGGCAGCGGGACCGCGCCGCTCCGAGGTGGTGAGCGGATGCGCCTCGACGCCCGCGCGTACCGGATCCCGACCGACGCGCCGGAGGGCGACGGCACGCTGACCTGGTCGGCCACCACCCTGGTGCTGGTCCGGGCCAGCGCGGACGGGTCGGTCGGGATCGGCTGGACGTACGGGCCGGCGGCGGTCGCGGCGGTGGTACCGGAACTGCTCGCTCCGGCCGTGGCCGACCTCGACCCGGACGATGTGCCGGCCGCCTGGCTGGCGATGCGGCGGCAGTTGCGCAACGCCGGGCGACCGGGCATCGGTGGGCTGGCGCTGTCCGCAGCGGACAACGCGATCTGGGACCTCAAGGCCCGTCGGCTCGACCTGCCGCTGGCCCGGCTGCTCGGCACCGTGCGGCACCAGGTGCCGATCTACGGCAGCGGCGGCTTCACCACGTACGACGGCGAGACCCAGCACCGCCAGTTGGTCGGCTGGACCCGGGACCACGGCATCACCCGGGTGAAGATCAAGATCGGCGAGAGCTGGGGCGCCGACGAGGACCGCGACCTGGCCCGGATGGCCGCCGCGCGGCGCTCCATCGGCCCCGATGTCGAGCTGTACGTCGACGCGAACGGCGGCTACACCCGCAAACAGGCCGTCCGGGTTCTCCGGTCCGCCGCCGACCTCGACGTCCGGTGGTTCGAGGAGCCGGTCAGCTCGGACGACCTGACCGGGCTGGGCATGGTCCGGGACCAGGTCTGTGCCGACGTCGCGGCCGGCGAGTACGGCTTCGACCTGGTCTACTTCCAGCGCATGGTGCCGTACGTGGACTGCCTCCAGATCGACGTCACCCGGTGCGGCGGGATCACCGAGTTCCTGCGTGTGGCGGCGGTCGCCGCGGCGGCCGGGCTGGAGGTGTCGGCACACTGCGCCCCGCACCAGCACTCCGCGGTGACGGCGGCGATCCCGAACCTGCGGCACCTGGAGTGGTTCCACGACCACGTCCGGATCGAGTCGATGCTGTTCGAGGGCGCGGTGCCCGCCACCGGGGGAACGGCGCCGGTCAACCTCACCGAACCCGGCAACGGCCTGGTGTTCCGGGAGACCGACGCGGACCGTTACCGGGTCGGCTGACCGGCGGCCGTACCGCCATCCGGTCCGCTCAGCGTCACCGCCGTCTCCAACAGGAGCACGTGGACGAAGGCCTGCGGCAGGTTGCCCCGCAGTTGGCGCTGCTGGACGTCGTACTCCTCGCTGTAGAGGCCGGGTGGGCCGCAGCCGGCGCGGTTGCGTTCGAACCAGCGGGTCGCCGCGACCGGGTCCCCGGCCTGTTGTGTGGCCAGGGCGGCGATGAAGCCGCAGAGCAGGAAGGCCCCCTCGGCGTCGCCGAGCGGTCGTTCGTCCGGGGCGAACCGGTAGAGATAGGTGTCCTCGGCGAGCGTTCCGAACACCGCCTGCCGGGTCGCGTCGCCTGCTGGAACCGGGTGGTGCTGGTGCACCGGGCGGTGCTGGTGAACCGGAGGTGCAGGGGGCCGCTGCGGGCCGACCAGGTTCCGCCGGTCCGGTGCAGGTCGCGTATTGGTTCCCGGCCGAAGTCCGCGCGGGGTTCCAGCCAGACCGAGAGCTGGGCCGCGTGGTCGAGCGCGCGGATCCGGCGCATCAGCACCAGGCGGGACTCGTCTCCCGGGAATGCCAGGGCCTCCCGTGACTCCATGATCCCGTCGGTACCCACCCACCGGCTGGTCCAGATCAGCGAGCCGGACTCGTAGTGGCCGCCCCAGGTGAAGCGCGGGTCGGTGGGTGTGATGCTGTACCGGCCGGCGCCGCCGAGCAGGCTGCTGAAGACGGCCGGGCTGTCCCAGCCTGGTGCGCAGAGCCAGCCGACGTTGCCGGCGGGGTCCACCAGCCCGCCGCGATGGCCGTCGGCGAGCAGCGCGTACTCGCGTAGCGGGTATGCGCGGGTCTGACGCTCTTCCGTCGCCGAGCGCCGGTCATCCGGCTGGCCAGGCCGCACCCTCGCTCCTCACCTCGGCTCCACGCGCGTGTGCCGTCGGGGCACCGACTACCCCGCGGACGCGGCGCTACGCCAACCTGGTGTCGAAGCGGCGACGGGCAGACGCACGTCCAACCGTGTCCAACCGTGTCCAGGATCATTCTGGCCGATGACCGCCGCTGGGCAGGATCGGTCTCCTCGCACCCGGTGGGTTGGGGCGCGGACCGACGGGACGAACGCCGCTGCCGAGGGGGACAGCGGGGGTCCGGTGCCCACCGTCGCCGCGGCGGGCGGCGCGCGCGACCGGCGCGGTGCCCGCCGGCGGGACGTTGCGGGGTGTGACCGGGTCGGCGCCTCAACGGCGCCGGCCCGGTGTGCCCCGGCCGACCCGGTCGAGCCGAACCTTCAACTGCTCGGCGTCCGGATGGTCGAGTTCGTCGAGGATGTCGAGCGCCCGGTGCCAGGTGTCGGTGGCCGCGTCGAGGTCGCCCAGCGCCGACTGGGTGTCGCCGAGCCGGGCCAGCAGGTCCGCCTCCTGGTAGCGGTGGCCGAGTTCCCGCCACAGCGCGTACGAGCGCTGGTACGAGTCGGCCGCCTCCCGGTACCGGCCGAGTTCGTGCTGGGCGTGGCCGAGACTGTCCCACGCGTCGGCGGCGCCGAACCGGTCGTCGAGTTCCAGCAGCAGGTCGAGGGCCCGTTGGCAGTACCCGACGGCGTCGGAGTGATGACCGAGCCAGCTCAGGCACCAGCCGATGTTGTTCAGCGCCCGTCCCTGCCCGGACCGGTTGCCGGCACTGGTGAACAGGTCGAGCGCCTCCCGGCTGTGCCGGAGCCCCTCCGGGTACCGGTCCTGCCGGACCGCGATCCAGCTCAGGTCGAACTGGACCCGCCCCTGGCCGACGCGGTCGTCGGTGTCGCGGTAGAGCGCGAGTGCGGCGCCGAGGTGCGCGGCGGCCACGGCGGTCCGTCCGAGGTGCACCTGGGCCCGCCCCAGGCTCCGTCGGGCGTGCGCCTCCTCGGCCGGGTCGGCCAACCGCTGCGCCGCGCCCAGGGCGAGTTCCTGGATCGCGGCCCACCGGTGCCAGTGACCCCGGCGCTCCAGGAAGTGCGCCATGCTGCGGGTGAGCCGGCAGAGATGCCGGTCGAACCCGGCCGGCCCGGCCTCCTCGGCGGCGGCCAGCAGCGCCGGCAGCTCGGCGTCGAACCAGGCCAGCGCCGCGCCGTGGTCGGTGGTCTCGACGGGAGTCACGCCGGGATCCGCCGGCAGCAGCGGGATCGGGTCGCGGTGCGGGTCCAGTCGGCGATCGGCACCGTGCGCGCTGTGCAGGTAGTGGTCGAGTGCGCGGCGGGTGGCCGACCGCCGTTCGTGGTCGGAGTCGACGGCCTGGCTCAGCTCGGCCGCGTACGCGCGCAGCAGGTCGTGACAGGTGTACCGGCCGGGGCCCTGCTCCGCGACCAGGTTGGCGGAGGTCAGCTCGGCCAGCAGCGGACGGGTTCGGGCGGGTGGCAGCCCGGCGAGGCTGGCCACCGCCGGACCGCTGGCGCTGGGCCCGGGATGGGACGCCAGCAGCCGGAACAGCCGGGCGGCGCCGGAACTGAGGGCCCGGTACGACCAGGAGAAGACCGCCCGTACGTCGGAGACCGGATCGGCGCCGGTGAACGCCTCCAGCCCACCGCGTGCGGAGCGCAGCTCGCCGGCCAGCGCGGTGAGCGGGAACTCGGGATGGAACGCCGCCCTGGCCGCCACGATGGCCAGGGCCAGCGGCAGCCGGGTGCAGGAGGCGACGATGTCGTCGACCGCCTCCGGTTCGGCCGCCAGCCGGTCCGCCCCGATCCGGGCGGCCAGCAGTTGTCGGGCCTCGGTGACGGGAAGCAGGTCGAGGCTGATCGGCCGGGCGCCTCCGGTGCTGACCAGCCCGGCGAGTTGGTTGCGACTGGTCACCAGCACCCGGCAGGCCGGTCCGCCGGGCAGCAGTGGGCGGACCTGGTCGGCGTCGCGGGCGTTGTCGAGGACCAGCAGCACCTGCCGGTCGGCGAGCAGCCCCCGGTAGAGGGCGGCCTGCGCCTCCAGCGTCGTGGGGATCCGCCGTGGCGGCACCCCGAGGGCGTCGAGCAGCGTACGGATCGCCTCGGCCGGCGCGACCGGCGAACCGCTGGGGTCGAACCCGCGCAGGTTGAGGTAGAGCTGCCCGTCGCCGAACCGGTCGGCGACCCGGTGGGCCCAGTGCAGGGCCAGGGCGGTCTTGCCGACTCCGGCGGTGCCGGAGACCGCCGTGATCAGCGCCACCGGGGTCGGTGGGGCGGCGTCCATCAGGCGGTCGAGCTGGGCGAGTTCACTGGCCCGGCCCGCGAAGCCGGGTACCGCCGACGGCAGTTGGCGCGAGGTCGGAATCGCCGGAGGCCCGGACTCGGCGGTGCCGCCCGACCGGCGGGATTCCTCGACCCGGTCCCGGGCGGTCGCCAGCCAGCCCTGCTCGGCCGCGGTGGCGCCGAGGAGTCGGATCAGGGCGTCGAACCGGTCGGTGGGCGGCAGGACCCCACCGGCGAAGTATTCCCCGATGATGCCCCGGGACCATCCGGTCTTGGCGGCCAGCTCGCGGTAGGTGAGCGGACTCGCACCCTCCTGCCGGGCCTCCCGGCGGCGGAGCTGGCGCAGCAGTGCGGCCAACTCGGCGACAGTCGCCACCCGCGCCATCGCCTGCGGGTCCAGGTCCGGCAGTTGTCCGCCCGACTGGTCGACCACATGTCCTCCATACGTAGCGGACATCGACGTGCACAGTGTGTGTGACGGGCACGGCCAATCTACATGCATCACTTCGATGGCGCGTCGCCACGACATGGGCCCGGTATCGATGCCCAACAGATCTTCACGGAGCCCGCACACGACCGGCACCGTCGACCGAGCGGCCGTTCGTACTCTGTTGATCATGCCCCTGACGCTGCCCACCCATCCCACCGTCGTCATCGTGCTGAAACGGTGGCGTCCGCGCTGGTTCGACGGGGTGGCACTGACGATCGGTGCGGTCGCGCCCGACCTCGCGTTCGCCGCCGACGGTTACGGCGTGACGATCCACAGCCACGCGTGGCACGCACCATTGTGGTGGGCGCTGCCGCTGGCCCTGGTCGCCACCCGGCTGGTCCGCTGGGCGGCGCCGACGATCGCCGCGCAGTTGCCCTCGGGCGGCCGGTTGGCGCTGCGCGACTACGGGACCCTCGGCCTGGCGCGTCATCGCTGGCAGGTCACCACGATCTCGGCGCTGGTCGGTGCGGCCACCCACATCGGGTGGGACGCGTTCACCCACCCGACCGTCGACGGCGGCCGCGTCATCTTCCCCTTCCTGCACGAGCAGGTGTGGCCGGGCATGCCGTGGTGGGAGTTCCTCTCCGTCGCCTCCGACCTCTTCGGCCTCGTCGCCGGTGCGGTGCTGGTCGTCCAGATCGGCCGTTCGGGGCTGCTGCGGCGGTGGTACGGGCCGCCGCCGGCCACCGTGCGACGGCCCCTACCGTTCTGGTCCGTCGCCGCCGTGGTGTTCACGCTGGGCCTGGCCCTCCTGCCGGCACAGCCGGTACGGCTGCCAGCCGACCAGGCCGTGCGGGTGCTGCTGATCACCGCGGTGGCGCTGCTGGCCGGTGCCGCCGCGGCACATGGGCCGAGGGCGGCCGGTACGGGGGTACCGGCCGCCCTCGGCGGTGCGGGTTGCTCGGTGAGCGGTGGCGAAGGGGCCTACGGAATGGTGTCCGCACCGCTGGATCCGGCACCCGCCGACGGTGGACTGGAGGACGCCGAGCCGGCCGAGTAGCTGTACGGCGGTCGCGCGACGGTGTTGTTGGCGCGCAGCCAGTCCTCCATGGTCTTGCCGCTGTCGTTGGCCCGGGTGATCGTGGCCACGTCATAGAAGTTGCTGCTCGTCCAGGTGAGACTGGCGTTGCCGAAGTCCTCGGTGATCGTCTTGGCGCCGCGTACGTAGTTGCTCTCGGCGTAGATCCGGCCGTCCACGCCCAGGCCGATGAAGTAGTCGCTGATGTCCACGTAGTTGGCGAACACGTGCGCGTACCCGAACCGGACTCTCGGGTGCCGGGTGGCGGATCCGTCGAACCAGTTGTGGTGGTAGGTGACGCGTAGGTAGCCGGTGTCCTGGGCGCCGTTGCTGTCGCTGTGCCCCAGCAGCATGGACTTGTCCGTTCCCGCGTACCTGTTGTAGGAGACGGTCACCAGGTCGGACCCGCGCTTGACGTCCACCGAGCCGTCACTGGCCGGGTAGAACGTGTTGTGGTCGATCCACACGTGGTGGGAGTAGCACTGCACGTTGACCGAGTCGTCCGGGGAGTTCCGGAACGACAGGTTCCGGATGATGACGTTCTGGGTGCGCGTGAACCGGTCCCGTTCGGCGGGGTCGCAGAGGTCACCGCCCCAGGCCACCTCGTCCGGGCCCCAGCCGTTGACGTCGAGACCGAAGCCGCTGATGGTCGCGTTGGATCCGACCCCGATGACGGTCTTGTTCGAGCCGACGTCCAGCATGTCGTCGCCGCTGCCGCTGATCGTGCCCGACACCCGGACGATCCGGGGCGCGTCGTCGGCCACGGCCGCCGCGAGTTGCGCGTACGTGCTGACCGTCACCGTGGGGCCGCCGGTCCCACCGTTGGTGCCGGTGCGGTCGTACCCGCTCATGGTCGCGAAGCCGACCAGGCCGGTCGCGTTGCCGGGCGGGCCGGTGGGCGGCGGGGTCGAGGGGCCGGTCGGCGTCGGCGTGGGCGTCGACGGGCCGGTGGGGGTGGCGGTCGGCCGGGTGGGGCTCGGGGTCGGCGTGGGCGGCGGGGTGCTGCCGCCGGTCGTCACCGTCACGTCGTCGAAGGAGGCCGAGGAGTACGAGGTCTGTAGGCCGATCCGGCCGGCGGAGGAGAGGGAGCTGGAAGCGGAGGCGAACTGGGCGCCGTCGATCGACCCGGTGACGGCCGAGCCGCTCGTGGTGATCGACAGGGTGTACCAGGTGCCGTTGCCGACGGCCCGCGACGAACTGCCGAGCACCGTGACGGAGCTGCCCTGCACCGCCTGCAACTCGGCCCGGCTGGGCAGCAGGGCCAGGCGGTAGAAGACGGTCGCCCCGCTGGACCGGGCCAGCAGGCCGACGAAGCCGTTCGAGCCGATGCTCAACGGCTTGACCCTGGCCTGGACGGTGTAGTCGGTGAGATTGGTGGGGGCGTTGAACAACCGGGCGTTCTCGGCGTCGGTCTTGGACTGGCGGGCGACCTGGGATCCGTCGCTGACCACCGCCCAGGTGCCGCCGGACTTGGACCAGCCGCTGATGCTGCCGTCCTCGAAGCCGGCGGTGAAGACGGTGGCGGCGCTGGCCAGCGGCGCGAAGACGGCCGCGGCGGCGGTCATCACCGCGATTGCCCCACCGATGATCGGCCATCTGCTGCGCGACCTGACGGGCGACGGAGCGCGTGCGTCCATTGCGGACCTCTCTGGGAGGGGTACCGAGCGCCGAGCCGGTTGGCTAGGAAAGCGCTTTCCTGGCAACCGATCGTAACCACGCCACTCAAAGGTGTCAATATCCGGACGCCCGAGGTTGGTGATCCCGCAGGACGGCGAGGATCCCCGGCCCGGCCGGCGACCCGGCCAGGAGGGGATCCTCTCGGTGCAGTTCGGTTGGGGCGGGACCGCCTCAGCGTGCTCGGTGTTCGACGCGGGCCGGCGCACCGACCTGGTGCAGGTGTCGCAGCGCCTGTCGGTAGGAGGTGACGAGGCTGGTCTGCTCGTAGGCGACGCCGAGTTCGGCGCAGTACGCCTGGACGATCGGCTGGGCCCTGCGCAGGTTGGGGGTCGGCATGCCGGGGAAGAGGTGGTGCTCGATCTGGTAGTTCAGGCCGCCCAGCGCCGCGTCGGTGAGCCAGCCGCCACGGACGTTGCGGGAGGTCAGCACCTGCTTGCGGAGGTAGTCCTCGTCGCCGGTCGGATGCGGCATGCCCTTGTGGTTGGGTGCGAACGTCATGCCGAGGTAGACGCCGAACAGTGCCTGGTGTACCAGCAGGAAGGCGATGGCCTGCAACGGCGAGAGGACGATCAGCAGCGCGGACAGGTAGCCGACGGCGTGCAGGACCAGCAGCGCGGACTCCAGGCCGGGGCGCTTCACCGTGCCGTTGCGCAACGCCTTGACGCTGGACACCTTCAGGTCGATGGCGAGCAGCGTGAGGAGCGGGAAGAACAGCGCGGCCTGGTGCCGGGTGATGAAGCCCTTCAGCCCACGCCGGCCCAGGGCCGACTTCGTGGCCCAGATGAGCACCTCGGGCGCGACGTCCGGGTCGAGGTCGTCGTGGTTGGGGTTGTTGTGGTGGCGGGTGTGCTTGTCCATCCACCAGCCGTAACTCATCCCCACGCCGAGGTTTCCGGCCAGCCGTCCGGCGAATTCCCCGGGTCGTTTGGTGCGGAACACCTGGCGGTGGGCCAGGTCGTGCGCCACGAGCGCGACCTGGGTGAACGTGACAGCGAGGAACACGGCCGTCACCAACTGCCACCAGGACGAGCCGATGACGAAGAACGCGGTCCAACCGCCGATGAGCATGAGCGCGACGACGCTCAGCCGCGCGGCATAGTAGGCGGGTCGGCGCTGCATCAGCCCCTCGCCGCTGATCCGGCGGGACAGGGCGGCGAAGTCGCTGCCGGCCGTTGTCCTGGACGGCGTCATGGTGATCGTCATGCTTCTATCAAACCGCTCGGCGCCCGGATCGTCAGGAGCGCTACGTCCTCCGGCAGGGAGGTGCTAGCACCACCATTGAACCCGGCATCCGTGGGCACAATATGACCTGTGGACATGGCCGGGACTGGCGAACGGCTGGGCCGATGGGCCCGGCGCGGTGGGCACGCCGTGCTCGGCGGCATGGCCGGGATCGGTCTGGCGTTCACCAACCTGCCGCTGCTCGCCGTGTCCGTCGTCGCGTTGGCCCTGACTCCGGTGCCGTTCCTCGGTCTGGCGCTGGTGCCGTGGACGATGACGCTGGTCCGGATGCGCGCCGACCTCGAGCGCAGACGTGCCTCACGGACCGGGGTCCTCGTGACACGTCCGTACCACCCGCCGCCGGAGGGAGCCGGGGCCGGTGGCTGGCAGCGCTTCCGGTGGACCGTGACGGACCCGGCCACCTGGCGCGACCTCGCCTGGCTCATGCCCGGCGCGATCGTCGGACTCGGGCTCGGAACGATCTGTGTGGCGGTGCCGCTGTACGGGCTCGCGGGTCTGACGCTGGCGCCGTCGTGGATCTGGCTCGGCACGGGCTGGTACGGCTACGGCGCCCTCTGGTCCATCGACACGTTCGGCGACGGCCTGCTCTGCCTGCCGCAGGGCGCCGTCATCCTCGCCGCCGGCCTGTGGGCGGCGCCATGGCTGCGTCGCGTCGACGCGTACTTCGTCCGGCTCTTCCTCGCGCCGACCAGGGCCGCCGAACTCCGGCTGCGCGTCACGCAGCTGACCGTGACCCGCGCCGACACGGTGGGCGCCCAGGCGGCGGAACTGCGCCGGATCGAACGCGACCTGCACGACGGCGTCCAGGCGCGCCTCGTCTCGCTGGGCATGATGATCGGGCTGGCCGACGAACTCATCGACCGGAACCCGGTGGCCGCCCACGAGCTGCTCGCCGAGGCGCGTGAGTCCAGCGGCACGGCGCTCGTCGAGCTGCGGCACCTGGTCCGCGGCATCCACCCGCCGGCACTTGCCGAGCGTGGGCTCGGCGGTGCCGTCCGCGCGCTGGCGCTCAGCCTGCCGGTGCCGATCACGGTCGATGTCGACCTGCCGGGACGGCCCGACACACCCGTGGAGTCCGCGGCGTACTTCGCCGTCGCCGAGACACTGACCAACATGATCCGGCACAGCCGGGCCCGCACCGGATCGGTGTCGCTACGGCACGCGGACGGGGTGCTGACGATGGTGGTCACGGACGACGGTACGGGCGGAGCCGACCCCGCCGTCGGCACCGGCCTGCGGGGTATCGAGCGCCGCCTCGCCGCGTTCGATGGCACGATGGCGCTGTCGAGCCCGTCCGGGGGGCCGACCGTCATCACCATGGAGTTGCCGTGCGCGTTGTCATCGCCGAGGACCATGCCCTCCTCCGTGACGGACTGACCCGACTCCTACAGGCCTTCGACTTCGACGTCGTCGAAGCGGTCGACAACGGCCCGGCGCTGCTGCCCGCCCTGGTCACACACCGGCCCGAGGTGGCGGTCATCGACGTCCGCCTGCCACCGACGTTCACCGACGAGGGGTTACAGGCCGCGATCGCGGCCCGCACCCAGATGCCCGGCCTGCCGATCCTGATGCTCTCCCAGCACGTCGAGCCCCTCTACGCCCGAGAGCTGCTCAGCACCCCGCACGGCGGTGTCGGCTACCTGCTCAAGGACCGGGTCTCGAACGTCGGCGAGTTCGTCGACGCCGTCCGCCGGGTCGCCGGTGGCGGCACCGCCATGGACCCTGAGGTGATCTCGCAACTGCTCGCCCGCCGGGAGCCGCTCGCGGTGCTCACCGCCCGGGAACGCGAAGTGCTCGGCGAGATGGCCGAGGGCCGTTCCAACGCCGCGATCGCGGGCAAGCTCCGCATCACCGAGAAGGCCGTGAGCAAGCACATCAACAACATCCTCACCAAACTGGACATGCCGCCCTCTGACGACGACAACCGCCGCGTCCTCGCCGTCCTTGCGTACCTCAACCCCTGAATGGGAGAAACGGACACCGGGCACCCGGCACGATTCCGGTCCGATACCGGTTAACGGGGGAGAATGCGAGTGGGCGCGGCGGAAATGACTTCCGCGCCTGCGCCCATATGGCTCGGGGTCAGCCCTGGCGGCTCTTCCACTGCGGGTTGGTGCGGTTGACCACGACCACCCGGCCCCGGCGTCGTACCACCACTGACCCGGGCTTCTGCTTCAATGCGCGTAGCGAGGTGCGAACCTTCATGATTGCCTCTCTCCGGTTGCCCTAGCGGTTTTCCACTGTTCCGACCTGAACAACGCCCCGGCCCGGGGCGGGATTCCCCGAGGCTGTTCACCCGAGCCGGCCTGCCATTCGGGCGCCACGTGGTAAATCTCGATGGGCGGCACATGCGGGGGACGGGGGTAACGGTGACGGACTCACCTTCGTCCGGAATGCTCGGGCGCACGGTCTGGGGCCACGAGATTCCCGCGCCGTTGCGCAGGTTCCTGCGGACCGAATCGGGCAGCGCGGGGGTGCTGGTCGCGGCCATCGTCGCGGCGCTGGTCTGGGCGAACGTCGACAACCACTCGTACGAGGCGGTCTGGCACACCGAACTGGCGATCCGGCTCGGCGATGCCGGCGTCGCACTCGACCTGCGCTCCTGGGTCAACAGCGGGCTGATGACGCTGTTCTTCCTGGTCGTGGGGCTGGAGGCGCGCCGCGAGTTCGACCTCGGCGACCTACGTGAGCGGCGACGGTTCGTGCTGCCGCTCGTCGCCGGCATCGTGGCCATGATCATCCCGGTGCTGATCTACCTGCTCGTCAACCGTGGTGGTGGGCCGGGCGCGCACGGCTGGGGCGCGGCCATGTCCACCGACACCGCACTAGCCCTCGGCATGCTCGCGCTGCTGGGTCGGGGCGTACCCGATCAGGCCCGGGTCTTCCTGCTGACCGTGTTCGTGGTGGACGACCTGATCGCCCTGGTCGTCATCGCGGTCGTCTACACCGAGGACATCACCGTGACGCCGCTGGTCATCGGGGTCGCCCTGTTCCTGGCGCTGCTCGGCCTGCGCGCCCTGGGGGTACGGCACGGCTTCGTCTATGCCCCGTTCTGCATCGCGCTCTGGGGCGCGCTGCTGGCCAGCGGGGTGGATCCGGTGGTGGCCGGGCTGCTGATCGGGCTGACCGCCACGGCGTACTCGCCGGCCCGGGGTGCCCTGGAGACCGCCAGTGGGCTGTTCAAGCTGTTCCGCGAGCAGCCGACCGCCGAACTGGCCCGCTCCGCCACCCGGGGGCTGACCCTGGCGCTCTCGCCCAACGACCGGCTCCAGCGGATGTACCACCCGTGGAGCAGCTACGTCATCGTCCCGCTGTTCGGGCTGGCCAACGCCGGCATCATGATCGACGGGGGCTTTCTCGCCCGCGCCTTCACCTCCCCGGTGACGCTCGGCATCCTGCTCGGGTACGTCGTCGGCAAGCCGATCGCGATCCTCGGGGTCTCCGGGCTGCTGACCTGGCTCACCCGGGGCCGGATCCGTCCGGCGGTGGGGTGGGCGTCCGTGCTGGGCAGCGGCACCATCGCCGGGGTCGGCTTCACCCTGTCGCTCCTGATCGCCACCCTCGCCTTCGAGGGCCCGCAACTCGCCGAGGCGAAGATCGGCGTGCTGAGCGCGACAATCGTCGCGGCCCTGCTCACCTGGGGCGTCTACCGGATCACCGCGTCGCTGCCGAAGCCGCTCCGGGCCCGCGCGCTGTTCGGGGACGCCGACCAACTCGTCGACCTCGTCCCGCCGGTCAACCCGGAGCACGACCACATTCGTGGGCCGGCGGACGCCTCCGTCACGCTCGTCGAGTACGGCGACTTCCAGTGCCCGTACTGCGGGCAGGCCGAGCCGGTGGTCCGGGAACTGCTGACCGACGCCGATCTGCGCTACGTCTGGCGCCACCTGCCGCTCACCGACGTGCATCCACAGGCGCAACTCGCGGCGGAGGCGAGCGAGGCCGCGGCGGCGCAGGGGGCGTTCTGGCAGATGCACGACCTGCTGATGGATCATCAGGACAAGCTGGTGACCGCGGACCTGGTGAGGTACGCCGGTGAGATCGGCCTCGACCAGAAGCGGTTCCGCGACGAGCTGCTGGAGAACGTGTACGCCGTCCGGATCGACCATCACATCGAGTCGGCCGACCTCAGCGGCGTCTCCGGCACGCCGACGTTCTTCATCAACGACAAGCGCCACTACGGCGCGTACGACATCGGGACCCTGACCAGGGCGATCAAGGCCGCCCGGGCCCGGGCCCGGGTCCGGGCGGGCCCGGGCCGGGGCAGGGGAGACCGGAGGTAGGCCGCCCCGCCCGAGGCACGGTCACGACCTCCCGGGCGTCGGCACCGGGTCCACCGGCCGGATCCGTCGGATCGGCCCCGCCGGCTCGGTCCGCGGGGACCCGTTCTGGGCCAGCAGGTGGATGCCGAGCGGCGTGAGCGTGTGCACGATCGAGCCCCCGACCCGATCGCTGTGGACGAGCCCGGAGGCGCGCAGCGCCGAGGCGTGCTCGGAGGCCGACGACAGGCTGATTCCCGCGTGCCGGCCGAGCGTCGTGGTGGTGTGCCGTCCCGGCTCGCCGATCCGGCGCAGCACCGCCGCCCGGGTACCGCCGAGGAGGCGGGCGAGCGGATCGTCGCCCGACGGGTTCGCACCGGTCGGCGCGAGGGCCAGCGCCGGGTAGACGAGCAGTACCGGTTGCCCCGGCTCGACCAGTACCCGGGGCAGGGGACCGGCGAACGGGGTGGGCACCAGCAGCACGCCCTTGCCGGTGCCCTGGACGTCCCCACTCCACCAGCTGTCGATCTCGAGTACGGGTGGCCGCCAGCGGATCGCCGGATGCAGCGTGGTGAACAGGGTGTCCACCCCGGACAGCGCGTACGTCTGGGCGGCCTGGGCGACCCAGCTCCGGTGGCTCAGGGTCAGGCTCGACCAGTCCGGGGCGAGCACCGCGTCGAAGTAGCGGCGCAGGGACATTGTCAACATGTCGAGTGCGTCCCGGTCGGCCGTGGCGAACCGCCGCCGCCACGGGGTGGCCGGCAGGTTCGCGTACGCCTCGGTCAGCTCGTCGCGGATCCGTTGCCGGGGTGTGGCGCGGATCGCCTCGATGCCGGCCTCCACCGAGTCCAGCCCGTAGTAGGGGGTGAGGAAGTCCGGTAGGAAGCCCTGGGCCGGCAGCAGGTGTCGCAGCGCTCCGGTGGCCGCCGCGACCCCCTCGCCCCGGTCGGCCAGCTCGGGCATCACCGCAGCCAGGGCCGGGTCCCGCAGTGCCTGGCAGGCCAGGATCGCGTTTCCGACCGGATGCATCCGGTCGACGAACCGCACCCGTACCAGGTCTGCCGGATCGAGTCGTAGGGAGATCACCTTGTCCAGCCTGCCGGCATTCGGCGTACGCCGAAAGGGTTGACCCGGCAGACCCGGCGATCCGAGGGTATGGCGCACGGGCGGAAGGAGCTGGTGGTGCGACGGGTTGCTGCGTGGTGTGGGTTGTTGGGTGCGTTGTCAGGCGTGGTGGCCTGTGGCGGGGGTACGCAGCAGGCGTCGTCGTCACCAGCTCCGTCCAGCTCGGCCGTCGCGCCCGCTGTCGCGCCCGCACCCGGGAAGCACCAGCTCACGCTGGAGCATGGCGGAGCCACCCGCAAGTACCGGCTGCACGCGCCGGACGGCTACGACCCGGCCCGGCCGGTTCCGTTGGTGATCGCCATGCATCCCTATCCCGGCAACGGGTCGGCGATGATCGAGTTGGCCGGGCTGGACGAGGTGGCCGCGCGGGAGAACTTCCTGGTCGCCTACCCCGACGGGATCGCCGGTGGGTTCAACGCGTTGATCTGCTGCGGCAAGGCCGACGACGTCGGGTTCCTGACGGCGCTCACCGAGCACCTGGTCGCGGACTGGCGGGTCGACCCGGACCGGGTCTACCTGACCGGCATCTCCAACGGTGGCGACATGAGCTTCCGGGCCGCGGTCGAGGCCACCGGAATGTTCGCGGCAATCGGCGCGGTCAGCGGCGGTTTCGGCGGCGCGCTCGCCGCGAAGCCCGACTACGTGCCGAAGAGCCCGGTCTCGGTCATCACGTTCATCGGTGACCAGGACCGGTACGCCCAGACTTTCCGCAGCGGGATCCAGACCTGGCAACAGCGGCTGCGGTGCACCCCGGTCAAACCCGCCCCGAAGTCCCCGGCCGAGACGATCGTCCTCACCCGGACCCGCTGTGCCGATGGCAGCGAGGTGGAGGTCTACGTGATCGAGGGCATGGGACACTCCTGGCCCGGGGCGAAGACCGGGGGGCTGGCCGCGCCCGACGCCGGGGTGGTGGCTACCGAGCTGGTCTGGAAGTTCTTCGCCGCCCATCCCCGGAAGCGCTGACCACCCGCCGACCTCGGGCCCAGGTCAGCAGCGCCGGCCCGGCTCAGCAGCAACCGGCTCATCAGCTCAGCGGCAATCGGCTCAGCTCAACAGCATGCGACCCAGCCGGCGGTTCGCCAGCCACGTGCCGGCGCAACCCATCGCCACCAGGTACGCGGTCGCGCCGAGCATGCCGACGCCGAGCTGCCCGGTGGTCAGCCCGCGGAGCAGTTCGATGCTCTGGTAGAGCGGCAGGGCCGCGACCACCACCTGGACCGGCTCCGGATAGACCGACAGCGGGTAGAAGGTCGTGGAGAACAGGAACATCGGCAGCATGCAGAGTTGCAGGTACTGGTGGTCGTGCGGGTCGCGCAGATAGGTCGCGGCGGCGAGACCGGCGGCCGAGAACGCGAAGGCGATCAGCACGGCCGCCGGCACGGCCAGTAGCGCCCACCACGAGTGGACCATGCCGAGGGCGGCGATGACGGCGCAGAAACAGGCGGCGGAGAGCGTACTGCGCAGCACCGAGGCGGCGATCTCGCCGACCGTGATATCGGCGATCCGCATCGGCGTGGTCACGATCGCGTCGTAGAGCTTGTCGAAGCGGACCCGCCACCACACGTTGCCGGTCGTCTCGTTGACGGCGCTGTTCATCGCGGAGGTGGCGAGCAGGGCCGGCGCGACGAACGCGGCGTACCGGCCGACGCCTCCGTCGGCTCCGGCGGTGACGAGCTGCCCGATGCCGATGCCGACCGACAGCAGGTAGAGGAACGGCTCGAAGATGCCGTTGACGACGAGGTTCCACGGGCGCCCGTGTCGCAGCACCCACAGGTGCCGCAGGACGATCAGGTGTGCCGATGACACGCGCGACTCCACTTCCTACCCGTGCAGGTTTCGTCGGTAGTTACGGCGTGCCACCAGGTAGCCGGCACCGGCCAGGGCGACGAGGTATGCCAGGTGGCCCAGGCTGACCGGCCAGGTCGCGGTGCCGAGGCTCAACGTCCGGCAGAGCTCGACGCCGTGCCACAGCGGCGTGACGTAGACGATCGGCCGGAGCGCGTCCGGCAGTTGCCCGACCGCGAAGAACGTGCCGGAGAAGAGGTAGAGCGGCATGACGACCCACTTGAAGGCGCCCATCACCGGACCGACGCTGGTCAGGGTGACCGCCCAGGCGGCCGACGGCAGGGCGAACGCCAGGCCGGTCAGCGTCGCCGCCGGCAGGGCCAGCGCGACCATCGGGGACTGCGCGGCGCCGAACGCGACCATCACGGCCAGGAACACCGCGGCGTTCGTCGCGACCCGTACCGCCATGAACAGGGCGTGGCCGTGCAGGATGTCCTCCGGCTCCAGCGGGGTGCCCGCGGCCACCGGGTAGGCGCCGCCCGGCTGCCGGCTCATGCTGACCGGAAATGCCGCCTCCACGATGCCGTTCTGCATCGCGGCGGCGGCGAGGATTCCGGGCGCGAAGAACGCGAGATAGTCGACGCCGCCGAGCACGGCCAGGTCCGGGCCGATCAACCGACCGAGCCCCAGCCCCATCGCCACGAGGAACAGCAGGGGATTGGCGATGCCGATGACGAGGGTGCCCCGCCAGGTCCGCCGGTAGCGCAGCGCCCAGTACCGGTACGCCCGTAGGGCCATGTCGGCGGCGCCGACCGGGACGGGTCGGGGCGGTGCGGGGGTCGAGGTGGCCACGGTCAGTCCACCAGGGTCCGGCCGGTCAGGGCGAGGAAGACGTCCTCCAGGCTCGCCCGCCGCACCATCGCGGTGATCGGGCTCAACCCCAACCGGTGTACGACCGCCAGCGCCGTCTCGCCCTCCGCCGTGTACCAGAGGAGCCGGTCGGGCAGCTCCTCCAGCCGGTCGTGCACGCCCGCATCGCGCAGCTTCTCCAGCGCGGTGCCCTGCTCACCGACGCCGAACCGCAGTTCGAGCACCTCGCGGGTGGAATGTGTGGCGATCAGTTCGGCAGGGGAGCCCTGCGCGACGATCCGGCCGGAGTCCAGCACCACGAGCCGGTCGCAGAGCTGCTCCGCCTCGTCCATGTAGTGGGTGGTGAGCACCAGGCTGACGCCCTGTTGCTTGAGCCGGAACAGCCGGTCCCAGAGGACGTGCCGGGCCTGTGGATCGAGTCCGGTGGTCGGCTCGTCGAGCAGCAGGATCTCCGGCTCGTTGATCAGGGACCGGGCGATGGTGAGTCGCCGCCGCATGCCGCCGGAGAGCGCCTCCACCCGTTCCCCGCCGCGCTCGGTCAGCTGGGCGAACTCCAGCAGTCGGTCGCCACGTTCGGCGATCACCTGCTTGGGCAGTCCGAAGTAGCGCCCGTAGATGAGCAGGTTCTCCCGGACGGTGAGCTCGCGGTCGAGGGCGTCGTCCTGGGGTACGACGCCGAGCCGGGCCCGGATCCGCTGGCCCTCCTTCCGGGGATCCATCCCCAGTACCCGCAGCGTGCCCGAGGTGGGTGGCGAGACGCAGGCGATCATCCGCATCGTGGAGGACTTACCGGCGCCGTTCGGGCCGAGGAAGCCGAACGCCTCCCCGCGGTGCAGGCTGAAGTCGATTCCGTCGACCGCTGTGAAGCCCGTGTCCCGCCGGTTCCGGGGTGGGTAGCGCTTGACCAGGTCGACCGCCTGCACGAGGACATCAGTCACGCGGCAGAGCATAGGAAGCCCAAAATTATCCTGCAACTTTCTTTCGGCCAGGCGAGCCGAAGATTGCAGTCTCAAGTCCAACTATTGCGGGAATCTGTCCAGTCCTGGCAAGCTAAGGCATCGATCCGCGTCCCTTCCCCCCGAGGAGCGGTAGCCATGGCGGTTTCACGCCGAAAGTTCATGACGTCCACGGCGGCCGGCTCGGCCCTCGCCGCGATCTCCACCACCGAACTGCTGTCGGCCGTGACCAGCCCGGCCAGCGCGGCCAGCCCACCCGGCGACGTCGTCGGCAAGGTCTCCGTCGGATACCAGGGCTGGTTCGCCTGCCCCGGCGACGGGGCACCGATCGGCGGCTGGTGGCACTGGAGTCGCGACCGGTTCCAGCCGCCGTCGCCGAGCAACACCACGATCGTGTCCTGGCCGGACATGCGCGAACTGAGCCGTGGCTACACCACCGCGTACCCGAACCTCGGCAACGGGCAGCCCGCGCAACTGTTCTCCTCCTACGACCAGCAGACCGTGGACACGCACTTCCGGTGGATGCAGGAGTACAACTGCGACACCGCCGCGCTACAGCGGTTCAACCCGATGGGCGACGAGGGGCCGACCCGGGACGCGATGGCCACCAAGGTCCGGAGCGCGGCGGAGCGGTTCGGCCGCAAGTACTACATCATGTACGACGTCACGAGCTGGACGAGCTTCCAGGCCGAGATCAAGACCGACTGGACCACGAAGATGTCGGCGCACACCGCCTCGCCCGCGTACGCCCGGCAGAACGGCAGGCCGGTCGTCTGCATCTGGGGCTTCGGCTTCAACGACGACGGTCGCCCGTTCCCTCCGGGTCCCTGCCTCGAGGTCGTCAACTGGTTCAAGGCCCAGGGCTGCTACGTGATCGGCGGCGTGCCGACGTACTGGCGGCAGGGGATCAACGACTCCCGGCCCGGGTTCCTCGACGTCTACCACGCGTTCAACATGATTTCGCCGTGGATGGTGGGCCGCACCGGCACCCTCGACGGGCTGGACTGGTTCTACACCAACGTCAACCAGCCGGACCAGGCCGACTGCAACGCCCGGGGCATCGACTACCAGCCGTGCGTGATGCCCGGCGACCTGGCGTCGGGGCATCGCTACCACGGTGACTTCTACTGGCGGCACTTCTACAACATGGTGCGGGTCGGGGCTCAGGGGATCTACATCTCGATGTTCGACGAGTTCAACGAGGGCAACCAGATCGCCAAGACCAGCGAGACCCAGGCGACCACCCCGGCCGGGGCCGGAATCCGCGCGCTCGACGAGGACGGCACCTTCTGCTCCTCCGACTACTACCTGCGGATCACCGCCGACGGCAACCGGATGCTCAAGGGCCAACTCGCGCTGACCCCGGTCCGGCCGACCCCGCCGGTGGTCGGCGGCGGCGACACCCCGCCGACCGCGCCGGGCAACCTGACGGTGACCGGACGGACCACCACCAGCGTCTCGCTGTCCTGGACCGCGTCGACGGACAACGTCGGCGTCACCGGCTACCAGGTCCGGCAGGGTACGACGGTGGTCGGCACGCCGACCGGCACCTCGTACACGGTCACCGGCCTCAACCCGGCGACCAGCTACAGCTTCTCCGTCGTCGCCCGGGACGCGGCCGGCAACGTCTCGCCGTCGTCCAACCCGGTCTCCGCGACCACCGACGCGGCGCCGAACACCAACCTGGCCCGGGGCAAGGCGACGGCGGAGAGCGGGCATGTCCAGCACTACGGCTCGGGCAACACAGTCGACGGCGACCCGCACAGCTACTGGGAGAGCCCGAACCACGCTTTCCCCCAGTGGGTGCAGGTCGACCTCGGCGCCACCACTTCCGTGGGTCGGGTGGTGCTGAAGCTCCCGCCGTTGTCCGCGTGGGGTGCCCGCACCCAGACGGTCGCCGTACGCGGCAGCACCAACGGCTCGTCGTTCAGCACCCTGTCGGCCTCGACCGGACGACGGTTCGATCCGGCGACCGGCAACGCCGTCACCATCACCTTCACCGCGACGCCGACCCGTTACGTCCGGCTGGAGTTCACCGGCAACACGGGCTGGCCCGCCGGGCAGGTGTCGGAGTTCGAGGTCTATTCCGGGTAGGCCACCTACGGTCACCTCCATGGGCTGTGCACCGTCGCCAAGTTAGGGCTAGTGCAAATAGGTTTGCTGTGGAAACCTATTGCTATGACCACTGACTCGGTATCAACCGGCGACGACCCCCACCGCCTCCTCTCCGACCTGCGCAGCCTCGCCGGCCGCGTGCGCCGCGACCAGCGCCTGACCTGGGTCGCGCTGCTGGTGCTGGCCGCGACGGCCTTCCTGGCCATCCCGTTCGACTGGCTCTTCATGAGGCTCCAGTGCCAAGCCCACGGCTGCATGTTCGCGCGCCGCGGCATGCTCTACTACTGGCCGCCGGCACTCCTGCTCGCCTACGCCGCGATCGCGGTCAGCTACGTGCGGGCCGCCCGGGCGCGGGGGCTGGGTGCCCGCGTGCTGCCTTATGCGATCACCGGTGCCGTGACGGCCGTCGTGTTCACCGCGGTGTACACGGCGGCGGCGCTTTACTTCCCGAACCACCTGCCGTTCGGGGACGGCCCGTCGCCGTACTGGTGGATCCTGCTGGACCGGCTGATCGCACCGTGGGGCCTGATGGGTCTTGCGCTGCTCGTGCTGGCCAGCCTGGAACGCAACGTCGCGCTGCTGCTGTTCACCGTGGGCTACCTGGTGCTGGTACTGCTGGTGCTGCCGACGACCGAGGGGCTGATACCGCCGAATTGGGCGATCCCGTCGTTCATGTCGGGGACGGAAAGCCAGTTCCGGCTGTCGATGGCGCTGCCCCAGCTCAGCACCGGCACCGTGCTCCTGGCGGGCGGGATCGGCTTCTCGGTGGCCCGCCGGAGTCAGCGATGACCGTCGAGACCGACACCCCGGACCCGTCCGGCCACCCGGTCACCGGCCTCGACGAGGTCGTGCACCAGCGGGTGCGGCTGGGCATCCTCGCCATCGCCCACGAGGCACGGCGCGTCGAGTTCGGCTACCTGCGTACCCAGCTCGACCTGACCGCCGGCAACCTCTCCAAGCACCTGACCGTGCTGGAGACGGCCGGCCTGATCGACATCGAGAAGGGCTACGAGGGCAAGCGCGGGCGCACCTGGATCACCCTCACCGGCGACGGCAACACCGCCCTCGCCGAGGAGATCGGCCGCCTGAAGGTGCTGATCGCCCGCGTCGAAACCACCACGGAGGACAACTGACCCTGACCCGCCGCACCTGCTCGCCGCCGGCCTGGCCGTCCCGCTCGCCACCGCCGTCGGCTGACCGCTGATCCAGCACCCGATCGAGCGCACTCGCCCAGTGGAGAAACCAGCATGGCAAGGCGTCGATGTGGCCGGGCGGCGGGGTCGAGATCAGCGAATAGCGCAGGTGACGAATATCTGCCCTCCACCGGTCAGACCCGGTTGCCGAATCAGCGGGGCCGCCGTCCAGAATTTCCGATCAGCCATCGCCGGGGGATGGGAAGCGCGGAGCTATCGAACCCTACGCTTCCGGCGCTGTACCGCCGGACGGCGCTCGCTACGCGGCGCCAACCAATGAAGGTGAAGTTCCCCAGGTAGAAGAGCATCCAGCCGTCACAGGAGTTTGAGTAGTAGGGCTTGGTCGCAGACGACGATGCCGGGTCGACACCGGGCGCTGGATGTGCGTAGAGACGCCACACGCCATCGCCGTCATAGCAGAACAGGCGATCGACCTCCGACCACTGCCAGAACCCACGCTTCTCCCAGATCGGTCCCGGGTCGAACTCGTACCGCCTGCCGTCGCCGGCGTCGCCCCGATCTCTTCCCTTGGCCCAGGCCGCGAAGCCATCCTCGCCGATGGCGAGGTGCCAGTTCCTCCCTTTGAAGACCTTCACGGTGGCAACTGTACGAGTGCTACCGCCTGGGTTGTCGGTCCGCGAAGTCCACTCCGGATGGTCCACTGCCGACCGATCCGGAGCGGCGTGTCGTACCCGGGAGGGAGCATTGGCGAATGGCTGCCCCCGCTCCGGTCCCCGACCCCGATCCCTCGCGTGCGCTGCCGTTACGCGAGGTCCGGGTCCGGCTGACTCAGCTCGTCGCGTTGGCCGAGGTGGCCGACACGGTCACGATGATCACGAGAGACGGTGACCCGCGACCGATCGCCGCGATCGTGCCGGCTCCGGCCGCGCGCACGGCGGCGCGGGCCCGCGCCGACGCCGAGCGGGTCGGCACGGTGGCCGCCGGTTGGGCCCGTCGGCTCGACGAACTGCACCGGCAGGGCGCCCGCCGGCACGCGGCCGAACTCCGGGCGGTCAGCGACGCACTCGCCCAGGCATGGGCCGAGCTCGACCGCCGGGTCGTGCCGGGCAGTGATCCGGCACTCGCACGGCTGCGCGCGGTCCACGCCGACCTGCTGCGGAATTCGCCGGAATGACGAGAAGGCCCATTTTGGACGATGTGACCTGGCGAGGCTGGCGCCGGACTATGTCGGGCGCTTATTCTAAGTGTTATGAGATGTGTGCGACGATCCCGCGCCACAGCTCGTGTCGGCATCGATCGGCACTCGGCTCCACCGTCTAGAGTTTTGTCGTGAAGCGCACCTCCAGGGACATCCGGATAGCCAACCGTTTCGAGGTGCTGCGCCGGATCATCGGGGCACCGATGGTCTCCCGCCAGCAGATCGCCAGCGAGACCGGGCTCAGCCTCGCTACCGCGGCCAACCTCATCGGCGAGCTGATGGAGCTCGGCCTGCTGGTCGAGGTCGGCTTCCAGGACTCGGGCGGTGGCAGGCCCCGAGGCGTCGTCTCGGTCAACCCCTCCGGTGGCGTACTGGTGGGTGTCGACGTCGCAGAGACGTACGTACACGTCGAACTCTTCGACGCCGCCCTGGGCGTACTGGCGAGTGTCGAGGAGGAGTTGCACCCCCGGGAGAACCGGCCAGAGCAGGTGGTGGCGCACATCGCCTCGGGGGTCCAGGCCGCGTTCGCGGCGGCCGGTGTCGGGCCGGACCGGGTGCTCGGGGCGGGCGTCAGCGTGCCCGGCCAGGTCGACCGGGAGGGCGGGGTGTCGGTGTACGCCCCGAACTGGGACTGGCACGACGTACCGCTGCGCAGCATGCTGGCCGAGTCCCTGGACCTGCCGTTGTACCTGGACAACCCGCTGCGGGCCTGCGTGGTCGCCGAACTCTGGTTCGGTGCCGGTCGGGGCCGCGACGACGTGGTGGTGGTCAACCTCGGCACCGGAGTGGGCGCGGGTCTGGCGTTCGGCGGCACGCTCTACCGGGGCGCCACCAACAGTGCCGGCGAATGGGGACACACCACGCTGGTGGTCGACGGGCGGCTCTGCCACTGCGGCAGTCGCGGCTGCGTCGAGACGTACGTCGGTGCGCCCGGCATCATGCAGACCCTGCGCGACCTGGCCCCGAACAGCCCGCTGCTGCATCCCGAGGACCAGACGGCCACGATCGACGCGCTGGCCCGGGGGGTGGCGGCCGGAGATCCGGTGGCGGCCAAGGTGGTCACCGAAACCGCCCGCTACCTCGGCGTCGCGGTCGCCGACCTGATCAACCTGGTCAACCCGGAAGTGATCGTGCTCAGCAGTTGGGTCGCCGCCCGGCTGGGTGAGGCGCTGCTCTCCGAGGTGGGTGCGGTGGTCGCCCAACACGCGCTCAGCCGCCCCCTCGCCGCCACCGAGATCACCCTCTGCCGGATCGCCGGCAATCCGGTCAGCCTCGGCGCGGCCACCTTCGCCCTGAAACGGTTCCTCGCCGGCATCGGCACCCCGACCGGGGGCCTCATCCGCAGAGTCTGACGCCTCCGCCCGCGAGACCGTCCCCCTACTCCTCGCCGGCCCGGGTCAGCCGCTGCCCGGCCAGTAGCGACGTCCAGACCAGGACGAGCGCGATCGCGACGGCGAAGGCGATGTTCGCCGGCCGGGCGCCCTGTAGTGCGAAGACCGAGATCCAGGTCGCCAGGAAGAGGCCGCCGCTCACCGCGCTGAAGGCCGCCCAGCCGCGACGGCCGTCCGCGGCGAACCGCCGGGCGAAACTGAAGCACGCGGAGATCAGTGCGAGGAAGGCGATCGTGGCGACGAGGAAGTGCACGCCTGCGTGCCAGCTCATGGTCGTGGGCGCGCCGACCGGCGTCCCCGGCGGAAAGCCGTCGGCAGGATCGGCGGAGAAGACGGCCGCGGCGACCATCCCGGTGCCGAACACGCCGACCAGTCGCGGTCCCCAACGCCCGCGCCGGCCCACCGCCGGCCCCGACACCCGGTGCAGCCCGATCGCCCACGCCACGAACAACAGGCCGCTGACCCCGAAGTTGGCGATCTGGATCCATCCCTGGTCGCCGTTGCTCAGCATGCTGGCCGGATGCCGGCTGATGTCGAACCCGTCCCTGGTGAGCAGCTGCAGCACGACCACGACGATGTAGAGCGGGCCGGCGACGATGCCACAGGTCAGCAGCGTCCTCGTCGACCCGACGGCCGCGCCGGGCGCCCCGCCCGCCGCCACGGTGACGTTCTCGGTCATCGGTGTGCCCCTCTTCACGGTCTTCCTCGCTCTCGCCGAGTTCACGGCAACCCGGACTCCGGCTGCCGGCACCGAGAATGTCACTCACACCTTATATAAGTCAACTACGAAATTGATGCGAAGGAAGGGCCCCTTCTTATCGCTTTCTGTAGATGAAGGGCCCCTTCTTAACGGCCGCAGACGGCGGCGGACGGCGGCGCGCAGGGGCAGCGACATCGAAAACCATCGCTGAATTGTCCAGCCTGGACAGGGGAGTGGCGACCGGCCACAGGGGCTTATTCTTCGTCCTTGACGAAGTATTGGCAGAAGCTTAGGCTCGGCCTCACTTCCACCACCCGATTCATGAGCTCCGATGCGCACCGCCACCACCAGGAGGGTGCATCTCCGCCACCAACGAGGAGAAGGAAGTCGCATCATGAGCGGTCCCACGCCCGGCCTGTCCCGCCGGCGCTTCCTCGGCACCTCGCTGCTCTTCGTCGGCGGAGCCGCGATCTCCGCCTGCCAGACCGACCCGACCGGCTCCGGCTCAGGGGCCGCCAAGGTCACCCTCAACCACTGGTACCACGAGTACGGAGAGCAGGGCACCCGGGAGGCGGCGATGCGGTACGCCGCCGACTACACGAAACAGCACCCGGACGTCGCGGTGAAGGTGACCTGGGTGCCGGGCGACTACAAGACGAAGTGGCAGTCGTCGGTGCTGACCCCCGAAGGCCCCGACGTGTACGAGATCAACGAGGTCACCCCGGACATGGTGGCGCAGCAGCAGGTCGCCGCCCTGGACGACATCCTCGGTGCGGCGAAGAGCGAATTCAACCCGCACGCGCTCGGCCCGCTGACCCACGGTGGCAAGGCGTACGGCGTGCCGATGATCATCGACGTGATGCTGCTGTACTACCGGAAGAGTCTGCTCTCCGCCGCCGGGGTGCAGCCGCCGACGACCCTCACCGGGCTGGTCGACGCGGCCAAGGCGCTCACCCGGGGAAAGACCAAGGGCATCTTCGTCGGCAACGACGGTCTCGCCGGCATGCGGAACCTGTTGCCGTTCTCCGTCGGGCAGAACGTGCTGACCGACCGCAAGGTCAGCTACGCCACCCCGGAGATCGCCGACGCGTTCGCCGTGGTACGCCGGATGTTCACCGACAAGTCGATGCTGCTCGGCTATGCCACCGAGTGGTACGACCCGGGTGCGCTCATCACCGGCGCCACCGCGATCGCCTGGGGCGGCCTGTGGGCGCTGCCGCAGATCAAGAAGGAACTCGTCGACGACTTCGACCTCGTTCCGTGGCCCGCGCACGGGCCGACCGGCAAGCCGGTGGTCCTCCTCGGCGGCTGGTCCCAGGTGGTCAACGGCAAGAGCAAGCACGTGGCGGAGGCGAAGAACTACGTCCAGTGGCTGTGGTTGCAGAACAACGACGTACAGCAGGACTGGGCGCTGAGCTACGGCTTCCACGTGCCGCCCCGGGCGGGCCTCGCCGCGCAGGCGGAGCCGCTGCGGTCCGGGCCGGCGAAAACCGCCGTCGACCTGCTCAACCAGTACGGCACCCGGACCACCGCGCTCTGGGCGCCGGCGGTCAGCAAGCCGTACGACGACGCGGCCTCCGACATCGTCAAGAAGAACGCCGACCCGTTGGCGACGCTGCGCGCGGCGGCGCAACGCTCGCAGGAGGCCCTCGACAAGCTGCCGACGGTCTGAGGCGCGGGGTGTCCCTGCGTACCGGAAGGCCGGGCACCGGCGCCGGGCCGGTCACTCCACCGACCGCCGCGCCGCCGCGCCGCCGCCGCGTCGACTGGTCGGCCTGGCGGGCCTTCGTCCTGCTGACCGCGCCGCTGGTCATCGGGCTGGTCGTCTTCAAGTACGTCGCCATGGGCTGGGGCGTGCTGCTGAGCTTCAGCAACGCCCGGGGCACCATTGCGCTCGGCGACTGGGCGGGGCTGGCGAACTACCGCACGCTGCTCGGCGACCCGCGCTTCCGTACCTCGCTGTCGATGATCGTGGTCTTCACGCTCGTCATCGTGCCGCTGACCTTCGCGATCGCGCTGGGGCTGGCGGTGCTGGTCAACCGGCTGCGCCGGGGACGGGCCCTGTTCCGGACCACGTTCTTCCTGCCCGCCGCGGTGTCCTACGTGGTGGCCTCGCTGATCTGGAAGATGAGCCTGTTCAGCGGGGTGCCGTCGAGCGCGGCGAACTCGCTCGCCGCGCTGTTCGGGCAGGAGCCGACGGCCTGGATCGCCACCGTGGATCCGCCGCTGTACTGGGTCGTGCTGATCACCGTACGGCTGTGGCTACAGATCGGCCTCTACATGATCCTGTTCCTGGCCGGGATGCAGGAGATCCCCGGCGAGCTGTACGAGGCTGCCCGGGTCGACGGTGCGTCCGGTGAATGGCGGCTGTTCCGGCACATCACCTTCCCGTTGCTCCGGAACACCTCGGTCGCGGTGACCCTGCTGCTGGTGATCGCGGCGTTCCAGGCCTTCGACGAGTTCTACAACCTGCTCAGCACCGGGCTCGCCGGCGCACCCGGCCCGGACGGCCGACCGCCGCTGGTCTACCTGTACGACGTCTCGCTGGTCCAGCAGGACTATGGACTGGGCTCCGCCGGCGCCTTCGTGGTCACCCTGCTGATCGTCGTCGTGACCCTGGTGCAGGGACGTCTGGTCGGACTGGGCCGGAGGGAGGGGGAATGAGCGAGCGATCGGCCCGGCGCGGGCGGAGGATTCCGGTCGGCAGCTATCTGGCGGCGGTCGTCTTCGCCGTGCCTTTCCTGCTCCCGTTCTATCTGCTGCTGCGCAACTCGCTGATGACCCAGGCGGAGCTCGGCGCGCTGGAGTGGCACTGGTGGCCGGAAAAGGTGAGCCTCACCGGGTTCACCGACGCGTTCGACAACAGCACGGTGCCGCTGGGCCGGGCACTGCTCAACTCCGCGCTCGTCGCGGTGATCTCGGCCCCGGTCTCCACCCTGCTGGCCTCGATGGCCGGGTACGCCGTGGCCCGGATCCGGGTCGCGGCGGCCAGGCCGGTCTTCGTGCTGGTGGTCGCCACCATGATGGTGCCCGGCGCGGCCACCTTCGTGCCGACCTTCGTGGTGGTCGGCTCGATGGGCGGGGTGAACACCCTGTGGGGGCTGATCGTGCCGGGACTCTTCAACGCCCTCGCGGTGCTGCTGTTCCGGGGCTTCTACCTGCGTTTCCCGCAGGAGATAGAGGACGCCGGCCGGATCGACGGGCTCGGCCACCTCGGCGTGTACCTGCGGTTGGCGCTGCCCAACTCGGTGGGCCTGTGCGCGGCGCTGGGGGTGCTCTCCTTCATCGAGCACTGGAACTCGTTCCTGTGGCCGTTGGTGATCGGGCAGGACCCGGCGTTCTGGACCGTCCAGGTGGCGATGTCGACGAACCTCACGTCGCAGGCGATCAACCTGCCGGCGCTGTTCGCCAGCGCGGTCATCTCGGTCATTCCGTTGGCGCTGGTCTTCCTCGCCGCGCAGCGGTACATCGTGCGGGGGATCATGGCGACCGGGATCAAGGGCTGACCGCGTCCCCCAGGGTCACCTCGTCCAGTTCCCCGTCCGGCCAGCGCACCCCGACCGTACCGTCGGAGCGGACCGTGACCTCGGGCAGTTCCGTGGCCGCCGCTCCGGTGAGCAGCACCGCCGCCGCGTAGACCTCGGCGAACCGTACCGGTCCGTCGCTCTGGACGACCGGAACGGCCGAGTACGCCCCGAACGCGTTCGCGCCGGTCCGCTCGACCACGGAGGCGAGGGGCAGGCCGCGCAGCCCCACCATCATGGCGGTCAGGCCGTCCGGGCGCCGAGCCGTGGCGGTGGCGTCCCGCACCTCGACGGTCGGCGGCTCCGCGTCGGCGAGCGCATGACCACCGATCCACAGCCGCCACGGCCCACTGCCGTCCGGGCCACTACGGTTCGGAGGAACGTCGTCCGGAGGAACGTCGTCCGGAGGAACGTCGTCCGGAGGAACGCTGGCCGGGGCGTCGACGATGGCGAGCCGGATCTCCACCGCGCCCCGCAGTACCGACGCGGTCCGCAGCCACGGGCCGGTCCGGAACGCCGGTTGCCGGGGTGGCCAGGTGCGTTCCGGCGCCGCCCCGATCGGCCAGTGCGTCCGGTGCCGGGACATCCCGACCCGGCCGCGTACGCCCATCGGCCGCAACGGCCGGCGGTGCGCGGGGTTGCCGTACCGGTCGAGCAGCGTCACCTGGTTGTCCAGGAGCGAGCCGTCGTACTCGGGGCCGGCGTGGCTGGCGTAGGCGTACCGGGAGTAGTCCGACTCGTCCGTCGCGAGGGTCTCGTCGGCGGCGTGGTCGGTGCCGTGGTTCACCACCCGGACCACCCCGTCGGCCCTGGTGCCGGAGACCAGCCAGCCGGGTACCGGGAGAGCGACCGAGACGTCGTGCTCCTCGATCTCCAGCGGGTGCTCCGGGTCCGTCCACACCGGATGGTCGGCCGGCAGCACCAGCCCGGCGAAGCCCTTGCTCGACCAGTACGGCGAGCCGGGCCCGGTGTACGGCTGCCGGATCGCCGGAAAGGCGCCGTACCAGCCGATCGGCTGGAGCCCGTCGGTGTGGAAGTGCCGCAGCACACCACTGGCGAGGCGTCGGGTCCGGCCGGGTGGCAGCGGAGTGGCGTCGAAGACCGCGCCGGCCCAGACCGGGGCGAGCGCCGCGTACCGGTAGGTCAGCGACCGGCCCTGGTGCAGCGGTGCCCCGTTCGGGGCGTACAGGTGCTGGGCGCCGGACAGGTAGTGCCGTAGTCGGTCCCGGTACCGCGCCCAGAGTGCGTCGTCCGCGTGTCCACCGGACATCCGGCAGTACCAGAGCGGATAGAAGTTCATCGCCCAGCCGGCGTACCAGTCGAAGTTGCGGGCCGTGTCCCGGCCCTCGTACCCGTCGGTGTACCAGCCGTCGCCGAGGTACCAGTCCTCCATCACCGCGATGTTGCGGTCGATCTCCTCGGCCGACCAGGGTCCGCCGACCGAGCGCAGGAACGCCTGCACCAGGTTCTGGAACCACAACCAGTTGCAGGCCGGGTACGGCTGACCGACGACCTCGCCGAGCCAGCCCACCAGCCGGTCCCGGACCCGGTCGTCGAGGGCGTCCCAGAGCACGTGCCGGGACTCGTGCAGGGCGAGCGCGATCGACGCGGCCTCCACCTTGGCCTGGTTCACCTCGGTTACCCGGGGCCAGCGCTCCGGGGAGTCCGGGTCGACTCCGGCGGCGAGGCCCTCGGCGTACCACTGCGCGAGTCCGCCGTCGTTTCCTTGGGCGAGTCGGAAGCCGGCCGCGAGGAAGGTCCGGGCGAACCCCTCCAGCCCGTCGCTGCGCCGCCCGGAACTGCTCGCCGGTCCCGGCAGGTCGATCAGCGCGTGCCGGGGCGAGGCGTACGGCCGCACGGCGGCGAGGGTCTGGTCGACCACCGACTCCCAGTGCTCGCGGGTCCACCCCGTGTACGGCGACAGCAGGCGATCCATCGGCGGCAGGGCGGGGGGCGATGTCCACGACGGAGGGTGGCTCATCGGCAGCAGCCTAGAATTGCGAGAGTACTTCGTCAATCTGTCAGCGGAAGTCGGCGGCCCCGTCGACAACCGAGGAGCGACGCCAACCATCCGACCGGATCGTCACGCGGACGAGGGCTGCGCCCGGTTGCGACGGCATTCGATAATAGCTACATGTTGATCTTTTTCAGGACACTTCGGATCACGGCCCTCTGCCTGGTGCTGGCGGCGGTGAACGCCGTCGCACCCGCTCCGGCCCTGGCGCAGCCGGACCGGGCCGACAGCCCTGGCGGGCTGGACCGGGCGGCGTTACAGCGGGCCCTCGACGCCATTCCCGAGGCCGGCGCACCCGGCACCTACGCCGCCGTCCGGGCCGGCCGAAGCGAGTGGGGCGGGGCCGCCGGAATCGCCGACCTGTCCAACGCCCGGCCGACGCGGCCGGACCTGCGGCACCGGGTCGGCAGCATCACCAAGACCTTCGTCTCGACCACCCTGCTGCAACTCGTCGACGAGGGCCGACTGCGCCTCGACGACCCGGTGGGCCGGTGGCTCCCGCAGCACGTCCCCGGCGAAGTCGGTCAGCAGGTGACGGTACGGATGCTGCTCAACCACACCAGCGGAATCGGCAACTACACCGACGCGCTCCTCAACTCCCTGGAAGCGATCGAGCAGGTGCGGACCGCGACGTACGCCCCGGCCCAGCTCGTCGAAATCGGCCTCGGGCTGCCCCGGACCGGGGCGCCGGGGGAGAGCTTCGCCTACTCGAACACCAACTACATCCTCGCCGGACTGATCATCGAGAAGGTGACCGGAAACGATCCGACCGCCGAGGTGACCCGGCGGATCATCCGGCCGCTCAAGCTGACCGACACCTACTTCCCGGGCGCGGATCCCCGGATCCGTGGCCGGCACGCCGGGGCGTACTTCGCCCCGCTGGGGGTGCGGAACTTCGCCGAGTACAACATGACCTGGGCCTGGACGGCGGGCGAACTGGTCGCCACGATGGACGACCTGAACACGTTCTACCGGGCGCTGCTCGGCGGCCGGCTGCTCTCGGCGGCGACCCTGAACGAGATGCTGACGGTCGTGCCGTTCGATCCCGAGGCGCCGGAGACCGGCGGCTACGGGCTGGGGATCTACCAGATGGCGACGCCGTGCGGGTCCCTCTGGGGCCATGACGGCGGCGTGGTCGGCCAGATCACGTTCTCCCTGCACAGCCGGGACGCCAGCCGGCAGGCATCCTTCGGGCTGAACATCAGCCACTACCAACTGTTCACCCCGGAGGCGCACCCGATCGACGTCGCCTGGGTGGAGTTCCTGCTGACCGCACACTGCCCGCAGGACGCCGTCGCGGCCACCGGAGCGGCGACGCCGCTGCCGACGCCCGGCATCGACAGCGTGGCCGTCCGGACCAGATGACCGGGGTCATCGCCACAGCCGGCCGGATCCGATAGTCGGAGCCACTGCCGGCGGGATCGCCCCGGATCGCCGACCGGGGGACCGGAGCACGTCCGGTCCCCCGGTCGGAGGATTCGGAGCCGACGACTGACCGGATGGGTGGTTGCCGGGAATCTCACACCGGGCCATCTGCGCACCCCACCTCCTCCGAACCCTCGGCAGACGACACCAGCGTCTGTACCGAGAGTGGGAGGAAAGATGGCCACGATCCCAGGCCCGGCACCGCGGCACAGGCCCGCGGGACGGGCGAAGGCGGCGGTGGTCGCCGCGCTCTGCGTCGCGCTCGCCGGAGCACTCACCGGCCTCGCGCCGAGCACCGCCGGGGCCTCCAGTCACCGCGAGGCGCCCCTGGTCGCCATGGACCCGGCGATCGACAACACCGACCTGTACGCCTTCGTCAGCCCGGAGCGTCCGGGCTACCTCACGTTCATCGCGAACTGGATTCCGTTCGAGGAACCCAACGGTGGACCCAACTTCTATCCGTTCGCCACGGACGCGGCGTACAACATCAACGTCGACAACGACGGCGACGCCAAGGCCGACGCGACGTTCCGGTGGACGTTCCAGAACGTCGACAAGCGGCGCGGCTCGACCTTCCTCTACAACAACGGGCCGGTCACCTCGCTCGACGACGAGAACCTGCTGTTCCGGCAGACGTACAAGCTGGAGTCCAAGTTCGACGGCGAGCCGTTCAAGACCCGGGTGACCGGCGGACCGGTGGCACCGTCCCGGATCGGCAACGCCTCGATGCCGGAGTACGCCAAGCTGCGCCAGCAGGCGACGACGACCCTGCCCGGCGGCTGGAAGGTGTTCGCCGGCCAGGCCGACGACCCGTTCTTCCTGGACCTGCGGGTCTTCGACCTGCTCTACGGCGGTGACCTGAGCGAGACCGGCCAGGACACCCTGGCCGGCTACAACGTGAACAGCATCGCGCTGCAGGTCCCGTTCTCCGACGTGGCGCTGAAGGGGGACCCGAAGCGCAATCCGGTGATCGGGGTCTGGACCACCACCGACCGGGCCCGGGTGCGGATGTCCGGCACGGTCGGCGACGCTCCGGACGGCCGGGACCGGGTGCAGGTCTCCCGACTCGGAAATCCGCTGGTCAACGAGGTGGTCGTGCCGGCCAACCTGAAGGACGCGTTCAACTCCCTGTCGCCGGACAAGGACGCGACGATTCCGGCGGTGGTCCGGCGGGTCACCGACCCCGAACTGCCGAAGTTGATCGAGGGCATCTACGGCGTACCGGCGCCGGCCACGCCGAGGAACGACCTGGTGGAGATCTTCCTGACCGGCATCACGACCAAGACCCCGGACGGACCGATCAAGGTCGACCTCAACTCGCAGCTGAACAACCGGGACGTGAACGCGAGCCGGTTCCAGCCCTCCGAGATGCTCCGGCTCAACCTGTCGACCCCGGTAACGAAGACACCGGACCGGCTCGGCGTACTCGCCGGTGACCTCCAGGGCTTCCCGAACGGCCGGCGGCTGACCGACGACGCCGTGGACATCGCGCTCCAGGCGGTCGAGGGGGCGGCGCAGACCGGCAAGCTGGTCGACGCACTCGCCGCCGGGGACAAGGTCGACGCGAACGACAACCGGTTCACCGGCTCCTTCCCGTATCTCGCCCTGCCCAACGTCGGTGCGGTGAACGGCGGCGGCGGTACCGGTGCCGGGGCGACGACGACCGACGCCCAACCGGACGCGTCCGCCCAACCGGACCCGTCGACGACGCCGGGCGCGCTCGCCGGCCTCGCCAGCCGGGACAGCGGCGACCCGATGCCGGTGATGGTCGCGAAGACGACCGCCTGGGGCCTGGTCGGGGTCGCCGCCGCGCTGGGCACGCTGATCCTGGTCGGCCTGCTGCGCCAGCGCCGACGTCCCACCCCCGCCGAACCGACCCAACCGCTGTAGACCCTGCCCGGGGGCACGGCGGCGTACCGCAGCCGTGCCCCCGGCCCCGGAAACCGGAGGAACACACCATGAGGCGGTTACCAAGGATCCGGCTGCGGTCCCTGGCGGTGCTGGGGCTCGCGACCGTGCTGCTGCTGGGCGTCGGCGGCGTCGTGGGTCTCCGGTCGTCGGCACCGGCCACCGGTGAGGTCGTACCGCCGGTGGATCGGCTGGCCGCGACGATCGACCGGACACAGGAACAACTCCGCCGGGTCCCCGGCGACCACGGCAGTTGGGCCACCCTCGGCCTGGCCTACCTGGAGCAGGCCCGGGTCACGGCGGATCCCACCATCTTCGCCAAGGCCGACGGCGCGCTGCGGCGGTCCCTGGCGGTACGTCCGGACGACAACAGCGCGGCGATGGCCGGGCTCGGCGCCCTGGCGAATGCCCGACACGACTTCACCACTGCCGCCGACCGGGCCCGGAAGGCGTTGCGGGTCAACCCGTACAGCGCCGAGGCCTATGCGGTGCTCGCCGACGCCGAGACCCAGTTGGGGCACCCCGAGGCGGCGACCGATGCCGTGCAGCACCTGCTCGACCTCCGCCCCGGACTGACCGCGCTGGCCCGGGCCTCGTACGACCACGAGCAGCACGGCCGCACCGCCGAGGCGACCGGCCTGATGCGACAGGCCCTGGAAGCCGCCTTCGACCCCGCCGACGTCGCCTTCTGCCGGTACCAGCTCGGCGAACTGGCCTGGCACTCCGGCGACCTCGCCGGCGCGGAGCGCGAATACACGGCGACCGACTCCGGGTATCTGCCGCTGCGCCAGGGGCGGGCCAAGGTGGCCGCCGCCCAAGGCCGGCTCGATGAGGCACTCGCCGGGTACGCCGAGCTGACCAGCAGGTCGCCGAGCCCCGGATACCTGCTGGAGTACGCCGAGCTGCTGGAGGTGGCCGGGCGGGGTGCCGAGGCGGAGGCGCAGCGGGCCCTCGCCGACGCCACGCACCGGCTCTTCACCGACAACGGCGGCGCGGACGGCCTGGCCGGAGCCGCCATCGCGCTGGCCAGGTCACGGCCGGCCGAGGCGCTGGCCATGGCGCAGCGGGAGTGGCAGCGGCGCCAGTTCGCCGAGGTCGCCGACATGCTCGGCTGGGCGCTGCACGCGAACGGGAAGCACGCCGAGGCGCTCCGGTACGCCCGCCGCGCCGAGTCGCTCGGTGCCCGCGACGCCCGGTACGCGTACCACCTCGGCATGATCGAACTTGCCCTCGGCGACCGTGCCGCGGCCCGTCGTGACCTCGCGCGGGCGCTCGACATCAACCCGTACTTCTCGCCGCTGGACGCGCCGGCCGCCGCGCGTACCCTCGCCGGACTGGGGAAGCCATGAACCGGATCGCGTTCGTCGTCGCGGGCCTGTCGGTGGGATTCGGCTGCGTGCTCGCCGCCCCGCCCGCTCCGGCCCAGGCCCATCCGCTCGGCAACTTCTCGGTCAACCAACTGGCGGCGGTGCACCTGCATCCCGACCGGGTCGAGGTGGCCGCCGAGGTCGACCTCGCGGAGCTGCCGACGTTGCAGGAGTTGTCGTCGGTGGACACCGACCGCGACGGAACGCCGAGCGAGCCGGAACGCGCCGCCCGGGCGACGACCGGGTGCGGCACGCTCGCCCGGGACTTCGAGGTCGCGGTGGCGGGGCGACGGCTCGGCTGGATGGTCGACAGCAGCGCCTTCGAGTACGCCGATGGCGCCGCCGGCCTGCGGACCAGCAGACTCCGCTGCCGGCTGGTCGCCGACGCCGCACTCGGCTCGGCGACGACGGTCGGGATCGTCAACCGGTTCCGGGCCGACCGGGTGGGCTGGCGCGAGTTGACCGCCGTCGGGCACGGGGTGCGGATCGTCGACTCCCCGCTGCCGGTGGAGAGTGTCAGTGGCGGGCTTCGGGCGTACCCGGAGGATCTGCTCAGCTCGCCGCTGGACGTGCGGTCGGCGCGGCTGCGGGTGGAACCGGGCGCCGACGGCGGCGCGGCAGCTGCTGCCACGACCGTCGACCGGGGCACCTCGTCCGGCGCACAGTGGACGGCACGCGCCGAAGGGGCCCTGCGGGACATCGTCGGCAGCCGCCGGTTGACGCCGCTGGTCGGCGTACTCGCGGTGGTGCTCGCGCTGGGGCTCGGCGCGGCGCACGCCGCGCTGCCCGGCCACGGCAAGACGGTGATGGCCGCCTACCTCGCCGGCCGGGACGGCCGGGCGCGCGACGCGGTCACGGTCGGCGCGACGGTGACCCTGACGCACACCGGTGGGGTCCTGCTGCTCGGACTGCTGCTGACCACCGTCGCGGGACTGGTAGGCGAGACGGTGCTCGGCTGGCTGGGCGTGCTCAGCGGCGCGCTGATCGCCGTCGTCGGTCTGGGCATGCTGCTGGACCTCCGGCGACGCCGACGGCTCCGCCCCACCCCCGGCCACGCGCACCCCCACCCGGATCCGCACCAGCACCCGCACGGCGACCACGGTCACGCCCACATCGGTCACGGCCACGGTGGGCATGGCCATCACCATCACCATCCGCATCCGGGGGAGCGGCCGAGCCGGCTCGGCATCCTCGGCATCGGCATCTCGGGTGGCCTGGTACCCAGCCCGTCCGCCCTGGTGATCCTGCTCGGCGCGATCGGGCTCGGGCGTACCGGCTTCGGGGTTCTGCTGGTGATCGGATACGGCGTCGGCATGGCGGCGACCCTGACCGCGGCGGGCCTGCTGGTGATCCGGCTGCGGGAGCGGTGGGACCGACGTCTGCGCGGACGCGGCGGACGCCGGTGGCACCGCCTGGCCAGCCTGTCCTCCTTCACGCCGACCGCGACCGCCGGGCTCGTCCTCGTCGTCGGAGTGGCTCTCGCCGGCCGCGCCCTGACCTCGTTCGCCTGACGGGTATCCAACTCCGAGCATCACCGTGTCAAATACCTCTATGCGTCCCGATCGGGGGCGACGGAAGGCTGGCGTCATGACGGATCCCAGCGGCGCGCGGCGCCGGCCCGACCACCTCGTCCCGGTGCCGACCGGAGCCGCCGGTCGCGCCGAGGACGCGGACGCCCTGTTGCCGGCGGTGGCCCGTGGCGACGAGGCGGCGTTCGGCCGGCTCTACGACCTGGTGGCGCCCCGGGTGTACGGACTGATCCGTCGGGTGTTGCGGGATCCGGCACAGGCCGAGGAGGTGGCACAGGAGGTGCTGGTGGAGGTGTGGCGGACCGCCACCCGGTTCGATCCGGAACGCGGTTCGGCCACCGGTTGGGTGTGCACTATCGCGCACCGGCGCGCGGTCGACCGGGTCCGTTCCGAGCAGGCCAGCGCCGAACGGCAGCTCAAGGTCGCCGCCGCCGCCCCGACCGTGACGCACCACGACGACGTGGAGGAGCAGGCGACAAGGCGGCTGGAGCAACAGCAGGTACGGCGGTGCCTCGGCGACCTGACCGACCTCCAGCGCGAGTCGATCACTCTCGCCTACTACGGCGGGCACACCTATCGCGAGGTCGCCGAGTTGCTCGACACGAGCCTGCCGACCGTGAAGACCCGGATGCGGGACGGACTGATCCGGTTGCGTGACTGTCTCGGGATGGCGGTGGCCCGATGAACGACATCCATACTCTCGTCGGGGCGTACGTGCTCGATGCCGTGGACGACGTCGAACGGGCCGCGTTCAGCCGGCACCTGGGCGACTGTGCCTCCTGCGCCAGCGAGGTCGGCGAACTGCTGGAGACCGCCGCCCGGCTGGCCGACGGTGCCTGGTCGGTGCCGCCGCCGAGGCTGCGTACCGACGTGCTGGCGGAGGTGTCCCGGACCCGTCAGGTGCGGCCCGGCGGCCGACCGGCCCGGGACGGCCGGGTGGTCGGATCGCGCTGGCGGACGCTGAGCGTCGCCGCGGTCGCCGCGGCGGTCCTGGCCGCGGGTGCCGGCGCGGTCACCTGGACCGTCGCGCAGCAGCGGGTACGCGACGAGCGCGCCGCGACCGCCGCCGCGCGCGCCGAGACCGAGCGGATCCGGACGGTCCTCGCCCAGCCGGACCTGGCGGTACGGGGTGACGGGCTGTCCGGCGGCGGCCGACTGACCGTGTTCAGCTCCCCGGGCCGGGACGCCGGCGTGGCACTGCTCGCCGACGCCCCGCCGATCCCGGCCGACCGGGCGTACCAGTTGTGGCTGATGGACGGGGAGACCGCCCGTCCGGCGAACGTACTGGCGGCCGGGGCCAACGGCGACACGGCGGTGCTCAGCGGCGTGCGCGGTCGGAGCGCGGTCGCGGTGACGGTCGAACCGGCCGGAGGTTCCGCACAACCCAGCAGTCAACCGCTGGTCGTCGTGCCGCTCACCTGATGGTGTCGGACCCGGGCCGACCGGTCACGCCGGCACCTCCGCGCTCGCCGCCGCCACGTGCCGCGAGTTGACCACGGCCATGGTGTGCACCTCCTGGTCGGTGAAGCCGGCCTCCAGCAGGCGGTCGGCGAAGAGCGCCAGGCCGTCCTCGACCGGCGGGTTGAACGGTTGCCCCAGGTCGCTGGAGAGCACCGAGTGCTCGGGGCCGACCGCCCGGATGTTGGCGAACAGCTCGTCCCAGGCGACCTTCCCGGTGTACGGGGTGGTGAAGCAGCGCTCCAGCAGGGCGCCGGCCTCGGCCAGCTCGCGCTGCCGGTCGACCGGGAGGCGCTGCGAGGTGAACTCGGGGTGGGTGACGACGATCCGCCGTACCCCCTCCTGCGCGGCGGCCCGGGTCAGGGCCAGGATCTCGGCACCGGCCAGGTGTCCGGTGGCGAGCACGAGGTCGTGCCGGGCGATGACCCGGAGCACCTGCCGGACCCGGTCGAGCACCTGGCCGTCGGCGTCGACCACCTCGACGACGTCCGGCACGATGCCCTGGGCGTGCAGGTCGGCCTGGAGCGCGCCCCACATCGCGGGCTTGGCCCCCGGCAGGTCGGTGGCGGTGCTGCGGCGCTGGTTGCCGGAGTCGACCGTGGGCATCCAGACGATCCGCGCGCCCTGCCGCCCGGCGATCTCGACCGCGGCCGGGTTCATCCCGCCCATCGAGCCGTTCAGGGTGATCGCGCCGAGCACGTCGACCTCCGGGACCACCTTGCGTACGACGGCCGCACGTTCCGCGGTGACCACGTAGTGCGACTTCAGCACGAAGCCGGCGAGCCCGACCTCGGCGAACCGCCGGGCCAGGTCGATGTCGTCGATCCGGCGTTCCATGACGTCGGGGGCGATGTGCACGTGGGTGTCGTACGCCCCCTGCACCAGCCGACGGGCGCGTGGGGACGGGACGGGGTGATCTGACATGTCGCTCCTTGGGGAAGGGGTACCTACGGCCGGTTCAGGCCGTGCGGGTGCCGTCGGACGGGCCGGGACTGTATCGGAGCGCCGTGGCGGTGTTGGCCAGAGTGGACTCGACGTGCCCGAGATGGCGCCGCATGGCGGCCTCGGCCGCGTCCGGATCGCGGTTGGTGATCGCCTCCACGATCGCGGCGTGCTCGCCGAGCGACTGGGCCGCCCGGCCGGGCACCAGGATCGTGCGGTACTGGAACCGGACGAGTTGGGCGCGTAGCCCGGCGATCAGCCCGGCGGTGGTCTCGTGCCGGGCTGCCGCGATGATCGACGCGTGCAGGTTGGCGTTCCCCTCCGAGTAGCCGAGCAGGTCGTCCTGCTCCAGCTTCTGGCTCATCCGGTTGAGTACCCGTCGGATCGCGCTGATCTCCTGGTCGGTCGCGTTCAGCGCCGCCTGGCGCGCGGTGAGCGCCTCCAGTACGGCTCGGACCTGGAGGATCTCGACCGCCTGCTCCTCGGTGACCAGCCGGACGTGCGCGCCCCGGTTCGGGGTGAGCACCACCAGGCCGTCCTGGCCGAGTCGTACCAGCACGGTTCGCACCACCCCTCGGCTGACCTGGAGCCGGGCTGCCAGCTCGACCTCGATCAGCCGCTCGTTGGGCATCAGCTCGCCCCGGTAGATCGCCTGGCGGAGTTCCTGGTACGCCTCGTCGGCGGAGCGGGTCGCCCGGCGGCGCGGGGTGGCCACCGCTCGTTGCGGGGCGGTCGCCGGCCGTGGTGTGGCGCCGCTCACCGCAGGGTCACCGTCGATGCCCAACGGTCCCCGGCGGACATAGGTTCCGACCGGACATCCGCCGCGCCGCGCCCCCGCTGACGGGGCGTACGCAGGGACGGTGCGTCCGGAGCAGTCCTACGTGGAGTTTCCACCGGCTTCCATCGTCCTCGATGGACCTTGCGTGCCCGCAACATTGTCTCCCGAATCATCAACAATCTTGTAGACAGGATTGTCGTCAGGGTGCTCGTTGTCAACAACACGCTGACCTGCTGAAAGACCTTTTGGGAGCGCGAAATTTCCGCCGCAGAACCCAAGATTCATCCCAATTCCGTCGGTGACAAGCCGGACATGAGTCATCTACGATTCTCGACCGGGCGAGGGCCGGCGCGGATTGGGCGCCGATCAGGCGAAGGGGTACCCCTGCGGGTGCGCTGGCGTCCGTCCATCCACAAGCTCAAAGCTGGAGGCATACATGTTCAGACGCTCTCGAGTGTTGGCAGCGGCGCTGCTGGCCACGGCATTGACCGTGAGCGGTTGCAGCAGCGGCGACGACGACGCCGGCGCGTCTCCCAAGGAGACCGACAAGGTCGCCTACATCACGGCCTTCGGTGCCGTGGGCCGGGACGCCTTCGCCTGGGTGGCGAAGGAGAAGGGCTACTTTGCCGAGGCCGGCATCGAGGTCGACATCAAGAAGGGTGCGGGTAACGCGCCGAACCTCACGGCGCTCAAGGCGGGGCAGGTCCAGTTCGCCTCGCTCGACTTCACCGGTGCGGTGATCCAGGCCGGCAAGGGTGAGTTCACCGACTGGCGGGCGGTCGCCGCGGTGCACCAGCAGACCCTGGTCGCGGTCATGACGACCAAGGACACCAACATCAGCAGCGCGCAGGACCTGGCCGGCAAGACCATGGCCACCGGCAAGGGGTCGGTGACCGAACTGCTCTTCCCGGCGTACGCCAAGCTGGCCGGCCTCGACCCGACGAAGGTAGATATCAAGGGTGTGCAGGCCACGGCGCTCAACGGTCTGATGAAGAGCCGCGAGGTGGACGCGCTCGGCACGTTCCTGCTCAGCCGGGGAGCGCTGGCGACGGCCACGCAGAAGGAGGTCGTCGTGCTGCCGTACAGCGACTACCTGCGGGACCTGTTCGGCAACGCCATCATCACCACCCCCGGTCTGATCGAGAAGGACCCGGACCTGGTCCGCCGGTTCACCGGTGCACTGCTGAAGGGCCTGCAGTACTCCGTCGACCACCCGGAGGAGGCGGCGACGATCCTGAACAAGGCGGAGCCGACCTACGCGGTGGCGGCCGGGGTCGGCGAGATCACGGCGATGGCCCCGTACGTCAAGCCGGCCGGTGGCGCCCCCGTCGGCGCCATGGACGAGCAGCGGGTGGCGCGGACCATCGCCATCCTCCAGGGTTCCGGACTGATGCCCGCCGGGCTCGACCCGAAGAGTGTGGTCGACTTCAGCTTCGTGCCGAAGACCTGACGACGCCGGCCTCGACAGTCAACATGATCTCGACCGCAGTCGAGATGCCCGCGTCGGCGGTCGGGCGCACCTGACGGACAACGGGGACGGTGGTCGGAGTGGCCGCCGTCCCTTCTCGCCTCCCCGCCGAGTCCTCCCCGCCCGGCACCTCCCGCTACCGCCTGCCTCGCCCGAAAGGACCCACGGGATCCACCATGACTGACAAGACGACCGACGCCGGGCCGCGACGTCTGTGGTTCAACGCCGGGCTGCCCGCCCTGGGCGTGGTGCTGGCAATCGCCCTCTGGTGGCTGGTCACCCTCGCCTTCGGCATCGAACCGTTCTGGCTTCCCGCGCCCTCCGACGTCGTGGAGGCGTTCCAGCGGCTTCCCGGTCACCTGATCGAACAGGCCGGGATGACCCTGATGACGACGGCCATCGGCTTCTCCATCGGCTCGATCGCCGGGGTCGCCGTCGCGGTCCTGTTCGCCGCCTCGAGCACGATCGAGCGGATGACCATGCCGCTGATCGCCGCGGTCAACGCGGTCCCGAAGGCCGCGCTCGCCCCGCTGCTCGTCGTCTGGATCGGGTTGAACACCCAGGCCAAGATCGTTATGGTCGTGCTGCTCTGCTTCTTCCCAGTCCTGGTCTCCACCATGGCCGGGCTGACCTCGGTCCCCAACGACCTGCGCGAACTGTCCCACTCGCTCTCCGCCTCGTGGTGGCAGACCTTCGTGAAGGTCCGGATCACCTGGGCGCTGCCGCAGATCTTCGTCGGTCTGAAGGTGGCGACCTCGCTGGCCATCATCGGCGCGGTCATCGCCGAACTCACCAACCCCGACCGGGGACTCGGTGCGGTCATCGTCAGCTCCAGCCAGTCCGCCGACACGCCGCTCGCCTTCGCCGCGCTGACCCTGCTCGCCCTGATGGGCGCCGGGCTGTTCTACCTGGTGGTGGCGATGGAGCGGATCCTCGTGCCGTGGACTCGCGCGATCTCGTCGTGAGCGGAACGCCGCCAAAGGAGAACACCATGATCAAGATCGCCGGGCTATCCCGGACCTTCAAGGGAAAATCCGGAACCGTCGAGGCGCTGAGCAACATCGACCTCGAGATCGGCAACGGCGAGTTCCTGGCCGTGATCGGCCGATCCGGCTGTGGCAAGTCCACCCTGCTGCGGATCGTCGCCGGGCTGATCCCGGCGAGCCAGGGCGAGGTGCTGGTCGCCGGTGAACGGGTCGCCCGGCCCCGCCGCGACGTGGCGATGGTGTTCCAGCGTCCGGCGCTGCTGCCCTGGCGCAGCGTACGGGAGAACGTCATGCTGCCGGTCGAGATCTTCCGCTGGCAGCGGGCCAAGCACCGCGACCACGCCCAGCGGCTGCTGGAGATGACCGGCCTGGAGGGCTTCGCCGACCGGCTTCCGCACGAGCTCTCCGGCGGCATGCAGCAGCGGGTCTCGCTCTGCCGGGCCCTCATCCAGCGGCCCAAGGTGCTGCTGATGGACGAGCCGTTCTCCGCGCTGGACGCGCTGACCCGCGAAGAGCTGGCCGTCGAGCTGCAACGCATCCACATCCAGCTTGGCACCACGGTGATCTTCGTGACCCACTCCATCCAGGAGGCGGTGCTGCTCGCCGACCGGGTGGCGGTGCTGAGTGCCCGTCCCGGCCGGGTGCGCGAGCTGGTCGACATCGACATCCCGCGGCCACGGTCGTTCGGGCACAACGCACACCTGGAGGAGGTCGCCGCCGCCTCCGCCGAGTTGCACCAACTGCTGCTCGGCGAGCACCTGCCGGAGACCCCGGCCGCCGCCTGAGAACGGCCCGGCGGTCACTTGATGGCGCCGGACATCACGCCCCGGGTCAGGGTCCGTTGGAAGAGGAGGAAGAAGACCACCGCCGGCACGATGCCGAGCAGCGCGGACGCGCTGGTGGTGGTCGCGTCCATGAACCGTTGGCCCTGTAGGACGCCGAGGGCGACCGGTACGGTCTGGTTGTCGTTGGAGACCAGGAAGACCAGCGGCAGGAAGAACTCGTTCCAGGTCCAGACGAAGAAGAACGTGACCAGCACCGCCAGGGTGGGCCGGCTGGCCGGAACGACCACCTGCCACAGCACCCGCCACCGGCCGGCCCCGTCCACCTCGGCCGCGTCGAGCAACTCCCGGGGGAACTGCGCGAAGACGCTCGACAACAGGTACGTCCCGAACGCCCCCTGGATCACCGTGAAGATGATGATCACCGCGAGGAGCGAGTCGTACAGGCCGAGGCTCTTGGACAGGTAGTACAGCGGGTAGACCAGCATCTCCTGTGGGATCAGGTTCGCCACCAGGAAGAAGACCAGAAACCAGATCCGGCCGCGTACCCGCCCGATGCCGAGGGCGTACGCGCTGAGCACGGCCAGCCCGACGCCGAGTATCGCGACGCTGCCGCTGACGACGAGACTGTTGAGCAGCTTCCGCCCGAAGTCGACCCGGTTCCAGAAGTCGACGATGCCCTGGAGATGGAACGACTCCGGGAGCGCCGTCGGTCCGTTGCTGGCGTAGTCGGCCGGGCTCTTGACCGCGTTCATCGCGATCACGAGGATCGGCGCCAGGACCAGCAGCACCCCGACGACCAGCCCGAACAGCACCACGTGCCGGGCCGGGCCACGGCGGCGTCGGGCCGGACCGGGGCGGCGCCCGGCGGGCGGGTCGTCGGGGTGCCGGCGGGTGGTTGCCGGTGCGATCGTCATCACCAGCCTCCGAGCCGCTCGTCGCGGGTCTGTAGCCGCAGGAACACGTAGGTGAGCACCACGATGATCACGGTCAGCACGGTCGAGATGGCCGAGCCGTACCCGACGGCGGCCCGCTCGAAGAAGTTCCGGTAGGCGAAGTACGACGGCACCAGCGTGGCGCTGCCCGGACCACCCCGGGTCAGCACGAAGATCTGGCCGAATATCTTCAGCCCGGCGATGGTGGTGGTCACCAGGACCACGTACAGCTCGGGCCGGATCAGCGGCACCGCGATCTTCCTGAACCGCTGCCACCAGGACGCGCCGTCGAGGTCGGCCGCCTCGTACAGTTCGGGATCGACCCGTTGCAGTCCGGCCATGAACATCACCACCGGGTAGCCGAGCTGCATCCAGATCAGCACCGCCATGACGCTGTAGAGGGCGTACTTCGGGTCGCCGAGCCAGTTCCGGGCCAGTGCCTCCAGGTGCAGGTCGGCCAGGATCGAGTTGAGCGCGCCATAGTCCGGGTGCAGGATCCAGGCCCAGATGATTCCGGTGACCGCCACCGGCACGATCTGCGGCAGGTACAGGCCGGACCGCAGCGCGCTCGCGGTGCGCCCGCCGTACGCCTTACCGACGTGGTCGTACAGCGCGGAGGCGAGCACCAGGCCCAGCAGGGTCGGTACCACCGCCATCGCCACGATCACGAGCCCGATGTTCCGGAACGACGCCCAGAAGTTGGCGTCGGCGAAGAGCCGGGTGTAGTTGTCCAGGCCGATCCACTCCGGCCGACCGATGCCCTGCCAGCGGCTGAAGCTGATCCCGACGGTCATCACCAGCGGCACGACGATGACGGCGGTCGAGAGCACGATCCCGGGCAGCAGGAACACCAGGTAGCCCCGGTGCCGGGCGGACCGGCGCGGCCGGTTGCGGGTACGTCGTCGCGGCTCCGCCGGAGGCGACGGCGCCATGTCGGCGCCGCCACCCACCGCGCCCACGGTCACTTGCCGATGTCCGCGAGGTTGTCGTTGTACGGCTTGGCCAGGTCGTCGAGGACCTGACTCGGACTCTTCGACCCGTTGATCAGATCCTGTCCACCGGCCACCAGCACGTCGTAGTAGCCGGGGGCCGGCCAGTCCGGATAGAACGCGAGACCGTCGGCCGACACCACACCGTTGAACAGGTCGACGAGCGCCTTGCTCCTGGCGTCGGTGATCTTCGAGGCGTCGGCGGCCACGGGTACGCCGCCGTTGTTGCCCAGCAGCGCCTGGATCTCGGGCTTCATGGTGATGTCGATGAAGTCGTACGCCAGGGTCTTCGCCTTCGACTTGGCCGGTACGACCCACAGGTTGCCGCTGGAGCCGGGGTGCAGGGTGTTGCCCGGGAACAGGAAGGCGTCCCAGTCGAACTTGGCCTCGGTGACGAACCGGCCGTACCACCAGCTACCGGAGACGACCATCGGGAACTTCGCCTGGGTCCAGGCCACGCCCATGTCCTCGGCCTTGATCCCGGCCGAGTTCTTCGCGATGTAGCCCTTGCGGACCCACTCGGCGAACCGGTTCGCCCCGAAGGTGAGCTCGGGGCCGTGGAAGTCGACCTTGCCCTTGTAGAGCTGGAAGCTGTCCACGAAGGCCCTGCTGGCCTGGGACAGCGCGAGGCTGTAGAGGATCTGCTGGGCGGGATACTCCGCCCCGCCGACCGACAGCGGCGTCACGCCCGCCCGGACGAAGGTGTCCATCGCCGCCTCGAACCCGGCGAGCGTGGTGGGCACCTGCACGCCGTGCTTGGCGAACAGTTCCTTGTTGTAGTAGACGAGGTCGCCCAGCTCACCGTAGTTCGGCACGCCGTACCAGGTGTCGCCGCCCATGATGCCCTCGGCGTCGTACCGGGCGGTGGTCTGCAGGCTCGGGCCGAGCAGCTTGTCCCAGCCGCGCTTGCCCGCCTCGGAGGTCAGGTCGGTCAGCAGTCCCTGCTTGGCGAGCAGCCCGGCGCTGGCGTTTCCCTTGTTGTACTCCATGATGTCCGGTGCCTCGTCCGAGTTGAGGACCTGGCCGGCAGTCTGCCGGATCTGCTCGAAGCCCTTCTCCTCGAACTTGACCGTGACGCCGGGGTGGCTGGCCTCGAACTGCTTTATCGCCTCGGCCCAGGCGATCCCCATCGCACTGTTCGGGCCCTCGTAGTGCCACAGGGTCAGGGTGCTGGGGGACTCCCCGGAGCCGGGATCGTCCCCGCACGCGGTCAGGGCCAGGGCCGTGGTCACGAGCAGTGCTCCGGCCGCGGCCCCCGCTTTCGCTCTGAACATGGTCTTCCTCCCGGGAACGACTTGGCGGTTCTCCACGGGACACCCGGCATGGTGCGGTCGAGGAGTGCCGTCGGCCCCGGCCAGCAAGTGGTCGAACGTCAGTCTGTCGAAGCGCTTCCGCACTGAACGTAGGTACCGGCGGGTGTCAATGTCAACGGCATGAAGTTCTGATTTCCCGGCGCGTCCCCGGCGCCGACGTCGGGCCGTCCGGTTGAGCCTGGCCGCCGGGCCGGGCTATCCGATCCGGTCGGCGCAGCTGTCACGCTCGGTGAGCGCCGGCGCGAGGAGTCGGGTCTGTGCGCCGTGCCGCCGCTCCAGCAGGTGTATCGCCATCTCGACGGCGAGCGCGCCCACGTCGTGGGCCGGGATGTCGATCGACGTCAGCCGGACCGGTAGGCCGAGCGCGACGTCCTCCGGGCAGATCGCGACGACCGAGGTGTCCTCGGGCACCCGGCGGCCGGACGCGCGGAGGATCTCCAGGACCGGCGCCAGGGCCAGTTCGTTGTGCACCACGAACGCGGTCGTCTCGGGCAGCTCGGCCTCGAGCTGCCGGATGCAGGCGGCCACGCCGTCGAAGGTCGGGTCGCACGGCCGGGCGGCGCGGCGGAGCCCGAGATGGGCCACCGCGTCGTCGAACCCGGCACGCAGCCGGGTCGCGTAGCTGGTGCCCCGCTGGTAGACCCCGGCGGGCGGACCCACCAGGGCGACGGCCCGGTGCCCGTGCTCGGCCAGGTGCTGGACCGCCGTGTAGCCGGTCGCGGCGAAGTCCAGGTCGACGCAGCTGATTCCCGCCGGACGGTCGGGCAGCCCGATCAGGACGGCGGGCTGCCGCAGCCCGCGCAGTACCGGCACCCGGGCGTCGTCGGCCTCGATGTCCATCACGATCAGCGCGTCTACCATCGCGCCACCGGCCACCCGGGTCAGCCCGTCGGCGCCCTCGTCCTTGGTGAGCAGCAGGACGTCGTGGTCGTACGACCGCGCGGTCGTCACCACGGAGGTCACGAACCTCATGATCACCGGTACGTTGATGTCGGTGCGCAGCGGCGCGACCAGGGCGAGTACGTTGCTGCGCCGGCTGGCCAGCGCCCGTGCGCCCGCGTGCGGCCGGTAGCCCATCGCCGCGATGCTCCGCTCCACCCGGGCCCGGGTGGCCGGGGAGATCGGTCGGCGACCACTGAGTACATAGGACACGGTGCTGGGGGAGACGCCCGCCGCGCGGGCGACATCCGCGATCGTGGCCACCTGGCTCCCATGCTCAGATCGGATCGACGACGTCGCTCGGCGCGCGTGCTACAGGTCACCCGGCGTAGCGCAACTCTACCGCAGGCGCCGGACCGGGCCGGGCGACGGCGTACGTCGGCGGACCGGGCGGACGATTGTGCCGGGCAGTCATGTCTGTCTATCCTCCGTCGAGGCGCTTCGACGAAGAGAGGCCCGATGACCGTCTTCCGTACCGACCACCGATCGATCGAGGTCACCACGGGGCACGAGGTCCTCCGGATCGAGTCCTGGGGGGTCGACAGCGTCCGGGTCCGGATCGGCCAGCACCGCGTCATCCCGGACCTGCCCGGCGCGCTGCTGCCGCCGAAACCGACCGACACCGTGGTGGAGACCGCGACCGACAGCGCCCGGCTGGTCAACGGCGCGCTGACCGTGGTGGTCGAGCGGCGGGAGGAGGAGGCCGAGGTCGAGGCCCGGATCCGGTTCGAGCGCACCGACACCGGCGAGGAGTTGCTCGCCGAGCAGCGGGCGCACTTCTGGTGGCCGGGGGCCCGGCTGTTCCTGAGCCAGGGCAACGGGTACGCCCGGCTGGAGCAGCGGTTCCAGGCGTACCCGGGGGAGCGGTTGTTCGGTCTGGGCCAGCACACCCACGGCCGGCTCGACCAGAAGGGCCTGGTTCTCGACCTGGTCCAGCGGAACGGGGAAATCAACATTCCGTTCCTGCTCTCCAGCCGGGGCTACGGGCTGCTCTGGAACTCGCCGGCCGTCGGGCGGGTCGAACTGGCCGACAACGGCACCCGGTGGGTCGCCGACAGCGCCCGCCAGATCGACTACTGGGTCACCGCCGGCACCCCGGCCGAGATCCTGGCCCGGTACGCCGACGCCACCGGGCACGCTCCACCGCTACCCGACTGGGCCAGTGGCTTCTGGCAGAGCAAACTCCGCTACCGGAACCAGGCCGAACTGCTCGGCGTGGTACGGGAGCACCTGGCCCGTGGCCTTCCGCTGTCCGTGATCGTCATCGACTTCTTCCACTGGACCCACCTGGGTTCGTGGAAATTCGACCCCGTCGAATGGCCCGATCCGGCCGCGATGGTCCGCGAACTGGACGAGCTGGGCGTCAAGGTGATGGTCTCGATCTGGCCCTCGGTGAACCCGCTCAGCGAGAACTACCGGGAGCTGACCGACCGGGGGCTGCTGGTCGGCACCGAATCCGGGGTGCCGTTCCACGCACCGTGGGTCGACAAGGGGTACGGCACCGAGATGCCGGTCGCCTTCTACGACGCCACCGACCCACAGGCCCGCGAGTTCATCTGGAGCCGGGTCCGGCGCAACTACCACGACCTCGGGATCAAGGTGTGGTGGCTGGACGCCTGCGAGCCCGAGATCCGCCCCGGTCACCACGCGAACCTGCGCTTCCACGCCGGACCCGGTGCCGAGGTGGCCAACCTCTACCCGGTCGAGCACGCCCGGGCGTTCTACGAGGGCATGCGCGGCGTCGGCGACGACGAGGTGGTGTCGTTCTGCCGGTCCGGCTGGGCCGGCAGCCAGCGGTACGGCGCGGCGCTGTGGTCCGGTGACATCCCCGCCACCTTCGCCTCGCTCCGGACCCAGGTCCGGGCCGGACTCAACGTCGGACTCTCCGGCATCCCGTGGTGGACGACCGACATCGGCGGCTTCCACGGCGGCGACCCGGACTCGCCGGCCTACCGCGAACTGATCGTGCGCTGGTTCCAGTACGGCGCCTTCTGCCCCCTGTTCCGGCTGCACGGCTTCCGGCTGCCGAAGATGCCGTTGGGCCCGGAGATGACCGGGGGCCCGAACGAGGTGTGGTCGTACGGCCCGGAGGCGTACGCCGCGATCGTCGACGTGCTGCGGCTGCGGGAACGGCTGCGGCCGTACGTCATGGCGCAGATGCGGACCGCCCACGAGCAGGGTCTGCCCCCGATGCGTCCACTCTTCGTGGACTTCCCCGCCGACCCGACGAGCTGGACGGTGGAAGACCAGTTCCTCCTCGGCCCCGACCTCCTGATAGCCCCCGTCACCGCCCACGGCCAACGCGAACGCGCCGTCCACCTCCCACCCGGCACCGACTGGCTCGACCCGTACACCGGTCACACCCACGCCGGCGGGACGACCATCCGGGCCGCCGCACCCCTCACCCACATCCCCGTCCTCGTCCGACACCCCGCCGCAGCCCACCTCGCCCTGCTGCTGAACCCGTAAGGAAGGGCCCCTTCTTATCGCTTTCTGCATAGGAAGGGCCCCCTGTTAACAGTCGACCAACCGTGAGGAGAAGCCGATGAGGCGCGTGCGGCGCAGCCGTGGGATCGGGTCGGTACTCGTGCTGAGCCTGGTCGCCGCGCTGGCGATGCCGGGCCAGGCGACCGCCGGGCCGACCGACGCGCTGCCGTTCCGGAACCCCGAGCTGTCCCTCGACGTCCGGGTCGACGACCTGGTGGGCCGGTTGACCCTGGACGAGAAACTGTCCCTGCTGCACCAGGCCCAGGCCGCCGTGCCCCGGCTCGGCATCGGGTTCTTCAAGACCGGTACCGAGGCGTTGCACGGGGTCGCCTGGTCCAACAACCTCGACGACAACTGGAACCAGGTACTCGCCGAGGGCACGGTGTTCCCGCAGGCGTTGGGCCTGGCCAGCACCTGGGACCCGGAACTGGTCCGCAGGGTCGGCTCGGCCACCGGCGACGAGCTGCGCGGATACCACAGCGTCGACCCGACTGTCTGGGGCCTGCAGGTCTGGGCCCCGGTGGTCAACCTGCTGCGCGACCCGCGCTGGGGCCGCAACGAGGAGGGCTACTCCGAGGACCCGACGCTGACCGGAAAGATCTCCACCGCGTACGGCCGGGGCCTGTCCGGGGACGACCCGGACCACCTCAAGACGGCCCCGGTGCTCAAGCACTACTACGCCTACAACAACGAGGTGAACCGGAGCCTCACCTCGTCGAACCTGCCGCCCCGGGTGAAGCACGAGTACGACGAGGCGGCGTTCCGACCGGCCATCGCCGCCGACGCCGTCACCGGAGTGATGGCGTCGTACAACAAGGTCAACGGTCGTCCGACGCACGTCGACCCGGACCTGGCGGAGGTCGTCCGGTCCTGGACCGACCGGGAGCTGTTCAACGTCAGCGACGCCTGGGCACCGCACGCGCTGACCGAGGCCCAGCACTACTTCGACGATCCGACCGAGGCGGAGGCGTACGCCGCGATGCTCAAGGCCGGACTGGACAGCTTCACGGTGGACAACAGCGACAGCGGGCCGATGGTCGGCACCCTCAAGCTGGCGCTGGACCGAGGACTGCTGACCGTGGCCGACGTGGACCGGTCGGTCCGGCGGGCGTTGTCGATCCGCTTCCGGCTCGGCGAGTTCGATCCGGACGGCGGACCGTACGCGGACATCACCGCCGACGTCATCGACAGTCCGGCCCACCGGGCCCTGAACCGGCAGGCCGCGAACGAGGCGATGGTGCTGCTGCGCAACTCCGGCAACACCCTGCCGCTCGATCCGGCCCGGACCGGGAAGGTCGCCGTCGTCGGCCCGCTGCACGACACGCTCTTCACCGACTGGTACGGCGGGAACCTGCCGTACGAGGTGACGCCGCTGGACGGGATCCGGAACCGGCTCGGCGCCGGCGGCACGGTGACCGGGGTGGAGGGCTTGGACCGGGTGGCCTTGCGGGACGTGACGACCGGCAGATACCTCAGCGCGACCGGCACCGGTGGCGGGGACAACATCGTCGCGTCCGCCGGGGCACCGGCGCCCGCGGCACAGTGGGACGTCAACGACTGGATGGGCGACTACAGCACGCTGCGCAACGCGGCCAACGGTCGCTACCTGACCGGCAACTTCGGCCCGTTCAACACCTCCGCGCAGGCCCCGAACGGCTGGTACGTCCAGCAGCAGTTCCGGCTGGAGCGGCAGGGCGACGGCACCTACCTGATCCAGTACGTCGGCTACGAGACGGCCGAGAGCTGGTGGTGGATCCCCGAGCACTACGTAACGGTGGCCCCGGACGGCACGGTCGGTACCGGCGCGAAGGCCGACGCCGCCCGGTTCGCCCGGGAGGTCGTCAGCAGCGGCGCGGAGAGTGCGGTCGCGGCGGCGGCGGGCGCCGACGTGGCGGTGGTGGTGGTCGGCAGCAACCCGTTCGTCTACGGCCGGGAGATCCACGACCGCACCAGCACCGCGCTCGGCGAGAGCCAGCAGAAGCTGGTCGAGGCGGTCACCCGGGCGAACCGGAACACCGTCGTCGTGCTGGAGACCAGCTATCCCACCACGATGCGCAGCCAGCCCAGGTCGCTGCTCTGGACGACGCACGCGGGCTCGGAGACCGGCCAGGCCGTCGCGGACGTCCTCTTCGGCGACCACAACCCGGCCGGACGGCTCACCCAGACCTGGTACCGCTCCGACGACGACCTGCCGCCCGACGCGCTCAACTACGACATCATCGACACCGACCAGACCTACCTCTACTACCGGGGCACCCCGCTCCACGCCTTCGGTCACGGGCTGTCCTACACCACGTTCCGGTACGGCCGGCCGAGGTTGAGCAGCGCGGCGATCGGCGCCGGTGACACGGTCACGGTGAGCGTCGACGTGACCAACACCGGCCGGCGTACCGGTGCCGAGGTGGTGCAGCTCTACACCCACCAGCGCACCTCCCGGGACAAGGTGCCGGTCAAGCAGTTGCGCGCCTTCGCGAAGGTGTCACTCGCGCCCGGTGCGACGAAGACCGTACGGCTGACGCTGCGCGCCGCCGACCTGGCGCACTGGGACGTGACCCGGAACCGGTGGGTCGTCGAGTCGTCCGACTACGACGTGCTGGTCGGCGCCTCGTCGGCCGATGTCCGGGACCGGGCCACGCTGCGGGTACGCGGCGAGACGATTCCGCCGCGAGACCTCTCCCGGCCGACCCGTGCCGAGAACTTCGACGGGTACGCCGGGATCCAACTCGTCGACGAGAGCAAGGAGCGGGGTACCGCCGTCGGTGCGGTGGGCGCCGGGAACTGGATCCGGTTCGGCGACGTGAAACTCGGGAAGGGAACCGGGACGTTCACCGCGAGCGCGGCCAGGGCGGACGCCGGGACCGCGACGATCGAGATCCGGCTCGACTCGCCGACGGGGCGGCTGCTCGGCCGGGCCACCGTGGCCAGCACCGGTGACGTCTACCGCTATGCGACCACCAGCGCGGGGTTGGCAGGGGTCAGCGGCGGCACCCGCGACGTGTACCTGGTGTTCGGCGGGGACCTGCGGCTGGCCACCTTCTCGATCGGCTGACCGCAATCTTGGGCCACCCGCGTGGTCGGCCCGCCCGGCCGCCAGCGTTAGCGGGGTAGGGGGTGGTCAGTGTGCCGACAGGTTGTCCAGTTCGGCCGTGAACAGTTGGGCGGGGTCGAAGCCCATTCCGGTGAAGTGGCCGGCGAGTTCCAGGGACAGGATGCCGTGCAGCCGGGTCCAGAAGATCAGAGCGCGGTGGAGGGCCGTGGACGGGGCAGGGTGGCCGGCCGCCCACTGCCGGTGGTCTTCGAGGTGCGTGTCGAACGGTGTCGCGGGGCGGTCCGGGGGCAGCGCGACACAGGCGTCGAGCAAGGTCGTCATGATCTCGGACGCGATCTGGGTGACGCCGTCCGGCGCGTGGTAGCCGGGGACGGGCGTGCCATAGACGAGGAAGTACCGATGGGGATCGTCCAGGGCCCATCCGCGTAGGGCATGCGCCAGCGTGGCCAGGTCGGCACCGGACTCGGCGGCTGCCCGGAAGGTGTCGGCGAGGCTCCGGTACGCGTCGGTGACGAGTTCGGTGATCAGCTCGTCGCGGTTGGCGAAGTACCGGTAGAGCGCGGGTCCGGTCATGCCCATCTGCTTGGCGATCGCGTTGAGGGAGAGCGCGGACGCCCCGGCGACGGCGATCTGCCCCCAGGCGCGTTCCTTGATCTCCGTACGCACCTGGGCGCGGTAGCGCTCGCGGGGAGTCCTCGCACCTGCTTCCGCCATGACCTGCCGCCCTTCCACGCTGCGTGGCTACGCCATCAAGATTTAGTTAGAGGCTATCACGGACCTTCTTGACTCTCTCCGCCGGAAGCTGTTAGAACTTGTAACTGAAGCGAGAGGTAATCAGCGATCGAGCGCGGTGGAGGTTGTCATGGACGTCGAAGGACTGGTCGAGGTCGTACTGCCGGGCAGAGTGGAGCCGGAGGGGCTCCAGGTCCGGCGCGGCGCGATCCCGGCGGCGGGCCCCGGTCAGGTGCTGATCAGGATGGAGGCGACCGGGGTCTCCTTCGCCGAGCAGCAGATGCGGCGCGGCCGCTACTACGACCAGCCGGCGTTCCCGTTCGTGCCCGGCTACGACCTGGTCGGCACGGTTCTCGCGATCGGCGCGGGTGTCGAGCCGGGCCTGACCGGCACCCGGGTGGCCGCGCTGGTCAAGGTCGGCGGCTGGGCCAGCCACGTACTCGTCGACGCGGCCGACGTGGTGCCGGTGCCCGACGGGATCGGCCCGGCGGAGGCGGAGACCATGGTGGTCAACGGCATCACCGCCTGGCAGATGCTGCACCGCAAGGCGCGGGTCCGCGCCGGGCAGACCATCCTCGTGCACGGCGCCAACGGTGGCGTCGGCTCCGTCCTGGTCCAACTCGCCCAGGCCGCGGGCATCACGGTGGTCGGCACGGCGTCCGCGCGCCACCACGACGCTCTACGGGAGCGCGGCGTCGTCCCCGTCGACTACCGCACCGAGGACGTCACCGCACGGGTCCGCGAACTCTTCCCCGACGGGGTGGACGCCGTCTTCGACCACGTCGGCGGCCGAGGCATCGTCGCCTCCTGGCGCCTCCTCGCACCCGGCGGCACCCTCGTCTCGTACGGCAGCGCCTCCACCCGCGACGACACGGGATCCAAGCAGTGGCCCATGCTCAAACTGCTCGGCCGGGTGTGGCTGTGGAACGCCCTGCCCAACCGCCGCCGCGCGTACTTCTTCAACATCTGGGCCGGTCGGGTCCTGTCCAGGAACCGGTTCCGCGCCCAGTTGCGCGCCGACCTCACCGAGGTGTTCGCCGCCCTGCGGCGCGGCGACGTCACTGCCCAGATCGCCGCCCAACTGCCACTGGCCCGGGTCGCCGAAGCCATGCGGCTGGCCGAGTCCGGCACCGTTGCCGGAAAGGTCGTCCTGAACCCGTAGCGCGTCCGTCTCTGCCCGCCCGCGCGTGCCTCGATGTGGAAGATGGCCAGGGCGGCGACGACGATGGTGTGCCGCCTATCATCGCCGGATGGGAATCGCCTCCGAAAAGGACGATTGGCAGCCGCCGCAACGGCCCGACTGCGCCTGCCACGAGCATCTGGAAGATGTGCTAACGCTGGTCATCCCGAGCCGGGACTGGGATGAAGACCCCACTTTCGAGCAACTTCTCGAGACCGGGTCGCTCGGTGTGCAGCCGGTGAACCCGAAAGAGCGGTTCATGACCGTCTTCGACGAGGAACAGAACGAGTCCCAGCTTGGCCCGCTGCACTGGGGCATGTGGGCCGCCGATGAAATCTACGGCTGTTATGACGATGACGCCACGCTGCCCTTCGACCGGTCAATCGCTGGTCAGCCGGGTGTGGAAGTGGTCGAGTGGTACGACCGGGAGGAGTTCCTGATCGGAGCACCCGGCTTGTGTGAAAGCGGCATGCTCGCCGCGATTGCCCGGGCGCTGCAAGACCCGAGGGTACGTATTTGAGCTGTACCGCGCCATTCCGGGCAACGGTCGTGGTGGAAAACCAGATACGTCCAGACCTCCCGATGGCACCGGTTACCGTGGCGTGCCGGTGTCGACGGTTACCCCGGTGAGGCGCTCGGATTCGGTCCACAGGCGCTGGGCGGCGGAGACGTCCTGGCCGGCGGAGCTGTAGGCCACCCGATCCGGATAGCCGCGCTGCTCGAGGAAGCCGGACGGGCCGTGGAACTCGCCGCCCTGCGCTTCCGGGTCGGTCGCGGCGCGCAGGCTCGGCAGGGCGCCCATCGCGGCGGACTGCGCGAAGAACCGGTTGCCCAGTTGGCCGAGGCGGATCAGTAGGGTGCCGCCGTCTGCGGCGGGGCCGGTCAGCTGCAGGTTGGTCGCGGCGTAGCCGGGGTGCGCGCCGAGGCTGCGTACCGGCTGGTTCGCCGCCCGTAGCCGACGGTCCAGCTCGGTGAAGAACAGGATGTTGGCCAGCTTGGACAGGGCGTACGCGCGCCAGGCCCCGTACCTGCGTTCGCTCTGCAGGTCGTCGAGGTCGGCGAGACGACCGCGGTGGTGCAGGCCGCTGCTGACCGTCACCACCCGGGCTCCGGGCCGGTTCAGCAGGCGCGGTAGCAGCAGGCCGGTCAACGCGAAGTGACCGAGGTGGTTGGTGCCGACCTGCATCTCGAAGCCCTGCGCGGTGGTGCGGCGGCTGGGCAGCGCCATGATCCCAGCGTTGTTGATCAGAAGGTCGAGAGATTCGACGGAATCGGCGAAGCGGCGCACCGAGTCCAGGTCGGCGAGGTCCAGGGAACCACACTCGGCACTGGCGTTCGGGACCGCTGTGCGCAGCTGGTCGAGGGCGGCATCGCCGCGCTGCGGGTCGCGGCACGCGAGGACGACGTGTGCGCCGGCCCGAGCGAGGGCGAGGGCGGTGTGGTAGCCGAGGCCGCTGTTGGCTCCGGTGACGACCGCGACGCGGCCGGACTGGTCGGGGACGTCGGCAGTGGTCCAGTGGGCCATGGCGCACTCCTTTGGCTCTTGGTGCCCCTATGGCACCTGGTGCCAAATTGGCATTGATAGACTGTTGCACATGACGGCGCCGAACACCAACCCCCCGGGGCTCCGCGAACGCACCCGGAATGCGATGCGCGCCGAGATCGCGGCCACCGCGGTGGACCTGTTCATCTCCCGCGGGTTCGAGCGGACCACTGTCGACGAGGTGGTGGCGGCCACCGGAGTGGCGCGGCGGACGTTCTTCCGGTACTTCGACACCAAGGAAGACCTGGTCCTCGGCTACCTGGCCGACATGGGCGACCTGATCTGCGGCGCGTTGGCGGCCCGGCCCGCTGCCGAGTCGGTGTGGGAGGCGCTGCGGCGGGCGATGGACGACGCCAAGCGGGTGTTCGTCAGCGATCCGGAGCGGTTGATGGCGATCTTCCGGCTGTGCGGGGAGACGCCGTCGTTACGCGCTCGGCATGCGGAGAAGATCGGGCGGTGGCATGGCGGAATCACCGAGGAACTGGGTCGGCGGATGGGCGTTGATCCGGCCGTGGACCTTCGGCCCGCCACGTTCGCGGCGGCGGCGCTCGGAGCGTTGGACGCGGTCGGGGCGGCGTGGAGCGGTGGGCGCCGAGGGGATGATCTGGACGTGCTGCTGGACGAGGCATTCGACGCGCTGCGCGGGCCCGCGCCGGGTACGGGATGACCGCCTCGAGGTAGAACCGACGGCTACCCCGCCGAGCATGAGAGCGCGGTGATCAGGCGGGTCCCAGCAGGCCGGTGAGGATGCGGGACAGGATCTCCTCGAAGCGCTCTGCCGGCGCGGCGGTCGCCAGGGTGGCTCCGGTCAGCGCCGCTGCCAGGTGCGAGTGTCCGCCCGCGACGACCGCGTGGGCGAGGTAGGCACCCTGCCGTTGGCGGGCGTCGGAGGTGGTGCCGAGTTCGTTCAGGGCGAAGGCGGCGGTGATGGTGTTCAGCACGGCGAACGCCTCCATCTTGCGCGCCGCGTCCGCCGGATGCCCCGCGAGCACCGCCAGGACGTGTTCGAGCAGGTCGACGCCGTGTGGGCCGAGCGCGGGCCGGGTGAGTACCAGTTCGGGCAGCCAGGGGTGGCGGAGCATGAGCGCCCGTCCCTGCCGACCCACCTCCAGCAGGCCGGTCAGCCACGGGCCATCCGGGGCCGGCAGGTCGTAGCCGCCGGCGGCCTCGTCGGCCATCAGGTCGAGCAGGTCGTCACGGGCGGCGACGTAACGGTAGAGCGACGCCGCCCCGGTGCCCAACTGTGCGGCGACGCGGCGCATGGAGACCGCCGCCAGACCCTCCCGATCGGCCAGCGCGATCGCTGCCGCAGTCACCTCCGCCCGCGAGCGCTCCGCGGGCCGACCAACCCCCGACCGACGTTCCCGGAGCCAAACCGGGACCGCCTGTTCCCCCGCGCCCATCCGCCCCTCCCGTCGGTCGCGTTCACCGTATCAGTGCTGCTATCGTCATTCGCGAACGGTGTTCCCAAAGTAGCTGCCGTCAGGGAGGTTCTCATGACCAGGACGCCGCGCCACGCGCGCAACGGCGACGTGATCCTCGCGGTCGACGAACTCGGCGGTGCGGGCGGTGAGCCGCTGCTGCTGGTAATGGGCCTCGGGGTCTCGCGGTACTGGTGGCCCGACGGCCTGGTCGACGCCCTGGTCGCCGCCGGGTTCCACGTAGCGGCCTTCGACGGCCGGGACGCCGGGGGCTCCACGCACTTCGACGACGTCCCCGCCGACCACCCCTTCGCCGCGTTGCTGCGACGGCGCCCGGCCGCCTACACCGCCGAGGACATGGCCGACGACACCGCCGCCGTACTCGACGCCCTGGGGTGGCAGCACGCCCACCTCTTCGGCGTCTCTCAGGGCGGCCTGGTGGCTCAGCGCACCGCACTACGCCACCCGTTGCGGGTGCGTACGCTGACCTCCTACGCCGCCGTGCCCAGCGACGCCCGGGGCGCCGCCGTCCTGCGGTACGTGCGCCTGCCCTTCCTGGCCCGCCTGGCGCGCTTCCGCTTCCCCGCCGACCACGAGGGCGACGTGGCGGCCGGCCTGGCCCTGGCGCGGGCGGTCGCCTCCCCCGGGTACGCCTTCGACGAGCAGGACGCCCGGGCTCGGGTGGAGCGCGAGCTCGACGCCGGACTACCCAGCGGAGTCCGCGACACCCGCGCCCAGGCACGGCAGACCGGCGCGTCCTGGCAGGGCCCACGGCTACGGGATCTCCGCGTGCCCACCCTCGTGCTCCAAGGCGAGCGGGACCCGCTGCTGCGCCCGTCCGCGGGTCGGCACATCGCCGAGGCGGTGCCTGGCGCACGGTACGTGGAACTGCCGGGCACCGGTCACGACCTGCCGCGAGCCGTGTGGCCGACCGTGGTGCGGGAGATGCGCGCATTGGTGGATACCGCTGCCCACCGCTGATCCGTCCGACGCACCGCAGACCTACCGCTGATCCGTTCGACGCGCCGCACGCTCACCGCTGATCCGCTCGACGCGCCGCACGCTCACCGCTGCCTCTTGGCGGGCCGATCGGTGTGCGACGTGTTCAGACGAAGCTGGGCTTGGTGAGCCGCCAGGCGGCTCCGATGAGGCCGACGTGGGAGAGCGCCAGCGGGGTGTTGCCGAGGTGCGCGCCGGTGCGGGGGTCGATCTGTTCGGCGAACAGTCCGAGGTCGTTCGCGCGGGCGGCGGCACGTTCGAACAGTGCGGCGGCCCGCGCGGTCTCGCCCGCCATGGCGAGGCATTCGACGAGCCAGAACGTGCACGCAACGAAACCGGCCGGATCGTCCGGCCAACGGCGGACCAGACCGTCGGTCGTCAGGTCCGTCGCGATGGCCTCGATGGTGGCCCGCATCCGGGGATCGGTGGCCGGCACGATCCCCGTACCGGGCATGACCAGGACGGAGGCATCCAGCTCCAGCGACCCGATGGCTCCGGTGAAGGCGCCGACGCGGTCGTTCCAGGCGTCCCGCAACACGGTGGCCCGGATCTCGTCCCGGACGGTGGCCCACCGTTCGGGATCGGCGCGGGGGCCGAGTAGCGGCGCGAGCTTCACCGCACTGTCCAACGCGCCCCAGCACATCGCCTTCGACGCGACGTAGTGCCGTCCGGGGCCGCGGTCCTCCCACATGCCGGCATCGGGTTCCCGCCAGTGCGTGGCCTGCTCGGCAAGGCCGACGAGCAGCGCCTTCGACTCCTCCGAGAGGTCACGAATCTCGTCCTGGAGAAGGTGTGCGCCGATCAGCAGGCCGGGCACGTCGTGCTGCCGCTGGTGCCAGGCGTCGTTGCCGACCCGGACCGGCCGGCTGTCGGCGTACCCGCGCAGGTGGTCGAGGGAGTACTCGGAGAGGTCCCGCTCACCGGTCGCCCCGTACATGATCGGCACCGGTTCGTCGCCGGTGCGTCCGGCGGAGCGGGCCGCCCAGTCGAAGAGCCGGCCCGTCTCCTCCGGACACGTGGTCACCCAGAGCGCCCGTACGGTCAGAATGAAATCCCGCAGCCAGGCGTACCGGTAGTCGTAGTTGTCGGTACCGCCGAGCCGCTCCGGCAGCGACGTGGTGACGGCGGCGACCACGGCCCCGCTGGGCCGGTAGGTCAGGCCCTGCACGACCAGCGCACTGCGCCGCACGAGGTCGGGGTAGCGCCCGTCGTAGGGGTGCAGCTCCCGGATCACCCGCCACGCCTCGACCGTCTCGGCGAGCGCCGGCACCGGATCCAGGTGCCGCGGCGGCGGGCCGTAGGCCGGCGCGAAGGCCAGGTCGAAGCCGAGCACCTGACCGGCGCGGACGTCGAACTCGGCGTACGCCCGGCCGTGCGCGCAGTCCAGTGGGACGGGGCTGCGCAGGATCAGGGTCAACGGGCCGGCGTCGGCCTGGACCTCACCGTCGCGGCAGTGCAGATACGGAACGATCAGCCCGTACTCCGGCCGTGGGACGTATTCGCAGCGCATCCGTACCGTGCCGGAAAGTCCCTCGACAACCCGGGCCAGCACCATCGGGGAATTCTGTCCGAGTTCGTGTCCGCGCGCCCCGGGCTCGGCCACCAACCCTTCGGTGACCGCGACGTCGCCGTCCCTGGTGTGGTGAACGGTCCGGAGCACCAGCGAGTCGTCGACGTACTCCCGCTCGGTCCGCCGGTCCGAGCTGGCCACCGGGCAGAGCGTCCAGTGCCCGGCGTCGGCGTCCAGCAGCCGGCCGAACACGGACGGCGCGTCGAACCGGCCCGGGCACCACCAGTCGATCGAGCCGTCGCGGCTGACCAGCGCCGCCGAGGCACAGTCGGACAGCAGGCCATACTCGGCGATCATGGAAGCGGACATCCCACGCGGATACCCAGGTCGGGCACGGCTAGTACTGGCCGGCCCGGGCCGATCCAGGAACGGCGGCGGACGGGCGAGGAGCGGGGCCGGGCCCGGCTCCTGAGGTCCGTGCCCGGCACCATCGGCTCAGCCGGCCAGGCCGAACCGCTCGGTGTGCACCTGGCGCTGCGGCACGCGCAGTTGCCGGAGGCTGTGCAGCACGGCGGAGGTCATGCGGGTCGGGCCGCAGACGAAGACGTCGCGATCGCGGATGTCGGGTACCAGCTCCAGCAGGTGGTCCGGCCCGAGGATCGGGCCCGTCGGCGGTACCGGCCGGGACGGGCCGGTCACCAGCCGCAGCTCGGCCCCGCGGGCGTCCGCCAGCGCCCGCAGCTCGTCCGCCAGCACGGCGTCGGCCACGGAGCGCACCCGGTACAGCACGACCACGTGACCGTCGAGGGTCTCCAGGAGCGAACGGATCGGGGTCACCCCGACGCCGCCCGCGATGAGCAGCGTTGCCGGCCGGGTCCGGTGCATGGCGGTGAAGGCGCCGTACGGGCCCTCGGCGAACACCCGCGTGCCGACCCGGACCTGACGCAGCGTGGCGCTGCCGGTGCCGACCGCCTTGGCGGTCAGCCGCAGCGACCGACCGTCGGGCGCGGTGGAGAGCGAGAACGGGTTGGTCTGCCACCAGCGGTCACGGCTGAGGAATCGCCACAGGAAGAACTGGCCGGCCTGCGCCGGCAGCCGGTCGAGGCGGTGCCCGGTGACGTAGATCGACACGACGTTGTCGGACTCGGGTACGACCCGCGCGACGCGGAACCGGTGGCGGAGGTTGCGCCACAGTGGCAGGAGCACCCGGCCGGCAAGCACGGCGCCGAGCGCCACGCTCCAGAGCGTCCACCAGTACGCCTTGGCGAACGGGGACGCCGTGAAGGTGGTGCCCACCGCGATCTGGTGGGTGAGGGCGAGCAGCACCGCGACGTACGTGCCGAGGTGCAGCACGTGCCAGGTCTCGTAGGACAGCCGGCGGCGGGCGAACCTGGCCGACACGATCCCGATCGACAGGAGCAGGCCGGCCGCGATCATCGCCCACAACACGCCCTTCCAGGTCGTCACGAGGTCGATGACCTGTCCGGAAAGGGTCTTCCCGGACATCATGGCCAGACCGACCACAATGGACGTGGCGTGCGCGAGGATCGTCCAGATCAGCGTGAAGCCGGTCCACCGGTGCCAGGCGGTGAGTCGGTCCATTCCGATCCGGCGGTCGAGCCACGGCAGCCGCGCGATCAGCAGCAGTTGCAACGCCAGGATGATGGCGGCGTGCACGCCGAAGAACCGGCCGAGGATGAAGGGGGCGCTCGATTCCGGGTACGGCGACACGACGAGCAGCGTGTTCACCACGGCCACGTTCGCGGCGACGCCGAGCCACAGCGTGAGGCGGCCGGCCGTTCCGGGGCGCACCCGGGGGATGGCGATGTGCTGGACAGCAGGGGTGTTCACCTGGGTGATTCCTCTTCCTGAGAGGCCGGTTCGTGGAGAACCGGGGCCGTCCGCCGGGTCCGGCGGTGGTGCCGTACACAATGGCGTATAACCGCCGACACGGATCCGGCGCGTCCAGGAGACTGGCACTGTCGGAAAGGCGACGAACATCGGACCGGCGTCACCGTCGGCGATGCCCTGGCCCTCGCGGCCACGCCAGCCGCCGCCGACCCGCGTCCCATCCGTGTGGCAGGCTGCCGACGGGAGGGCAGACATGCTCAGCTATGAGGACGTCGCGGAGCTGTTGACGCTGCAGGCAAAGGCCTACGGCTTGTTGATGTGGCTCAGCCAGGCATCGGTGGACGACCCCGAGATGCTGTCGGTCGACGCCGCCGCACGCCTTGCGCGTCCGGGCACGGCCGCCACCTGGATTGCGGAGCACCGTTCCGAGTTGCCGGCCGACCTGGCGACGCTCGACCCGCACGGCCCGTTCGCCAACCTGCTGTCCTCGTTCTTCTCCACCTCGTTCCGGGTCGAACACCTGGAGTTCAACAACCGCCTCGTGTCGGCACGCATCGTGCTGTACGCCTCGCCAGGTCCGGCGGATCGCACCGGGATCGTGCGAACCCAGGCCCTCGCCGTCAAGCATCTGGCGGCCTCGCAGCGGCTCCCGACAACCGAAGGACAGGCCAGAGACCTCATCCGGGTACGCCGGGATCTGCGGGACGCCGTCCTGTTGTGGACCTATGTCTGGGAACTCGACCGGCGGGCCCGCAACAAGGGCAAGGGCCCGGTGGTCCACCAGATCTGGCGAAGCATTCCCTGGGAGCGGAAGCGCGCCCTCACCGCGGAGCAGGTCTGGTCGGCACGGCAACAGTTGCTCGACGCCGCCCGCGAGCGTGTCGAGGACGGCCCCTGAATCCACACGTCCGCGGCCGGTCGCCCGTCGCAGCGCGCAGGCTCACCCGGCGGTCCGGCGGTGGACGACCATCCAGGTGGTGGCGAAGTCGACCAGGGCACGCTGGGGCATCAGGCGGGCGGTCGCGTTTCCTACCCTGCCGACGGTGACGCCCACGGTAGCCTCGAAATCCGCGCCGAGCCGGGGGAAGTCGCTCTCGTCGGGCACCACGTCGGTCCAGACGACCCAACGGCTCGTCCCGTCCGGCTGGCGCACCGACGAACCCGTCACGGCCCGCCGCGGTGTCCGATGGCGCCACTCGGCCAGATGCAGCGAGGTGTTGGCGTCGTGCCCGCATCCCAGCAGCAACACCATTCCGTTCCGCCGGTAGAGCGCCCCCAGCGGGGAATCGTCTCCCAGCCCGTCGTCCAGCCGGTGCCGGCCCACGATCTCGCTGGCGTGTGGCCCCAGCGCGGCGAAGGACACCTGGGGGTGGTCGCTGCGTAACGCGCCGGGCCAGGTCCGGACGGCCTCGGCGAGAACGCCCATCCACCGGCTCGGTGTGCAGGCCGGATCGAACCCGGGGGTCTGTCCACGGATCATCGGCCACCACGTCGGCGCGACGGGCGGGTTGCGCCACTCGGCCGGGTCCGTGTTGTCCGGCGTGTGGGTCGGCACGACGAGGGTACCGTCGGGACCCAGCGCCTCCAGCACGGCGAGGACCACCGCGTGGACACCGCCGGCGACGAAGCCGAGGGTCCGCATCGAGGAGTGCAGCAGCACCACACCCCCCGCCGGCACTCCCAGATCGTGTAGCTCGCTGGTGAGCGAATCGACGGTATGGGGCACCTGCTGTTCCACCCCGCGAGGATAGTGCGCCGGGCCCCGGTGACACGTCAGCGAGCGCCATCGATCGTCGCTTCGGTACGGTGCAGCGCATGTCGATCGCGGCGTGGCTCGCAGGTCGGGTTCACACCCGCTCGGTGCTGTGGCGGTCGGGGCTGTTCATCGGCGTGCTGCTGCTCGTGGCCGGTGCGCTGGTCGTCGGGTACGCCGGGCGTGACCTGCGCTCGGCGTCCGTGCACGTCGCCGACGTACCGGTGGAGGTCGTCCGCCCGGTGGGCGGTGGGGCGGGGCGGCCCGCTGTCGTGGTCGCTCACGGGTACGCCGGGTCGGGACGACTGATGCGGCCGTTCGCCGACACGCTCGTCCGACGGGGGTACGTGGTCGCCCTGCCGGACCTGGCCGGACACGCCGCCAACACCGGGCAGGCGACCGGGCCGGACGAGATCGACCGGGAACTCGCGGCCGTCGTGCGGTACGTGCGGGGGCTGCCCGAGGTCGATCCGGCGAGGGTGGCGTTGCTCGGCCATTCGATGGGGGCCGCGGCGGTGGTCCGGGTCGGGGCCGCGGACCCGCTGATCGCGGCCACCGTGGCGATCTCGTTGGGGGACAGTACGGCGGCGGCCCTGCAGCCCGGCCCTCGCCACCTGCTGCTGGTCGTCGGCGCGCTGGAACCTGCCGGCATCCGGTCCGTTTCGCAGGCGGCGGTCGCGGACGGCTCCGCCGGGCGCCGGATGGTTCGGGTGAGCTTCGTCGAACACGTCGGGGTGCTCTACGCCAGCCGTACCCATCGGGAGGCCGCGCGCTGGCTCGACGACGCCCTGCGTCACCAGCCGGAGCGACAGGTGGTCGCCGCGAAGCGTCGGGTGGCGGCGGGCGGGCTGATCATGATCGGGACGCTGCTCCTGGTGATCGCCGCGCTGATCCGGCCATCGGCGCGTCATGCGCCCTCACCCCCGGCCGGTTCGGTACTGCCCGTACGCGAACCGATGGCGTGGCTCGTCGGTGCGGTGCTGGTCGCCCCGGTTCCGGCGCTGGTCGGCGGCTGGTTGTCGACCCGGATGCTGCCGGCGCCGGTATCCGGCTATCTCGTCGGTTACTTCGCGCTCGCCGGGGCCACCCTCGCGACCGCCGCCGTGGTGGCCCGCCGTCGTGCCGGGGCCCGTCCGGCGGAGGACGATGCGGGTGACCCGGTCGGTTCCTTGCGGCACGACACCGCGCCGTGGACGGCGGCTGCCTCCGCCGTCGCGCTGGCTGTCGCGGCGAGCGCGGCGGTCGTCGTACCCATCCATCTCGGCCTGACCTCGGTGGTGCCGCACGGGTCGCGCTGGTGGCTGATCGGGTTGCTCGTCCTCGCCACCGGGGCCCTGCTCGGCGGAGCGAACGCCCTCGTCCGTCCAGCATGGAGCATCGCGGTCCTGGCCGCGGTATGTCTGCCCATTCCGATAGCTGCCACCGTCGGCCTGGCCCCCGGCTTCCTCGCGCTCGTCACACCGTTGATCGCGGCGCTGCTCGCGCTGTACGTCCTGGTGGCCGGCGTGGCGTGGCTGACCGGGATGCCCTGGTGGCGCACCATCCCGGCCGGCGCCCTGATGGTCGCCTGGCCCGTCGCGACCGCACTGCCGATCACCTGAGACGGCGCGGTCGCGATCACGTGTCCGGTGCGCGTCGGGCCGGGTCCTGTCGTGGATCATGGGCGGATGACGGTGCATCAACTCGACTCGCGACTGGCCGGAGCGTCAACTGCCGTCGTCCGCGAGGTCTCCGGGGAAGTCCTGATCACCACCTCTGAGCCTGGCTCGTTGGCCGAGCTGCGTCGGGCCCTGGCCGTCACTCGCGTACTCGACATGGTGTGCGTGTGTGCCGGCGAGTACCGGGTCGAGTTCGTCGACGATGGTGGGGAGCGCGTCGCGACGGTAGGCCATCACCACGCGTACTCGCTGCGATGGAAGGGATTCTCGGCCGACGCCGAGCTGCGGGACGGGACAGCCCTCCTGCGTTGGTTGTCCGACCGAGGTATTCCGCACCCGCTGGACCGGTTCCATGCCGAGCAGGCACGCCAGGCCGCAGCCCGCGCCGCCTCCGAGGTGGCCGAACGGTCCTGGCGCGCCGCCGCGGCCGTACCCGGGGAGGTTGTCGACGCCATCCTCGGCTCGGACCCGCCGACGACCGCCGAACTCCTTCAGCAGGTCCGAGGCGTCCACCGGACGGACTCCGCCGTGGCCCTGGCCCTGCTGGCATGGTGCGGTTCCGGTACGGGGCGCTACTCCGGCTACCCCTCACACGAGGGAGTCCCGAGCAGGCTGCTCGCCGAACTGCCCATCGCGGCCATCGCCGAAGCCCTCGCCGGACCGGAGGCGACCGACGAGCATTTCGCCGGAGCGGTGCGGCACCTGACCGGATGGCAGGCGCGCAAGAGGCTGACCCGTGACATCGGCAGGTTGCCGACGGAGATCCGTGCGCGCCTCGTCGCGGTCGGCCAGCAGGCCCCGGATCCCGCGATCCGATCCCGATCGGCCGCGCAGCTCGCCTGAGTGGGCAGTCAATGGACTCGGCCGTCGGGCGCGGGCGCATTTCTGTCGAGTGGCCGGTTGGGCAGCAGCTGCCACCATGGGCCTTCACCGTAGGGGGCCCGGTGGAGGCGATGGCATGCAGATTATCGAGGTCACTGAACTGGGCTACCGGGTGTTGCGATTCAACAACCGGACACAGCTTGTCGAGCAGGACATCGACTACGAATCGCTGGGCGTCGAGATCGTACGGCCGGATGTGGACTCGGCGCAGTTCAAGGCCGCCTGGCGCCGGATACCGCTGACGGACCGACTCCTGATGTGGGTCGTACTGCCGATCGTCGTGCTCGTCCGGCTGTTCGGGGGCACCCGGAGGATCTGGTCGAGCGCGATGGAGCGGAACGATCTGCCGTCGCCGGAGGACGAGGACGCCGCCGAGGCGATGCCCGAGCTGGAACGTGCCTTGAGTGGCGAGCGCGATGACCGGCTGCTCGCGGCTCTGCGACGACTACACGAGGAACGCGGCGACGAAGCCATCGAGGTAGCGGTGGTCTACGGCGCCGGCCATGTGCCGGCGATCGTGACTGGTCTGATGCGCCACGGTTACCGCCCCCGTTCGGGCGAATGGCTCACCCTCGCGGACGTGTGACGATCGCCGTCTTCCGAATCACGGCAACCAGGACGGCATTGACCGCGTTGTCGGTAACCTGCCAGCGGCTGCTCGCCACCGCCGCCGATCGACGGCCGACAACATCGGTCGGCGAGGTCGGGGGATCGGCTGTTGCCATTCCCACGACCTCGCCGGTGGGACCGTTGACGGCTGAAGGCGGTGGACGGGGCGTACGTCCGTCATTTCGCTGCGGGTTGCAGCCCGCTGACGAACGCGACGAACTCGGCCCGCTGCTCCTCGGTCATCGGTTCCTTCGGGATGGTGATTGCCTGGATCTTGCCGAACATGACGTACCAGGCCTCGGGGGTCTCGATGACGCGGTCGAGGCCGGCCCACCGGAACCGCGACTCGGCGAGCGGGTAGGACATCGTGACCCACTCGTCGTCCAGCGTCATATGGAACCCGTCCTTGATGACGTTGGACTGCATACGCATCGATCGGGCCACCGTGATCGGGGCGATCGCGGTCACGAACACCAGCCCGAGGACCACAGCAAGATAGGCCACCGAAGCCGAGGGCTCCAGCGCCACCAGGCCCAGGCCGAGGACGAACAGCACGCCACCCAGGATGCGGACGAGCCTCATCTGCGGGCGGAGGATGAACTGGATCGTGCGCCGGAGCCGCTTTTCGTCATAGGCGACCCACATGGAGATGTGCATCGCCGCATCCTAGATCCCGTGCTCGGTGCATACGGACGCCGCCGACGGGACGCCCTCAGCCGGTGCCACGTCACCGCCACAGTCACGAATCAGGCGGCTGCTATCGGCGCGGCGAGCTACGGGTGTCGTCATCACGTCGCTGCGCGTAGCCGGCCACCTCCTTGTACCGGTTCGAGATGGCGGCCAGTTCCGCGACGCTGATGACGTCCTCGATCCGCGTGAACGGCCGGTCGCGGGTGCGGGTGAACACCTCACGCAGGATCGCGTCCGGCGGATTGCTGCGGTTGGTGCGTACGACCCGGGCGGTGGCCGGCAGGCGTCGCGACTCGTACGCCCGCAGCGCCGCGCCCACGTCGTCGGTACCGCTCAGTTCCTCCCGCAGTGCGTGGGCGTCCAGGATCGCCTGGCCGGCTCCGTTGGATCCGCGCGGCACCATCGGATGGGCGGCGTCGCCGAGCAGGGTCACCCGGCCGAGGGTCCAGTGGTCCAACGGGTCCTGGTCCACCATCGGGTACTCCAGCACCGAGTCCGAGGCGCGCAGTAGCGCCGGAACGTCGAGCCAGTCGAAGTGCCAGTCCGCGAACGCGCCGACGAAGTCGTCGAGGTTCCCGGTCCGGTTCCAGTCGCGCCGCTCGTGGTGCGGCGTCTCCAGCTCCGCGACCCAGTTCACGAGCTGGTTCCCCGCCTCGTCGATCGCGTCCCGGATCGGGTAGATCACCATCTTTCCGCTGGTCAGCCAGCCGGCTCGGACCATGCTCGCGCCGCTGAGGAAGGGCGGCCACGCGGTGACGCCGCGCCACATGTTGACCCCGCTGTAGACCGGCTCTCCCTCGGTCGGGTGGAGCTGCCGACGGATCACCGAATGGATGCCGTCGCAGCCGACGAGCACGTCGGCCGGCTCAACGGAAAGCGCCTCGTCACCGGGTACGCCCCGGAAGCTCGCCCTTGCGCCGTCGTCGTCCTGGGTGACTCCCGTGCACCGGTGGCCGAGCCGCACCGCGTCCGGCCCGAGGCGGTCCCGTACCGCGTCGAGGAGAATTCGTTGCAGGTCGCCCCGGTGGATGGAGAACTGCGGCGAGTCGTAGCCGGCGTACCGACCGGCGGGCTCGCGGTAGATGAGCTGTCCGAAGCGGTTGTAGAAGACCGATTCCCGAGTGGTGACACCGGCCTCGGCGAGCGGCGCCGTCAACCCCAGCCGGTCGAGGACCGCGGTGGCGTGCGGGAGGACGTTGATGCCCACGCCGATCGGGGTGAGCGCCGGGACGGCCTCGTACACCCGGCAGGGGATGCCGGCGTCGTGCAGTTCGAGCGCCAGGGTGAGGCCGCCGATTCCCGCCCCGACGATGATCACGTTCGGACGGCGCGGCCGCATGTCAGGTGCTCTCCTGCTGGGCCGGGAGCGTCTCGGTTCTGGCCAGGCGCATCGCCTCCAGCACGGGTGCGTCGGAGAGGCTGAACAGGTCCGTCGGCTCGGTCGCGGAGAGGTCGAAGCGTGCCCAGGAGGGCACGGCGAAGACGTCGCCCGGCTCCAGGTCGAACCGTTGCCCGTCGATCAGCGCGGTCGCCGTACCCGAGTAGGTGACCCAGATCGACGAGCCCGTCCGGCGGGTCGTCGGGGTCCGGGCACCCGGCAGCAGGCGGTGCATGCTGCACCGGATCGTCGGCATCACGTCGGCTCCGGACGTCGGGTCGGCGAAGCGCACCGCCGCGTACCGGTCGGCGCTCGCCTCCAGCAGCCGGGTCAGCGCCCGGTCGGTGTCCGCCCGGCGGTACGCGAGCAGCGGGGAGTGCGCCGGGGGTGCCCCGGCGTCCAGCGGAAGCAGTCCGGGGGCTCCGGCGTACCGCAGTTCGGAGCGGGACGTGGGATCGACGGCTCGGTTGGTCATCTGGTCCGGACCGTCCTCGAAGAAGATCGCGTCCATGGCCCGGACCATCGGAAGGTCGAGGCCGTCGAACCACAGCATCGGCTCGCTGCCCGGATTGTGGTGCTCGTGCCAACACCAGCTCGGGGTCAGGACGAGGTCGCCGGGGCTCATCGACACCGGGTCGCCGTCGACGAGGGTCCAGACGCCGTGCCCTTCGAGGACGAACCGCAGCGCGCCGGGGGTGTGGTGGTGTGCCGGGGCCACCTCGCCCGGACCGAGGTACTGCACCGCACCCCAGAGCGTGCTCGTCGCGTACGGGAGGCCGCCGCCTCCCGGGTTGGCGAACGCCAGCACCCGGCGGTCGCCGCCCCGGTCGATCGGCACGAGTTCGCCGGACCGCTCCGCGAGGGCCCGCAGCCGCTTCCAACGCCAGCGGAACGGCACGTCGCGCAGGGGCGGCGTGCGGGGCATCAGGCCCTCCTGCATCCACAGTGGCTGGAGGTCGGCCTCGGCGACGGCGGCGTAGAACTCGTCCAGGACGGTGGCGTCGGGGATGTCGGTCGGTGCCGGAAATCGTCTCGTGGCCATGGTCGGTCCTCCCTCTGATAGGCCCGGTATCCCGCGCGAGAGCGCCTGCGCAGACCAGGTCGTGCCCGGGTACTGCGGATGGCGGCTCGGCATCGATCTCGCCGCGTCCCGGGCTACGAGTCCGGGGCGCCCGTCACCCCGCAACACGCCTTGTTCCGAGCTTGCGACGACTATAGAGACCGGTGCCCGCTACACAGAACAGAATCGGTCAATGATTCTGCTGGGGAGAAAAATCGAAGCAGGTCTTTCGGTACGGCGGATCAGGCGATCGAGGCGGAGATCGACTTACGCATCCGGACCAGCCGCACCGGGGTGCCGCCGGCAGGATCCTCGACGTGCTCGACCGGGACGAACCCGGCGGCCTCGTACAGCGGTCGACCCGACAGCGTGGCCATGAGTTCGAGTGAGTCGAACCCCTCGGCAACGGCGGCGGCCTCACACAGCGAGAGGATCAGCCGTCCGACGCCCCGCCGGGCGAACCGGGGATCCGTGTACATCGCCCGAACCTTGGCGGGGTCGCGGGCCGGGTCCAGCAGCGCCGGGTCCCGGCCCTGGGAGTGGTCGCCGCCGTAGAGGGTGGCCCGGCGACTCCAACCGCCGCAGCCCACGATCTGCCCGTCCGACTCGACCACGAAGTAGGTTCCGTCGTCGATGAGCTGGGTGTCGATGCCCATAATCGACCGGCTCGACTCGATCTGCGCGTCGTCGAGGAACCCCTTCTGCAACTCCGTTATCGCCGCCCCGATCAGGGGCAGCAGCGTGGGCATGTCCGCCCGGCGGGCCAGACGACTCGTCAAGGTCACGGATTCTCCCCAACGTGCGGCGCGGTCGGACGCGGCCATTCAACCACCACCGACGACCGTCGTCGGTGACGGTCTCAGGAGGCGGGGGCGGCGGGATAGGCATGCGTCTCGGCGGCCTTGACGGCGGCCCAGACGGGTTGACCGGGTACGAGGTCCAGCTGCGCGGCGGCGACCGGGGTGATGTCGGCGGCCACCTCGATCGGCCCGGTGAGCTGGATCCGGAGGTTGTCACCGTGCCGCTGGATTCCGCTGATGGTGGCCGGCCAGGTGTTCCGGGGACTGCCGTCGGGGCGGTGCGGGTGCAGCGCCACGGCGGAGGGCCGGAACGCGACGAAGGCGTCGCCGTCGTGCTGGTCGGCGACGGTGAGCCGGAACCCGTCCCGGAGCACGACCGTGTGTCCGTTCGCCCGGCCCCGGTAGAGGTTGAGTCCGACGAGCCGGGCGACGTACTCGGTCCGGGGTTGGGCGGTGATGGTGGCGGCGTCGCCCTCCTGTACGACCCGGCCCTGCTCCACGATGACGAGCCGATCGGCCAGGACGAGGGCGTCGAGCGGATCGTGGGTGACCAGAAGCGTGGCCCCCGGATGCTGGGCGAGGTGGTGTTGCAGTTGGGCGCGCATGTCGAGGCGGGTGCGGGCGTCGAGGGCGGCGAGTGGCTCGTCGAGGAGCAGCAACGCCGGATTCACCGCGAGGGCACGGGCCAGCGCCACCCGCTGGGCCTGCCCACCGGAGAGTTGCCGGGGTTTGCGGCGGGCCTGCTCGGCCAGCCCGACCCGGGCGAGCCAGCCGGCCGCCTGCTGCCGGGCACTGTGCCGGTCGGCGCCGTGCCGGCGGGGCCCGAACGCCACGTTGTCCAGGGCGGTCAGGTGCGGGAACAGCAGATAGTCCTGGAAGACCATTCCGATCGGGCGCCGTTCGGTGGGTGTCCACCGGCGCGTGTCGGGCCGGTCGAGGTCCTGTCCCGCCAGGGTGATGTGCCCGCCGGACAGCGGTGCGAGGCCGGCGAGGGTACGCAGCGCGGTCGTCTTGCCCGCTCCGTTCGGGCCGAGCAGCGCCACGACCTCACCGGCACCGATCCGTAGCGGCAGCTCGAGGTGGAACCGGCCGAGTTCGACGACCAGGTGCGCGTCGAGCATCGACGTATTGGCATCGGGCGTGCCGGCCTCGCTGGTGGTGGCGGTCACGGACTGGTGATCCATCGGTCCCTGAGACTGGCGAGGATGACCACGGAGACGGTCAGCAGGATGAGGCTGAGCACGATCGCGGCCTCCAGGTCGGTCTCCAGCGCGAGGTAGACGGCGAGCGGCATCGTCTGGGTACGACCGGGAAAGTTGCCCGCGAACGTGATGGTGGCGCCGAACTCGCCGAGTGCACGGGCCCAGCACAGCACCGACCCGGCGGCGATGCCGGGCCCGATCAGTGGCAGCGTGACGTGCGTGAACGTGGTCCAGCGGCCGGCACCGAGGGTGGCGGCGGCCTCCTCGTAGCGGGTGTCCGCACCCCGGAGCGCGCCCTCGACGGCGATGATCAGGAAGGGCATCGCCACGAACGCCTCGGCGAGCACCACACCGGCGGTGGTGAACGGCAGCGTGATCCCGAACGTGGCGTCGAGCCAGCCGCCGAGCAGTCCCCGGCGGCCGAACACCAGCAGCAGGGCCACGCCCCCGACGACGGGTGGCAGCACGAGCGGGACGGTGACGAGGGCGCGTACGACGCGTCGGCCGGGGAACCGTACCCGGGCGAGCAGCCACGCCAGCGGTACGCCGAGGGCCAGACAGAGCAGCGTGGCGAGGGTGGCGGTCAGCAGCGACAGCCGCAGCGCGGTCAGGACGCCCGGCTCGGCCAGCCGCGCGGGCAGTGTCGTCCACGGCGTCCGGGCCAGGAGCCCGGCGAGCGGCAGCACCAGGAACAGCAGGCCGAGGGTGGCCGGGACCAGCAGCGCGACCGGGATCCGGCCGGTGGCCCGACGTCGTCGCGGCGACCGGCCCGCCTCTGGCCGTGTCACGGGGTCGGCGTGGTCGAGAAGGGACACCGGTTACGGAGCCTGGAATCCGGCGGCGGTCAGCACGCCCCTGCCGGTGTCGGAGAGCACGTAGCTGACGAACGCCTGCGCCGCCGCCCGGTTGACCGCGTTCTTCAGCACGATGATCGGGTAGTCGTTGACCGCTCCGGCCGACTCGGGGAACTCGATCCCGTCGACGTCGGCCGCCCCGGCCTTCGCGTCGGTGCGGTAGACCAGCGCCGCGTCCACCTCGCCGAGCTTCACCTTCGACAACGCCGCCTTGACGTCCTGCTCCAGGGTGACCGGGGTGAGCTTCACCTCGGCGGCGTCGAGGGCCTTCTTCGCCGCCGCCCCGCACGGCACCTGTTCGGCGCAGAGCGCGACCTTCGCGTCGGGTCTGGTCAGATCCGACAGCCCGGTCACCCGGTCCGGATTTCCCCTGGGTACGGCGATGACGAGCTGGTTGCGGACGAAGGTGGTCGGGGTTCCGTCGCCGTCGCCGTTGCCGGCGTCGGTGACGGTCTTCATGTTCGCGGGTGCGGCGGAGGCGAACACGTCCGCCGGGGCACCCTGGTTGATCTGGTTCGCCAGTGCCGAACTGCCGGCGAAACTGAACGTGACCTTCGTTCCGGGGTTTGCCGCCTCGAAGTCCCTGCCGATGGTCGTGAAGGACTCGGTCAGCGACGCCGCGGCGAACACCGTCACCGTGCCGGTGATCCCCGGGCCGCCGCCCGACGGGGCATCGTCGCTGTCGCCACAACCCGTCAGCCCCACCACCGCGAGTGCGGTGAGCGCGGCCAGGGCGGTACGGAACCGTCGTACTCTCACAGGCTGCTCCTCCCCCTGTTGCCGGCGTTCGACGTGGGTCGCTCCACCACCACCGTGGTCGACTTGATCACCGCGACGGCCAGCGAGCCGACCTCCAGGCCGAGTTCGTCGACGGCTTCGCGGCTCATCAACGACACCAGCCGGAAGGGCCCGGCCTGGATGTCGACCTGCGCCATCACGGTGTCCTTGACCACGGCCGTGACGATGCCCCGAAGCCGGTTCCGCGCCGACGACTCGTCCGCGCGCTCCTCCGGCTCGGCGGCCTGGGCCCGGACGAACGCGGCGAGGGCGACCCCGTCGATCACCCGGTGCCCGTACTCGTCCCGGAGCGCGGGGAGGCGCCCCGCGTCGATCCAACGTCTCATGGTGTCCGCGCTGACCCCGAGCAGTTCTGCGGCCTCACCGATCCGAAACACCGTCACGAGAGCCACCCTAGCCCGTCGCAACTGCGAGGCATAGTTCGCTGATCAGCTTGCATTGTCGGCAGAGGTTCCCTTTGTCGGGCCGCATCTGCATGATGGGTGCATGGCTGGCGAGCGAATGCCGGTACCGGCGTGGCAGGCGATGACCGACGAACAGGCACGCCGCTGGGCGGAAATTCTCGGCCACCTGGCCGGCGCTCTTCCGGCCGGCGCCGTCTCCGTCGTCGTCGACGGCGCCGCGCCGCACGCCGGGGTCGTCGCCGACCGGCTCGCCCCGATGGAACGCTGGTACATCAGCGAGTCCCGGGCGTTCTTCGCCGTGCGCGCCGCGTCCTGGGACGCCAGGTTCGGCGATGACATGCCCGCCTGTGCCGCAGCCGTCGCGGAGGCGAACCTCCGTACCGGCGGGGTCGCCGTCGACCTGGGGTGCGGCACCGGGCGCGCCCTGCCGGCCCTGCGGGACGCTGTCGGCCGGCACGGCATCGTCATCGGCGTCGACATCACCCCGCAGATGCTCGCCGTTGCCCGGGACCAGGGCCGCACCGCAGGTGCCGGACTGATCCTCGGCGACGCCCGGCACCTGCCCATCGCGGACGCGTGCGTCGACGCGGTTTTCGCCGCCGGGCTGCTCGGCCATCTGCCCGACCCGGAAGCCGGCCTACACGAACTCGCCCGGATCACCCGACCCGGCGGACGGCTCGTGCTGTTCCATCCCTCCGGTCGCGCCGCCCTCGCCGCCCGGCACGGCCACACCCTGCATCCCGACGAGCCACTCGCCGAAATCCCACTCCGCCGGAGCACCGACCACACCGGATGGCACCTCACCAGCTACGACGACCCGGTGCACCGATTCCTCGCCATCGGCATCCGTCGATAGCCCGCCAAGCCGGCCAGCGGTGGGTCAGGCATGGTCGGCGTATTCGTCCGGGTCGGTGCCGGTCGCCGGTGGGATGGGAAAGTTGCGGTTGAAGACGTTGTCGGGGTCGTACGCCGCCTTGAGCCGTCGGAGCCGGCCGAGGGTGGGCTCGGGGAAGGCGTCGAGGAGTCGCTGCGGGTCGGTGTCGCTCTCGAAGCTCAGGTACATCCCGTCGAGGTGCTCGTAGAGGTCGGACCAGAGCTTGTCGAGCCGGGCCCGGCGGTCCGGCACGGTGGCGGCGAGCAGGGAGAAGTTCTGCCTCCGGTGCGGGTAGGCGGTCGCGTCCCGGTGTACGTCGTTGACGGCGCCGCCGACCGAGCGGAACTGCACGATCAGTACGTCGCCGGAGCGGATCATCGTCTCGACGGAGGCCGCGACCTCCGGTGTGATGTGCCGGAGCAGGCCGCTGCGGACGTCGTCCAGGCCCTGGCCGTGGTGGCGGTTGTGCGGCGGGGCGACGATCGCCGGGTACGGCACGAGTTGCGCCTGCTGGTCGAGGATCGGGCCGATCTCCAGGAACGGGGTCAGCGCGCTCTCCGCCGCCTCGATGTCGTCTCCGGCATAGACCAGGGTGACCTGGGCCATCGGCGGGTTCTGCCGACGGCCGGGAAGAAGCGCGAGGAAGCTGGTGAGTTCCCGGGGCGCGTCCTCGACGAGGCTTCCCCAGCGTTGCAGCAGTTCGGCGGCCCGGGTCGCGTCGACGGCGAGTTGGGCGTAGACGACGTTGCCGACCTCGTACGCCTCCAGTTCCAGGGCGGTCACGACACCGAAGTTGCCGCCGGCACCCCGGATCGCCCAGAACAGGTCGGGGTGGTGCTCCGCGTCGGCGCGTACCAGGGTGCCGTCGGCGAGCACGATCTCGGCGGCCACCACGTGGTCGATGGTCAGGCCGAACCTGCGGACCAGGTATCCGATCCCGGCGGTGGTGGCGAGTCCGCCGACGCCGACGTCGCCGTAGTCTCCGGAACTCATCGCGAGCCCGGCCGGGGCGAGCGCCTGTGCGACCTCGCCCCAGCGGGCGCCGGGTTCGAGACGGATCCGTCGGGTCGCCCGGTCCAGCACCTCGACCTTGTTCATCCTCGACAGGTCGAGCACGATCCCACCGTCGTTGGTCGACCGGCCGCTGATGCCGTGGCCGCCGCTGCGTACCGAGAGGGGTACGTCCTGGGTGCGCGCATACGTCACCGCGTCGACCACCTCGGCGGCGTCGCGGGGACGGATCACGAGCGCGGGCGAGCCCTGGCGGCTGTAGCTGTGTCGGACCCGCTCGTACTCGGGGTCGCCCGGTTCGACCGCCCCGGCGACCAGCGACGCGGGGAGTGTGGCGTGGTCGATCCCGGGTTGGCGTTGGGCCAGGACGGCCGTCGACCGGGTCGGCCCGCTCGGGGCGACGGTCGTCGTACGCTCCCTCGCCACGGCCTCGCGCAGCGCGGGGGCGACCTCGTGGCCGAAGGTCTGGATGATGCGCGGGTCGTCCCGACCGACGATGAACGCGCTGAATCCCTCGTCGAGGACGAGCGGAAGCAGTTGCTCGACCCACTGCTCGGGCGTTCCCCGCAGGAATCCGCCGTTGGCGGGGGAGAAGTCGATCTGGAAGAGGTTGAGCAGTCGTCGGATCTGCCGTGGGTCCCGTCCCGCCGCGGTCGCCGCCTCGTCGATGAGACGGTTCGCCGTGATCCGGTCCGGGGACTTCAGGTACTCCAGGGTCGGTAGCCAGCCATCGGCCTTGCTGCCGGTCAGCGCCAGCATCCGTGGCTTGTACGCACCCAGCCAGATGCCGACGTCGTGTGCCGGCGCCGGGCCACGACGCATTCCCGGCACCGGATGGTGGTCGCCCCGCAGCCGCAGGGCTCCCCGGGTCGAGGTGTCCCAGGCGCCGCGCAGGATGTCGATCGCCTCGCTCAGTGCCGCCACGCTGTCGGCGGCGGACAGCCGGCCACCGCCCATGCCCTCGATGGCGTCCCAGAACGCTCCGGCGCCGAGGCCGAGTTCGAACCGTCCGTCGGAGAGCAGGTCCAGGCTCGCGGCGGCTCGGGCCAGCACGGCCGGTGGGCGTAGCGGCAGGTTCAGCACGTTCGCCGAGACGCGTAGCCGCTCGGTGCGGGCGGCGACCCAGCTGAGCAGGGTCCAGGTGTCGAGGAAGTCGGGGTTGTAGGGGTGGTCCTGGAAGGTGGCCAGGTCCAACCCTGCCGACTCGGTCAGCTCGGCCAGCGCCACGACCCGCTCCGGATCGTTCGCGGTCGGCGTGAGGAACGTGCCGAACAGGAGTTCATGGCCGTAATCGGGCATTGCCCTCTCCTTGCCCACGTGATAGTTGATGCAGCAAGAAGTCTAGCTGGCAAATATTTTGTCGGCCAACTTATCTTGTGGACAACAGATCGCTGCTAGGCTCGTGACATGTCCGCCGCTGGAGACGACGATGCCCGTCCGGAAGCCCGCCGGTCGGGCACGAATCTCGGCTGGTCACTCGGGATGGTGCTGCGCCGCTGGCACGAACGCGTCGAGGAGGCGCTCCGGGACCTGCCGCACGGCAGCCGGGGCTACCACATCCTCACCGTGGTCGTACACGACGAGGTGCCGACCCAGGGTGCCCTCGCGACCCGGCTGGCGATCGACCGGAGCGTCCTGACGTACCTCATCGACGACCTGGAGTCCGCCGGCCTGCTGGAGCGGCAGTTGGATCCCCGCGACCGGCGGGCCCGGCGAATCGTCGCCACCGAGCGGGGGCGCGAGGTGCTGGCGGACGCCGAACGCCGGGTCTCGCTCGCCGAGCAGCACGTGCTCGCTGGGCTGCCCGAGGACCAGCAGGGCGCGTTCCGGGACGCCGCGGGGCGCGCCGCGGAGGCGATCCACGCCGCCGCACCCGGCACGGATCCCTGCATCGCGGTGCAGGACGTCCTGGATCCCCCCGCCGACAAGTTCGTTCCCTGACTCGGACCCAAGCTTCCGTCGTGCGGGGCCGGGTTTAGCGGCCACCGGGCTCGGGCAGTTTGGCCCGTACCGGGCCGTTCTACGGCCAAGGTGGAGATACTTCGGGTGCTCGTACTCGCCGATCGGACCGCAGGATCGCGACGGCGGAAGGATCGCGACGGCGGACGTCAGGCGAGGCGTCGGCACCCGACCGGAAGGAGCAGTCCGATGTCCGACGCCCAACAGTCCGAGCCGACCCAGCAACCACCCGGCACCCTGGGCGCGATGCGGCACAAGCCCGATCACGGCGAGGACTCCTACCGGGGGTCCGGACGCCTCGAGGGCAAGAAGGCCGTCATCACCGGTGGTGACAGCGGGATCGGCCGGGCGGTCGCGATCTCGTTCGCCCGCGAGGGCGCCGATGTGTTGATCTCCTATCTGAGCGAGCACGACGACGCCCGGGAAACCGCCAAGTTCGTCGAGGATGCGGGCCGGCAGGCCGTCCTCGTGCCGGGAGACGTGGGCGACGCGGCGATGTGCCGGACGATCGTCGACCGGGCGGTAGAGGAGTTCGGGCGCATCGACGTACTCGTGAACAACGCCGCGTACCAGATGACGCACGAAAGCGTCGAAGAGATCACCGACGAGGAGTGGCAGCGCACCTTCGACATCAACATCACGGCGATGTTCCGGCTCGTGCAGGCGGCGCTGCCGCATCTCGGCCCCGGTGCGTCGATCATCAACACCAGCTCGATCAACTCCGACATGCCCCGCCCGACGCTGCTGCCGTACGCGACCACCAAGGGCGCGATCGCGAACTTCACCGCCGGTCTCGCCCAACTGCTCGGCGAACGTGGCATCCGGGTCAACAGCGTCGCGCCGGGCCCGATCTGGACCCCGCTGATCCCGTCCACCATGCCGCCGGAGCACGTCGAGAAGTTCGGCAAGAGCACTCCGTTGGGCCGCCCCGGCCAGCCGAAGGAGGTCGCGCCCGCGTACGTCCTGCTCGCCTCCGACGAAGCCAGCTACATCTCGGGGGCGATGATCCCGGTGACCGGTGGCAAGCCCATCCTCTGATCCGCCACCGGATCGGCCGCACGACCCCGATGACAGGCGTCACGACCCCCCCCGACGAAGAGAAAGGAGCCGGTCATGCCGGCAGGGTCCAGCCCGAAGAGGGAACGGCAGTACAAGCACATCAAGGCCAGCGCGAAGAAGCGCGGCGAGTCCACCGAGCGCGCCGAGGAGATCGCCGCGCGTACCGTCAACAAGGAACGCGCCCGCTCCGGCGAGTCGAAGACCGCCAGCAGGCTGTCCGTCGAGGACGTCTCCTCCGGACACCGGGGCGGCAAGCGTTCCCACACCGGTGCGCAGGGCCGCACCAAGGCGCAGCTCTACAACGAGGCCAAGAGCCGGAACATCAAGGGCCGCTCGACCATGAGCAAGGCCCAACTGGAGAAGGCCCTGGCCCGCTGAGGCACCGCCGGGTCTCCGCTATCGTGCCCACTGTGTTCGATCTTCTTGTCGTCGGCGGGCTGGGCGTGGACATCCCGGTCCGGGTGCCGGAACTTCCGCTGCCGACGGCGGACTCGATCATCGTGCCGCCGTTCGAGCCGAGGATCGGCAACACCGGCGCCGGGGTGGCGCTCGCCGCCGAGGCACTCGGGCTGCGGGTGGCCCTGGTCGACGTGATCGGCGAGGACGCTTCCGGCGAGGTGGTGCGGGCGGCTCTCGCCCGCACCACGATCCACCACGTCCTGCGCACCGATCCCCGGGGTACCCGACGTTCGGTGCTGCTGCTCGACCCGGCCGGCGGGCGCACCTCCCTGCACGATCCCCGGGGACCCTGGACCGGGCCGCCGCCGTTCGCACCGGACGAGTTGGCGGATCTGGCCGACGCGGCCGCGCACGTACACCTGTCGATCATGGATTGGACACTCGGGCTGCTGCCGAGCCTGCCCGGCGGGCCGGCGACGGACCGGCCGGTCTCCACCGACCTGCACGACTGGGACGGCCGGAACGACTACCACCGGCCGTTCTCCGCCGCCGCCGATCTGGTCTTCGTCAGCGGCGCGGCACTCGGGGACCGGGCCGAGCAGGTGGCCCGCGAGCTGGTCACGGGCGGTCGACCCCGGACCGCCGTGCTCACCCGGAGCGTCCGGGGTGCGCTGCTGGTCGGCGCGGACGGCGCGCTGGTACGGGTACCGGCCGCCGTGCCGCCGGCCGCCGTGCGCGACAGCACCGGTGCCGGGGACGCCTTCGCGGCCGGGTACGTCGCGGCGGCCCGGTCGCCCGAAACGTCGCCGGCCGAGGCGGCCGGGTACGCGGCCCGGGTGGCCGCCGCCGCCTGCACCCACGACGGACTGGAGTACCCGGCCGGACTGCTGCCGCCCGTTGTCACCAACCTCCGTGGGCAGGACGACTAGAGCTCGGCGACCACCAGGTCGAGTTGGCGGGGCCGACCGGCGGCGGTCGGCTGCTCCTCGACGGTGTACTTCAGGTCACGCAACGCCTCGACCAGCTTGCCGGGGGAGCGCGGTGCCGCGCCGGCCAGCATCAGGTCCCGGACCAGTCGGCCCTTCGTCGCCTTGTTGAAGTGGCTGACCACGGAACGGCGGGTCTCCCCGTTCACCACCTGCTCGTGCAGCACCCGTACGGCCAGCGTCCGCTCGGCCAGTCGACCGGTGGGCCGCCACATCGACGCGTACCCGCTGGAGCGCAGGTCGAGGACCGGGCCGGCGGCGACGGCCTCGACGAGCACGGGCTCCAGCAGTTTGCGCCAGTACGACGCCAGCCCGCCCACCCCGGGCAGGTTGACCCCGATCGCGCAGCGGTACGCCGGGATGCGGTCGTCGACCCGGATCGCTCCCCAGAGTCCGGAGAAGACCAGCGTGGACCGCCGGACCCGGGTTCGGGCGGCGCCGGTCAGGGTGCCCAGGTCCAGCGCGTCGTAGAGCACCCCGGTGTAGACCCTGGCGGCCGGCGCGGCCGGCGCAGTCCGTAGTCCGGCGTTGCGATCCAGTTCCTCGTCCTGCCCCGGGCCGAGTCCGAGCACACCGCGGGCCCGCTCCCGGTCCCCGCCCGAACAGAGGGCGACCAGCGCATCCATGACCCGTTCCCGCCCCGGCGTCAGCGCCCGCTGGGTCAGCGAGTCCAGGTTCACCGGGCGGCCGGTCCGGGGCGCGGTCTTTCCCTCCGAGGGAGGCAGCAGGATCAGCACAACCGGCAAGCCTACGCACGGTCCCGGCGGTGGGCCGCGAGGGAGTGGCTCGACCCGACGAGTGTCACGCCGGCGGGGTCGCGGTGCCGACCGACGTGTCGTCGTCGTTGTCCGGGCCGAATTCCTACCCGGTCCGCGCCTGACCGGCCGACCGGAAGGCGTCGACCACCGCGAAGTAGTGGTCCAGGAAGGCGTTCGGCCGGACGTCCACCGCGACCTCGTGCGGCCCGGTACCGCTACCGCTGTCGTACCCCGCGCCCGTGCCCGTACCCGGTTCGGTGTCCCGCCCCGCGTCGCCTGCGGCCCGCCCCGCGTCGCCTGCGGCCCGCCAGGCCGTGACGCCCGCCGTCGGTCCAGCGGTGGGGGAGACGGTCACCTCGCCGGTGCCGAAGGTGCAGAGCGAGGGGTCGAAGAGCGTCGCCGCGGCCAGCGGGTCGTGGAAGGTGACCTCCGGTCGGTCGGTGAGCCAGGGCGCGGCCATGTCGGCGACGGGACGCAGCAGGGGACCGGTACAGCGGCGCAGGAAGGCGTCGGCGTCCATCCGCACCCGCGTGGTGACGTCGAGGCCGACCGAGCGGTGCAGCGAAACCGGCGCGGCGTAGACCCGGGCCGCCGCTGCGGGGTCGCAGTGGATGTTCCACTCCGGGCCGGGGACGGTGGTGAACGCGCCGCCCATCAGGACCAGGGACCGCAGCAACGAGGGGATCTGCGGGTCGACGGCGAACAGCAGCGCCACGTTCGTCAGCGGACCGATCGCCAGCAGCGTCACCTCGCCCGGACGCGCGCGGATCGTCTGCCGGAGGAACTCCACCGCGGCTCCGGCGGGAAACGACCTCTCGTGGTCCCATCGGGCCAGCGCCACGGCCTGCGGCGGTGGACCCTGGACCGGCGGACCGACCAACGGTTCGCCCGCGCCGGGAAAGATCGGGACGTTACGCCCGGCCGCCCGGCAGAGCACGCTGGCGAGCGCCGCCCGGGCCTCCGGGTCGGCACTCACCGTCGTGATGCCGAGCAGATCGCAGCGCGGCTGGGCGAGCAGGTAGGCGAGGCAGACGGCGTCGTCGATGTCGTTGCCGATGTCGGTGTCCAGCAGGACGGGACTCTGGTTGTCCACGATGGGATCATCGTCCGATCGACATCCCGAACACCAGGGGATGTTCGCGCACCAGGGGATATTCGCGACCTTCGGCTGGCCGGACGGTGCGGACCGGAGGTGGCGCGCCCGCCCACGGGCCGATCCGGGCCTGCCTAGATGCCGACGGGTTCGGACACGGGTGCGGCCCAGCCCTCGGGTACGGGCAGCCCCGCCGCGCGTCGGGCCAGGACGGCGGCGCCCACCTGCGCGGCCACCGCGCCGAAGGCGGAGGGGAGCACCACGGGCGCGGTCCGCCAGGCCAGCGCCGAGCGCAGCGCGTCGCGTACCGGGTCGAACAGTTGCGGGCCGGCTTCGGCGAGTCCGCCGCCGAGCACGATCCGGGCCGGATCGAGGGTCAGGGTGAGGGTGGCCAGGGCGGTTCCCAGGGCGTGCGTGGCGGTGTCCCAGACGGACCGGGCCAGTGGATCGGTGGCGGTGGCCGCGGCGATCGCCCGGCTGTCGAGCCCGGGGGTGCCGCCGAGCCGGGCGTAGCGCCGGGCCAGGCCACCGGCGGAGGCGTACACCTCGAGGCAGCCCCGCTGCCCGCAACTGCACGGTTCCCCGCCGGGGAAGACCGGCATGTGGCCGACCTCGCCGGCCGACCAGGCCGCACCGGGAACGGGCTCGCCGTGCACCACCACCGTGGCGGCGATGCCGGTGCCCAGCGGCAGTAACAGGAAGTTGTCCAATCCACGGGCGGCCCCCGCCACCGCCTCGGCGACGCCGGCCGCCCGGGCGTCGTGCCCGATCGCCACCGGCAGCCCGAGGTCGTCGCGGACGAGCGCCCGCAGCGGCACGTCCCGGAACCTGATGTTCGAGGCGTACCGCACCACCCCGGCGGCCTCGTCGACGATGCCCGGGGCCACCACTCCGATCCCGACGGGCGCGGCACCCCGCGCGAGCGCGTCGTCCCGCAGCCGGCGACACAGGGCCCGTACCGCGTCCACCGGGTCGCTGTCGGCGTCCGCCCGCGACGGTACGACCACCGTGTGCCGGATCCGGCCGTCGTCGTCGAACACCGACCCCTTCATGGTGGTCCCGCCGACGTCGACGGCGAGCACGCAGCCATCCGGGATCGGCCCGGCGGACCGGGTCGAAGTGGTCACCGGGTCGCCACGGTGAGGTCCGCGACGAAGTCGCGATCCAGCGGGAACATCGGCCGCACCAGGTGCGCGTACGGCAGTCGTTCGAGGTCCTGGTCGACGCCGCCCGGGGTCAGCGCGAGCAACCAGTCGCCGGCCGCGTCGAAGAGCTCGGGTTCGAGGTAGCCGATCTTCACGACGACCACGTCCACCGCGTCGACCGAGACCCCCAGCCGCGCATAGGAGGCCAGTTGCCGGTACTGCATCCGCCGGGAGGTGACGAACACGCTGAGCCCGCCGACGCGGATGCTCACGCACCGCCCGCCGTCGGGGTCCTCGGCGACCGCCTCGAGGATTCCCGTGAGCGGGAGTGGTCCCGGATCCCGCGCGTCGATGCGGCCACCGACGCGTACCTCGACCGGCGTGCCCGGCGTCTGGTCGGCGACCTGCGCCACCGCCTCCGGGTCGACCAGCGAGGCGAACACCGCCCGGACCGAGCCGTCCCGGATCTCGGGCCGGGCGAGCATCCGGGACAGCGCGAAGGTGACGTCGTCGGCGCCGCCGGCCCCCGGGTTGTCGCCGGAGTCGCTGATGAAGAACGGGCGCCGGGCGGGCTCCGCGACCGCGACCAGGGCCGCGTCGAGGCACTCGTCCATGGAGCCGGTCGGCGCGACGAAGGCGAACTCCTCCCGGGCCGCCCAGAAGCGTTCGCCGAGTTCCCGGGCGGCCTCGGTCGCGGCAACCGCGTCGGTGCCGGTGGCGACGACGGCGCCCCGGCAGCGGGGCTGGTCGGCCCAGGCGAAGCCGATCCAGATCGCCGCGTCGATGACGCCGTCCCGGGCCTCGACCTCGGCGATGCGCCCGTACAGTCCCCGGGCCGGTTCGACCCGGGTGCTGGTCATCTCGCCGGGCAGCAGGATCGGTACGTGCACCAGCGCCTTGTACGGGCGCTGCCCCCGGCGCAGCGCGTCCACCAGGTTGTGTGCCGCGCGCTCGCGGGTCTCCCACACGTCGACGTGTGGCGCGGTGCGGTAGCAGGTGAGCAGGTCGCAGCCGTCGAACAGTACGGGTGAGACGTTGCCGTGCAGGTCCATGGCCGCGGAGATGAACGGCTCCGGCCCGATCACCGACCGGATCGCGGTGACGAGGTCGCCCTCGGCGTCGTCCCGGCCGACCACGCTCATCGCGCCGTGGATGTCCAGCAGGATGCCGTCCAGGGTGCCCGCCCGGGACAGCCCGTCCAGGATCTCCGCGGACCAGGCGTCGTAGGCCGCGGGGTCGACCGCACCGCCGGGCAGGGCCCGGGCGTGCACCAGGGGCACCCATTCGATCTCGGCGGCCCACGGCGCGAGGGGCGAGAGCCAGGCGTATCGGGCCAACAGCGCATCGCCCCGGGTCACGTCGAAGTCACTGGCCGTGCTCAGATGTGGCGAGAAGGTGCTGGACTCGATGTGTATGCCGCCGATGGCGATCCGGAGGGAACGGGGCACTGGTGGAGCTCCTCAGCTGGGACGGACGTCGGCCGCCACGCGTACCAGGTGCCCGAGGCCGACCAGGGCGGCATCCGGGCCCACGACGCTGGCCTCGATGGACAGGGACTGGGTCATCGACGGCAGGCAGCGCTCGTAGAGCATTCCTCGGGCGGCGGCCACGTAGACGTCGAGGCTGGACAGCGCCCCACCGATGACGACGGCATCGGGATTGAGGAAGTTGACCAGGCCGGACAGCGCGACCCCGAGCAGCCCACCGGCGTGCCGGACCATCGTCACCGCCGTCGGTTCGGCGTCGGTGACCGCGGCGATGACGTCATGGGTGGTGGCGATCGGCAGGCCCTGCTCCGCCAACTGGTGGGCCAGGGCGGCACCGCTGGCGACGGTCTCCAGGCAGCCCTGGCTGCCGCAGGAGCAGTGCCGCTCGCCGCTGTCCGCCACCCGTACGTGGGTGACGTCGCCGCTGAGCCCCCGGCCGCCCCGGTAGACCTGCCCGCCGGTGACCAGGCAGCCGCCGATGCCGGTACCGGCCTTGACGTAGATCATGTCTCCGGTTTCCCGGTCCCGGGCGGTGTGTTCGCCGATCGCGGCGGCCTTGGCGTCGTTGTCGACGACCACCGGCACCTGAAAGCGCCGGCTCAGCTCGACCTGCGCGTCGACGCCGCTCCAACCGGGCATCCGGGCGGGCCCGACCAGTCGGCCACGGGGAAACTCGACCGGTCCCGGCAGCGCCACGCCGATCCCGAGCAACGCCTGACCGGGGGCGGGCGCCGCCTGGATCCGCTCGAACGCCTGCGCCACCGCGTCGAATACCTCGGCGGGCCCGGCGGCGATGTCGATGGCCACCTCCTCGGCCGTGACCAGCCGCCCGTCGGGGGTGCACAGGCCGATCCGGGCGTGCTGGGCGCCCAGCTCCGAGACGGCGAAGACGCCGGCGACCTCTCGTAGGCGGAGGATCCGGGGCCGTCGCCCGCCGGTGGAGCGGCCCACGCCCTCCTCCAGGATCGCGCCCTCCTCCAGCAGTCGCCGCACGACGCCGGTGACGGTCGAGGGTGCCACCTGGAGCGCCTCGACGAGATCGGCGCGGGAGGTGGCCTCGCCGTTGGCCAGCAGCTTGAGCGTCTGGTCCCGCAGGGTGGCGGAGATCGGATCCGACATGCCTCTCCTCCTTAGGGCCGGTCGTCCGGCGCCGCCTCAGCTTGTCGGGTGCGGTGGCCGGGGGTCGAGTAGGGGTCGCCGCGAAGGTCATCGGAAAGATGCTTCGGCGACTTCGATCGTAACCTGACCGAAGTTGGCGAACAAACTGAGATAGTTTCGTTGACTCCGAACTTTGCTCCCTATACATTCTCCGCATCGACCGCTTGAGCAGCACCAGGCGGCTGGACGCGACGCCTCTGACGCCCGACGACGCGGGGCCCGTGCAGATCAATCGAGGAGACTCATGAGGAGCAGATTCCACCGGCGCGCCCTGCGCGGCACCGTGGCCATAGCCAGCGTGCTCGCCATCGGCGCGGGCCTGGCCGCCTGCAGCGGCGACAGCGGTTCGAAGGGCTCCCAGGGCGGGAGTCAGGGGAAGGACACCGTCACGGTGGCCTTCCGGACCCCCAACTGGATCCTGCCCATCTCCGCCCCCGGATTCACCCAGGGCGAGAACGCCACCTTCACGTCGGCGCTGTACCGGCACCTGTACGAGTACCAGCTGGACGGCTCGGCGAAGTACAACATCAACGCCGAGCGCTCGATGGCCGAGGCGCCCGTGGTCAGCAACGGCGGCAAGACCCTGACGATCACGCTGAAGGACAACAAGTGGTCCGACGGCAAGCCCGTCACCACCAAGGACATCCAGTTCTGGTGGAACCTGGTCACCGCGAACAAGGACAAGTGGGCGTCGTACCGGGCCGGTGGCTTCCCGGACAACATCGCCGACTGGAAGATCACCGACGAGAAGACCTTCTCGCTCACCACGACGCAGGCGTACAACACGGCGTGGTTCGTGGGGAACCAGCTCAACCGGATCGTCCCGCTGCCCCAGCACGTCTGGGACAAGGACTCCGCGACGGCGACCGTCGGTGACCTCGCCAGCACCCCCGCGGGCGCCAAGAAGGTCTTCGACTTCCTCACCACGGCGTCGAAGGACCCCAAGTCGTACGCGACCAACGAGCTGTGGAAGGTCACCAGCGGCCCCTGGAAGCTGGACAAGTACGTGCCGAACGGCGAGGTCGTGCTCGCCGCGCAGCCGACCTACTCGGGCACCGACAAGCCGAAGCTGGCCAAGGTCGTACTGCGGCCGTTCACCAGTGACGACGCGGAGTTCAACGTGCTGCGCGCCGGTGAGATCGACTACGGGTACATCCCGCCGGCCAACCTGTCCCAGCAGTCGTACCTCGAGTCCAAGGACTACAAGGTCGCACCCTGGTACGGCTGGTCCATCACCTACCTCCAGCTGAACTTCAACAACCCGAAGACGGGTGTGTTGTTCAAGCAGCCGTACCTGCGCCAGGCGATGCAGATGCTCGTCGACCAGCCGACCATCAACAAGGTCATCTGGTCCGGCATGGCCGCCCCGAGCTGTGGCCCGGTGCCGCTCAAGCCGGGCACCACCGATGCCAGCGGGTGCGCCTACTCCTTCGACCCGGCCAAGGCCAAGGAACTGCTGGAGGGCCACGGCTGGAAGGTGACCCCGGACGGCAAGACCACCTGCCAGACCCCGGGCGCCGCCGCGAACCAGTGCGGCGAGGGCATCGCCGCCGGCACTCCGCTGGCCTTCACGGTCACCAGCCAGAGCGGGTTCGCCGCGACCACCAAGATGTTCTCCGAGATCAAGTCGCAGATGGCCAAGCTCGGCATCGAGCTGACCATCAAGGAGGTACCCGACTCGGTCGCGGTCACCCCGGCCTGCAAGCCGACCGAGGCGACCTGCTCGTGGGACATGTCCTTCTTCGGATCGCAGGGAAGCTGGTACTACCCGGTCTTCGCCAGCGGCGAGCGGCTGTTCCAGACCGGTGCGCCGGTGAACCTGGGCAGCTACAGCAACCCGGAGGCCGACCGGCTCATCGAGGCGACCCAGTTCTCCGCCGACGAGAGCGCGCTGAAGGCGTACAACGACTTCCTCGCCAAGGACCTGCCGGTGCTGTGGATGCCGAACCCGGTGTACCAGATCTCGGCGTACAAGTCGGGGCTGCAGGGTGTCGAGCCGCAGGACCCGATGAACTACTTCTACTTCCAGGACTGGTCCTGGAAGAACTGACCCACTGACCGTCCCGGCTCCGGTGGCGCTGACCGCGCCGCCGGAGCCCCTCGAGGAGGGGGAGGAGCCGCCCAGTGGTCCGGTACCTCATCACACGCCTGGGCCAGGCCCTCATCGTCATCGTGCTCGTCACGGTGATCGCGTTCATCATCCTGCACCTGCTGCCGGGCGGCGCCGCGCGCTCCGCGCTGGGTAAGGAGGCGACGCTGGAGCAACTGGCGGCGTTCAACCACGAGATGGGCTACGACCGGCCCTGGGTCCAGCAGTACCTGATGTACGTGCAGCGCCTGCTGCACGGCGATCTCGGCTACTCGTTCCAGCTCAACCAGTCGGTCACCGAGGCCATCGGCCAGCGGCTGCCGAAGACGATGGTGCTGTCGCTGCTGTCGACCCTGCTGGCCGTCGTCGTGGCGATCCCGCTGGGGGTGATCCAGGCGGTACGCCGCAACCGGTGGCCCGACTACACCATCACCTCGCTGTCGCTGCTGGCGTACGCCACCCCGATCTTCTTCATGGGCCTGATGATGATCATCCTCTTCTCGCAGGTCTGGCCGATCCTCCCGCCGGAGGCGCCGCAGGGCTTCACCCTGGCCGAGATGCTCGCCGAGCCGGCCGGGCTCGTCCTGCCCACCGTCACGCTCGCGATCGTCACCATCGCCGTCTACTCGCGCTACGTCCGCTCCTCGATGGTCGACAACCTCAACGAGAACTACGTGCGCACCGCCCGCAGCAAGGGTCTGTCGGAGCGCCGGGTCGTCGTCCTGCACACCCTGCGCAACGGTCTCTTCCCCGTCATCACCCTGCTCGGGATGTACCTGCCGGCGCTGTTCAGCGGGGCCCTGGTGGTGGAGTCGCTGTTCAACTTCCCCGGGATGGGGCAGTTGTTCTGGCAGGCGGCGCTGAAGCGTGACTTCCCGATCCTGCTCGGCGTCACCCTGATCATCTCGGTCGCGACCGTGCTCGGTGCACTGCTCGCCGACCTGCTCTACGCCGCCGTCGACCCCCGGGTCCGACTTCGGGGGAGGACCTCGTGACCACGTTGCCCGAGGTGCCCGGCGTACCGGTCGGCGCGCCGCCGCTCGCGATCGAACCCGACGAGGCGCCGGTCCGGGGGCTGTGGCGCCAGGGGGTGTCGGTCTTCTGCGAGAACCGGCTCGCCCTGGTGGGCCTGGGCCTGTTCATCCTGCTGGCCGGGGTCTGCTTCATCGGGCCGCTCGTCTACCACACCGACCAGGTGCACACCGACCTCGCGGCGGTACACCTGGCCCCCGGCGAGCAGGGGCACCCGCTCGGGACCGACGGAGTCGGCTACGACCAGCTCGGGCGACTCATGCTCGGCGGACAGACCTCCATCGTCGTCGGACTCGCGGCGGGCATCCTCGCCACCTTCCTCGGCACGCTGTGGGGAGCCGTCGCCGGATTCGTCGGCGGCTGGGTCGACTCCGCGATGATGCGGGTCGTCGACGCGATGATGTCGATCCCCTCGCTGTTCCTCTTCATGCTGCTGGCCGCCATCGTCACCCCGAGCGTGCCGATGCTGATCCTCATCATCGGCGCCTTCGCCTGGCTGGGACCGGCCCGGCTGGTCCGTGGTGAGGCGCTGAGCCTGCGTTCCCGCGAGTACATCCAGGCCATGCGTTCGATGGGCGGTACGGGCGGCCGCGCGGTACGTCGGCACATCGTGCCGAACGCCATCGGTACCGTGATCGTCAACGCGACCTTCCAGGTCGCCGACGCCATCCTCTACGTCGCCTACCTGTCGTTCCTCGGCCTCGGCGTCCCGCCGCCGGCCGCGAACTGGGGCGGGATGCTCTCCGACGGCCTCGCGGACACCTACAGCGGTCACTGGTGGCTGCTGTATCCGCCCGGAATCGCCATCATCCTCATCGTGCTCGCCTTCAACTTCATGGGCGACGGGCTGAGGGACGCCTTCGAGGTCCGCCTCCGGCGACGCTAGCAGGAGCAGGGAAATGAGCGCACCGATCGAGCCAACCGTCCGGCACCACGAGGCAACCCGGGACGCGGGGGAGAGCCAGCCCCTGCTGCGCCTGTGCAACCTCAACACCGACATCGCGCTGCGTCGCGGCACCGTACACGCCCTCGACGACGTCAACCTGGAGGTCCACCCCGGCGAGACCCTCGGCATCGTCGGCGAGTCGGGCAGCGGCAAGACGATGACCGCACTGTCGGTGATGGGCCTGCTGCCTTCCGGTGGCAGCGTGGTCGGCGGTCAGATCCTGTTCGAGGGCCGCGACCTCCGGTCCCTGCCGACCGACGAGGTACGGCGGATCCGGGGCGTCCGGATGGGCATGGTGTTCCAGGACCCGCTCACCTCGCTGAACCCGACGATGCGGATCGGCACCCAGGTCGCCGAGCCCCTGCGGGTGCACGAAGGGGCCGGTAAGGCACAGGCCCGGGAGCGGGCGATCGAGATCCTGCGCCGGGTCGGAATGCCCCGGCCGGACAAGATCGTCGACAACTATCCGCACGAACTCTCCGGCGGGATGCGTCAGCGGGTCGCCATCGCCATGGCACTGATCTGCTCGCCGCGCCTGCTCATCGCCGACGAGCCGACGACCGCGCTCGACGTGACCACCCAGCGCCAGATCCTCGAACTCATCGACGACCTGCGGGAAGAGTTCGGGATGGCCGTCATCCTGGTCACCCACGACCTGGGCGTGATCGCTGGCCGGGCGGACCGGGTCGCGGTGATGTACGCGGGGAGGGTGGTGGAAACCGCCGCCACCTCGGAGCTGTTCCGGTCGCCCCGGCACCGCTACACCGAGGCGCTGATGGAGGCGCTGCCGGAGTCGGCGGTCCGCGAGCCGGGCGTACACGAGCGGCTCTACAGCATTCCGGGCCTGCCGCCGGACCTGTCCCGACCGTTGACCGGGTGCCGGTTCGCCCCCCGCTGCCGGTTCGTGACGGACGAGTGCCGTACCACCGAGGTGACCCTGTCGACGGGCGGCCACCAGCACGCGTGCCTGCACCCGGTAGCCCTGACCACGGTTGCCCCGGCGGCCCGGACGGCGCCGGTGTCCGCGCCGACGACGGCGGAGGAGTCCGGCCCGGCGGCGGAACCGATCCTGTCGGTCCGGGGGCTGGTGAAGGATTACGAGGCGACCACCGGTGGACTGCTCCGCCGGACCTCCGGGCGGGTGAGCGCCGTGGCGGGAGTCTCGTTCGAGGTCCGTCCCGGCGAGACGTTCGGGCTGGTGGGTGAGTCCGGCTGCGGCAAGTCCACCGTGGGGCGACTGGTGGTCGGGCTGGAGCAGCCGACCGACGGGCAGATCGTCCTGGACGGCACCGACATCGCCCGCCTGCCCCGGCGCGAGCGCCGCCGGATGCACCGCCAGGTCCAGTTGATGTTCCAGGACAGCTACGCGGCGATGAATCCGCGGATGCGGGTCGACGCCATCCTCGCCGAACCGTTGGAGATCCAGCAGGTGGGCGACACGGCCGCGCGCCGGGCCCGGATCGGCACCCTGCTCGACCAGGTGGGGCTGTCCCGGCGGGTCCTGGAGCGGTACCCCCACGAGTTCTCCGGCGGCCAGCTGCAGCGCATCGGGCTGGCCCGCTCCCTGGCCCTGCAACCCCGGCTGATCGTCGGCGACGAACCGGTGAGCGCGCTCGACGTGTCGATCCAGGCACAGGTGCTCAACCTGATGCGGGACCTCCAGCGCGAGCTGGGTCTGGCGTACGTGTTCATCAGCCACGACCTGTCCGTCGTCGACTACATGGCGGACCGGATCGGCGTGATGTACCTGGGCAAGCTCGTCGAGGTCGGCCCCGCCTACGACGTGGTCAGGTCCGCCCGGCATCCGTACACGCAGGCGCTCATCGACGCCGTGCCGTCCGCCACTCCCGACCTCGCCGCGCCGCGCGAGAGCGTCACGATCCGTGGCGAGCTGCCGAGTGCGCTGAACCCGCCCACCGGGTGCCGGTTCCGGACCCGGTGCCCGCTGGCGCAGGAGATCTGCGAGACGGAGCCGCCGCTTGCCGGCGCTCTCCACCAGGTCGCCTGTCACTTCCCGCTGCGCGCGGAGTCGAGCGCGGCGACGTCAGGCTGACGCACGGGTGCGTCGGCCCGACGCCGCGCGGGTCACTTCGCTGGCGGCGGTGACGTCCGCCTGATCGCAGGTGCGGTCAGGGCTTGACCCTGCCGGCCACCTCGATCGCCATCTCGGTGAGCTGCGCCGCCGTCAGCGGCGGGTACTGCTGTTGCAGGGTGGACTCATGCTCTCCCATGCCGTACTCGTTGGTGCTGACGAGGTTGAGCACCCGGCCGTCGACGAGTTCGACGAACACCTGGTAGTTGGCGGCCTTCCAGGGGCCGGGGAACCGCTTCAACTTGATGAAATCGGTCCGGATCGTCATGCGCTCGCCGTTCGGGCCGGTGCGCTCGGTACAGGTGGTCTCGTCCCGGCAGCTGAGGAGGAGGTCGCGCTTCTTGTTCTCGTCCTCAGCGGGCAGGGCCCGCTCCGCGACACACTTCGGGTCGTCGCAGCGCTTCCCCGTCACCGGCCCGAACCTGACGATGTGCAGTTCGAGCATGCCCTTGCGGCCGTCTGCCAGCACTCCCGTACCGCCGCTGAACATCTGCTCGTGCTGTTTCAGCGTGTTGTCGGTGAACAGGTGCGGCGGCTGCCCGTCCGGGGCGGCGTCCTCGAAGATGTTCGAACGGATCCACCGGGCTCCCGGTGCCGCGCTCCGGAGCGCTTCGTCGAGCGCCTCGGCCAGTCGCTTCGCGGTCAACTGGGCCGACTCGCGGTCGCTCGCGACCAGTTGGAAGCGGTTGTCCACGGCGACGGGTGGCGGAGCCACACCGGCCGGTCCGTCCTGGGCGGTCACGAGGATTCCGGCCGAGGCCGCGAGTCCGAGTACCGCCGCCATCGTCGTGCCGATCCGCCGGACGGCGCTCCTCCGCTTCTCCCGCCGCACGATGGCGACGACATCCACCGTGGAGGGCGGCGGCGTACCCACGACCTGGTCGAAGAGTTGCTGGTTCATCTCCGCTGATTCCCTCTCAGTTCCGGATCGTCGACGCCGACAGCGCGCGCAGCGCAACGAGCCCACGCGCGGACTGGCTCTTCACGGTGCCCGGTGACACCTGCATGATCTTGGCGGTCTCCTCGATCGAGTAGTCGAGGTAGAAACGCAGGACGAGTACCGCCCGCTGCCGGGGTCCCAGCGATCGCAGCAGTTCCGCCAGCGACTCGCGGTCGTCGGCTCGATCCGGCGGCGACCACTCCGGTTCGGGAAGGTCGTCCGGCAGGCGCTCCCGGCGCCACGGCCGCCGTCGTTCGCTGAGCCAGACGCGGCTGAGCACCCGCTGGGCGTACGCGTCGGGATTGTCCGCCCGGCTCACCTTGCGCCAATTCCGGAACAGTTTCGTGACGGTGATCGACACCAGGTCGTCGGCCATGTGCCAGTCCTGGCACATCAGGAAGGCACCGCGTCGCCACCGGTCCATCCGGGCCGCGACGAACGTGTGGAAATCGTCTTCCTCAGCCTTCTGCAAGTCCAGCCTCCGTTCCTCCCGCTCGTGTTGCCGGTACGACCCGCCCCGCCTCGTCGAAGGTTGCACGGTGGCGGAACGCGTTTCCGACTGTTCGGGGAGGGCGCGGTGCGGGGAGGCGGTGTGCGGGAGGGGGTGCTGGGCGGCCGGTGCGCCGTACCGGCCACCCGCCGTTCAGCGGTAGACGCGAACGTAGTCGACGAGCATCCGGGACGGGAACGGCGTGGTCGAATCGACCGGCCCCGGGAAGTCACCGCCGACGGCGAGGTTGAGGATCAGATAGAAGGGATGGTCGAAGACCCACGGGCCACGGGTCGACTCCACCGTCTCCTTGCTGGCGTAGAAGACCGTCTGGCCGTCCACCTTGAACGTGATTCCCCGGCTGTCCCACTCCGCGGCCCAGACGTGGAAACCACCGGCGAAGTCGACCCCACCCGGGGCGGGATACTTCTGCCCGTAGCCCGCGCCGCCGTTGTACTGCGGTGCGTGCAGCGTGGAGTAGCCCTCCAGCGTGTTGCGGCCGAGGACCTCCATGATGTCGATCTCGCCGTTGTACGGCCACGGACGGCCGGTGAGGAAGTCGGCGCCCATCATCCAGAACGCGGGCCAGAGGCCGTTGCCCTTCGGCACCTGGATCCGGGCCTCGATCCGGCCGTACTGGACGGTGAACTTGCCGCCGGTGTTCATCCGGTGCGACGTGTAGTCCCTGCCGCCGGCGGTCTCCCGACGAGCCTCGATCACCAGCGCCCCGGTGCCGTTCATCGAAGCGTTGTTGTTGTTCGTGTAGTACTGGATCTCGTTGTTCTGGCCGGTGCCGGGATCGATCGTCCACTTGGTCGGGTCGGGCTTGCTGCCGGCCGCCCCGTTGAACTCGTCGCTCCAGACCAGGATGTTCGCCGGGAACGTCGGGTCAGGGGGCATCGGCGGCGGGGCGGTCGGGTTGCCGCCGGTGCCGAAGACCTTGAACTCGTAGAGCGAGTAACCGTACTGGCTCGACCGGGCGGTGCCGTACATCCGGACGTAGCGGCCGGTGCCGGTCACGTTGATCGTCTCCTTGAAGCCCCGGCCCGTGGTGGTGGAGTAGATCGGGGTCCAGGTGGAGGCGTTCGCGGAGACCTGGATCTGGTACGCGGCGGCGTACGCCGGATCCCATTGCAGCACCACCTGGCTGATCGTGGCGGTGGCGCCGAGGTCGACGTAGATCCAGCCCGGGTCGACCCAGCCGGTGGTGGCGCTGGTCGCCCAGCGGCTGGCCGGATCGTTGTCGAAGGCCCGCGCGGGGACACACTCGAAGCACGCCCCGTCGTTCTGGCTGGTCGAGGCGACCGCCGGTTTCTGGTACGACAGCAGCACGCTTCCGCCCGGCGGTGGAGTCGTCGGCGGCGGCGTGGTCGGTGGTGGAGTGGTCGTCGGCGGAGTGCTGGGTCCGGTGCCGGTGCGTACCGCGAACTCCCAGAGCGAGTAGCCGAACGCCGTGCCCCGTTGGGTGCCGTACATCCGGACGTAGCGGCCCGAGCCGGCGACGGTCAGCACCTGTGTGCCGCCGGTGCCGGTGGTCGTGCTGTACACCGTGGTCCAGTTCGTGCCGTCGGCCGAGGTCTGGATCTGGAACGCCGTGGCGTACGCGGCCTCCCAGTTCAGGGTGACTCCACAGATCGACTGGGTCGAACCGAGGTCGACCCGCAACCACTGCGGATCGGCGGCGAGGCTGGACCAGCGGGTCGCCGTACTGCCGTCCACCGCCGAGGCGGCGGGGAAGGTGGTGGACTGGGTCGACGACGCGGTCGCCGGCCGGCCCTGTGCGGCGTTGCCGGTGCCGCAGGCGCTGGTTCCGGACTCGCCGTACACCTGGAATTCCCAGAGCGAGACGCCGTACGCGGTGGCCCGCGCGGTGGCGTTGAGCCGGACGTACCGCCCGCTGCCGCTGACGGTGATCTCCTGGGTTCCGCCGCTGCCGCTGGTGGTGGTGTGTACGGTCGTCCACGCCGAACCGTTCGTCGACGTCTGGATCGTGAAGGCGCGGGCGTAGGCGCCCTCCCAGTTCAGCACGATCCGACTCAGCGGTGCGACGGCGCCGAGGTCGACCTGCAACCACTGGGGCTCGGCGAAGGCGCTCGACCAGCGGGTGCCGGCGTCACCGTCGACCGCGGCCGACGCCGGGGTGGCGGCGGACTCCGTCGACGAGGCGGTGGCGGGCCGACCCTGCGACAGCAGGGTCTCGGCCGCGTCGGCCGACGTACCGGAAACGACGAGATAGCCGCCGAACAGGGCCAGGATCGTGCCCGACACGGTCAGGGCACGCCATCGGCTGAGCCAATGTGGTCGGACGCGGGGTGGGGACAGAGCGCTATTCATCAGTGCTCCCATAGTTGAGGGCCGCAACGTGTCGGACAGGTTGCGGGCCTGTGACGAACTGACGAGAGAGCGCTCTCTTCGATACTCTGAACCAATCAGCGAACGCTGTCAATGTCAGGTCGACCGGGTGGTCAAGAATTCGTCTGACCCTCGTACGACCTGCGGATACGCCTACCCGACGATGCCATCGGGGGCGTGGCGGGTTTCGGTCGACGGTGAGGTCCGGCGTGCCTCCATCGCGTCCCGGATGAACCGGTCGATGGCGTCCCAACTGGGGCCGGGACGACCGGCGGTGACCCGTTCGCGGCCGGAGTGGGCCCGGTACACCCGCTGGTCGTCGTGGTTGGCCGGATCCAGCACGGTTCGCCAGTCGTGGCCGGCGCCCGGGACCGAGTAGAACGTGACGGTGGCTCCGGCGTCCCGCAGTGCCTGGTAGAGCAGCACGCTCTGGCCGTGCGGCACCAACGCGTCGGCCTGCCCGTGCAGCAGGAGCACCGGTGGGGCGGACCGCGCCGCGTACCGTACCGGGTTCGCCGCGCCGGTCGCTTCCGGGCGGGTCTGGATGGCACCGCCGATCAACTGCGACTCCGGCGACCCGGGATCGTTGTGGCAGTCGGTGATGCCGAGTTCCCGGTTGAACTCCCGGCAGGCGCCGGGCAACATCTGCTCGTCCATCCGGAGGAAGTCGGTGGGCGGGTAGAACGCCACCGCGGCCTGGACCCGACTGCTCGGATCGGTCCCCCCGGCGAGTCCGGCCGGGGTGGGATCGCCGTCGTCGCCCGGCACCGAACCGCCGTCGTCGTTGCCGGCCGGGGTCGGATCGCCGTCGCCGGTCGGGGTCGGATCGCCGCCGGTCAGGGCCGCCATCGCCGCCGTCCAGCCGCCGGACGAGTCGCCCATGACGGTGAACCGCTCCGGGTCGAGCCGGTACTGCCGGGCCTGGCTCCGCAGCCACCGGATGGCGGCCTTGATGTCGTGCAGTTGAGCCGGAAAGACTCCCTGGCCGCTGGACCGGATGCTCACCCCGGCCACGGCGTAGCCCCGGGCGGTGAAGACCTCCGCGATCGGGCCGGCGCCGTCCTTGCCGTTGTCCCTCATCCAACCGGAGCCACCGGTCCAGAGAATGAGAGGTCGGTCACCCCGAGGGTCCGCCGGCAGGTAGAGGTCCAGCAGATGTCCCCGGTCGTCCGTAGGCTCGGTGGGCCGGTAGGCCAGGTCGGGGATCACCGGCCGCTGCCGACCGGTGTCGCGCCCGCGGGGGCGGTGAACGGGAGCGGCACGGCGGCGGCGCGCGGTACGGCGCGGGGCCGCGTCAGTGGCGTGACGTGCATGGCGGATGGTTCTCCTTCCAACGTCGGCGACTCGCAGGGGGTGTCGATTCTCTCGACAGGGCCCACCGAGTACAGCCTTTCGGCCCGTGGTCCCGGCCGCGCGACAACCTACCGGTTCGGAACGGACTGTCCGGAGCGGTCGACACCGGCCTGCCCGTGGCGCTCGACGCCGCGCGGGCGGCCTACGTCCCGGGCCTGCACGCCGTCGGCTGGGCCGTCGTCTGGGTCGCCGGGACGATCGCCCTGCTCGGCATCGCGTTCCTGCGCCGGCTGCCCGAGGTGATCGCAACCGACGGCCACTCCGTCACGTCGAAGGACGAAGACGGCGGGACGAGGGGAAGCTGATGAGGCGAATCGGGTACGTCATGACGCTGCTCGTGGTCGGGACGCTGCTCCCCGGCTGCGCCGATCGGGGCGGTCCGGACGGGGCGGCTTCGGCCCCACCCGCACCGCCGTTGGTGGCCGGGCACCCGACGCGTACGTGGAACTGGGCGCGGACGGCGGCTGGAGCGGCTCTGACGGCTGCAACCGTCAGAGCGGGCGGTGGGTCGCCGGCCGGGCGGGCGCCCTGCTTGCCACCATGGGGCCGAGCACTCTGATCGGCTGCGTCAACGTCGCGGTGGGGAGTCGGCTCGGCAACGCCTGGCGGGCCGGGCTGGACGGCGACGTGTTGGTGCTCCTCGACCCGGTGGGCGGCGAAACCGGCCGGCTCCGCCGAGCCTGACCGACCGGTCGAGCCGGGGTTGGCGCAGCCGGCCGTGCCGAGGTGACGGGATGGTTGTGCCGAGGTTGGCGGGGTCGGTGGTGCTGGCCGGGTGGGGCCGACGGCCCAGCCGCCGGCCCCACCCGGTCCGGTCACGGGGCCGGGGTGGGGGCCTTCTCGTCATCCGCCGGTCCGCTGGCCAGGGCGGCTTCGAGATCGAGCCGTTCCTGTTCGCGGTTGGCGAGGTACGCCCGGATGGAGTACGCCAGCGCGGCCGCCCAGACCACGTAGATCACGGCGTAGACCGCGTACCGCGTGTTGTCGGCGGCGTCGACCCAGTCGCTGCGCAGCAGGGTGCGGGCATTGGTCAGGATGATGACTCCGCCGACCGCCGAGCCGAGCACCCTCGGCGGGATGTGTCGGACCAGCCAGGCCGCGATCGGTGCCGCGATGACGCCGCCGATGAGCAGCGCGGCGACCCAGGTGAAGCTGATGTTCTCCGAACCGATGCCGACGAAGAAGCCGATGCTGGCGGCGACGGCCACGAGGAACTCGCTGGTGTCGATCGAGCCGATCGTCTTGCGCGGTTCGAGGCGACCGCTGGCCAGGATGGCCGGAGTGCCGACCGGGCCCCAGCCGCCACCGCCGGTGGAGTCGACGAAGCCGGCGACGATGCCCAGCGGGGCGAGGAAGCGCTTGCGCAGCGGCTTGCCGAGGTTGCCCTTGGGCAGGCCGAACGTGGTGAACCGGATCAGGATGTACAGGCCGAGGGCCAGCAGGATCACCGACATCAGCGGCGCCGCGGTCTCGGTGGAGAGGCCGGAGAGGAAGGTGGCGCCGGCGAAGGCGCCGACCGCACCGGGTATGCCGATCTTGGCAACGACCTTCCAGTCGACGTTGCCGAACTTCCAGTGCGAGGCACCGGAGACGAGGGTCGTGCCGATCTCGGCGAGGTGGACCGTGGCCGACGCGGCGGCCGGGTTGGTGCCGATGGCGAGCAGCAGGGTCGTCGAGGTCACGCCGTACGCCATGCCGAGGCTGCCGTCGACGAGCTGTGCTCCGAGGCCGACGAGGGCGAGGAGGAGGAGTCTTCGCATGTGGTGTACCACCAGTCCGGGGTGCAGGTTTCGACGGGGGTGTCAGCCGATCGGGCGTCGCTGCCTGGTCAGCGGATCGTGGGAGTGCTGTGGTCGACGAGGTCCACGATGGCCCGGTGTACGGACATCCAGAACTCGTGCGGCCGTACGCGGCACCGTCGAGCGCCGCCCGTAAAACCCTACTATCTCGATCGAGATTAAGACCTTGATGGGAATGAGGCAAGACCCGTCGGTACCGATGTTCGACGTCGCGCGGCGCCCGGCGGAACTGTTACGGTCCCTATCTGCCGATAGGAGATGCCGGAGTGCCCGCCCCGGCGCGAAAGGCCGGCACAGACGATGACATTCCTCTGGTTCCTGCCCACATCCGGCGACGGCGACAACGTCGGCTCGGCCACCGTCGCCGCCGGCGCGGCCCGGCACTCCCGGGCCGCCACCGTCGAATACCTCAGCGAAGTGGCCCGGGCCGCCGAGGAGTCCGGGTTCACCGGGGTGCTCACCCCGGTCGGCTCGGGCTGCCCCGATCCCTGGATCGTCTGTAGCGCCGTGGCCCAGTACACCGACCGGCTCGATCTGCTGGTCGCGATCCGTGCCGGATTCACCCTGCCGACGCTGCTCGCGCAGCAGGCCGAGACGTTCCAGCAGATTTCCGGCGGCCGACTGGCGCTCAACGTCGTGACCGGTGGCGATCCCGTCGAGCAGCGCGCCTACGGCGACTTCCTCGACCACGACGCCCGGTACGCGCGCACCGCCGAGTACCTGGAGGTGCTTCGCCTCGCGTTCCGCGGCGAGCGGTTCGACTACACCGGCGAGCACTACCGGATCGAGGGCGGGGGTCTGGCCGCGCCGATCGCCGGTCCGCCGCCGCTCTATTTCGGCGGCGCCTCGCCGGCCGCCGAGGCGGTGTCCGCCCGGCTGGCCGACGTCCATCTCATGTGGGGCGAGCCGCCGGCCGCGATCGGCGATCGGGTGGCCCGGATCCGGGCGAGGGCGGCCGGTCGGCCGCTGCGGACCGGACTGCGCCTGCATGTCATCGCCCGGGAGACCGCCGACGAGGCGTGGGCCGAGGCCGAGCGGATGCTGGCCGGAATGAGTCCCGAACGGATCGCCGCCGCCCAGGCCCGGTTCGCCCGGATGGACTCGGTGGGTCAGGGCAGGATGACCGCGCTCAACGGCGGGACGGCCGACGGGTTGACCATCTCGGCCAATCTCTGGGCCGGGATCGGGCTGGTCCGCGAGGGTGCCGGTACGGCCCTGGTCGGCAGCTACCCGGAGGTTGCCGCCCGGATTGACGAGTACGCCGACCTCGGTGTCGACCAGTTCATCCTCTCCGGCTGGCCGCACCGGGAGGAGGCCCTGCGGGTCGGGCGGCACGTGCTGCCCAGGACGGCTGCCGGACGGTCCGGTGCGCGGCTCACCCGCGCCCGCTGAGGCTCACCGCCGGGAGGGCCGTCGCCCCGTTACCTCGACGTCGCCGACAGCGAACTACGCGGCCTGACCGGCGGCGCGGCGGGGGTGCGAGGTCGGGGACCGGGTCAACCGGTCTCCGACCTCATGCCCGGCTTCGCGTGGCACCGTCTGCCCGGACGACGGCCACAGGGGACTCCCGGCCCAAATAACCCGGTAATCCTACCTCTAAGGTAGGTTTTTCGTCAACGAAATCACGTCCCGACGTGCGAAGACCAACATCGAGCGGGCCAGATGTTGACACCGCATCCGCCGCCGAGTGAACTCGTTGCATGTCCAGCGAGCTGCGGCTGACGATCCGCGGCCACATCGACTTCGGTCGGGTGTGGTCGAGTTCCTGTCTGAGCTGACCCGGCTGTCACCACCGATCGCGGCCACGCCGGAACGGCGCCCGCCGCCCGTGGGGCTCGACGCCGAGCCATCCGCCGATCCCTTCTCGCCCGGCGGCGCTCCCGACCTGTCGGCGGAACGACTTCGTCGCCGGCAGCGAGCCGGGCGTGCGACGGCGACGGACTGACCGGGCGGCGGCACCGGCAGACCCTCGAACTGTTGCGGGGCGGGATCGCGCCGGCCCTGCGCCGAAAGATTCCCAGCCATCCCTGGCACCGGTCGTCGTCGCACGCCGCGGTCGTGGCCTGACCGGATCGGACGCCGAGCCCCGCTTCGCCACCGGGTCGCACGTCGCCGGCCGGCGACAGATATAGCGCAAATCCCATCGGTTCAATAGGTAATTGGGGGTCCGGACATGACCCTGGCTGATCGCTACGACAGTGGGATGGAGCTGCGATATTGCCCTGCTCTCCGAAGTGGAGGCCGATTTTTGGTGTCCGTCGAGCAGAGTACAGATGGTTATCTTCCAAAATATGGAACATCGTTGACCCTGACCAACCGGACGCGGAGGATAGATCACATGCAGCGGCGATACATCCTCCACCTCGTCAGCCGCCTGCACATCGATCTGGCGCGTCACGCCAGCGCAGGCTGTCCCCGCTGACCACGACCGGACCGGCACACCGCCGGCCGCGTCGTCGGGCCGACACCCGCTGACCTCCGTCAACGTCATCCCGCCGCACATCGTGGTGCGGGCAACCCCGCCTTCGTGATCCACCCCGCCGGTACCGGCCGCCACCATCGCATCGCGCACCGGTACCGGGGATGGTCGCTGCCCGACTGCCGCCGACCGTGGCAGTTCCCGGACGGTTAGGAGAGACGTCATGACCATCACCGACCTGACCCCGATCGACGCGACGCGGTTCCGGTCCCTGCTCCGTCGGCAGGCCGCCGCGGTGACCGTGGTGACCGCCGCCGGCCAGCCGCCGGTCGGCTTCACCGCGACGTCGTTCACCTCGGTGTCGCTGCATCCGCCGCTGGTCTCCTTCTGCCTCTCCCGGACGTCGTCGAGCTGGCCGACGGTGGCCGACACCGGACACGTCGGCGTCCACCTGCTGGCGCAGGGGCAGCACGAGGTGGCCCGGACGTTCGCGACCAGCGGCATCGACCGGTTCGCCACACACCAGGGATGGCGGCCCGGCCCGTACGACGTGCCGCTGCTGGACGGGCCGGTCGCCTGGCTGGTGTGCCGGGTCGTGGAGCGGGTGGTCGCCGGTGACCACGCGATTGTGCTGGCCGAGCCACTGGTCGGTGGACACACCGAGGACGACGACGCGCCGCTGCTCTACCACATGGGCCGGTACGCCTCCCTCGCCTCCTGATCCGTACCGCTCTCCCCTCCGAGTCACTCCGCCGGCCCCTCGGGCCCATCGCACAGGAGTTCCGTCATGCCCCCTCCGTTCCGTTCCGCCCCCCGGTTACCCGGATCGCCGTTGCTCCGTCGGCGTACCTTCCTCGCGGCCACGCTCGGGGTCGCCGCCGCCGGACTTGCCGGCTGCGCGGAAGACGACCGGCCCACCGTCCGACTGGCCCTCGACGCGCCGCTGCCGGCGGAGGTGCCGAGCGGCACGGTGCTGCGGGTCGGCGACAAGGAACTACAGAAGGCGATCGAATACTCCGGCCAGGCGGAGAAGCTGAGCTTCGACGTCTCCTGGGCGAACATCAGCGGCGGCCCGGAGACCCTGGAGGCGTTCCGGGCGGACGCGTTGGACATCGGCTCGGTGGCCGACATCCCGCCGATCCACGCCGCCTGGACCGGGCTGTCCACGAAGATCGTCGCGGCCAAGTTCCGACAGGACCCGATCAACCACCCGATCTACCAGCTCGGCGTCGCGCCCGGAGCCGGCGTGGCCAGCCTTGCCGACCTGCGCGGCAAGAAGATCGCCTACAGCCCGGGCCAGGCCCAGGGCGCGCTGGTGCTGCGGGTGCTGCACCAGGCCGGGCTGGCCAAGGGTGACGTCAAACTCGTGGAACTCGCCAGCACCGGCGACGTCTACCCGACCGCGCTGGCCAGCCGCCAGGTCGACGTGGCGCCGATCGGCGGCATCAACGTCAAGCGCTACCTGGCCAAGTACGCCAGGGACGGCGGCAGCACCATCTCGCACGGCCTGCGGGACGACCCGGGCCACCTCTACGTCCGGGCCGAGACCCTCGAGGACCCGGCCAAGGCGGCGGCGATCCGGGAGTACGTCCAGGCGTGGGCCCGCGCCTGGGTGTGGATCGAGCAGAATCCGGACGAGTGGATCGACCGGTACTACGTCAAGGACCAGGGGCTGTCCCGTGAGGACGGTCAGTGGCTGGTCGACAACGCCGGTGTACCGGACATCCCGGCGAGCTGGTCGGACGTGATCGCCCGACACCAGCAGACCATCGACCTGCTCGCCAAGGAGACCGGCAACAAACCCCTGAACGCCGCCGACCTTTACGACCGCCGCTACGAGTCGGTGGGCGCCACCGCGTTCGGGGAGGGGGCGAAGTGACGACTCAGGTGAACCCCGTCGCCGCCCGGCCCACGCCGACACCGGTCCAGCCGGATTCCCAGCACCCCTCGAACCCGGCCGGGCCGCCCGGACCGGCCCGCGACCCGGCGACGTCCGCCGGACGGCCGTCGACGGTCCGCCGCCGACGGCGGCTCGGACCGGGCCGGCCGATCCCGTTCGGTGCCGCGCTCGGGCCGCTGCTGCTGCTCGCGGTCTGGTCGCTCGGCTCGCTGACCGGCGTACTCGACGAACGGACCCTGTCGGCGCCGTGGACGGTGGTGACCACCAGCGGCGACCTGATCGCCAGCGGCCGGCTTCAGGAGAGCCTGCTCGTCTCGACCCAGCGGGCCGGGCTGGGACTGGCCTTCGGAGTCCTGAACGGCACCGTTCTCGCCCTGATCGCCGGGCTCAGCCGGTGGGGAGAGGCGGTCATCGACGGGCCGGTGCAGATCAAGCGGGCGATCCCCGCGTTGGCGCTGCTGCCGCTGCTGATCCTCTGGCTCGGCATCGACGAGCAGATGAAGATCGTCACCATCACTCTCGGCGTCTTCGTACCGGTCTACATCCACACCCACAACGGACTGCGCACCATCGACCAGCGCTATGTCGAACTCGCCGAGGCGCTGCGCCTCCGCCCCGGCCGGTTCGTCCGTCGGGTGGTCCTGCCGGGCGCGCTGCCCGGGTTCCTGCTCGGGCTGCGCTTCGCCGTCGTCTCCGCCTGGCTCTCCCTGGTGGTCGTCGAGCAGATCAATTCGACCAGCGGGATCGGCTACATGATGGAACTGGCCCGCCAGTACGGCCAGACCGACATCATCATCGTCGGGCTGGTTCTCTACGGCATCCTCGGACTGCTCTCCGACGGCGCCGTCCGACTCGTGCAGAGGAGGGCGCTGTCATGGCGACGCACCCTGGCGGACTGACCATCGACGGCGCCACCGCGCTCGACCCCGTGGTACGGGTACGCGGGCTGAACCGTCGGTTCGGTGGGCGTACGGTGCTGGACGACCTGGACCTGGAGATCGGCGAGAACGAGTTCGTCGCCCTGCTGGGGCGCAGCGGTTCGGGCAAGAGCACCCTGCTCCGGGCCCTGGCCGGGCTCGATCCGGACGTTGCCGGCGACGGGCAGGTCGAGGTACCGGCGAACTCCTCGGTGATCTTCCAGGACGCCCGGCTGCTGCCCTGGCAGCGGGTGCTCGCCAACGTCGTACTCGGGCTGACCGGGCCGGGGGCGGTGCAGCAGGGCCGGGAGCGGCTGGCCGAGGTCGGGCTCGCCGGGCGGGAACGGGCCTGGCCCAACCAGCTCTCCGGCGGGGAGCAGCAGCGGGTCGCGCTGGCCCGATCGCTGGTCAGCGAGCCCAGGCTGCTGCTCGCCGACGAACCGTTCGGCGCGCTGGACGCGCTGACCCGGATCAGGATGCACGGCCTGCTGCGGGAGCTGTGCCGACGACACCGACCCGCCGTGCTGCTCGTCACCCACGACGTCGACGAGGCGGTCGCGCTCGCCGACCGGGTGCTGGTGCTCGACGAGGGTCGGATCACCGTCGACACCGCCATCGAACTGCCCGCGCCACGCCAGCACCGGCATCCGCGCTTTCTGGAGTACCGGGAGCGGCTGCTCGCCGCGCTCGGCGTCACGCAGACCGAGGAGATCCCCGCATGAGCCGACGATCGGGAACCCTGCACCTCAACGCGTTCCTGATGGGGGTGGGGCACCACGAGGCGGCCTGGCGGCTGCCCGAGAGCGACCCGTTCGCGCACACCGACGTCGCGCACTTCCAGGAACTGGCCCGGATCGCCGAGCGCGGCAAGCTGGACTCGCTGTTCCTGGCCGACAGTCCGGTGCTGTGGAACAACGTCGGCCGCCGGCCGTCCGGCGCGCTGGAGCCGACCGTACTGCTCACCGCCCTGGCCGGGGTGACCAGGCACATCGGGCTGATCGCTACCGCCTCGACCACGTACAACGAGCCGTACAACCTGGCCCGGCGGTTCGCGTCGGTGGACCACGTCAGCGGTGGCCGGGCCGGCTGGAACATCGTGACCACGGCCGGCGCGGACGCGGCCCGCAACTTCAACCTGGACGACCTGCCCGCACACCGGGACCGGTACGAGCGGGCCGCCGAGTTCATCGACGTCTCGCGCAAGCTCTGGGACAGCTGGGCCGACGACGCACCGCTCGGGGACAAGGCGGCCGGAGTCTGGGGCGACCAGGACCGGATCTTCCCGCCCGGACACGTCGGACGGTTCTTCAAGGTGGCCGGCGCGCTCAACCTGCCGCGCGCACCCCAGGGCTATCCGCTGCTGGTGCAGGCCGGCTCGTCCGAGGACGGCAAGGAGCTGGCCGCCCGGTACGCCGAGGCGGTCTTCACCGCCCAGCAGACCCTGGCCGAGGCGCAGGCGTTCTACGCCGATCTCAAGGCCCGGACCCGGGCGGTGGGAAGGGACCCGGACGGCATCAGGATCCTGCCGGGCATCGTGCCGGTGATCGGAGCGACCGAGGCACAGGCGCTCGCCCTGGAGGACGAGCTGGACCGGTTGATCAGACCGGAGTACGCCAAGCGCCAACTCGCCACCACGCTCGGCATCCCACCGGACGACCTCGACCTGGACCGCGAACTGCCGGCGGAGCTGCCCGACGAGGACCAGATCGAGGGGGCGAAGAGCCGTCGCACCCTGATCGTCACGCTGGCCCGCCGGGAGCGGCTGACCGTCCGGCAGCTGATCGGGCGGCTCGGTGGCGGTCGCGGGCACCGGACCTTCGCCGGCACCCCGGAACAGGTGGCCGACGCCATCGAGGACTGGTGGCATCACGGTGCCGCCGACGGCTTCAACATCATGCCGCCGGTGCTGCCCTCCGGACTGGTCGCGTTCGTGGACCACGTGGTGCCGATCCTGCAACGGCGTGGACTGTTCCGGACCGAGTACACCGGCCGTACGCTCCGGGACCACTACGGGTTGCCCCGGCCAGCCAACCAGTTCCAGTCCGGCGCCGCCGTGCCGGTCCCCGTCCCCTAGGAGAGTGCCATGGTCGACTACCGGCCCTTCGGCCGTACCGGCGTCCTCGTCAGCCCGCTGACGCTGGGCGCGATGAACTTCGGCAGTCGGGGAAACCCGGACCACGCCGACAGCATCCGGATCATCCACCGGGCTCTCGACGAGGGCATCAACGTGATCGACACCGCCGACGTCTATTCACAGGGCGAGTCGGAGGAGATCGTCGGGAAGGCCCTCGCCGACGGCCGGCGCGACGAGGTCTTCCTGGCGACCAAGTTCCACGGCCAGATCGGCGAGAGCCCACACCACCGGGGCAACTCGCGGCGGTGGATCATCCGGGAGGTGGAGCAGAGCCTGCGCCGGCTGCGTACCGAGTGGATCGACCTCTACCAGGTGCACCGGCCGGAGCCGGGAACCGACTTCGACGAGACCCTGGGCGCGCTCAGCGATCTCGTGCACCAGGGCAAGGTCCGCTACATCGGCACGTCCACGTTCGAGCCGTCGGAGATCGTCGAGGGGCAGTGGATCGCGCAGCGGCGGGGCCGGGAGCGGGTGGTCAGCGAGCAGCCGCCGTACTCGATCCTGGCCCGGGGGATCGAGCGCGAGGTGCTCCCGGTGGCCCAGCGGTACGGCCTGGCGGTGATCCCGTGGAGTCCGCTCGCCGGTGGTTGGCTGGCCGGCCGCTACCACCCGGGGCTGACCGAGCCGATCTCCCGGCGGGCCGAACGCTTTCCGGCGCGGTTCGATCCACGACTGCCGGCAAACGAGCGGAAGCTCGACGCGGTGCAGCAGCTCGCGGGGCTCGCCGAGGAGGCCGGACTGTCACTGGTCCACCTGGCCATCGCCTTCGTGCTGGAGCATCCGGCGGTCAGTTCCGCGATCATCGGCCCACGGACCCTGGAACACCTGGAGTCCCAGCTCGGCGCCGCGAAGGTGACGCTGTCCCGGGACGTGCTGGACCGGATCGACGAGATCGTGCCACCCGGTACCACGTTGAACCCGGCCGACGCCGGATACCTGCCGCCATCCCTGGCCGAGCCCGCCCAGCGCCGCCGGTCGGAGCGTCCGGGTGGCGTCGACGGGAGGAACACGTGAGCGAGGTCGTCGTCGTTTCCGGTAATCCGCGACCCGGGTCACGTACCCGGGTGCTCGCCGAGTCGGTGGGTGCGGCGGTCGCCCGGCGCGAGCGTGTTTCGTCGCCGGCCGTGGTCGACCTGGCGGAATACGGGCCGGCGCTGCTCGCCCCGGACGACGTACGGGTGGCCGGCGGGCTGGCCAGGGCTCGCGCCGCCCGGGTGTTGGTGGTGGCCACGCCGACCTACAAGGGCAGCTACACCGGAGTGTTGAAGGTCTTCCTGGACGGGTTGCCGCACCAGGGGCTGGCCGGGGTGGTGGCGGTGCCGGTGACGGTGGGCGCCAACCGGGAGCAGGCGGAGCAGTCGGGGCGGCACCTGCGGGGCCTGCTCGCCGAGCTGGGCGCGGAGGTACGCCCGGGCCTGGCGGTGACCGAGGCGGACCTGGCCGACCCGGGTCTGGCGGAGGAGTACGTGGCTGGCCTGGTCGGCCGGGTCTGAGCCGAGGGCGGTCGAGCGACGTCCGGCCCGGCGGTCGCCTGGCCGGACACCGCAGCGGGTCAAGGATCCCCGCGTTCGCCGTTCGTCCTGTTCACCCGTCGCGCGGGCAGTCGATGGCCGCCGCGGTCCGCGCGAGGGCGACCGTGCGGAGGTCGTCGGACGAGCCATTCCGGGGGCCGGGGTCGGGAAGGTCACCGCAGAGCAGGACGGGCTCGGGTGTGGACGTCCCCGGCCCAACCCTGAGGACGACGATCAGCTTGTTCTCGGGTACGAGCGGATCAAGCCGGTTGCTGTAACTGATGAATCCACTGGCGCCCGCGAACCCGTCGTCGCCGCGGATGTCACCGATGCCCTTCAGGAGGACGCCGGCGGTGATCGACGATCGTCCACTCTCTCGCCGTACGTAGATGATCGCCCACAGCACCACCTGGATCGCATCATGCGCCAGCATCGCCTGGCCGTCGCGGTTTTCGGTGCACGGCTCCCCGAACATCGCGCGGTACGTCGCGAAGAAGGGCTTCATGGTGTCGCAGGCATCGGTCCAGACCGCACTGGTCGCGAACGAGAGGTAGTCCAGAGTCAGGTCCGGAAAGTCCTGCCGCAGGTTGTTGGCGAGGGCGAACAGGGTCACGTCGTCGTTGGCCAGGATCCGTGGGTACCGGCCGCAGGCGTCTCGCATGCCGTGCAGGAAGGCGGGAAACGCGGCGCTGCGGCCGGCGTAGAAGACGACCTCGTCCGTTTCCGCCTCGCAGGTTTCACGTCCCAATATGCTGATATCCGATACGCCGGGCTGGTCATTGCGTCCGGTGCGGTAGGCCTCGACGTGGTTCACCCTGATGCCCCGAAGCGCGAACTCCTCCCGGGCGTCAGCTGCGAGATTAGGACTGTAGAGGTCGTCCCTGCTACCCGAGTAGTAGATGGAAACAACCTTTGCCTTCAGTTTCTCGGCGGCGTAGTAGGCGGCGACCTGCGCCTCTCGCCGGTTCCGCGGTCCCACCTGGTGGTAGTAGGTGGTGGACCGCGCGAGGTCGTCCGCCGAGATCATCGTGCCGACCATCGGGATACCGGCGCGGTCGAGACGGTTGATGGCATCTCTGGTCCCGTACCGGCTGACTCCGAGACCAGCGACAGCAACGAGCCGCTCGTCGGCATACCCACGGTGACCGCGCTCATCCATGCCCGGCGCATGTGTGGTACGCCGGTGTCGGTGACGTCGCGGTACGCGCCCCGGTGCGGGCGTTCCAGTTCGACCCGGAACGGCAGGAACCATCTGCGCGCCCGCTCGCGGGTCGGCAGATCTTCCTGCCAACGCAGGTGGACCGGCTTCGCGTCGATCGGATCCGCGGGATCGCCGATATCGAGATCATCGCCCGCCGCGACGACCAGAAGCGGATCCCGGACCGCTCGGCGACGACCGCGCCTCGTTCTGGTCTCCAGACGGGCGTTGCGCATGTCGTTCAGCAGTCGGAGGAGTCGGCCGCCGGCGTTGTCACGGGTGACCCCGTTGAGCATCAGCACCGGGTGGCAGGTACGACGACGTCCGGTGCCGAACAACGACCCACGCCGGTACGCCCACCGCAGATCCTCGAGGAACGCCGCGACCAGGAACTCAGGGTGGGCGCCAACATGGCTATGGCACGGATGGTCGACGGCACGTCCGCGACGTTTGCGTCGACCGTCTCGCGGTCGACGCCAGCGGGCAGGTGGTTGTCCCTGGCATACCGCTGGAGATCGCCAGCGATGACGTCCTGCTCCTTGTCCTTGGCGACCGGCTCGTCCAGGCGCAGCCGGACGAGCCAGGTAGCCAGACTGTAGTGGGGGAATCTCAGCCGGCGGGTGAAGCGGTCGAATGTACCGGAGAACTGGGCCACCGCCTCGTTGAGCAGTCGTTCCAGTTCACGGGTTTCCGAGTCGAAAAAGTCTGTGGCGTCCTGCTCACCATCGGCGGAATTATCCGTTGATGCCCCCGCGCAGTCGAGTAGCGCGTACGGCGGGCGCTTACCGGCGGCCCCATCGAGGCGGTCCGCCATTCCGCCCGTGATCGGACTCGGTGCGCCGGGTCTCGTCACGAGATAGACGATTGGAAAACTGTGCGCCCGCAGGTACCACACGGGACGCGTGGTCAGATTGTCCAGCAGCCGAAGCAGGTCGCTGGCGCCTTCGAAAAGGAGGCCTCCGATCCTGTCCTGCTCAATGTTCCAGTCAGTCTTCCGAAGCACGTAATACGCTCCACGGGGGTCGCGGTGGCGCTCGATGGGGTTGCATCGGCGACAGCACAACGATCGACGGCCGGGACCGGTGACGCGGCTAACAGATCCATGCTTTCAGCGGCACGGAAGCAGGAGAACGCATGCGGATGCCATCAGCGGCCGACACGCGGGAAGTGCCCAAATCCGGGGATCTGGGGTCGCTCAGGGCGTCGGTCGGGTGGCCGGGGCGGACCAGTCCGGCACCTCGGCACCGGGCGCGGTGAAGGTGTCGAAGTCCGTGGTGTCCCGGAAGGCGGGCAGGGTGTGGAGATCCCGCGCGTACGCCCACAGGTGCGGGTAGGCGGATAGGCCGGGATTGATGGTGCGTCGCGCGTTCGGCCCGGCGTCGTAGCGGACCAGGGTCACCCAGAGTCGGACGTCCGCCTCGGTCAGCACCGATCCGACCAGGTAGCGCCGGGTGGCCAGTCGCTCGTCGAGCGCGGCGAAGGCGTCGAGCAGGATACGGCGGGCGTGGACACCGTCCGGCCCTGGCCGGGCCGCCGCCCGTACGCCGTGGTTGACCGCCGGGCCGAGCCAGGCGTCGAGGTCCTCGATCTCGGCGCGGTGTTCCTCGGGGTACGTGTCGACAACCGGAGTGACGTGGCGCCGGAACTGGGTGGCGAGGTCGATCCCGATCGTGCGGAAGTCGTTGCTGACCACGCTCGCGGTGGCCCGGTCCCAGAGCACCGGCACCGAGACGTGACCGTCGAAGCCCTCCTCAGTCGCCTCGTAGACCTGGCGCAGCAGGGTGAAGCCGTTCACCGGATCGGGTCCGTACCGGTCGCGGAAGGCCCAGCCGCGCCCGTCCCGGGCGTTGTCCACGTACGACACGCTGACCACGTCGTCCAGCCCGGCGAGGGCCCGGGTGATGGTCACCCGGTGCGACCATGGGCAGAACCAGCCCGCGTAGATGTGGTAGCGCCCGACCCGGGGGGTGAAGCCGGCGTAGCTGTTCTCGGCGATGCGTTCGGTGAACCGGTAGAGCGGGCGGGGGTCGTCGGGCCGGCGGACGATCCGGTACTCGCCGTAGGTCGTGGTGTCGACCGGGCTGGCCAGGCGGCTGAAGGGCGAGAGTGTTGGCATGGGGTGCACCTCCCATGGACCGAAGCGCGAGAGCCGGAGCAAACCCTATCTGCTAACTAGGATTTAGGTCCAGTGCCACCGGCCTCCCGGTTGCCCGGACGGCTCACTCCGGTCGGCGGCGCCGGAGCAGGTAGGTGTCCATGATCCAGCCCTTGCGCTCCCGGGCCGCCCGGCGTACGTCCACGATCCGGGGGCCGACCTCGGCGAGCGGGCCGGCGACCAGGATCTCGTCCGGCGTACCGAGGTACGCCCCCCAGTAGATGTCGACGCCGGGCTCGGTGACCCGGGTGAAGGTGCAGTGCGCGTCCAGCATCACCACCAGGTCGTCCACCTCCGACGGCCAGCCCTGCGCGAGCAGTCGACCGGTGGTGACCTGGAACGGCCTACCGACCCGGTTCAGCCCGATCCGGTGTCGCGCGGCCAGCGTCGAGACGCTGCTCACCCCGGGGATCACCGCGTAGTCGAAGTGGACCGTTCCGTCGGCCAGCATCTCCTCGACGACGCCGAGGGTGCTGTCGTACAACGCCGGGTCGCCCCAGACCAGGAACGCGCCGCAGCCGTCCTCGGGGACCTCGTCCCGGATCAGCACCCGCAACAACTCGGCCCGCCGTCGGCGCCAGTCGTCCACCGCGCTGACATAGCCGGCGGTGCCGAGGTCGCTCCGGTCCCGGTCCGGGTCGCGCAACTCCACCACCCGGTGCCCGGATTTCGTCGGATGCCGGCGCAGGATCTCTTGCCTCAGCCCGACCAGGTCGTGCTTCTGCGCACCCTTGTCGAGCACGAAGAAGACGTCGACCTCGCCGAGTGCCCGGACGGCCTCCAGGGTGAGCTGTTCGGGATCACCCGCACCGATGCCGATGACCAGGATCTTCCGCATGAGTTACGTCCCCTGACCAACCGGGCGCTTCGCCGACCGGTCCCGGGCGGCGGAGTAGAGGTAGCTGTCGGGGAATCCCTCGGCGGCCAGCACCTCGCCGACGATGATCACCGCCGTGCGGCGTATCCCGGCCCGCTCGACCTGGTCGGCGATGTCCGCCAGGGTGCCGCGCAGGACGACCTCGTCGGGCCGGCTGGCCCGGGCGACCACGGCCACCGGACAGTCGACGCCGTAGTGCGGCACGAGTTGCTCGGCGATCGCCCGGGTGCGACCGACCGCGAGGTGCAGGACCAGCGTCGCGCGGCTGGCCCCGAGGATCGCGAGGTCCTCGCCGGCCGGCATGGCGGTCGATCGGGACTGGGCCCGGGTCAACACCACCGTCTGTCCGACCGTCGGCACGGTCAACTCCCGGCGCAGGGTCGCGGCGGCGGCGGCGAAGGCCGGTACGCCGGGCACGATCTCGTACGGCACACCCGCCCCGTCGAGCCGGCGCAGCTGTTCGGCCACCGCACTGTAGATCGAGGGGTCACCCGAGCAGAGCCGGGCCACGTCCCGGCCGCGCCGGTGGGCGTCGACCATCAACGCGATGATCTCGTCCAACGTCAGTTCCGCCGTGTCGACCAACTCCGCGTCCGGGGGACAGGAGTCGAGCAGCTCGGCCGGGACCAGGCTGCCGGCGTACAGGCAGACCTGGGCACCGGCCAGCACCCGCTGTCCCCGTACCGTGATCAGGTCGGCGGCGCCGGGACCGGCGCCGATGAACGTAACCGTCATGGTTTTCCCACCATCCATTGCACCAACGCGCGGGCCGGACGCCAGGCGGTGAAGCTTCCGAGCGGCTCGGCCCGTTCGATGCCGAGCCGGGTCAGGTCGCCGCCGAGCCGGGCCGCCCGCGCGGTCAACTCGCGTTCCCCCTCGATGGTCACCGCGTGGGCCACCAGCCGGCCGCCCGGCACCAGCGCGGCCCAGCAGGCGTCGAGGACACCGTCGGTGGCCAGTCCGCCGCCGACGAAGACCGCGTCCGGAGCCGGCAGCCCGGCCAGTGCCGCCGGGGCCCGGCCGAGCACCACCCGCAGCTCCGGTACGCCCAGCGCCGCCGCGTTGGCCGCGATCCGCTCGGCCCGGTCCGGCCTCGCCTCGACCGCCACCGCCCGGCAGGTCGACGCGGTCCGCAGCCACTCGATGCCGATGCTGCCCGATCCGGCGCCCACGTCCCAGAGCAGTTCGCCGGGGGCCGGCGCGAGCCGGGACAGCGCGAGTGCCCGCGCCTCCCGTTTGGTGAGGGCGCCATCGTGGTCGTACGCCTCGTCGGGCAGGCCCGGCACCGTCGACCGGAGCAGCGCGTCCGGTCCGGCCGTCGCGTGCACCGCGACGATGTTCAACGGATCGCCGGGCGGATGGTTCCAGCCGTCCGCGACACCGTCGACCCGGTTCTCCCCGGCGGCCCCGAGTGACGACAGCACCGTCACCGGGCTCGCTCCGTAGCCGGCGTCGGTGAGCAGACCGGCCAGTGCCGAGGGCGTCGCCGCGTCGGCGCTGAGCACCAGGATCCGGTGGCCGGGGGAGAGCACCCGGCGGACCCGGGCGAGGTCGCGGCCGACGGCGCTGACCACGGTGACCCGTTCGACCGGCCAACCGAGCCGGGCACAGGCCAGCGTGATCGACGACGGATGCGGCACCACGCTCACCCGGTCGGCACCGAGCAGGTCGACGAGGTGGGCCCCGACACCGAACCACATCGGGTCACCACTGGCGAGTACGCAGAGTCGGCGGTCGGCGTGCTCGTCGAGCAGGCCGGGCAGGGCGGGCAGCATCGGACTGGGCCAACTCACGCGCCGGGCCGGCAGGTCCGACGGAAGCAGATCGAGCTGCCGGCGTCCGCCGAGGACGACCTCGGCCGCGCGGAGCGCGGACCGGCCGGTCTCGCCGAGTCCGTTCCAGCCGTCCGCGCCGATCCCGACCACGGTCAGCCCAGGTCTGGCCCTCGTCGCGGTCACGACGCGGAACGTTAGCCGACCTGCCGCCGATGGTGCCCTGCCGGGTGGGCTGTGTCATCATCGGCGACGACGGCGCGGCGAGGAACTCCGGTGGGTCGGTCTGCGAAGACCGGCGAATCCGGGGCGGTCCCGCCACTGTGACCGACCAGCGGGTCGGAAGCCAGACACTCCGCCCCCGTCCCGTGTCCGTCCCCCGGACGACGCGGTACCGGACCGGTCGTGGGCGTGGACACCCGCGAGGTAGGAGGTTGGCCGTGCGGTCGTACCCGTTCTCCGCCGTCGTCGGAATGGACGACATGGTGCTCGCGCTCACCCTGAGCGCCGTCTCCCCGGCCGTCGGCGGGGTGCTGATCCGGGGCGAGAAGGGCACCGCCAAGTCCACCGTCGTGCGGGCGCTGACCACGCTGCTGCCGCCGGTGACCGTGCTCACCGGCTGCCGCTTCTCCTGCGACCCGGCCGCACCGGACCCGGACTGCCCGGACGGACCACACCCCGGCGGTACGTCGGACAACGCACACCCCGGCGCCACCTCGGACGCCACACATTCCGGCGGTACGTCGGTCACCCGGCCGGCCCGGCTGGTCGAGTTGCCCGTCGGCGCGACCGAGGACCGGGTGCTCGGGGCGTTGCACCTGGAGCGCGCGCTGCGGGACGGGGTGACCGCGTACGAGCCGGGGCTGCTCGCCTCGGCACATCGCGGACTGCTCTACGTCGACGAGGTCAACCTGCTGCACGACCACCTCGTCGACGTGCTGCTCGACGCGGCGGCGATGGGTCGGGCCATGGTGGAACGGGAGGGGGTGTCGATCGCGCACGCCGCCCGGTTTGTCCTGGTCGGCACGATGAATCCCGAGGAGGGCGAACTCCGCCCGCAGCTACTGGACCGGTTCGGGCTGACGGTGGAGGTGGCCGCCAGCCGGGACCCGTCGGTGCGGGCGGAGGTGACCCGCCGACGACTCGGTTACGAGGCCGACCCGGACGGCTTCGCCGACCGGTACGCTCCGGCGGACGCCGAGCGGGCCGAGCGGATCGCCACCGCCCGCCGGCTGCTGCCCTCGGTCCGGCTCGACGACGACACACTGCACCGGATCGCCACGCTCTGCGCCTCGTTCGAGGTCGACGGCATGCGGGCCGACCTGGTGACCGCCCGTACCGCGATGGCGCACGCGGCCTGGAGCGGTCGGACCTGGGTCACCGCCACCGACATCCGGGCGGCGGCCCGGCTCGCCCTGCCGCACCGACGCCGCCGCGACCCGTTCGACCCGCCGGGCATCGAGCAGGAACGGCTGGACCAGGCGCTGGCCGACGCCGGCCTGGACCAGCCGGACGGCCCGGCGCCGGAGACCGACCCGCCGCCGCAGGGGCCGGGCCCGGACGGTCCCGACCCGGGCGGACCGGGCGGCTCGCCGACCCCCGAGGATGTCGAGCGGGATGTTCCGGGACCGGTGGAGACCCAGCCGGCGTCGGAGACCTCGCCAGCGGCGGAGACCGGTGCCGGGGCGGATGGGCCGAACGGCTTCCGGGTCCCGGGGGACCCCTCCGGACCCGACGGGGCGGAGGAGCCACGGCATGGCCGCGAGGCCGCCCCGACCGGTGGCCGGGCGCTCGCGGCCGACCAGCCGTACCGGGCCCGGCTGCTCGTCGTACCCGGGATCGGGGCGGGTGCCGCCGGTCGGCGGTCGCCGGCCGTGACCACGGTCGGCCAGACGGTCCGGACCACGCTGCCGGGCGCGGGGCCGGTCGGCCGACCCCACCTGGTCGCGACGCTCTGGGCGGCGGCGCCGTACCAGCGGCTGCGCGGCCGGCGGGGCCCGGGACTGGAGGTACGGCCGGAGGACGTACGGGTCCCGGTCCGGCAGGGCCGGGAGGGCAACCTGATCCTGTTCTGTGTCGACGCCTCCGGCTCGATGGCCGCCCGACAGCGGATGCGGGAGGTCAAGACCGCCGTGCTGTCCCTGCTGCTGGACGCCTACCAGCGGCGGGACAAGGTCGGCCTGGTCACCTTCCGGGGGAACACGGCCGACCTCGCGCTGCCGCCGACGTCGAGTGTGGACGTCGCCGCCACCCGGCTCGGCGACCTGCCGACCGGCGGCCGTACGCCGTTGGCGGAGGGTCTGCTGCGGGCCGGCGAGGCGTTGCGGGTGGAGAGGATCCGTGATCCGCGCCGCCGCGCCCTGCTGGTGGTGGTGACGGACGGCCGGGCCACCGCCGGCTCGGACGCCGTACCCCGGTCGCGGCACGCCGCCCGGCTGCTGGCCGCCGGCGGAGTGCGGTCGGTGGTGATCGACTGCGAATCGGGCCGGATCCGGCTCGGGCTGGCGTCCGCGCTGGCCGGGGCGCTGGGCGCGGAACACCTGCCGTTGGAGCAGGTCGCGGCCGGAGCGCTGACCACGGCGGTACGGTCACGGACCGACATCCGCCGGCCGGGTGCCCAGGCGTCGGGCAGGGCTGCCTGATGCCACAGGGACAGCCCGAGTCGGTTCCGCAGGACGGCCTGACCACCCGGCAGCGCCGCAACCGTCCCCTGCTCATCGTCCACACCGGAGCGATGAAGGGTAAGTCGACGGCGGCCTTCGGCCTCGCCATGCGGGGCTGGAACCAGGGCTGGTCGATCGCCGTGTTCCAGTTCGTCAAGTCGGCCCGGTGGCGCGTCGGCGAGGAGGCGGGCATGCTCGCCCTCGGTCGGGTGCACGAGCAGACCGGTGAGGGCGGCCCGGTGCAGTGGCACAAGATGGGCTCGGGCTGGAGCTGGAGCCGCAAGCCCGGCACCGAGGACGACCACGCCGCCAACGCCGTCGAGGGCTGGCGGGAGATCAAGCGCCGGCTCGCCGGATCGCAGCACCAGCTGTACGTGCTCGACGAGTTCACCTATCCGATGAAGTGGGGCTGGATCGACGTCGACGACGTCGTCGAGACCCTCCGGAACCGGCCCGGCCACCAACACGTGGTGATCACCGGCCGGGACGCCGACCCGCGGCTCGTCGAGGCGGCCGATCTCGTCGTTGAGATGACCAAGGTGAAGCACCCGATGGACGCCGGCCAGAAGGGACAACGGGGGATCGAGTGGTGACCCGGCTGCCCCGGGTGGTAATCGCCGCGCCCGCCTCCGGACAGGGCAAGACCACCGTGGCCACCGGACTGATGGCGGCGCTGCGCGAGCGTGGCCTGGTGGTCAGCGGGCACAAGGTCGGGCCGGACTACATCGACCCCGGCTACCACGCCCTGGCGACCGGCCGACCGGGACGCAACCTCGATCCGCACCTTCAGGGCGAGGAGCGGATCATTCCGCTGCTGTTGCACGGCGCGACCGAGCCGGCCCCGGCCGACGTCGCCATCGTGGAGGGGGTGATGGGTCTGCACGACGGCGCGGTCGGCCGAGAGGGGTTCGCCTCCACCGCGCACGTCGCCCGGCTGACCCGGAGCCCGGTGCTGCTGGTGGTCGACGTCTCCGGCAGTTCCCGCAGCATCGGTGCGCTGGTGCACGGTTTCGCGACGTACGACCCGGAGCTGACGATCGCCGGGGTGATCCTGAACAAGGTCGGGTCGGAGACCCACGCGGCGGAGGTCCGGCAGGCGGTCGCCCGGACCGGCGTACCGGTGCTCGGTGCGCTGCGCCGGGACGCCTCCCTGGACACCCCGAGCCGGCATCTCGGGCTCGTTCCGGCCGCCGAGCGCGCCGCCGAGGCCCGCCGAACCGTCGACGCGCTCGCCGGCCACCTCGCCCGCGCCGTCGACCTGGACGCCGTACTCGCCGTCGCCCGGCGGGCACCCGAGCTGACCGACCGGCCCTGGCGACCCGGCGAGCAGGTACCGCGCCTTTCCGACGCGCCGCCGGTCACCGTCGCGGTCGCCGGGGGCTCGGCGTTCACCTTCCGCTATCCGGAGACCGAGGAACTGCTCGGTGCCGCCGGGCTGCGGGTCGTACCGGTCGATCCGCTGCGCGACGAGGAGCTGCCGGCCGACTGCGCGGGCCTCTACCTCGGCGGCGGCTTCCCCGAGGTGTACGCGGCGGAGCTGTCCGCCAACGGCCGGCTGCGGGCGGCGGTGGGCCGGGCGGTCCGGGGTGGCCTGCCGGTGGTGGCCGAGTGTGCGGGACTGCTCTACCTGTGCCGGGACCTCGACGGGCATCCGATGACCGGGGTGTTGGCCGCCTCGGCCCGGATGACCGGAAGGCTCACCCTCGGCTACCGGGAGGGCGTCGCGGTCGGCGCCAGCCTGCTGGCCGAGTCCGGCACGGTGGTGACCGGGCACGAGTTCCACCGCACCCGGGTCGAGTACGCCCCCGACCGGGTTCCCGCCTGGCGGTTCCGCCCCCGGCCGTCCCGCCCGCACGGGTTGGACACGGCGGTGGAGGAGGGCGTGGCCGATGCCAGCCTGCACGCGTCCTATCTGCACGTGCACTGGGCCGGGCATCCGGAACTGGCCGCGCGGTTCGTCACGGCGGCGGCCCGGTACGCCGGAGCGCCCGTCCCGGTCACGTCGGCGGACCGGGCGATCAGGAGCGCGGTCCGGCCGACTCCCGGCTGATCTGCCCCAGCGGACGGTCGGGTTCACCCCTACGCCTGACCGGGCTCGCGGGGCTCGCAGGCGCGCGATAGTGTGCCCCTCGGCGGTCGACGGAGCGTGTGGGGGTAGGGATCTTGTCAAGTCTTCCCCTGCGAGCGGACGACCCGTACCACCTCGGCGGCTACGAGGTGCTCGCCCGCCTCGGCGCGGGCGGCATGGGCACCGTGTTCCTGGGGCGTTCCCCGCAGGGCCGGCAGGTCGCGATCAAGGTGGTCCGGACCGAGTTCATGCACGACGCGGAGTTCCTCGGCCGGTTCCGCAGCGAGGTCAACCGGGCCCGGCAGGTGCCGCCGTTCTGCACCGCCGAGGTGCTCGACGCCGACCTCGACCACGATCCGCCGTACCTGGTCGTCGAGTACGTCGACGGGCCGAACCTGTCCGACGTGGTCCGTGAGCAGGGGCCGCTCTCCCCGGGCGCGCTGCACAGTGCGGCGCTCGGCATCGCCACCGCGCTGACCGCGATCCACGGCGCCGGGGTGATCCACCGTGATCTCAAGCCGGGCAACGTGCTCTTCGCGCTGGGCGGTGTCAAGGTGATCGACTTCGGCATCGCCCGGCCGCTGGAGGCGACCAGCCAGCACACCCGTACCGATCAGATGGTCGGGACCGTCGCCTACATGGCGCCGGAGCGCTTCGACGAGCAGCCCGGCCTGCGGATGAGTCCCGCCGCCGACGTCTTCGCCTGGGGAGCGGTGGTCACGTTCGCGGGCACCGGCCGGACGCCGTTCGCCGCGGACTCGGCGGCGGCCACCGCGATGCGCATCCTGACCCAGCCGCCGACGCTGACCGGTCTGCCCGCGCCGCTGCGCGACATCGTGGCCCGGACCCTCGCCAAGGATCCGGCCGAGCGGCCGACGGCCCGGGAACTGCTCGACCTGCTCCTGGCCGCGGACGCACCGGCCGGCGCGGGACCGAACCGGCCGGTACCACCGGGAGCGGTGTCGCCGCACTCCGCGCGACCGGTCTGGATCGACCAGGGCACGCCGGTGCGGGACGGCGGCGCGGTGGCCGGGCGGTCGCAGCGCCGCGCGTTGAGGCGCGGGAGCGTCGCCGTGGGTGCCATCGTCGCTGTGCTGGTCGCCGGTCTCCTGGGCTACCGGATGCTGCCCGAGATCGGCCCCGACCCCGGTGCGTCGGAGAACAGCGCGTCGTCCCCCACCGCCACCGCCCCGGGTACCTCGAACGGCTCGCCGAAGCCGCCGTCCGTCCGGACCGGGGACGCCGCCATCCTCGCCGGGGCCCGGCGTACCCTCATCCACTTCGTGGAGATGGACAGGGATCTGGCCCTGCCCCTCCCCGACAAGGTGGTGCCATCGGACGGCACCGGCGAGAACGCGGTGTTCGCCCTCGTCCCGGTGGGCGTGGATTACATGATCAAGTCGATGCAGTCCAACCACGGCGAGCCGCCGTGCCTCGGCGTGAAGTTCAACCCGGACAAGTGGGATTCGCTGGTCGGGACCGAGTGTCGGCCCACCAAGGCGACGCTCTTCTCGATCACGTCCACCGGCAAGACGGATGACAAGGGCCGGCCGACGTACACGATCTACAACGACGACGCGGGCCTCGTGCAGTGGGCAAAGTCCAGTCGGGAGATCTACGTGCAGTTTCCCGGTGACTCGCCGAACGCGACGTTCAGCTTCGTCGACCGGGGCCCGATCTAACCGGTATGCGGGGCGGGAGCCGTCGCGTCTGACGGCCCCCGCCCCTCGACCACGCTGTCAGCTGGCGTAGGTCTCGAACTCGGCGACCCTTGGCGCACCGGTCGAACTGGTGATGTCGAAGGTGATCTTGGTCAGCGAGGTCTGGGCGAAGGTGATGACGCCCGCGCCACTGCCGGAGGTCAGGACGCCGCCCGTGTCGGCGTTGAGAACCCGCCAGGATCCGATGCCGCCCACGGCGCCTGACGCTTCCCGGATGTTGATCCTGGAGACCGAGGTGGCGGAGCCCCACTTGATCGAGATGGAACCGGTCGAGCCGGCGGGCGACCAGTAGGTGCCCATGTTGCCGTCCCGCACGTTGCCGTAGCTCGTTCCGCTGGCCTTGCTGGAGCCGTCGGCGCCCGCCCCGATGCTGAGGTTGGTCCCGCTGGGCTGGGTCGGCGTCGGCGTGGTGGGTCCCGGTGTGGGGTTGGTCGGTGTCGGCGTGGTCGGCCGTGGCGTGGGGTTGGTCGGTCCGGTCGTCGGCGTCGTCGGCGAGCAGTTGCCGTTCGACACCTGGTTGCCCTTGTTGGCGCCGGCCGTCTGGCTGACGATGTTCGGCACGCAGCTGGCCCCGTCGAGGCTGTAGGAGTACGGGATGCTGACGGTGGTGTTGGACTGCGGGTTGGGACCGGCGGGGTTGGTGTCGCTGCCCGGGCTGGACCAGGTCACGTTGTCGAAGATGTTGCCGCTGACCTGCCAGTAGCCGGCCTCGCTGGTGTAGAAGGTGCCCAGCACGTCCTTGGAGTTGCGGAAGTAGTTGTTGTCCACCTTGGCGCGGGCGCCGGCCCGGGAGTTGATCCCGGACTCGTGGAGGCTCACGTACGAGTTGTTGTAGATATGGGCTATGCCGCCACGCAGCAGGGGCGTACGGGAGTCGATGTTCTCGTACAGGTTGTGGTGGTACGTGATGAAGCCGTTCGAGCGGTCGCTCTCACTGGACCCGACGAGACCACCCCGGCCGGAGTTGCGCAGGACGCTGTAGGACAGGGTCACGTACTGGACGTTGTCCTTCAGGTCGAAGAGGCCGTCGAAGCCCTCCGACTCCCCACCCGACGCCTCCAGGGTGACGTGGTCCACCCAGATGTTGCGGACGGTGCTCTCCATGCCGATGGCGTCACCGCCGTTGGACGTGGGCGAGCCCGACTTCTTGACGTTCCGGACGGTCACGTTCTGGATGATGATGTTGCTGGAGTCGCGGATGTGGATGCCGAGTTGGTCGAAGACGGCTCCGCCGCCGACGCCGATGATCGAGACGTTGCTGATCTGCTTGAGTTCGATCACGCCGGCGGCGGTGTTGCAGCTGTCGCCCGACACCTTGGTGGTGTTGCCGTGGTTGATGGTCCCGGAAACCTCGATGATGATCGGGGTGCTGCTGCTGGCCCGGCCGCACAGGGCCGCATGGATCGCGGTCCCCGTGCTGGCCCGCACCGTCTGCCCGCCCGCACCGCCGGTGGTCCCACCGTTCTGGGTCGCGTAGCCGGTGACGCCGCCGGTCGCCGCCGACGCCTGGGGCATCGACAGCACCGCGCCGGCCGCGATCGCGACGGCCGTCGTGGCCAGTGCCGCATAGAGTCGCAGTGCGACTGGTCGTCTCATCCTCGCCTCACTTCTCGTCCTCGCATCCACCAGGACGATCCAGGTAGACGGGGAAAGCGCTTTCCAAAATCGAAGGATAGGACTATGTCTATCGGCCTGGCAAGATCCCGTCCGGGTCTGCGGCATATGTTCTGCCGCGTCTCGTGCGCCGGTCGCCGTCAGTCCCGCATCGTGACGGTGACGTTCGCGTCGTCGCTGCGCCCGTTCTGGCTGAGTCGGTAGCTGAAGCTGTCGGTCAGCCGGTGCGTCGCGGTGCGCTGGTAGACCAGTTCGGCACCGGAGGCGCTGCGGGTGAGTCGGCCGTACCTCGGTTGGGTGACGATGCTGAGTGACGCGTTCCAGTTGGCATGGTCGTTGGCGCGCACCGCGAACACGTTCGGACCGGCCCGGGAGGCGGAGAAGACGTCACTGTTGGCCACCGGTGCCGGCACGAAGCTCTGGTCGCCCCGGTTGATGTGCACCAGCACGGCGTAGGGGTTCCTCAGTTCGACGTCGAGGCGCCCGTCCCGGTTGGCATCGATTATCCGGATCTTCCAGCCGTAGGTGGTGTTGTCGGCCAACTGCGCCGTGGTGCCGTCACCGAAGACCACGACCACGCCCTCGTAGGGCGGGCGGTCGCCCTCAAGGTATTCGAGCACGATGTCTGTTCCGCCGTCCCCGTCGAAGTCCGCGGTGGCGTGTCCCCGGACGCCACCCCAGTGGCTGGGGCCACGGACCAGTCGACCCGACGGAGTGTTCAGATAGGACTGGAAGCCGTCCGGGTCGTCGGTGACGATGTAGAGGTCCTGCAAGCCGTCACCGTTGAAGTCCGCCTTGAAGTTGCCGCCCACCCGGCGTACGGCCCGGTACTTGGCGACGGGTCGGTAGTCGCGCAGCACCACCAGGTTGTAGCCGAGGCTGTCCTCGGGGCCGTTGTACCAGTTCACCAGGAGTTCCAGGGTCCCATCGCCGCCCAGGTCGTATTCGCCGGAGTCGGGGCAACTGCTGACCGGGGCGTTCCAGCCCGGCAGCCGGTAGTGGTACCAGCGGGCCGGGCCGTAGCCGCCCCGGCCCGTACCGAGGGCCACCGAGACGCCGCAGGTCGGGTCTGGGCTGCCCTGGACCGGCAAGATGGTCCGGTCGGTCACGCCATCGCCGTTGACGTCCGCGTAGATGGGTTGCTGTGCGGGGGCCGCGTGCGCCGCTGGTACTGCCAGCGTCACCGCGCCGATGGCCGCGACCACGCAGCCGACGAGAACTCTCCAGACAGGCCTCACGCCGGTCATCTTCCGTTCCACCCCGAGCCCTGGGTGACCCGCCCGGTGGCGGGGTCACCACGCGTCACGGGTACGCCCCGGGACGCGTGGTGACGACGCTAGGAGTGGGTGGGGGCGACCGGAAGGTAGCTAACCGTAATCTCACAGCTACGATTAGCGATGGTCGGCGCGACTCAGTCGGAGCCCTCCAGGTCGCCCTCGATCTGAAGGTACGTCTCCCGTAGCGCGTCCATCGTGGCCGGATCCGGCTTGGCCCACAGTCCCCGGTCGGCCGCCTCGGAGAGCCGTTCGATGATGTTCCGCAGTGCCCACGGGTTGGACCGGCGCAGGAACTCCTGGTTCTCCGGGTCCAGCGCGTACGCCTGGGCCAACTGCTCGTACATCCAGTCGCCGACCACCCCGGCGGTGGCGTCGTACCCGAAGAGGTAGTCGACGGTCGCGGCCAGCTCGAACGCTCCCTTGTAGCCGTGCCGGCGCATCGCGGAGAGCCAGCGTGGGTTGACCACCCGGGCCCGGAACACCCGGGCGGTCTCCTCGGTCAACGAGCGGGTCCGGATCGCGTCCGGAGTGGTGCTGTCCCCGATGTACGCCCGGGGCGCCTGGCCGGTCAGCGCCCGCACCGTTGCGATCATGCCGCCGTGGTACTGGAAGTAGTCGTCCGAGTCGGCGATGTCGTGTTCCCGGGTGTCGGTGTTCTTCGCCGCCACGGTGATCCGCCGGTACGCGCTCTCCATGTCCTCCCGGGCAGGCCGACCGTCCAGCCCCCGGCCGTACGCGAAGCCGCCCCAGACCGTGTAGACCTCGGCGAGATCGGCGTCGTCCCGCCAGTTCCCGCTGTCGATCAGCGGCAGCAGACCGGCACCGTACGCGCCCGGCTTCGAGCCGAAGATCCGGCTGGTGGCCCGTCGCTCGTCGCCGTGCCGGGCGGTGTCGGCGCGGGCGTGCGCCCGCAGGAAGTTCTGCTCGTCCGGCTCGTCGAGCGCCGCGACCGCCCGGACCGCGTCGTCGAGCAGCAGCACCACGTGCGGGAACGCGTCCCGGAAGAAGCCACTGATCCGGACGGTCACGTCGATGCGCGGCCGGCCCAGCTCGGCGAGCGGGATGATCTCGAACCCGCTCACCCGGCGGGACGCCTCGTCCCAGGTGGGCGCGACACCGATCAGCGCCAGCACCTCGGCGACGTCGTCCCCGGCGGTACGCATCGCCGAGGTTCCCCAGGCGGACAACCCGACCGAACGCGGCCAGTCCCCGGTGTCCTGCCGGTACCGCTCGACCAGCGAGGTCGCCATCGCCTGCCCGGTGGCGTACGCGAGCCGGCTCGGGATCGCCTTCGGATCGACGGTGTAGAAGTTGCGGCCGGTCGGGAGGACGTTGACCAGGCCGCGCAGCGGTGACCCGCTCGGCCCGGCCGGAACGTAACCGCCGTCGAGGGCGTGCACGATGTGGCTGATCTCGTCGGTGGTGCGGGCCAGCCGGGGTACGACCTCGGTCGCGGCGAACTCCAGCACCGGCCGTACGGCTCCCGCCCGGGGATCGCCGTCGCCGAGGACGTCGGAGAGCACCGCCGGTACGGCTTCCAGCGACCAGCCGTGCGCCTCCATCGCCTCGACCAGGGACCGGGCCACCGCCTCGGCCCGGTCGACGGTGGCGCTCTGCTCGTCGCCGGACTCGCTCAACCCCAGCGCGGCGCGCAGGCCGTCGACCGCACCCGCCTGCCCGCCCCAGACCTGTCGGGCCCGCAGGATCGCCAGCACCAGGTTCACCCGGGCCTCGCCGGCCGGCGGCTCACCCAGCACGTGCAGGCCGTCGCGGATCTGCGCGTCCTTGACCTCGCAGAGCCAGCCGTCCACGTGCAGCAGGAACTCGTCGAACTCGGCGTCGTGCGGGCGCTGGTCCAGGCCCAGGTCGTGGTCGAGCCGGGCCGCCTGGATCAGCGTCCAGATCTGGCCCCGGATCGCCGGCAGCTTGGCCGGGTCCATGGCGGCGATGTTGGCGTACTCGTCGAGCAGTTGCTCCAGCCGGGCGATGTCGCCGTAGCTCTCCGCGCGGGCCATCGGCGGCACCAGGTGGTCCACGATGACCGCGTGCGCCCGGCGCTTGGCCTGGGCTCCCTCGCCGGGGTCGTTGACCAGGAACGGATAGATCAGCGGCAGCGAGCCGAGCACGGCGTCCGGCCCGCAGGCGGCGGAGAGTCCGACGGTCTTGCCGGGCAGCCACTCCAGCGAGCCGTGCTTGCCGAGGTGCACCACGGCGTCGGCACCGAACTCCTCGTCCAGCCACCGGTACGCGGCCAGGTAGTGGTGGGTCGGCGGCAGGTCCGGATCGTGGTAGATCGCCACCGGGTTCTCGCCGAAGCCACGCGGCGGTTGGATCATGATGATCACGTTGCCGGCCCGCAGGCAGGCCAGCACGATCTCCCCCTCGGGATCGGCCGAGGTGTCGACGTAGAGCTGACCCGGCGGCGGCCCCCAGTGCTCGACCATCGCCTTCCGCAGCTCGGCCGGCAGCGCGTCGAACCACCGCCGGTAGCTGCGCAGCGGCACCCGTACCGGGTTGGCGGCGAGCTGTTCCTCGGTGAGGAACTCCTGGTCCTGGCCACCCGCCGCGATCAGGGCGTGGATCAGCCGGTCACCGTCGGGCAGTTCGCTGTCCGGGGCGGGCGCCAGGCCGGGCAGCGCGTCCGGACCGTCGACCGGCCCGAGGTCGTAACCGAGGTCGCGCAGCGTCCGCAGCAGGCGTACGGCGCTGGCCGGGGTGTCCAGCCCGACGGCGTTGCCGACCCGGGCGTGCTTGGTCGGGTACGCCGAGAGGACCAGCGCCAGCCGGCGCTGCTCCGGTGGGGTGTGCCGGAGCCGACCGAGCCGGACGGCGGTCCCGGCCACCCGGGCCGCCCGCTCCGGGTCGGCGACGTACCGGGGCAGCCCGTCGGCGTCGGTCTCCTTGAACGAGAACGGCACGGTGATCAGTCGCCCGTCGAACTCGGGCACCGCGACCTGCGTCGCCGCGTCCAGCGGGGAGACCCCGTCGTCGCTGTCCGACCAGGTCTGCCGGGACGAGGTCAGGCAGAGCGCCTGGAGGATCGGTACGTCCAGCGCGGCCAGCGCGCCGACGTCCCAAGCCTGCTCCGAGCCACCGGCAGCGGCGTCCGCCGGCCGGGTACCCCCGGCCGCGAGCACCGTGACCAGCAGGGCATCGGCCGCGCCGAGCGCCGCCAGCAGCTCCGGCTCGGGGGTACGCAGGCTGGCGCAGAAGATCGGCAGGGCCTGGCCCCCGGCGTCCTCGACGGCGGCGGCGAGCGCGTCGACGAACCCGACGTTTCCGCTCAACTGGTGGGCCCGGTAGTAGAGGATGCCGACCACCGGCCCCGACGTCGTACGCGGGGTCCGGGGATGGACGCCCCAGCCCGGCTGCTCGACGGGCGAGTTGAAGCCGTGGCCGGTCAGCAGCACCGTGTCGGAGAGGAAGCCGTGCAGCTCACCCAGGTTGTCCGGCCCACCCTGGGCCAGGTACGCGTGCGCCTGTGCGGCGATGCCGGCCGGCACCGTGGACCGGGCCATCAGGTCCGCGTCCGGCGCCTGCTCGCCGCCGAGCGCCACCACCGGTAGGGAGCCGGCGCGCAGTGCCGTCAGGCCCTCCTCCCACATCCGGTAGCCGCCGAGGATGCGTACCACCACTAGGTCGACCCCGGCCACCAGGTCGGGCAGGTCGGCGAGGTCGAGCCGGGCCGGGTTCGCCAGCCGGTAGGTCGCGCCGCTGGCTCGGGCGGAAAGGAGGTCCGTGTCCGAAGTCGACAGCAGGAGAATGGTGGTGGCAGCGTCCGCCGCAGACATGGGTGACTCCTCCTCGGGTCCGCGCCCGTGGTCGTAATTTGTCGTGCGGTGATCCGGAGTGTCTGGCTCCCGAGCCGAATCCCCAGCTCGGTGACAGTGGCGGGACCGCCCCGGACTCGCACCGGGTTCCTCCGGGATCGCCGCGTGATGCTTCTCTCGGGCCGGCAGGCGCCGAGGACCCTGACTCTACGATGAGCCCGTGTCCGTCCCCGTCACCCCGTCCCCGCGATCGCCGGAGGACCGCTGTCCCGGCGCGTTGCGGGCACACCAGGCGGCCGACGGGTTGCTGGTCCGGGTACGGCTGCCCGGCGGCCAGCTCCGCCCCGCCCAACTGCGGGTACTCGCCGACGTCGCCACTACCGACGGTGACGGGACGCTGGAGTTGACCTCCCGGGCCAACCTCCAGATCCGGGGCCTCGCCGACGACGACGCGGTACGCCGGGCCGCCGAACGGATCGCCACCGCCGGTCTGCTGCCGGCCCCCACCCACGAGCGCGTCCGTAACGTGCTCGCCTCACCGCTGAGCGGTCGCGACGGGGGCGGCCGGCTCGACGTACGCCCGCTGGTGCGGGACCTCGACGCGGCGTTGCGGGCCGCCGCCGACCTGGCGTCGCTCAGCGGCCGTTTCCTGTTCGCCCTCGACGACGGCCGGTACGACGTCGCCGCCCTCGGTGCCGACCTGTGCTGGGTCGCCGGCGAGGACACGCTCCGGCTCGCCGGCACCGACACGGGTCTGCGGGCCGGTCCGGAGACTGCGGTCGAGCTGCTGATCGAGGCCGCCCGGGCCTTCCTGCGGGTCCGCGGTGACCGCCGTGACCTGTGGCGACTGGCGGACCTGCCGGACGGGCCGGCCCAGGTGACCGCCGCGCTCGGCCGCCCGGTCCCGGCGTCCGACGCAGCGTCACCGCAGGCTGGCGAGGCGCCGGCAGCGGTGGGCGGGGAGGCGGCGCCGACGGTGGGAGTCCGCCCGGACGGCCTGGTGGTGGCCGGAGTCCGGCTGGGACGGCTGACCGCCACCCAGGCCGGCGTGCTGGCCGAACTCGCCGGTACGGACGAGATCATCATCACCCCGTGGCGCAGCGTCGTGCTCGACTCCGCGCGACCGGATACCGTCGGCCGCCTGGTCACGGCCGGGCTGCTGGTCGAGCCGTCCTCGCCGTGGCTGGGCGTCACCGCCTGCACCGGTCGCCCCGGTTGCGCCAGCGCCCTCGCCGACGTCCGGCAGGACCTGACGGACGCCCTGGCCGAGTCGTGCAGCCGGTCCGTGGCCCGGAGCGCGCACGGCGCGACGGGTGCCGAGGTGCCGGCGGCGGTGGATGGGCGGACGCTTCCGGTGCACGTCGTCGGCTGTGACCGGTGCTGCGGGCGTCCGGCCGGGCCCGCCGTGCTGGCCGTGGCCACCGGGTCCGGATACCGCATCGAGGCAGTCGGGCGCAGTTGGATCGGCACTCCGTCGGCCGCACTGGTCGCACGGGCAGAAAGGCAACCGTGAGCTACGAATACATCCGCGACGGTGCGGAGATCTACCGACAGTCGTTCGCGACGATCCGGGCCGAGGCCGACCTCTCCGCGCTGCCACCGGACATCGCGCAGGTGGCCGTCCGGATGATCCACGCCTGCGGCTGCGTGGACCTGGTCGGCGACATCGAGGCCAGTCCCGACCTGGTCACCGCCGGCCGTACGGCGTTGCGGAGCGGCGCGCCGATCCTCTGTGACGCGGCGATGGTCGCCTCCGGCATCACCCGGGCCCGGCTGCCCAGCGGCAACCAGGTGCTCTGCTCGCTGCGCGATCCCGCCGTACCCGGCCTGGCCCAGCGGCTCGGCACGACGCGGAGCGCCGCCGCGCTGGAGCTGTGGCGGGATCGGCTGGCCGGTGCCGTGGTGGCGATCGGCAACGCCCCTACCGCGCTGTTCCGGCTGCTGGAGATGATCGACGAGGGTGCCGCCCGTCCGGCGGCGATCATCGGTGTTCCGGTGGGCTTCATCGGGGCGGCCGAGTCGAAGCGGGCCCTGGCCGCACACGATGCCGGCATTCCGTACCTGGTGGTGCACGGTCGACGGGGCGGCAGCGCGATGACCGCCGCCGCGGTCAACGCCATCGCGAACGAGGTCGAATGAACAGCCACGCGGAACCGGGCACGCTCCGGGGGGTCGGCGTCGGACCGGGCGACCCCGAACTGCTGACCGTCAAGGCGGCCCGGGTGATCGCCGCCGCCGACGTCGTCGCCTACTACTCGGCCCGGCACGGCCGCAGCATCGCCCGTTCCATCGCCGCGCCGTACCTGACGGACGGCCAGGTGCTGGAGCCGCTGGTGTACCCGGTCACCACCGAGACCACCGACCATCCGGGCGGCTACGAGGGGGCCATCACCGAGTTCTACGACGCCAGCGCGGAACGGCTCGCCGGACACCTGTCGGCCGGGCGGGACGTGGTGGTGCTCTGCGCCGGAGACCCGATGTTCTACGGCTCGTACATGTACCTGCACGAACGACTGGCACACCGGTTTCCCGCCGAGGTGGTGCCGGGGGTCACCTCGATCAGCGCCGCCACCGCCGTCCTGGGCCGGCCACTGGTCGAGCGGGACGAGGTGCTCACCGTGCTGCCCGGAACCCTGCCCGCCGACGAACTGACCCGCCGGCTGGCCGACACCGACGCCGCCGCCGTGCTCAAGCTGGGACGCACCTTTCCCCAGGTACGCGCGGCGTTCACCGACGCCGGACGGCTCGACGACGCCTGGTACGTCGAGCGGGCCACCACCGGGACCGGGCGGGAGCTGCCGCTGGCCGAGGTGGATCCGGACGGGGTGCCGTACTTCTCCCTGGCGGTGCTGACCAGTCCGACGGGCGCGGCCGTGGCGGCGGGTGTCTCGGGATCGGCTGGCATCGCCGGTTCGGCCGGTGTGGACGCGGCGGCCGGCACCGACGGGTCGGCGGGTGTCGATGCCGAGCGACCGGCGGGCGAGGTGACCGTCGTCGGGCTCGGTCCCGCCGGGACGAAGTGGCTCACCCCGGAAACCGCGCAGGCGCTCCGCGAGGCGGAACATCTCGTGGGCTACGCCCCGTACGTCGACCGGGTGCCGCACCGTCCCGGCCAGCACCGGCACACCTCGGGGAACCAGGTCGAGATCGATCGGGCCCGGCACGCGCTGGAACTCGCCCTGGCCGGCGCGCGGGTGGCAGTGGTCTCCTCCGGGGACCCCGGAGTCTTCGCCATGGCCACGGCGGTGCTGGAGGTGGCCACCACCGACGAGCGGTTCGGCTCGGTCCCGGTACGGGTCCTGCCGGGCCTGACCGCGGCGCAGGCGGCGGCGAGTCGGATCGGCGCACCGCTCGGCCACGACTTCGCGGTGCTCTCGCTCTCCGACCGGCTCAAGCCGTGGGCGGTGATCGAACAGCGGCTGGCCGGTGCCGCCGCCGCAGACCTGGTCCTGGCGCTCTACAACCCCGCGTCCGCGAGCCGCCGGTGGCAGGTGGCGGCGGCCCGGGACGTCCTGCTGCGGCACCGGTCGGCGGAGACTCCCGTGGTCATCGCCCGGGACGTCGGCCGGCCGGGGGAGCGGGTGACCGTCGTGGAACTGTCCAAACTAGACCCGGAAGAGGTGGACATGCGCTGCCTGTTGATCGTCGGCTCGTCGACCACCCGACTGGACCGGCGCGCGGACGGCTCGACCGTGGTCTGGACGCCCAGGACGTACCCGGGCTGATCCTCACCGGTGGGCGGTGGTGCCACCGCTGGGCAGTGCGGTCTCCAGCCAGGCCAGCGCCGCGCCGATCTCCGACACCTTCGCCGGTACGGCCACCGCCGACGGCCGGTCGACCATCACCACGGGCAGGCCGAGGTCACGGGCGGCGGTGAGCTTCGCCCTGGTGTACGAGCCGCCGCTGTCCTTGGTGACCAGTACGTCGATCCGGTTCGCCGTCATGAGCGCCGTCTCCGCCGCCACCTGGTACGGGCCACGGTCCCGGATCACCGAGACGTTGCCGGGCAGCGGCGTCTGCGGTTCGTCGACGACGCGGACGAGCAGCCAGGTGTCCCGCAGCGGAAGGAAGGCGTCCAGTCCCTGCCGGCCGGTGGTGACGAAGGCCCGACCACCCAGCCGGGGCACCAGATCCGCCGCTGCGGCGAGGTGCGGCACCCGGTGCCACCGGTCCCCGGGCCCGCTCGTCCAGCCGGGACGCTCCAACCGCAGGTGTGGCGCCCCGGTCGCCTCCGCCGCCCGGACCGCCGAGGACCTGATCCGTTCCGCGTACGGGTGGGTCGCGTCGATCAGCGCGTCGACCCGGTGTTCGACCAGCCATCGGGTGAGGCCGTCCACGCCACCGAACCCGCCGATCCGGACTTCGCCGACCGGCAGCCGGGGATTGGCGACCCGACCGGCCAGTGAGGAGACCACGACGGTGTCGGGGCGGCCGACCAGGGCGGCGGCAAGTTCTCTCGCCTCGGCCGTGCCCCCGAGCAGCAGCACACGGGTCGTCACGGCGCGACGGTAGCGGCCGCGTGGAGGGGCGACAAGCGCGCCCACCCGCCGGTGACCTCCGACACCATGCTCTCCGCCACGCCCTCGGACCGCGCGGCGGGAACCCCCGGGCAGCATTCGGTCGGGACGCCGTCCGGTTGACCGCAGGGTACGGCGCCGATACCGTCAACTCGCCATCTGCGGCGTCGCGAGGGAAGCCGGTGAGAATCCGGAGCGGTCGCGCCACTGTGAGCGGTCCCGACGTAACTCGGGCCCGCGAGCCAGGACGCTCGGTCGTCGCAGCCTGTCGAAGGGGACGCGTCATCCCCAAGGAGGTTCTACCGCGCATGTCCAGCTCTAGCTCTACTCCGGCCCGTACCCTGGCCCACCCCGCGATCTCCGCCCGCCTGCTCTGGCTGGCACTCGCCGTCGTCGCCGTTCTCTCGCTGCTGACCTACCTGGTCGCGTTCGACCAGGGCGCCGTCTCCCAGAGCGGCATGTACCTGCACGAGCTGATGCACGACGGCCGGCACCTCCTCGGCGTTCCCTGCCACTGACCGCCGCGTACCCGGTGCCGAGCTTCCTGTCCGTACTACTGCGTGGCCTGCTCGCAGGCCTGGTCGCCGGTCTGATCGCCGGGACCTTCGCCTACTTCGCCGGTGAACCGCGGATCGACGCGGCGATCGCCATCGAGGAACAGGCGACCCACGCCGAGCCCACCACGGGCGAGGACCACCACGAGGACGAACTGGTCAGCCGGGACGGCCAACGTGCCGGCCTGTTCCTGGCCACCGGACTGTTCGGCGTCGCCATGGGCGGTCTGCTGGCCACGGCGTACGTCCTGCTGCGCCGCCGGCTGCGTACCCGGGACGACGGCCGGGCGGCGCTGCTGATGGCCGGCGGCGCGCTGCTCGGCGCGGTGGTCGTACCGTTCCTGAAGTATCCGGCGAATCCACCGGCGGTCGGCAACCCCGACACCATCAACCAGCGGACCGGCAGCTATCTGCTGCTGGTGGTGCTCGGTCTGGTGGCCGTCTGGGCCGGCGCCCTCGGCTACCGGGCGCTGCGGCCGGGCGCGCCGGACTGGCAGCGCGCGGCGGCGGCGGTCGGCGGGTTCCTGCTCGTCACGGCGGTCGCCTACATCGTGCTGCCGTCGTTCCACGAGGTGCCGGACGACTTCCCGGCCACCCTGCTGTGGAACTTCCGGCTGGCCTCCCTCGGCACCCAGGTGGTGCTCTGGACCGGCATCGGGCTGCTGTTCGCGGCGCTGTTGGATTGGAGCGGCCGGGATCGGCGTCCGGCCACCGAGCGGTCGGCCGGCGGCGGAGCGACGGACACCGACGAGGCGAGGGACGGCGTCGACGCCCCCGCCCGACCGTGAGTGTGACCGCGACCAGCCTCCTATTGGTCGCGCACGCCCACACCGCCGCGATCCGGCGCGCGGTCTTCGGCGGCGGCGCCGAACCCCTGGACGAGGGGGGCAGCCGGGCCGCTCTCGCACTCGCGCCGGCCAGCCCGGACGGCAGAGGGCTGCTCGGGCGGATCGACGTCTGCCTGAGCACCCCGGCGGTGGCGGGATTGCAGACCGCGTACGCGCTGGGTCTGCAACCCACCCTGGAACCGGCGCTGGCCGACTGCGACTACGGGCGCTGGACCGGGCAGCCTCTCGACGAGGTTGCCGACTGGGAGCCTGACGCGGTACGGAGCTGGCTGACCGAGCCGGACGCGGCACCGCACGGCGGCGAGTCGGTCAGCGCGCTCCTGCACCGGGTCGGCGGCTGGCTCGACGGGCAGGCCGACCGGGGCGGGCGGATCGGCGCGGTAACCCATCCGGTGGTGATCCGCGCCGTGCTGGTCCGGGCACTGCGGCTGCCGCCGACGGTCTTCTGGCAACTGGACGTGGCGCCCCTGGCGGTCGTACGCCTGACCGGGCGCGGGTCGCGCTGGCAACTCCATCTGACCGCGCCCGCCGCTACGACGAGTTGAACTCTCCCGCTCCCGGGTAGCACCCGCTATCCGGAGCGTCCCCGGCGCCGGGCGGCCAGGCCACGGAGCCGCAGTACGACGAAGACACCGGTCGCGACCAGGACCAGTACGACCGCCCCGATCAGGTATCCGGTGTTGTCCAGCCCCCACCCTGATCGTCGGGTCTCGCCGCCGGCCTCGCCGCTCGCGGCTGGGGTGGGGGTCGCAGGCACCGTTTCGGTGGGGGTGGCTGTCGACGGTGCCGGACCGGCCCCGGCCGCCGGGTTGTAGCGCAGGATGACCGGCTTCGTGGCGGGGGAGTCCTCGTCGGTTTCCGAGACGGTCAGCAGCGTCTTTCCGTCGGCGCTGTAGGTGATCGACTCGCCCTGGGGCTCGTCGGGCAGCGGGGTGACCCGGGGAACCCCGTTGGTGATGGCGCCGGCCACGTCGCCGCCGGTGACGTCGAACTCGAAGGCATCGGCGTAGGTGCGCAGCACGACCCGGCTGCCGTCCGGCGCGAGCGCGGCACCGGTGACGAGACGCGTGCCGAAGCCGTAGAACGGGTTGCTGGTGGTGCTCCTCGGCAGGGTGAACTCGCCGACCTTGTGCATCGGTACGGTTGCGCCCGCGCGCAGTGCGCTGGTCGGCGCGTACAGGCCCGGCGTGCCGGAATCCTTGGTGACGATGATCGGTGTGCCGTCGCCGGACAGCAGGAACGCCTCGGCGTCGTGCGGACCGTCCGGGTAGTTGAGCCGGTGGAGTACCGGTGAGCGCCCGTTCGGGGAGAGCTTCCACAGCGCGACGTTCTCCCGGGCCCGGTCGTTGTCGCCGATGTCGGCGACCCAGACCGTGCCGTCCGGGGCTCGGGCCAGATCCTCTGTGTCACGCGGCCGGGAGGGGTAGGAGACGGCTCGGGTCACCGCGCAGGCGCGGTCGAGGAAGAAGATCCGTCGGTTGCGCTCCCGGTCGGAGCCATCGTTGATCACGATGTAGCCGTTGGCGGTGGCCACCATTCCCGATATCTCCGGCAGCCGCTTGTCGCTGATCTCGCAGATCGGGGTGGCGGCACGGGCGGCCGTCGACGTCGTAGACAGGTCCGGAGCGGCCGCATGGGCTGCCGTGCCGCCGGCCGCGAGTACCAGCACCGCGGCCGCCGCCGGGACCGACAGGCTCCGCATCGGCTAAGTGTGGCACGGCGGAGACGTCCGGTAGGCCCGGTCCGGTTTGCCCGGGGTGCACGGTGATGGGCGAGTGGATTGAGTTGGTCGAGGATTCTGGGAAAGACTGGTGGCCGATCGGCGGACACGACGACGCGAGGGGCAGCATGCTGAAGGTCATCGGCGCGGGTTTCGGGCGTACGGGCACCAAGTCGACCAAGGAAGCCCTAGAACTGCTCGGTTTCGGGCCCTGCCACCACATGAGCGAGCTGTTCGCGCAGCCGGCGCGCATCCGGGACTGGCTGCGCGTCGCGCAGGGCGAGCCGGCGGACTGGGACGTGTTGCTCGGTGGCTACCGCTCGGCGGTGGACTGGCCCAGCGCGGCGTACTGGCGGGAGCTGATTCAGGTCTACCCCGACGCCAGGGTGCTGCTGACCGTACGCGACCCGGACCGCTGGTACGACAGCGTCTGCAACACCATCTACCAGGGCCGGTCCTTCGATCCGGAGAACCTGCCGCCCGGCCTGCGGCAGGCGGTTGAGGCCCAACCGGAGTTGCGGGACCAGCCGAGGTTGGTGGAGACGCTCATCTGGCAGGGGATCTTCGACGGCCGGTTCGACGATCGGGCGTACGCCCTGCGCGTCTACACGGACCACATCGCGGAGGTACGGGCCACCGTACCGGCCGACCGGCTGCTGGAATTCGACCCGGCACAGGGCTGGGAGCCGCTCTGCGATTTCCTCGGCGTCGAGGTGCCGGACGCGCCGTTCCCGCTGCTCAACACGACGGCCGCGTTCCGGCGGCAAATCGAGGAACCGGCCGGCCTGCGGCGCGAACCCTGAGCGCGGCCCGTCGAGGCGGGTGTCAACGGACCAGTTGCCGGGGTCAGCGCACAGCGATGCGCTCCCTGATTGTCGTCCGGGCCTGGCTACACGTGATCCGGCTGCCCGCCTACGCCCCCGACCTCAACCCCACCGAGCAGGTGTGGTCGCACCTCAAACGCGGCATCGACAACCTCGCCGTCACCGGCGTCGACCAGATCCTCGCGATCGTCCGCAACCGGCTCAGGCGCATCCAGTACCGACCCGACCTGGTCGACGGCTTCCTGGCCCACACGGGCCTGACCCTCGAACCCGACGCAACCTAGCATTCAAGATCGGTAGCGTCGCACAGGAGGAGGACTTTGGACGGTGGAGAAGATGATTGACCGGCGTATCGAGGACGCGGTGTCGGCACTGCGGGCCGGGTCCGTCACGGACGGCGCTAGGGACGTGCTGGAACAGGTGGCCCGGACGTTGTGCCGACCGGCGCGATGACGCGGTCGATGCTGCGGGAGAACCGGTGATCCAAACCTTTGAGCTCGCCAAACACTACGGCCACGTGCGGGCGGTCGACGGCATCAGCTTCACGGCGCATCCCGGCCGAGTCACCGGGTTCCTGGGGCTCAACGGGTCCGGGAAGACGACAACTCTGCGGATGCTGCTCGGCCTGATCCGCCCGACGTCCGGCCGCGCGTTGATTAACAACAAGCGGTTCCAGGATCTCCGGCGCCCGCTGCGGGAGATCGGCGCTGTCCTCGAGCAGGGCATTAGCCACCCAGGGCAGACGGGTCGGGCGCACCTCGTCGCCCAGGCGATCCTCGCCGGAGCCGGCCGAGGCCGGGTGGACGACCTGCTGGACCAAGTCGGCCTCACCGACGCGGCGGATCGGCGCAGCGGCGGCTACTCGTTGGGCATGCGGCAGCGCTTGGCGGTGGCGACCGCCCTGCTTGGCGACCCACCGGTACTGGTGCTCGACGAACCAGCAAACGGCCTCGACCCGGAGGGCATCGCGTGGCTCCGGCTGCTGCTGCGCGATCACGCCCTGCGTGGCGGGACGGTGCTCATCTCCAGCCACCTACTGGCCGAACTGGCTCAGCTCATTGACGATGTGGTGATCGTCGCCAAAGGCCAGATCAGGTGCGCCGCCCCGCTGGCCAGCCTCTACGGCGCCGCAGCCCAGCGGCTGCGGGTGCGCGGTCGTGACCAACGGCGGCTGTGGCAGGTCTTCGAGAGCGTCGGAGGACGGGTGACGAGAAAAGGTGACGCCTTGGAGGTGGTGGGTCTGACCCCGGAGGACGCCGGTGAGATCGCCTTCGGCGCCCGAGTGCCGCTCTACGAGCTGACCGTGGACACCCCGAACCTGGAACAGATCTTTCTCGACCTGGCGGCCGTCTGATGGTGGCGTTGGTGCGTAGCGAGCTCTACCGAGTGGCGACGATCCGGTCCAGTTGGGTCTCCATCCTCGTAATTGGCGTGGTCGGGCTGCTGCTCGGCGCGGTCAATATCGACGCCTGGGCGCTGTTGGTTGGCATGGGGGCGTTCGGGCTGTCCGCCATGATCGTGTCCCAGCACTACCAGCACCGCACGGCCGTCCTGCTCTACCTCGCCAAACCCAGGCGTGTCGCGGTGCTCGTCGGTCAGGTGGTCACTGCGGTGATCGTGACGGTGGGAATCGTGGCCGTCAGCGGCCTCACGGTCGCCCTGAAGGGCGACCCGACCCGGTACGGGAACCTAATGGCCACGCTCCCCATCTTGGGGGTGTTCGGCGCCGCGACAGCGGCAATCGTCCGCCGCTCGACCTGGCTGTTCCTGGGTGCTGCGTGCTGGTTCGTGTTCGTCGAGGGTCTCGGCGGCAGGCTGCGGGCCCCGCTGCCGTTCTCGGCCTTCCTCGGCGCCGGCGCCGGCGACCCCCGAAGCCTCGTCATTGCCGGCAGCTGGACCATCCTGGCGGTCGTCGTCGCCATGGTCGCGGTGGGCCGCGACGTCACGGGCGACTGACCGCTGGCGCGGCGACCGGCGAGCGCCGTCGCCGCCCGCGGAACTGGCGGTCACCCAGCCCCGTGAGGTCGCGCTGTACGTAAAGGCGTTCCAAGGGCTGGCGAGCGCTGCGGTGTACGGGCAAGTAGCCAAGGACCTGGTGGCGGGGCGTTGCTTCGGTGGCGGGAGTGATGACCCGCCAGCGATGCCCTCGCTCCGCAGGTCGTTCGTCGGCTGCCGTTCAGTCGTTCTCCAGTGTCGATCCAGTCGAGCCCGCCAGCCTGAACGGACGCGTACAGACGTCGCGTATGGACGGAAGGGGCAGTTCATGCGAAGAGGCAGTGCAAGGACGGTGACGGTCGCCGCCGGGGTCGCCATCACCCTCGCGATGACCGCTCTACCGGCCGCCGCCACGCCGGACGAGGGCGATACCGGCGCCTCGCCGAGCGCGGTCATCGGGACCGGGTCACTGGGCGAGCGGCAGGGGGCCTTCCTCGGCCGCGCCGCCACGGCGCCTGACGGAAGGGCGGCCACCGATGCCGCCGCTGCCGAGGACATCCGGGAGTACTGGACGCCGGAGCGGATGCGCGCGGCGACCCCGGCGCGGCGTCCCGGTCCGGAGCGCGGCGCCGGTACCGGCACGACTGGTACCGGCGCGGTGACGCCGACAGGGAAGCCGATGCGGACCGAACCGGTGCCGCCGTCGGCGGAGGCGATCGCCGAGGCGGCCCGCGCCGCGGGCGCCTCGGTGACACCAGCCGCAGCGGCGTCGGCCCAGGCCGGCAAGGTGTTCTACATCGATCCGATCGACGGACGGGAACACTTCTGCTCCGGGGCGACGGTGGCCAGCACGAAGGGCAGGCTGGTCGCGACTGCGGGGCACTGCGTGCACAACGGTCTCTGGATGCTCGGCTGGATCTTCGCGCCGGGATACGACAACGGCGCGCCGTACGGTACCTGGATTGCCGGGAACCTGGCCGCCCGGACGGACTGGATCTACTACGCCAGGACAGCGGCGGACGTCGGCGTCGCCATCATGAGCGGCCCACCGATCGTGTCCGTGGTCGGCGGCAACGGGTTGGCGTGGAACCAGCCCATCGGGCCGCCGGTGACGGTCGTCGCCTACCCGGGGGCCATCAACACCCAGGCGACCTGCGTGGGTGCCACCTTCACGGGCATTGAGCCCGGACACATCGGGATGGCCCCGTGCCGCTTCGCCCCGGGTGGCAGCGGCGGGCCGATGTTGCTCAACTACGGCGCGCTCGGTTCCGGGCGCGGATACCTCAACAGCGTGGCGAGCCATATCTACACCAACATCCCCAACGACCTCTACGGGCCGTACTTCGAGGACCTCAACGCCGGCCTCTTCTACTACGCGGAAGGGTTGTCGCCGTAGCACGATCGCTGAGGGCCGGCGGCGCGAGTCGTCGGCCCTCCGCGCGCTGCCGGTGGTCGGCGGCGAGTCCCGAGCACTGGACGACATAGTCGATCATCAGCGTAGGATGGGCGCCTGGCGTCGACAGGTTGGACCGGTAGCTCTGTGAGGAGCGGGATGCGCGGCGGTGTGACGGCCCGCCCCGGGCTGGAGGGGTGTCCCGGCGGCGCGCCGAGCGTCGGGCCCTGCGGTTCGTGACGTGATACCTCGGCTGATCGGGCGTTTCGTCGTACCGGCGCTGTTCGCGGCGCTGTTCGCCGCACCACTGTGGTTCATGGCGGTCGGCTCGCTCCGCCCGGTCGGCCTGCCCCCGCCGCGTACGCTGGAGATCTTTCCGCCCGACCCGACCGTGGCCGCCTACACGCGGCTGCCCGAGTTGATGCCACTGTTCAGGTACCTGGCGAACTCGGCCCTGGTCGTCGCGCTCGCAGTACCGCTGACCGTGGTCGTCGCCTCGTTGACCGGGTTCGGGCTGCGGCTGCTCGCCTCGACGGCACGTCGTCGGGTGATCGTCGGCCTGCTGGTGGTGCTCCTCGTTCCCGTCACCGCCGTCTGGGCGACCCGGTTCGAGCTGTTCCGGCTGGCCGGGGTGGTCGACACGTACATTCCGCTGTTGGCGCCGGCACTGCTCGCGGGAAGCCCGTTCCTGGTCCTGCTCTACGCCTGGAGCTTCGGCGGCGTACCGGACACCCAGCTCGAGGCGGCCCGCCTGGAGGGCGCCCGGTGGTTCGCGATCTGGCGGCGGGTGGCACTTCCCCAGGTACGGCCGGCGACCCTGGCGGTGGCGGTGCTCGCGTTCACCTTCCACTGGGCCAACTTCATCGACCCGCTGCTGTACCTGCACAGCGGCGACCGCTACACCTACGCGCTCGGCCTACAGTTCCTGCGGCTGCTGAACCCGACGGACTGGCCGTTGCTGATGGCCGGCTGCGTGATCGCGACAGCGCCGTGCGTACTGGGGTTCCTACTGGCCCAGCGGATCCTGCTGGACGACGACCCACTGGTGGCACTGAGATCTGGAGGACGCAGATGACGATGACCCGATCGTGGCCGCGCTGGTGTGCGGGCCTGCTCGTCGCCGGCCTGCTCGCCGGGTGCGGGGCGGACGAGCGCGCGGAGGGCGCCTCGGGCATCACCGTCGTGCTGTTCGGCGACGCCGAGGAGATCGCCGGCTATCGCACCATGGTCGAGGCCTTCGAGGGCGCCACCCCCGACGTCAACGTCACGCTCTCCCCGGTCGCCAGCCAGGACGAGTTGATGGCGAAGCTGACGACGTCGTTCGCCGGAGGAACCCCACCGGACGTGTTCCTGCTGAACTACCGCCGCTACGGCCAGTTCGCCGCGCAGGGCGCGATCGAGCCGGCACAGTCGTATCTGGACGCCAGCGAGGCGCTCGACGAGGGCGACTTCAGCCCACGCGCGCTGGACGCCTTCCGGTTCGACGGCAAGGCGTTGACCTGCATGCCCCAGAACCTCTCGTCCCTGGTCGTCTACTACAACGCCGACCTGTTCGTGAACGCGGGCGTGCCGGTGCCGAAGGCCGGCTGGACCTGGGACGACTTCCTCGTTACGGCGAAGGCGCTCACCGGCGACGGGCGGTACGGCGTCGGCGTGGAGCCGTCGGTGCCGCGGATCGCCCCGTTCGTCTGGTCCAACGGTGGCGAACTCGTCGACGACCCGAACCGCCCCACCCGGCTGACCCTGACCGGCCAGCCGGCGACCCGGAAGGCCGTCGACTGGTTCCTGGACCTCCAACTGGTGCACAAGGTCGTCCCACCGGACGCCGAGGAGCAGAGCGAGTCGAGCGAGGCGCGCTTCCTGCGCGGGACGCTGGGCATGTACCTGAACAGCCGGGTCGCGGTGCCGACGCTGCGTACCATCAAGGACTTTGGCTGGGACGTGGCGCCGCTGCCGGTCGCACCGGGCGGCGCCCCCGCCTCGATCCTGCACAGCGACGCCTACTGCATGAGTGCCGGCCGGCCCGACCACGCCGCCGCGTGGCGGTTCATCGAGTTCGCGATGGGCCCGAAGGGGCAGGGAATCCTGGCCGAGTCCGGCCGGACCGTGCCATCGCGGCTCGACGTGGCCCGGTCCGACGCCTTCCTCAGGCCGAGTCTGCCGCCGCGCTCGGCGCAGGTCTATCTCGACGCCGATCCGTACCTGCGGGCCACCCCACGCACCGCCACCTGGTCCCGGGTGGAGCGGGAGACGGACGCCCTGCTCGAGGAGCTGTTCTACGGCCGGGTCGAGCGCGAGAAGGGGCTGTGGGAGCTGGAGGAGAAGATCCGCCCGCTCTTCCAGGAACCGCCCCGGTGAGTGTGGGCGTCGCGCCAGGGCAGATCCGGCTCGAATCGCTGTCGAAGCGCTACGGGCGGGTCACCGCCCTCGACGGTGTGGACCTGGAGGTACGGGCCGGCGAGCTGATCACCCTGGTCGGGCCGTCGGGTTCGGGCAAGTCGACGATCCTGCGCCTGATCGCCGGACTGGACCGGCCGGACGCCGGTCGGGTCCTCGTCGACGGGGAGGACGTCGGCCGGGTTCCGCCACACCGCCGGGCCATCGCGATGGTCTTCCAGGACTACGCGCTCTACCCGCACCTGACCGTACGCGGCAATCTGCTCTTCGGGCTGCGGGTCCGCCGGGTGCCGCGCGCGGAGGCCGACCGGCAGGCAAGGGCGGCGGCGGAACGGCTGGAGATCGCGGACCTGCTCGACCGGTACCCGGACCAGATGTCCGGCGGGCAGCGCCAGCGCGTCGCCCTGGCCCGGGCCCTGGTCCGGGACCCCAGCGTGTACCTGCTCGACGAGCCGCTGGCCAGCCTCGACGCCCAGCTACGGTTCGCGACCCGCGCCGATCTGCTCGCCATGCACCAGGAACTGCGGACGACGATGGTGCACGTCACGCACGACCAGGCGGAGGCGATGACGCTCGGGGACCGGGTGGTGGTGCTGGACCGGGGTCGGGTCCGGCAGGTCGGCCCACCCCAGGAGGTGTACGACGAACCCGCCGACGTCTTCGTGGCCCGGTTCCTCGGCAGCCCGCCGATGAACCTGGTGGTCGGCGGTGGTGTGCTCGGCGACGCCCCGGGGTTCACCGTCGGGGTGCGGCCCGAGGACCTGGCGATCGATCCGGAGGGCCCGATCGAGGTCACGGTCGAGGCGGTGGAGACGCTCGGCAGCGAGGCGATCCTGCTGACCCGAGCCGCTGCCAGCGGCGGTGCCAGCACCAGCGCCAGCGCCATCGCCGACGCGAACGCCGGTGCCGGTGCCGACACCCGGCTGACGGTCCGGACCGGTCCACGCCACGGTGTCCGACCCGGCGACCGGCTCCGACTGCGGCCCGATCCGGAGCGGATCCACCGGTTCGACACCGAGACGGGTCGGCGTCGATGACCCCGGCGCGGACCCGGCGTCCCCTGTCGGCCTGGATGTTCCTGGCCCCGTACGGCGCGGCGGTCCTGCTCCTGATCGCGCTTCCGGCCCTGCTGAACTTCGGGTACGCCTTCACCGACCACACCGGACTGACCCGGGACCCGCAGTTCGTGGGGCTGGCCAACGTGCGCCGGCTGCTCGCCGACGACTTCTTCCTCGACAGCCTGGAGGCGTCACTGTTCCACGTGGCGGTCTCGGTCCCGCTGCGGTTGCTCGCGGCGGTCGGGCTCGGGTTGCTGCTCGCCGCCCCCCGCCCCGGCGGGCGGTGGTTCCGGACCGCCGTCTACCTGCCGACGGTGATTCCCGACGTGGCGCTCGCGGTGCTGTTCCTCTGGGTGCTCAACCCGCTCTACGGCCCACTGAACCAGCTCCTCGGCCTGGTCGGCCATCCCGGGTTCACCTGGCTCGCCGAGCCCACGACCGCGCGGGTGGGGGTGGTCCTGATGCTGCTGTTCCCGATCGGGGAGGGCTTCATCGTGGTCCTCGCGGCCCGCCGCATGCTGGACGGGCGGTTGTACGAGGCAGCGGCACTGGAGGGCTGCGGCCCGTTCGGCCAACTGCGCCGGCTCACCCTGCCGCTGCTCGCCCCGGTGCTGGTGCTGCTCGTGGTCCGGGACACGATCCTCACCCTGCAGGTCAACTTCGTGCCGGCGTACGTCCTCACCGACGGCCGCCCCGCCAACGCCACCCAGTACCTCCCGGTCTACATCTTCGACCACGCCTTCGAGTTTTCCGGCTTCGCCTACGGGGCCCTGATCACGATCGTCCTGATGGCGATCAGTGCGGTCATCATCACCGCGCAGTTGCTGACGGTGCGACGCTGGCGGGTGCTGCGCTGACCGTGACATCCTCCACGGATGAGAGTGCGGGAGCTCGTGGTCGCCGTCGCCGTCCTCGCGCTCGGACTCGGGCTGGCCGGATGTGGCGGGGGTGGGGGCCACCCCCAGACGGCCCCGGACCGTGCTCAGGGGATGCTCGCCAATCTGCCGAGCTGTGACCGGGTGCCGCTCGACGAGGGCGTCGAGGTCACGTCCGACGTTCCCGGTGTGGTGCTGCCGGACGGGGCGAGGGTGACGTCGACGGTCACGCAGGGGGCCCTGACGACGGTGGAGGCGACGATCCGGCTGACACCGCTGGACGTGCGTGCCCACTACGAGGGCCGCGAGGACGTCGAGCTGCTGAGTGCCGAGGACGAGATCTTCGAGTCCGAGATACTCCTGCGGGCGCAGGAGCGGCGGATGTACCTGCGGGCGACCGCGCTGTGCGCCGACGGGACCGCGTTGACCGCGGTGATCGGACCGGACTCCGAGGACGCGGGCCTGCCGGGGTTCCGCAGCGGTGGTGGCGGTTAGGCGCCGACCAACGCTCCGGCCCGTGGAAGCGCTCCACGACGTCCTCTCATTGACCTTGATCTGTGATCTGTTTAGCCTGGCCACACACCGACCGGTTCTTCGCTCATGCTCCGATGTGGACAGGGGAGACACCGCATGAAGGTAAGACTCGTCCGACATCGCCGCGGAACCGCAGTGACAGCGACCCTGGCACTGTTGTCCGTAGGCGCACTCGCGGCCTCGAACACGCCGACCGCCGGCCAGCAGACCCGCGCCCAGGAGTCGCTGACCACGACCACACCGACCGGACCGATGGAGCTTCCCGCCGAGTGGATGACCTCCCAGCGGCTCAGCGACGGCAGCCGGGAACTCTCCGCCGCCAAGTACGTGAAGGCACGCGGCGAGGCGAGCGGGATCTTCGGGCGTACCCGTGGGGCGTACCGGGAACTGGCGAACCGGAAGTGGAACTTCTTCGGACCCGTCGACATCGGCGGCCGGGTGGTCGACATCGCGGTGGACCCGAAGGTCGACGACCAGATCTTCATCGCCGCCGCCTCCGGCGGGGTCTGGAAGTCCCGCGACGCCGGCATGACGTACGAGTCGGTGTGGCCGCAGGACTGGGTGCAGAGCATGGGCGCGGTCGCCATGACCAGCAGCGGCGTGCTCTTCGCCGGCACCGGGGAGGCGCAGCCGGGCGGTGGATCGATCACCTTCGGCGGTGACGGCGTCTACCGCTCCTACAACCGAGGGAAGACCTGGCAGCGGGTCGGGCTCAAGGACAGTCACGCCATCGCCCGGTTCGCCATCGACCCGAGCAACGAGCGGCGGATCTTCGCCGCCGCCGCGGGCAACCTGTTCAAGCCCGGCGGCGAGCGCGGCGTCTACCTCTCCGAGAACGGCGGCAGCAGTTGGCGCCGGGTCCTCACCCCGCCGAACAGCACCACGGGGGCGACCGAGGTCGTCATCGACCCGACCAACCCCAGGCGGGTGTACGCGGCGCTGTGGGACCACCTGCGCGAGCCGCACCAGCGGACGTACGGCGGGCCCGGCTCCAGCCTCTGGCGCTCCGACAACGGCGGCCGGACCTGGCAGCGGATGACCAACGGGCTGCCGACCGACGCCGACCAGGGCCGCTGGGGACTGGCGCTCGCCCCGGACGACCCGAAGCGGCTGTACGCCTACGTCGGCACGGCCATCGGCCCGTTCCGGGGGTTCTACCGCTCCGACGACGGCGGCGACAACTGGACCCAGACCCCGGTCACCGCGAACCAGGCCTCGCAGTCCACCTTCAGTTGGTGGTTCGGCAAGCTCTGGGTCGATCCGAAGGACTCCGACCACGTCTTCCTCGCCGGGGTGAACCTGGGGCGTTCGACCGACGGCGCGCAGAGTTTCTCCCCGGTCAGCGGCGTGCACGCCGACCAGCACGTGATGCGCTGGGATCCCAAGGTGCCCGACCGGGCCTACCTGGGCAACGACGGTGGGATGTACCGCTCGGACGTCAATGGCGTCGGTGACTGGGCAAAGGCCACGCACGAGCCGTACACCCAGTTCTACACGGTGGACGTCGCGCAGACCGATCCGTCGCTGAAGGTGGCCGGTGCCCAGGACAACGGCTGCAACCGGGGCTACAACGGTCCGGGCGGCCCGTGGGAAGCCATCGGTTGCGGCGACGGACTCCAGGTGATCATCCATCCGGAGCAGTCGAACATCGTCTTCGGATGCAGCCAGTACGGCTCCTGCTACCGCTCGGAGAACAGCGGCGGCACCCCGAGGCAGACCATCGGCACCGGCCAGACCACCTCGCAACGGCGCAACTGGCAGACGCCGCTCCAGTTCGACCCGTCCGACCCCGACGTCATGTACTACGCCGGCAACATCGTCAACCGGTCGACCGACAACGGCCGTACCTGGACGGCGATCAGCCCGGACCTGACCGGCGGTGGGCCCAACGACCCGTCCGGCTACCCGTGGGGCACGATCACCACGCTCGCGGCCGCGCCCACCGACGGCAACAAGTTGTACGTCGGCACCGACGACGGCCGGCTGTGGTGGACCGACGACCTCGGGGTGAACTGGAACCAGGTCGCACCGGCGGAACTGCCCGGCACCTGGGTCACCCGGGTGGCGGTGCATCCGACGAACAAGAACATCGCCTACGCCACCTTCTCCGGGTTCCGGTCCGGCAGCGACCGCCCACACGTCATGGTGACCCAGGACGGCGGTCGCAACTGGACGGACATCGGCCGGGGGTTGCCGGACGCGCCGGTGAACTCGGTGATCCCGACCTCCGACGGCCTGCTCGTGGTCGGCACGGACGTCGGCGTGTACATCTCGGCCTGGAACGGCGGCGAGTGGGCCGCACTCGGTGCGAACCTGCCGAACGCGGCCGTCATGTATCTCCGCTACCACGAGCCGAGCCGCCAGCTCACCGCCGCCACGTTCGGCCGGGGCGTCTACGACGTCACGGTCCCCAGGTGCCCGTGGGCGTCGACCCGCCTCCCACTCCGTAAGCCCGGCGTCGGCGTAGTCGCGGCCCTCGCCTCCTGCCGCGCATGACGAAGATGTAAGGAAGGGCCCCTTCTTATCGCTTTTTGTAGAAGAAGGGCCCCTTCTTAACCGACTGTGAAGCAAGCGCGGGGGGTGTGGAGGCAGCTCCGCACCCCCCCCGCCTTGCGGGCGGCGCGGGAAACGCGCGATAGCTCGACAGCCCCTTCCCGCCGTCCGCCTCATTCGTGACGAGAGGAACTCCTCGCCTGGCGGGACGACCTCGCCTTCGATGGCGCCGATCGATCGGCGTTCACCCCGGTCGGGATGGCGAAGGTGCGCTTGGCCAGCTCGACCGTGCCGTCCTTCCGGGGGTGTCCCAGTGGGTCGGCGAGGTCTGGTGTTCAGGGGCGGGCTGCGGCGTACAGGATGTCGCGCATGCCAGGCAACGACTCTTGATCTTCTCGCCAGACCAGCCGCAGGCTGAGGTCTGGGAGGGGAAGGTCGAGTTGGATCAGGGCGCCGGAGCGGAGGCTGTCGGCGACCGCGAACCGGGGTAGCAGCGAGACTCCGAGTCCGTGCTCGGCCCACGCCCGCATCACCGGGACGCCTCCGACTTTGATCCGTTGGGGACCGGAGCCGAAAATCTTGTTCCCGGCCATCCAGAACGAACACTCTGGCACGTTGACCAGGAGCCGCTCGTGCTTGAGGTCATCGGGAGTCAGCCCGGCCCGGGCGGCGAGCGGGTGGGCAGGTGCGGATACCAGTGCGAGGGGGACCGGGTCGAGGTCGATGAAGGTGAGCGGTTCGGCGGGGGCCGGGAAGCCGAGTCCGCCGATGTCGTCGCCGGAGTCCAACAGCAGGGCGGCTTCGAGTCGTCCCGCGATCACGTCGGCAAGGAGGCCGTCGCGGGCGCGTTCGGAGTGGATCTCGAGGTCGATGTCGGGCCGGCGTTCGGCGAATCGGGCGAACACTCGGGGCACGTAGGAGCCGGCGAGGGTTTCCAGCGCGCCGAGCCGCAGCAACTGCCGTTCGCCCCTGACGTCGCGGGTGGCCTGCTTCGCCTGGTCGAGCAGCGACCGTGCCCATCCCTGCAGCCGTTGTCCGGCGGGGGTCAGCTCCATACCCTTCGGACCGCGCACGAACAGGGCCACGCCGAGTGCGTCCTCGAGGGTCCGGATCTGCTGGGAGACGGACGAAGGGGCGAGGTCGAGCGCGACGGCGGCGTCGGTCACGGTTCCGTGCCGGACGACGGCTTCGAAGGTCCTGAGTTGCCGTAGCTCCACGGGCAGAGAAACGGCGCTGAGCGTTCGGAAATTCCGAACGTGTCGTGCGGCTGCGGCGGTGGAGCCGTTGGCCTGCCGAAACGCACAGTGGTCGCGTCCTTCCCACTGCCACCTTCGGGGGAGCTGTCCCAGTCATGACGCTTTTAAGGCCATTTGTACCAGCACGGGCGAATTTCCGTCCGCCGCGAGGGCGCTCCATTGCCCTGACGGGGATTTCGCTGGGCTACTTCATGGTGCTGCTGGACATGACGGTGCTGTCGGTCGCCGAGCCCGATCTGGCGTCGTCGCTCGACACCTCGATGGCCGGGTTGCAGTGGGCGACTGCCGGCTACACCGTGGCGTTCGCCGCGCTGCTGCTGTCGGCGGGGGCGGCGGCGGACCGTTTCGGTGCCGAGCGGCTCTTCCGGGCCGGGATCGCGGTCTTCACGCTCGCATCCCTGCTCAGTGCGTTCGCCCCTGGGCTGTGGGCACTGGTCCTCCTCCGTGCGATCTCGGGGGTCGCCGCGGCGGCGTGCGTGCCCGCCTCGATGGCGATGATCGCCCAGCTTTATCCAGAACCGGCGGCACGGGCGCGTGCGGTCTCGGCATGGGCCGCGATCAGCGGTGCGGCCGTTGCGGCCGGTCCGATCGCGGGCGGCGCACTGGTCGGCGCGGCTGGATGGCGGTCGATCTTCCTGGTCAACGTGCCCATCGGCCTGGCGGTGCTGGCGCTGACGCTGGGCCGGGCGGTGGCCTGCCCGCGCAGTGACCGCCGGATCGACTGGCCCGCCCAGTTGGCAGCCGCCGCGGTGCTGGCCCTATCTACGGACGCGCTGATCGCTGCCGGTTCGCAGGCATGGACCCACGCCGCATTGTCCTCGGTGGGGTTCGGAGTGTCGGTGGTGGCGTTCTTCGGCCTGGAGCGCCACAGCCAGGCGCCGGTCCTGAACCGGGCTTTGCTGCGGTCAGGCCGGGTGCGGGCTGGGCTGCTGGCCGCCGCGGCGGTGAACTTCGCGTTGACCGGGGGGCTGTTCGTGCTGCCACTGCTGTTGCAGCAGGAGCGGCGGATGGACCCGCTCCAGACCGGGTTGGCGTTCTTGCCGCTGACGGTTCCCTTCGCGGCCAACCCGCCGTTCACGGGCAAGATCGTGGCACGGGTGGGTCCGCGCCGTCCGATCCTGGCCGGTCTGGCTCTGCTGGCCGCCGGAGGTGTCGTGCTGGCCGGCGTGGTCTTCGCCGACGGCGGCTACCCGTGGCTCGCGGTGGGCCTCCTGATGACCGGCTTCGGCGTCTCCTCTGCCTTGCCGGCTCTGGTCGCGGCCCTGGTCAGCGCCGCCCCGTCGGGCACGGCCGGTGCGGTGGGCGGCCTGCTCAACGCCGTACGCCAGGTCGGCGCCACCCTCGGCGTCGTCGTCATGGGTGCCGCCGTCGCCGCAGGCACTGGATGGTCCCTGCTGATGTCGGCCGCGGTCTGCGCCATCGCGTGGTTCGTGTTCGCTCGCGTGCTGTGAGGAGACGACCGGATGACGCCGAACCGACGACTGGGCGTTGCGGCAGCTGAACGACGGCCCGTTGCACCGCGCTGCGGCAGCCGGGGCCACGGAGGTGACGGCGGCGCCCGTCGCCGCAGGTGCCGACCCGGCGGCCGGTGGGCGGGCGGCCGGTGGGGAACTCTGTCGGTGGTTCTGGGTATGCTGCCGCGCGGCGAGGCCGTAGCGCAGAGGTCGACGCGCCTTGACAGCAAGCTGGAGGACGCCGGTTCGAATCCGGTCGGTCTCGCCCCACATCCGATGAGGGAGGCGCCGTGTCCGTCGATCAGGACATCGCGTCCGTCGAGGGCGGCGGCGCCTCCGTCGACCGGGCTGCGGTGCAGGTCTGCGTCGCCGTGCTCGCGCGCCTCGACGCCCCCGACCTCGACGACGCCACCCGCCAGGAGCTCGAGCGGGCGGTGGCGGCGGCGTACCGGGGCGTGAAGAGGCGCGCGAAGTCCCGCCGCGACGCGCGGACCCGCGAGGCGGATCGGGCACTGCTCGCGGGCGCGACCCGCTTCCACTCGGAGATCCCGGACACCACGCCGGTGGTGACCGCCGCACCGGAGGCGGCTGCCCCCGGAACCGGCGTCGGCTCGCTCGTCCGGTCCCGCCTCTGCTACGTCTGCAAGTCGGCGTACCGGGAGGTGGACGTCGACTACCACCTGATGTGCCGGCGGTGCGCCGACGAGAACCGTCTCCACCGGCACGCCCGGTGCGACCTGTCGGGCCGTACCGCGGTGGTCACCGGCGGCCGGGTGAAGATCGGCTTCCACACCGCGTTGAAGCTGCTGCGCGACGGCGCCGACGTGATCGTCACGACCCGTTTTCCGCGCGACGCCGCCCGCCGCTACGCCGCCGTGCCGGACTTCGACGACTGGGCCGACCGGCTCTACGTGCACGGCGTCGACCTGCTCGACCTGGCCGGGACGCTCGACTTCGTCGGGCTGGTCGGGCGGCGCTTCGCCGGGCTCGACATCCTGGTGAACAACGCCGCGCAGACGTTGTACCGGCCGGAGGCGTACCACCGGGAGGTCCGGGCCGCCGAGTCGGCGGCCCTCGACGGGCCGGCGGCGCGGATCGCGATCGGCGTCGCGCCGGCCGCCGCGACCCCGGCGGGCCTGCCAGCCGTGCTGGACGCGTTCTTCCCGGCCGGTCGGGTCGACGAGACCGGCCAGCAACTCGACCTTCGCGAGGTCAACTCGTGGGTGCTGCGTGACGCGGAGGTGAGCCCGCACGAGTGGTTGCAGGCGCACGTCGTGAACGCGTTCGCGCCGTTCCTGCTCACCTCCCGGTTGCGGCCGCTGATGGAGGCGAGCGCCCATCCGCAACGCCACGTGGTGCAGGTCTCCGCGATGGAGGGCAGCTATTCCCGTACCGGCAAGACCGTCCGCCATCCACACACCAACATGGCCAAGGCATCGCTCAACATGCTGGTACGGACGGTCGCGGCGGACTACGCGGCCAGCGGTGTCCACATGAACAGTGTGGACACCGGTTGGGTCACGGACGAGCGTCCCCATCCGAGCAAGAGCGTGCAGCGCGACAACGGCTTCCGCCCACCCCTCGACGTCATCGACGGCGCCGCCCGGGTCTACGACCCGATCGTGCGCGGGATGCGCGGCACACCGGTGAGTGGCCAGTTCCTCAAGGACTATCGGAGTGTGCCCTGGTGACCGATCCGACGCCGGTGCGCTGCCCGGTCATCGCCGACCCGGGCGCCGGGCTCGCCGACCCGGCCGACTTCGACCCCCTGCTGGTACGCCTCGCCGCGCCGGACCCGGTCGTGGACCCCGAGGTGTTCCCGCGCGGCACCGTCCAGGCCGACGGCCGGCTCGACCTGTGCAAGCAGGGCCTCGGGTCGGTGCAGACCGCCCGGATCGTCTCCGCCGCAGTCGACTCGCCGGTGGTCCGGCACCTGCTGCTCGGCACGAACGGGCTCGGCGCGGACGGCGCCCGGGCGGTCGCCGACGCGCTCCGTCCCGGCCACCGGGTGGAGACGCTCTACCTGGGCTGCAACCGGATCGACCCGACCGGGGTGGAGGCGCTCGCCGACCGGATCGCCCGCGACGACACGGTCCGGGCGCTGTGGCTCAAGCGCAACCCGATCGGCGACGACGGCGTCGCCCGGCTGGCCGACGCGCTCGCCGCGAACTCCACGATCCGGACGCTCGACCTGGTCAACGTGGGCATGAGCGGACGCGGGCTGGCCGTCCTCGCCGAGGTGCTCGCGGCGCGGAAGCAGAAGCTGCAACGGCTGTTCCTGGGCGGCAACGGCTTCGGACCGGATGCGGTACCGACGCTCGGCGTCCTCGTCCACGAGGCGGGTATCCGCGAGGTGTACCTGTCCGCGAACCACCTGGGCGATGCCGGTGCCGCCGCGCTGGCCGTACTCGCCGACGGGGTGGAGATGACGTTCGGGCTGGGTGGCAACGGGATCAGCCCGGTCGGGGTGGCGGCGCTGGCCCGGCACCTGGGGACGTGGCAGTCGCTGGACCTCGCGCGGCCGCCGTCGGAGCGGGCTCTCGGCGCGTACGGCAACGTGCTGGGCGACGAGGGCGCGGCGGCGCTCGCCGAGGCGCTGCCGACGGCGCGGCTGCGGCGGTTGGACGTACGTCGTACCGAGATCGGCGGTCGGGGAGCGCGGCTGCTCGTCGCCGCCCTCGACGGGCATCCCACGCTGGAATACCTCGGCATCAACGGCGGCGTGCCGCGCCGGATGCGTCGCCAGGCGGCGACCCTGGTCGCGGGGCGGCCGGTCACTGAACCGCACCCGGACATCCGAGCGATCGCCAGCGTGTACCGGTGACCCGATGACGTCCACCGGTGATCCGATGACCCAGCCCGTCCTTCCCGAGATCCGCGTCTGGCAACGAGTCCGGCGGTACGCGGTACCGACGGAGATGATCGAGGCGTGTACCGAGGCTCGCGAGGCCGGCGACTGGCGGGCCGGACTGACGGCGGGCCGGGTAGACGTCGGGTTCGACCTCGCCGAGGTGGCCCGCGAACACGGCCGCAGGCAGGCCGAGCGGATCGAGGTGGACCTCGCCGCGCTCGCGCCGGATCTGCTGCGCTGGCACCTGCCGCGCACGCTCGGCGGCCGTACCAGCCTCGCCACCCATCAGCAGTGGCTGCTGTCGGTGCGTGAGGACCGGATCCAGGGCACCGACGCTGCCCTGGTGCTGCACGTGCCGAAGGTGGTCGACGGCTCCCAGCGGCTGCGCCTCACCGTCGGGCCGGCCGCCGACGAGCAGGGCGGTCGGCGGGACCTGCCGCCGGTGTTCTGGAGCCCCGCCCACCTGCACGGTCTCGCCGCTGCCCATGGCGGGTCCACCCACCGGCTGCCCGGCTTCGAGCCGGACGGGCGGGTCCGGCCGTTCGAGGCGTACCCGACGACCGTCGGCCCGGCCGATCCGGCGAGCCGGGCGGAGGTGTTCGACCGGCACCTCGCCGCCGGTGAACTCGTCTCCGCCTGGGCCGCCGCCGGTGTCGACCTCGATCCGAGGCAGCCCGACACCTACCGGTACGGGAAGGCGATCGACGCCGCTGCGGCGGGCGCGCTCGTTCCCGTCGGACTCGACGCCGAGATGGCCCGCCTGCACGTCCGCTACGGCGTCTCCGAGGTCGTGATCGGCGACCGCTGGCGGTTCGTCGTGGGCGTGCGGCGCCGGGACGACGGCACGCTGGCCGCGTCGTTCCTCGGCTACGAACGGGAACACTTCTCCCGTCCCCGGCTCGCGAGCGTCGTACACGGCCGTCCGGTCGACCTCGAACTCGTCCGGCACGGGTTGCTCGACCCGGCCGCGCTGCATCCGCTCGTCCGGCAGGCGTTGTTCCCGCAGGCACCCGCCGGTCTCCCGGCCCGGGACGAGCGCCTCGACCTGCGGCTGGAGGTGCCGGTCCGGTGCGGTACCGAGTGGCACACGGTCGTGCACGCCGACGGTCGGCTGGACCTACCGTCGCACACCGCCGACGAGGTCGCCCGGGAACAGGTGCTCCGCACGCTCGGCGGGCCGGTGTCCGGCTGTTTCGCGGCGGCGCACGCGTGGCACGGCTCCGGTGGTCGGCTCCCTCGACCACTGCGACACCTGCGCCGCGATGTACTGCAACGCATCCAGCACGGTGGGTCGGCGGCGCTCACCGCGCTGCTGGACGCCGGTCTCGACCCACGGCTGGTCGACGGGCGCGGCGGGACGCTGCTGCACCACATGCGTGCCGTGCGGGACGGCGCGCTGGTCGGGCGCCTGCTCGAGGCCGGGGTGCCGGTGGACGCGACCAACCGGCGGGGCCGGACCGCGTTGATCGTCACGATCAGCGAGGGCGGCACGCCGGAGATGGTCCGGACGCTGCTGGAGGCGGGCGCCGACCCGCAGGCGAAGGACGAGTACGGCGTGACCGCCGTGGAACTGGCGAACTCCAAGGCGGCGATGTACGAGGACGACGAGGACGTTCCCGAGGAGTACCGCCCGCCGATCCTCATCCGCGACGTCGTCAACGATTGGATGGACCGTGACGGCAACTGACCGGGCCTTCGTCGCCGCCGACGCACTCGTCGCCGCCACCCGGGCCTGGCGGACCGAGCCGGCCCGTGACCCCAAGGTGGAGGCACTCGCGCTCGCCGTCTCGGCGAACCTGCCGGTGCTGCTCTGGGGAGAACCGGGCATCGGCAAGTCCGCGACGCTGCAGCAGCTCGCGGACGGTCTGGGTACGCCGATGGAGACGGTCATCGCGAGCGTGCACGAGCCCTCCGACTTCGCCGGGCTGCCGATCGTCGGGGACTCGCCGGCCACCGACGGCGTACCGATGGCCCCGCCGGACTGGGCGGTACGGCTCGCCCGTACCGGATCGGGGTTGATCTTCTTCGACGAGTTGTCCTCGGCACCGCCCGCCGTGCAGGCGGCGCTGCTGCGCGTGGTGCTCGAACGGCGGGTCGGCAGCCTCCAGTTGCCGCCTGCGGTGCGGATCGTGGCCGCGGCGAACCCACCGACCAGCGCGGCCGACGGCTGGCACCTCAGCCCGCCGCTCGCGAACCGGTTCGTCCACCTGCACTGGACCCACGACGCGCGGACCGTCGCGCGTGGCCTCGCCGGCACCTGGCCGGCGGTGACGGTGCCGGTCGTCGAGCCCGCCCGCACCTCCACCGCGCTGGCGAAGGCGCGCGGCGCGATCGCCGGTTTCCTCACCGCACGGCCCGGCCTCGCCCACCACCTGCCGACCGATGCCGAGGCGCGCGGCGGTGCCTGGCCGTCCCCGCGTACCTGGGAAATGGTGCTGCGGCTGCTCGCGTTCCACCACAGCGCCGGCACCGGCGCGGAGGCGCTCGCGCTCGCGGTGGTCGGCGCGGTCGGCGACGGCGCCGGCCTCGAGTTCGTCAGCTACCTGGACAACCTCGACCTGCCCGACCCGGAGCGGGTGCTCGCCAACCCGGAGGCGTTCGCGCTGCCGGAGCGCGGCGACCGACAGCTCGCGTTCCTCACCGCAGTGATCTCCGCCGTGCAGGCCGACGTCGACCGGCAGCGCTGGGAGGCCGGCTGGGTGGTGCTGGAGAAGGCGGTCAAGGCCGGCGTGCCCGACGTCGCCGCCCGCGCCGCGATGGACCTCGCCGCGCTGCGTGAGGTGTCCTGGCCGGTGCCGGCGGCCATCGACGCGTTCGTCGAGGTGCTGCAACTGTCCGGACGCCTGCCGGGATGACCGGCGCGCTCGACCGGACGAAGCTGCTCGCGGCCCGGTTCCGGGCCGCACAGGACCGACCGTACCTGGCGACCGCGCTGTTCAGCCTCACCGTCGTCGAGTCCCGGCGGGTGCCGACGATGGGCGTCGACCGACGCTGGCGCTGCTACGTGTCACCGGACTTCGTCGACCGGTTGCCGGTCGCGCAGCTCGCCGCGGTCTGGATCCACGAGGTCGCCCACCTGCTGCGCGACCACCACGGCCGGGCCGATCGGCTGCCCGGGGCCGGTCGGCACGACCACTTCCGGGTCAACGTCGCGCAGGACTGCGAGATCAACGACGACCTCGTGGCGGACCTGCTTCCACTGCCGGTCGACCGGGTCGAGCCGAAGACCTTCGGGATGCGCGACGGACTGCTGTTCGAGCAGTACCTGTCGATGCTGCCCGCGAGCGTCGCCAGCCACCCGGGCATCGACTGCGGCTCCGGGGCGCACGGGCTCGACCGGCCGTGGGAGAACGGTTCCCCGGGTGGCGTCAGCGAGGTCGAGGCCGGTGCGATCCGCCGGGACACCGCCCACGGGGTACGCGCACACGCCCGGACCCGGGGAACGGTGCCGGCCGGCTGGGCGCGGTGGGCCGCCGAGGTCCTCGAACCGAAGGTCGACTGGCGTAGGGCCCTCACCGGCGCGGTACGCGAGGCGGCGGCCTGGGCCAGCGGTGCGGTGGACTACACCTACCACCGGCCGTCCCGGCGGTCGTCGGCGATGCGTGGGGTGGTGCTGCCGAGTCTGCGCCAGCCGGTGCCCCGGGTGGCGATCGTGGTGGACACCTCCGGGTCGATGGGGGACGAGGAACTGGGTGCCGCGCTCGCCGAGGTTTCGGGCGTACTCCAGGCGGTCGGCATCGGCGGCAACCGGGTGACCGTGTTGTCCTGCGACGCGGACGTGCACGCGGTGCGGCAGGTGCACACGGTCGGTGAGGTGCAGCTCGCCGGCGGCGGCGGTACCGACCTGCGGGTCGGGGTGGCCGCGGCGCTGAAGGCACGGCCGCACTTCGTCATCGTGCTGACCGACGGGTACACGCCCTGGCCGGAGACGCCGTTGGAGTCGACCCGGGTGATCGCCGGACTGATCGGGAGCGACGCACCGCAGCCCCCCTCGTGGATCACCACCATCCGGATCGACGGTTAGGTGATCCACGAGGTGCCCGTCACAGGCCCCGGCACTGCCCGGTGACCGGCCCCCGGACGGTGTTGGCCACCCCGTCGTTGACCGGCGCGGGCGTGTTGCCGCTGCACACCAGCGGGCCGTGGACCGAGTTGCCGGCGATCAGCGGTGCCGGATCGGTGGCGGTGCCGGTCACGACGAGCGGGCCGCCGACCCGTACCTCCTCGACGACGAGTTGTCCGCTCGTGCCGGCGACGGTCACCGGGCCGTCGACGGAGCCGCCGAGCAGTTCCACAGTGACCGCGCCGGAGGCGGTCACCGGTCCCCGGACCGACGCCCCCGAGGCGATCAGCGACGCGCCCGGCCGGACCGTCACCGGGCCGGTGACGGTGGCGCCGGCCAGGCAGGTCACCCCGGTCCCGACGACGAGCGGCCCACGGTGGGTACCGGAGACGGTCGCGGTGCAGGTGTCGACCACCACGGTGAACTCGGTGCTGCTACTGCCGCCGCCCGGCCGGGTCGCGGTCACCGTGGCCCGGTAGACGCCGTCCCGGGCGTAGCGGTGGTTCGCCGTCGCGGTGTAGATGCCGTTGACCCTGGTGACGGTCCCGGGGGTGCCGCTGACGGTCGCCGCCGAGCTGGTGCCGTCACCCCAGTCGACCGTCGCCGTGACCTGGTCGGGGGTCGCGCCGGGCGTGGAGACCGAGGCGATCGCGCCGCCGACCGTACGCGTGTCGGCGCTGATGTCCGGCGCCGTCACGTCGACCCGCCAGGGCACCTGTGGCGACGGGTGGAAGTTCTGGCCCTGGAGCTGCCACCGGAGGCCGTGTCCGGCCAGCCGGCTCACGAAGGAGTCCAGGGTGCGCTCGGGATGGGTCTTCGGCGACCAGCCGATCTCCGCGGTCGCCGGTAGCCGGGGGAAGGCCTGGAACTCGATGTCGGCACCGGTCCGCAGCGTCTCGGACCAGAGCGGCGACTCGACGCCCAGGATGTCGGCGTCGGTCACCGCCGGCAGGGTGACCCCGTTCACGGTCCGGCCCGGGATGTAGCTGCCCGGGTCGCTGGTGGTGCCGGACCAGTGGTAGAAGTGCGAGACGTCCAGCGTGCCGGCCCAGCCCAGCCCGAGCGGGCTGCCGGGGAACTGCCGCATGTCCAGGTAGGTGTGGTTGGCCGGCGACATGATGACCTTCATGCCCTTCTGTACGGCCCGTCGCGCCGTGTCGCCGCCGGCTCCGGTCGGGTTGCCGTTGTTCCAGAACTGGGCGACTGCGGGCGCCGCGCCGGGCCGGTCGAAGTTCGCCTGGGAGATCTCCGCCCAGCCGATGGCGATCTTGTCGTGCGCCGCGACGAGGTCCGCCTTGCGGTCGACGAAGTCGACGAACCGCTCGTGGGACAGCACGGACGCCGGCACCTCGTCGCCGCCGAAGTGGTAGTACGGCCCCGGGGTCAGCGCGCTGAGCTGCGTGACGATGTCGGACAGGATCGCCCAGGTGTTCGGGCTCTCCGGACAGAGCGCGCTGTAGCCGACGGCGCCCGTCAGGTTCCACACCGGAGGCGTGCGGTTGCTGCAGTTGACGTCGGGCAGCACCGGATCCGCCTCGTCACCCGCGTACGACATGATGATCGCGTTCGTGTGGCCCGGCGTGTCGACCTCGGGGATGACGGTCATGAAGCGCGTCGCGGCGTAGTTGACCACGTCGACGTACTCGGCCTGGGTCCAGAAACCGCCCGGATCGTTGTTGATCGAGAACTGGGCACCGATCTCGGTGAGTTCGGGCCGTCCGTCGATGGCGATCCGGAACCCCTGGTCGTCCCCGACGTGCAGGTGCAGCGTATTGACCTTGTAGGCCGCCGCCTGGTCGATCAGCCGCTTGACCACTGCCGGCGGCTGGAAGTGCCGGGCGATGTCGAGCATCACGCCCCGGTAGCCGTACCGGGGGACGTCGTCGATCCGTACTCCGGAGATGGTCCACGGTCCGGGCTGTACGGTCCGGCTCTCGATCCACGGCGGAAGCAACTGGCGCAGGGTCTGTACGCCGTAGAAGAGTCCGGCCGGCCGGGCCGCGTCGATGCGTACGCCGGTGCTGGTGACGTCGAGCCGGTATCCCTCGTCGCCGAGGTCCGGTGCGTCGGTCAACCGCAGGGCGATGTCGCCGGGCCGGGGCGCGGCCTCGGCGACCGGCAGCGGATAGCCGGTGGACGGCCGCATCACCGCCGCCAGCGCCTGCGCCGCAGTGGTGGTGTCGGCGCCGCCCGGGGCAACGACGATCCGGGTCTCCGGTCCGGCCGTGAAGGTCTCTTCCGGTACGGCGACCGTGGAGACCGGAACCGGAACGATCTGGGGCGCCCCGGCCGGTGCGGCGGCGGCCTGGGCCACCGGCATCCCGGCCTGACCGGCCAGCACGACGGTCTGGACGACGAGGGTGACCCCGAGTGCCGCCCGGCCGAGCCGCGCTGGGCCGGGTCGGGCCGGGTGGCTGCCTCGGGACGATGTGGACCGGTCCGGCGTCTGCATGTCACGCCCTCCTGCTCCGGGTCGCGCGGCGTCGCCGGTGCCGGTCCGACCCAGCCGGGGCTGGGGGTACGGCGGAGACGGCGGGTCGACCGGCGCGGATCTGAGTCACCAACGTGAATGACGTTGGCCGAATGATAGGTACCGGTGGACGTACTGTAAAGAGTCCTTACATTGGGTGACGGCCGTGGGGCGTGGGACGACCGCTCCCGGTCGTCGCGATCGGACGGTGTGACCCGTCAGGGCGAGGCGAGGTCGAGGACGGCGAGCTGGAGCTGCCGGAGCCGGTCCGGTGCGGCCACGACCTCGATCGCGGCGATCCGTTCGCCGACGACCACCACCCTGAGGGCGAACAGCAGGCGCCCGCGCGGCGCGACGACGATCCCGACGGCGCCGTCCACCAGAGCGGGACGGGCGAAGCGGGCCCGGCCGGTGTTGGTGAGGGTCTCCTCGGCGACCGTCCGTGCGCCGTGGGCCTCGGTCGCCGCACCCTCGCGCAGCGCGCCGGGGTCCGCCCGCCGGACGACGTCCGGGTCCAGTACCGCGAGGAGGGCGCCCAGGTCACCGGCGCGGGACGCGGCGAGGAACGCCTCCACGACCTTCCGCTGCCGGTCGAGGTCGGCGGCGGGAATGGTGGTCGTGCCGTGCACCCGGCGACGGGCGCGGCTCGCCAGCTTCTTCGCGGCGACCGGCGACCGGTCGACCACCTCGGCGATCTCGTCGAACGGCACGGCGAACAGGTCATGGAGCACGAAGGCGATCCGCTCGGCGGGTCCGAGGGCGTCGATCACCACGAGCAGGGCGAGCCCGACGGAGTCGGCCAGCACCGCCTCGGCCTCGGGATCGGTGGCGTCCCGGGCGACCAGACGCTCGAGGTCGGCCAGATCGGTGAGCTCCTCGCGGCGACGGGCCCGGGTACGCAGCATGTCGAGGCAGACGCGCCCGACGATGGTGGTCAGCCAGCCCGTCACGTTGACGATGGCGGTGCCGTCGACCCGGCTGGCCCGTAGCCATGCCTCCTGCACCGCGTCTTCCGCCTCGTCGGCAGAACCGAGCATGCGGAATGCGACCGCCCGTAGATGGCTGCGGCACCGGTCGAACTGCTCGGCCAACTCGGCTTGATTCTGCATGGGTCACCTTTGCTCGTCGCGGTCCGTCATACCGGGTGGAGGAGATGTACGACGGAGCGACGAGGAGACGCGTGACCATGCTAATGCTTGGCGGCCGCAGGGCCGAGGAGGGTGTCGACGGGCTGGATCTCGCGCACCCGCTCGCCTCGTACGGCCCCGCCGGCTGAGCCGGCCGCGTGCGGCGTCGCCGCTTTCTTTCTTTCTTTCTTTCTTTCCCATTCCACGAGGATCTGTATTCGAAGGCGGGTATCCGCATGTTCACTGCCTATGTCATCGTCACCGTACTGGCCGCCGCCTTCAGCGCGTTCTCCGCCGTCGCCGGCTTCGTCCGGCCCAAATGGATTCTCGACAACATGACCCGGTACGGCGTGCCGCACTCGTGGCTGTTCTCGCTGAGCGTGCTCAAGGCGGCGGGCGCGCTCGGCCTGCTGGTGGGCATCGGCGTGCCCGCGATCGGGGTCGCGGCCTCGATCGGTCTGGTGCTGTACTTCGTCGGTGCGATCGCGGCCGTCGTGCGCGGGCGGGTGTACTCGCACCTCAGCTATCCGGTGCCGTTCCTCCTGCTGGCGGCCGGCTCGCTGGGGTTGGGACTGGCCACGGCCTGACCCCGGGGGATGTCCGCGGCCGCGATGTCGTCGACGAGGCAGGGCGTCGAGGAAGCCGCCGGCCGTCACCGCCGCCGGCCTTCTCCGCCACCGGCGTTGACCGGCCGCATTGGGCGTTGATACCTTTCAATCTCGTTGATACCTTTCAATGTATCGAGGTCTTCGCCCGGCTAGGAGAACACCGTGTTGCGAGCAGCCTGTACCCGCGTGGTCGTCGTCTCCTACGGGGCGGTGCTGGCCCTCGCCGCCACCGCGGTGCCGTTGGCCGCCGCGCCACCGACCGTTCTCCCGTCGACGGCCGGGCCGGTCGCGCCGGTCCGGCCGGCGGCCGCGGTGCCGGCGTTCCCGGGCGCGGTCGGCTTCGGCGCCACCGTGACCGGCGGCCGGGGTGGTGCGGTCTACCACGTGACGAACCTCAACGACTCCGGACCGGGATCGCTGCGCGACGCGGTGAGCCAGGGCCCCCGGATCGTGGTGTTCGACGTCGGCGGGTACATCGAGCTGGCCTCGCCGCTGAGCATCAAGAGCAACATCACCGTCGCCGGGCAGACCGCGCCGGGCGACGGGATCGCGACGCGGGGGTACCAGGTGTCGCTCTCCAACGCCGACAACGTGATCGTCCGGTACCTGCGGTTCCGGCACGGGTTGACGCCGAACCAGAACCGCGACGGCATCACCATCAACGAGGGCAGCAACCAGATCTTCGACCACGTGTCGGTGTCCTGGGGGCGCGACGAGAACTTCTCCATCAACAGCAGCACCAACATCACGGTGCAGAACTCGATCATCTCCGAGGGACTGGACCCGCACTCCTGCGGCGGCCTGATCCAGAGCGACGGCGTGACCCTCTACCGCAACCTGTACGCGCACAACAAGACCCGTAACCCGAAGGTCAAGGGACGCAACCAGTTCGTCAACAACGTCGTCTACAACTGGGGCTCCGACGCGTACATCGAGGGCGACTCCGCCGGACGCAGCGACGCCAACGTCATCGGCAACTACTTCGTCAAGGGCCCGTCGACCGGCTCCAGCGGCCCGTTCACCCGGGGCAACCTCAACTTCCACATCTACGCGGCCGGCAACTACTACGACTCCGACAAGAACGGGGTCCTGGACGGCCGGGCCACGACCACCGCAGACCTGGGCAACGTGGTGGTGGAACCGTCGCCGTTCGCCTTCCCGGCGGTCCCCGAATCGTCCGCGGCAGCCGCCCACGCGGCAGTCGTCGACCAGGCCGGAGCCTCGCTGCGGCGGGACCAGGTCGACCGTCGACTGATCACCGAGCTGACCCGCCAGACCGGCGCGATCATCACCGATCCCGCCGCGGTGGGCGGCTTCGGCACCCTGGCCGGTGGTACGGCCCCGGCCGACGGGGACCGGGACGGTATGCCGGACAACTGGGAGCGGTCCAACGGGCTCAACCCGGCGAGCGCCGCCGACGGCGACGACATCGGCGCCGACGGGTACAGCAACGTCGAGCGGTACCTGAACGGCCTGGCCCGCTGAGGAGACGGCTCGACCACCGAGGCGACCCGGGACACCTGGCACGGTTCTCCCTCCCCGCAGGGGCGGTGCGGAAGATCGTCGCCGTTCTATGCTGGCCGGATTCGAGCTCCGGCTTCGAGCGCCGGCTCCCGACACGATGGACCGATGGTGCGACCGAGAACCACGATCGGACAGACCTCCAGACTCTCCACGGTGGCCGCGTTCCGGCTCTTCCGGCGCGATCCGCTCGCCCTCTTCGCCGAGGTCGCCAGCAGGCCGGACGGCGTGGCCCGCGCCGACCTGCTCGGGCGGAGCATGGTGTTCATCACGGATCCGGACCACGTGCGGCACGTCCTGAAGGACAACCACCGCAACTACGACAAGAACGCTCCCATCTACAACGTGGCCCGACCGTTCCTGGGCGCCGGCCTGACGGTGTCGCCGGGTGGCGAGGACTGGTTGCGCCGACGCCGGCTCGTGCAACCCGCCTTCCACCGGCAGCACGTCCGGATGGCGGCGGACATCACCGAGAGTTGCCTCGCCGACACGCTCGCCGACTGGCGGGCGTACGCGGACTCGGGCGCCGAGGTCGATCTTTCGCTGGAAATGACGCGGCTGTCCATGCGCGTCGCGTGTCGCAGTCTGTTCGGAGTCGACGTGGTCGGCGACGTGGCCGAGATCGCCCGCAACCTCGCCTTCGTCGCCGGGTTCGTGGCCGAGTTCCTGGCCCGACCCTTTCCGCCGCTCTTCGTTCCGACCCGCCGCAACCGGGAGTTCCACCGGGCCATGCGTCAGGTCCGCGACCTCACTGCCGAGATCGTCCGGAGCCGGACGGGTGCGGCGGTGCCGGCGGAGGCCACCGGCCTGCTGTCGGGGCTGCTCGCCGATGCCGAGGCCGGTGGATCGACGCCCGATCAGGTCCGCGACGAGCTGATCGGCCTGTTCTTCGCGGGACACGAGACGCTCGCACACACCCTGACCTGGTGCTGGTACCTGCTGGCCCGGAACCCGGCCGTCGATGCCCGACTGCGGACGGAGCTGACCTCCGTGCTCGGCGGTCGACCCGCCACGTTTGCCGACCTCGGTGCGCTGCGGTACACCCGGCTGGTCGTGGACGAGGCGATGCGGCTCTATCCGGTGGTGTGGATCATGATGCGTCGCGCTCTCCGCCCCGACGTGATCGCCGGGCACCGGATTCCCGGTGGCGCGCTACTGGCCTGGAGTCCCTACGTCGGCAACCGGCACCGGAGGGTGTGGTCCGAGCCGGACGAGTTCCGCCCCGAACGCTTCGCCCCGGACGCCGACGGCCGGGGACCGGCGCACTCGCGGCATTCGGTTCTTCCGTTCGGTCTGGGGCCCCGGGCGTGTGTCGGGGCGGACTTCGCCATGGCGGAGGCGTGCCTGGCCGTTGCCACCCTGGCCCAGGAGTACCAGCCGGTGCTGCTCGACCGGACGCCGGTCCGTCCGGAGCCGTCGATCACGCTGCATCCACGCGGCGGCCTCCCGTCGGTGCTGCGGCGCAGGGCCGGACACGGCGTGGCGGTGGCCGCCTCGTGACCCCGATCGGCACCCGGGGATGACGTCCACGGCCGGTACCAGCCCCTACCTGCTGGGCGCCTTCGCGCCGCTGCGGGAGGAGGCGACCGAGCACCGGCTCGTGGTGACCGGGCGGGTGCCGGACGAGTTGGACGGCCTGTTCACCCAGATAGGTCCCTCGCCGGTACGGCCGCCGCGCCACCGGTCGGCGGAGCGGTACCCGTGGCTGCTGGCGGACGGACTCGTCTGTGGCGTACGACTGCGGGGCGGCCGGGGACTGTGGTTCCGGAACCGGTGGATCCGGTCCCGGCGGGTGGCCCGCGCACTGGGTGGACGGCGTGCCCCGGGGCCCCGGCACTTCCCCGTCGACACCGTCAACACCAACGTCGTCTCCCACAGCGGCCTGGTCCTGGCCCTGGTGGAGTCGGGCTGCCTGCCGGTGCAGCTCAGCAGCACTCTGGACAGCGTCGGCTACACGGACCTCGGTGGGCAGTTGCCGCGCGGCTTCTCGGCGCATCCGAAGCTCGACCCGGAGACCGGGGACCTGCACGTGTTGGCCTACTCGCCGTTGCGTACCTGGGCCGAATACCTCGTGCTCGCCCCGTCCGGACGGGTGCGGACGGTACGGCGTGTTCCGCTGCACGGGCGCCCGATGCTGCACGACATCGCGCTGACACCGAACTACGTGCTCTTCTTCGACCTGCCCGTCCGATTCGACGGCGTCAAGGGGCTGCGCGGCGGGTTCCCGTACCGGTGGCGTGACGAGCACCAGTCCCGGGTCGGTGTGCTGCCTCGGGCCGGCGGTGCGATGCGGTGGATCGCCATCCCGCCGTGTTTCGTGTACCACGTCGTCGGCGCCGAGGAGATCTCGCCCGATCGGATCGTCGTCCGCGCGATCCGGTACGCGCGACTCTTCGACGAGCACACCGAGGATCCCTTCGGTCGGCCGGGAACCTTGTGGGAGTGGGATCTCGACCTGACGGCCGACTCCGCGCCGGCCCGACAACTGGACGGGCGGCCGAGCGAGATGCCCCGGATCGATCCCCGTCGGCAGGGTCGGGCGCACCGGTTCTACTACGCGGTGACGGCGACGACGAGCCAGGCGGTACGGACCCACGCGCCGGACGGCCTGGTCAAGTACGACCTGCGACGGCAGGCCGGTGAGGTCCGGCGGCTGCGCCCGGGTGACGCCACCACCGAGGCCGTGTTCGTGCCCCGGGCCGACTCGGCCGCCGAGGACGCCGGCTGGATCCTCCACTTCCGGTACGACGGCGACCGGGACGCCAGCGATCTGGTGGTGTTCGACGCGGAGGACTTCACCGGTCCTCCACTCGCCACCGTCCGGCTGCCCGTCCGCGTTCCGGTCGGCGCGCACAGCACCTGGATTCCCGCCGCCGACCTGGCGTCGACCCCCGGCACCGGCCCGGGCCACGAAGCCCCGGGCCACGAAGCCTCGGCCTAGTCGGCATCCCGCCGACCGGCTCAGGCCGCGCCGTCCGGCTCAGACCGCGCAGTCCGGCTCAACCGGCTGCCGGCGTCCGCGAGATGCGGGCGGGCAGGGACGCCTCGCCGCTGTCGGTCGTGGCGTCCGTGCCAGTGTCCCGGTCGACCTCGATCCGGCTCACCGGTGCGACCACCAGGTCGTGTATCCGCCAGTCGAAGTTCCGGGCCCAGCGGCCGAGTTCCTCCAGCCGCTCGACGAGCCGGTCGGTGCCGGCAGCGGGTACGACGAGCAACTCGCCGACGAAGACGTGCCCCTCCTCGCGCAGCCGCACCCAGGCGTCGGCGACCCAGTCGTGGTCCCGCACCGCGACGAGCAGGTCGCCGGGCAGCGGATGTGGCCGACGCTCGTCGACCGTCCGGGGGCGGTTGTCCATCAGGCTCGCCACCGCGCCCCGGGTGGTACGCAACCCGTCGCGGAGGATGTCGCCGCCGATGACGAGTGCGGCCACCGCGTCGGCCCACCACAGTCCGGCGCCGATGCCCAGGACGCCGAGAACGGCGGCGCCCGCCGTCAGCCAGTCCGCCCGGTTCATCTCGGCGTCGGCGTAGAGGACCTTGTCGTGCAGCTGCCGAGCGAGTTTCTGCTTCGCCCGGCCGAGCAGGATCGCCGGCACCATCGTGACGGTCAGCGCGGCGATCATCAGCCAGCCCAGCCAGAAGCGATGCCCGAACAGCTCGATCAGCCCGATCGGCGGATGTTCCCGGGCGATCAGACGGGCGAGTGAGTCGTAGACGACGTACCCGCCGAGGCCGAGCAGGGCGACGGCGCCGGCCAGGAACGCCACGCTGACCGAGCGGTGGTACCCGTACGGAAAACGCTCGTTCGGGCGCCGGTTCCGGAACCGGGCGGCGATCAGGAACGCGGCCGGCGGAACCAGGCCGAGCATGTCCTCGATCCAGGCCGCCTTCATCGCCTGGGACTGGCCGAGGGTCAGCGCCAACAGCGTGACGGCGCCGACGAAGAAGGCGATGGTCCACCACTCCAATCGGACCGCGCGGCGGTGCAGCGCCGCCTTGTCCGCCGGCAACTCGAAACGGTCGTAGAACCTCACGGCGTCGTCCCGGTGGCTTCGGCCGCCACGAGCAGGCGTTCGATCTCGTCGTGGGAGAGCGCCAGCAGGAAGTGTTCCACCTCGACCTGCCAGCCGTTCTCGCCCGGCGGCACCGCCCAGACATGGTCGTGGCTGGCGAGTTCGTGCGGGGTGCGACGCAGACCCAGTTCCCCGATCCGCCATTCTCCGACCACGACCGGCAGCCCACCGGAGGCGGCCACGTCGGTGACGGGTACCGCGATCGCCTCCTCGGCGGCGAGCGCCGCGACCTCCGCGGTGCCGGCCGGCACCGCGACCCGTACCCCGGCGAGGTCGGCCGGCACCGCCAGGTCGGCGGGGGCGGCGACCACGGTCCGGGTGGTGACGTAGGGCCGGGTGAGCGACGCCTCCCTCGTCCACGGGGCGTCCGCGTCCAGGCCGCCGACCACCAGGTCGAGTACCCGGTCGTGGAGCGCGGGCATCAGCGTCGACTCGGCACCCGGATGCCACTCCACCCGCGATCCGAGCTGCTGGGCCAGCCGTTCGACCAGCCGCGCCTCGGCGCCGTCGACCGTGCCGTCGCCGGCCACCCGCGTCCACGGCCGGTTGTCGGTGACCCCGACCCGCAACACCCCACCCCGGACGTCGTCCAGGGTGCCGGCGGTGTCCCGGGGCCACTGACAGCCCCCGACCAGCAGCCCGGTGACGGCGAGCAGTGCGGTCAGGCGCCGCATGGGACCTCCTCCGGTTCCGCGCGGTGACGCCGTCGTCGGGCGGCGTCCACCACGGGCTCCCTCTACCCAGGAGCCACGGGCTCCTTTTACCCAGGAGCGGCCCTCCGGTACCGTCCGGGCAGCTGGTGGTCGTCCACGTACGACGGCCAGGTGGCGCACTCCCGGCGGATGTTGTCCACCGGGAGCACGCCACCTGGCCGGTCAGCCCCGGCGGCCTACCCCGGTCGGGGTTCGGGCCGGCGGGTCCTCCCTCCGCTAACCGCCGGTGATCACGAAGCTCGATCCCGGCTGGATCACGATGTTGCCGGTGGCCGAGTTGGTGATGGTGACATTGGTCAGCGTCGCGCTGCCCCGGGCGCCGCTCATGGCGAGAATGCCGGCGCCGTTGTTGGACTTGTCGATCCGGACATTGCTGATCACGACACCGGGGACGTTGCCGCCGCCGGTCTTGAACTGGATGCCGTCGTACGTCGAGTCGTGGATGTCGGTGTCCCGGATGGTGACACCGGGGATGTCCCGGCTGGCCGCGAAGAGCGTGATGGCGCCGAACTCCTGTGCCTCGTTCCAGAAGGCGCCGCCGGTGCGGTAGAGCCCGTTGTTGGCGATCAGCGTCTGCCCCGAGAAGGGCAGCGGGTCGTGGTCGGTCGCCAGCATGATGCCCGGGTAGTTCGCGGTGTCGTAGATCAGGTTGTTCTCGATCGTGTTGCCGTAGCCGCCGTAGATCGCGATGCCGTTCGCCCGCCAGGGCAGCTGGATCGTGTTGTTGACGAAGTGGTTGTCGTGCCCGATGTCCACCGAGGTGTCCCGGACGTACCGGCTGGCCCAGACGGCCAGGGCGTCGTCGCCGTTGGTCCGGAACGACGAGTTGAACACCCGGGAGTTGCGGGTGCTGTTGGCGAAGTTGATGCCGTCGGCGTACGTGTTCCGGATGCGCATGCCGGTGAACTCGAGCCCGTCACCCGGATTCCAGTACGCCGGCGTGTCGCTGTAGTCGCGGCCGACCCAGGCGCCGACGTTGACGTGCTCGATCCAGACGTTGCTGATCTTCGTGTTCTTGCCGAGCCGGCCGTTGATCCCGTGTCCCCGGTTGGCCCGGTTCGTCGTCATTCCGAAGATCGCGATGTCGGAGATCTGGGTGTTGTCGTCGATGTCGAAGCCGACGTTGCCCTCGTGCGGGTGGTTGATGTTGCCGACCACGTTCTGCGGCTCGGTGTTCGTGTAGAGCTGCGAGTGCCACATGCCGGCGCCGCGGATCGTGACGTTGCGGATGCCCCGCTGGTTGTACTGGCCCCGGCCCGGGTCCGGCGAGAGGATCTTCTGCTCCTGCCGCCACTGGCCGGCCGGGATCCAGACACAGCTGATCACGCCGTTCTCGTCGTCGGTCACCGCACGCTGGATGGCGGCGGTGTCGTCGACCCCGTCGTTCGGGACGGCTCCGTACGTCGTGATCGAGGTGCACCCGGCGGGCTGGCTCAGTGCCGGCGCCACCTGCTCCAGGTCGACGAGGTCGATGATGTAGAAGGAGGCGTTGTCGCCCGCGTCGCGTTGCAACCGGAACCTGGTGCCGGACGGGTACGACTGCGACAGCAGCGCGTGCGACTCGTCGAACAGCCGGCGCGCGTTCGCCTGCGGGGTGTTCGACAGGCTCTCGGTGTCGTCGGTCAGCCCGTACAGCCAGCTGTTGCGCGAGGAGAGGGTCAGCTTGCGGTTGAAGGTGCCGTTGACGTACAGGCTGATCGTGGCCTCGGTTCCACCGCCGCCCGCCGAGTCGGGGATGGAGTTGCGGACCACGATCGAGTTGGCCTGGTTGGTCGAGGTGAACTCGACGTACTGTCCCTGGCTGTTCAGGCGTACCGACTTGCGGCCCGAGGACTCGGAGGCGAAGTTGGTGTGCCCGAAGGTGCGCTTCGGGTCGGCCTCCAGCAGGGTGCCCTGGTAGCTGGCGGCCTCGGCCTCGTACTCGGTGTACGGCACGGCCGCGCCGCGCCCGACCACGATCGACTGGGTGCGTACGTTGTTGGCCTCGTTGGTTTCCGCGACGACTCCGGTCGCGTCGGCGGTGGCGGTGATGGTGGCTCCGCCGCTGGTGGCGGTCCAACTGCCGCTGATCGCCACGTTGCTGGTCGCGCCCGCCGCGATCGACGGGGTGTTGGTGTTGAGCGTGGTGCTGCCCACCGTCAGCCGGGTGACCGTGGTGGCACCCGTCGCGGCGGTTCCACGGTTGTTCACCGCCACGGTGAAGGTGACCGCCGCCCCGACGGCCGGGTTCGGCGGGTTGGAGCTGATGCTCAGCACCTGGAGGTCGGGGCCGGGGGCCTGGGTGACGACCAGGGGCGTGGCGGCGGTGAAGCTGTTGTTGCCGTTGTTCTGCTCGACGACCGTGTTGGTCGGGTCGACCACCGCCGAGACGCTGTAGCTGCCCATCGGCCGGGTTCCGGCGTTGAACGAGACCGTGGTCGAGGCGCCGGCGGCCAGCGCGCCCACCGGAGCGCTGCCGACGACCGTGCCGGCCAGGCTGAAGTTGACCGTGGTCGCGCCGGCCGCGGCCGACCCCACGTTCTGCACCGTGGCCGAGAGGGTGACGGCGGTGGCCTCGTTCGGCGACGCGGGCGTCCAACTCGCCGCGTTGACGACCAGGTCGGGGTTGGGCGCGGGCGTACCGCAGACCTCCAGTTCGGCCACCTGGCCGGACGGGGCACCGGTGTTGGAGTTGAACCGTAGCTGCACGTCCGCCGTGGTCGCGCCGACCGGGATGGCCACCACGTTGTTGCCCTGGACGAACTGGTAGTTCGCCGCCGACACCAGGTTGGTGTAGGCGGTCGAGGCCTGGTCGCGCCCGAGGATCTGGAAGTTCTGGGTACGGGTGCCCCAGGCCGGATCCGGGTTCAGCTTGACGTTCACCGCCGTGATGGAGTGGTTCGCGCCCAGCGAGACGGTCAGGGTCTGCGGGTAGCCCGCCGCGCCCTCCCAGTAGGTGCCGAGCTGTCCGTCGTTCGCCTTGTCCGGGGTGAAGGTGAAGGTGGAGCCGCTCGCCGTCATGGGCTTGCCCTGCGCCACGTTGGTGCAGCCCGGCAGTTGCGTACCGGTCCGGGTGGTGGTGTTGCTGTTGCCGGACAGGTTGCCGGCGCCGTCCCGCGCGCGGACGTAGTACGACACGGTCGCCGTCGGCGGCTGGGTGTCCTGGTACGTGAGAACGGTGCCCAGGGTCGCGACCAGGTTGCCGGCGCGGTAGACGTTGTACCCGGCCAGACCGCTACCGCCGGAGTCGGTGGAGGCACCCCAGTTCAGCGTGATGGTGTTGCCCGAGCTGCTGTGCGACAGCGTGCCCGGGGTGGTCGGCGCGGTGGTGTCGGTCGAACTGCCCGCCCCGTAGACCTCGAGTTCCGAGAGCTGCCCCGCCGGCCATCCGCTGTTCGCGGTGATGTTGATCCGGACGTAGCGGGCGGCGGCCTGGCTGAAGTTGACCGTGACCGAGTTGCCGCTGGCCGGGTTGAAGGTGTGGGTCTGGGCCGGGGCCAGGTCACTGAACGAGGTTCCGTTGGTGCTGCCCTGCACGCTCAGTGTCTGTGTGCGGGTGGCCCAGCCGGAGGTCGGCAGCTTCAGGCCGACGCTGTTGACGGTCATCGACGAGCCGAGGTCGACCTGCACCCACTCGGGAAAGGCGTTGTTGACGCTCTCCCAGTAGGTGCCCTGGTTGCCGTCGACGACCCGGGACGAGTCGTAGACGTCGGCGTGGCCGCTTTCCTGAGTGGGACGACCCAGGGCGAGATTGGTGGCCGCGATCTGGGCGCCGTCCGGCCTCGCCGAGGCTGCCTTCCCGACCGGGAGATCGGGTCCGGCGGCGGCGTTCGCGACGGTTGGCCACCCCACGGCGGCGATCAGGGTGGCCGCGACTGTCGTCGCCGCCACCCTGATCAGGTTCGGTCGTCTCATCACTGTCCTTCCTGTGCGGGGGTATCCGCGGGTGGTCTGGTCCACCGTGGCGGGGCGTGCGTCGGTACGGCGCCGGTCGGGCTGGATGCGGCGAGCGGAACCCGGCGTCGATGGTCGGAGGAAGCGCGGTGGCGACGGGCGGAACCCGGGGCGCGCGGGGTCGGCGCGGACGACCCGGGGGGAGGGTCTTCCGGAAGTTGCACGAGCAAGTAGCAAATCAAGCATGACTTTGTCGCAATCTTGCAGCGCGTTGGGGGCAAGTATTACCGACATGCTACGAAGGCGTCAACACATTCGCATGAATGAGTAGAAAGCGACGCGGGACCGGGGGTCTTCCCTGGTCAGCCCAGTCCGGGTCGGAGATCCCGGTGACCGCTACGCCGTCTAACTGGCGGGGGAGGCCGGACCCGGTCGGGCGTACTGCTCCACCCGGGCCGGCAGGCGCCGGCCGGGCACGCCCATGGGGTACGCCATCACTTCGATATCGGGAAATGTGTGACTGCGCCCCATGTCGTCGGTTCGTCTCACGGCCGTAACGTCGCGGCAACCTGAGGGTGGCCCACCCCACACCCACCCGCACTGCCGCCGGAGGCCAACCATGCGCCACAGACCCGTCCTGGCCCGCCTCGTGCGGGCCGCCCTCGTGCCCGTACTGGCCACTGTGGCCGTGCTGGCCGTCGCCGCACCCGCCCGGGCCGCCAGTCTCACCCAGGTGACCGGCTTCGGTTCCAACCCCGGCAACCTCACCATGTACGCCTACCGGCCGGACGGCCTGCCCAGCGGAGCGCCCGCCGTGGTGCTGCTGCACGGCTGCGCCCAGAACGCGAACGGCTACTTCGGCAACTCCGGCTGGCGCAAGTACGCCGACCAGTGGGGATTCGCGCTGATCGTGCCGGAGCAGAAGTCGGCGAACAACTCGACGTCCTGCTTCAACTGGTTCGAGCCGGGAGACACGGCGCGGGGCCAGGGCGAGGCGTTGTCGATCAAGCAGATGGTCGACCACGCCCGGACCACCTTCGGCACCGCCGCCAACCGGGTGTACGTCAGCGGCCTCTCCGCCGGCGGTGCCATGGCGTCGGCGATGCTGGCCAGCTATCCGGACACCTTCGCGGCCGGGTCCATCGTCGCCGGCATCCCGTACCGGTGTGCCACCAGCATGGTCAACGCGTTCAGCTGCATGAACCCGGGTGTCGACCGGACGCCGGCGCAGTGGGGCGATCTGGTCCGCAACGCGTACCCCGGCTACACCGGCCAGCGCCCGAAGGTCGCGATCTGGCACGGCACCGGCGACTACACCGTCGGGGTGGCGAACGCGGCCGAGTCCCGCGACCAGTGGACCAATGTGCTCGGCGTGTCCCAGACCCCGTCCGGCACCTCGTCGCTGCCGGGCGGCACCACCCTGGAGACGTACGGCGCCGACCAGGTACGCCTGTACCGGGTGGCCGGGATGGGACACGGCACGCCGGTCGACCCCGGCTCCGGAGCCGAGCAGTGCGGGACCGCGGCGGCGTACTTCCTGGACACCATCTGCTCGGCGTACCGGGACGCGATCTTCTTCGGCCTCGGCACCGGCGTGGAGCCCGAGGACCCGGGGGAGGAGCCGGGTGACCCGGGCGAGGACCCGGTCTGCGTCACGGCGACCAACTACGCGCACGTCCAGGCGGGCCGGGCCTACCAGTCCGGCGGCTACGCCTACGCGGTCGGGTCCGGAGCACGAATGGGCCTGTACAACGTCTTCGCCAGCACGACGCTGCGGCAGACCGGTCCCGGACACTGGGTGATCGGCTGCTGAACCGTCGGGCCGGCACGCGCTCGCTCCCCGTGTGCCGGCCTGGCGGGCCGACGGCCCGATGGGCCGTCGGAAAGGGGCTCCCGGGTCGACCGGCGACGGTTCGTTCGGCAGTGGCCCGCGCGTCCCCGGTGCTCTACCTTGTGCGGAGACATCAAGAACGACGCGGACAGCGGCGAGAGAGATCGGATCCACATGGGTGGGAGCGTGCCGGCATCGGGTCAGGCGTCCAGGATCGACACGACCGTCCCGCACTCGGCGCGGACCTGGAACTACTGGCTCGGCGGCAAGGACAACTTCGCCATCGACCGGCAGGTCGGAGACCAGATCCGGGAGGTCTACCCGGACATCGTCGACATCGCCCGGAACTCGCGCGCCTTCCTCGGTCGGGCCGTCCGTCATCTCGTCGGCGAGGCGGGAGTACGCCAGTTCCTCGACATCGGCACCGGCCTGCCGACGGCGGACAACACCCACGAGGTCGCCCAGCGCCTCGATCCGACCTGCCGCATCGTGTACGTCGACAACGATCCGCTCGTCCTGGTGCACGCCCGGGCACTGCTCGTCGGCGCACCTGAGGGAGCCACCGCGTACATCGACGCCGACGTGCGGGACCCGGACAGTATTCTCGCCGTCGCGGCCGGAACCCTGGACTTCGACCAGCCCGTCGCGATCATGATGCTCGGCATCCTGGGCCAGGTTCTCGACGACGGCGAGGCGCACGGGATCGTGCGCCGGCTCCTGGCGGCCGTACCCTCCGGCAGTTACCTGGTGTTCGAGGACGGCACCCGGATGGTGCATCCCGAAGCCGCCGACAAAGCTGCCCGACTGCGTGCCGAGGCCGGGGACCCCTACCGGCTGCGCAGCCCGGAGGAGGCCGCGCGGTTCTTCGACGGCCTGCGACTCCTCGACCCCGGCGTCGTCTCGGTCACCCGGTGGCGACCGGACCCCGACCCGGACGGCCCACCCGCCGAGGTCGACGCGCTGGGCGCCGTCGGACGGAAGCCGTAGAACGGATCGTCGTCGACCGTCCGGGCCCGGCACCACCGGACCCGGCATCCGGCGCCGACGCCGGCTTCGGACCGCTCAGCCGTCGGCTCCGTTCCGCTCAGCCGTCGGCCGCGTCGGGGGTACGGCTGTCGGCCACCGCCGCAGGAGCGTCGGCGAGCGAGAACCTTTCGCGCAGCCGCGAGTAGAACTGCGAGGTGCGCAGGCGTACCAGGTTGGCCGGCTGTGCGGCGGGCTGGACCGTCACCCAGTCGCCGGGATCGAGTACGCCGCGCAGTTGGCCGTCCACGCTGACCGCGACCTGGCCCGACTGCTCGAGCACCCGTACCGTCACGGCCTCGTCGGCGGCCAGCACGAGGCTGCGGTTGAAGACCATGTGCGCGGCGACCGGAGTGAACACGAGCGCTCTCAGCCGGGGGGACAGGATGGGGCCGCCGGCGGCGAAGTTGTAGGCGGTGGAGCCGGTCGGGGTCGCGACCACCAGCGCGTCGGCGGAGTAGGACGCGAACAGCGTCTGGTCCAGGTACACCCCGAGGCTGGCCTGCCGGTCGCGGGCGAGCTTCTCGAGAACTATGTCGTTCAGGGCGGTGACGTCGAGGGCCACGCCCGGCTGGTGGTCCGGGTCCGGGGTACGGGGCAGCGGCGGTGGTGGCGGTAGCAGCGGCCCACGCCCGTAGCGCAGCAGCGCCTGCATGTCGTCGGGGATCTCCAACGGCCGGGAGGCGCACAGCGTGAGCATCATTCGCTTGTCGAGCTGGACGCGGCCGGAGAAGAACGCCGCCAGCGCGGTGTCGATCTCGGCGGGTTCGACCTCGGTCAGGAATCCCACCCGGCCGACGTTGATGCCGAGCACGGGTACGCCGTCCTTGGCCGCGATCCGAGCGCCCCGGAGGAACGTCCCGTCCCCGCCGACCGTGACGACGAGCGCCGGATGCCCGGCCGCCTCGGCCTCGTCGCCCGCGTTGCGGCGATGGCACTGTTCCCGGTCCTGCGACCACACGTCGATGTCGCTGACGTCGACGGAGTGCGCCGCCGCCCAGCGGCGGACGGTGCCGGCGGCCTCGACCGCAGCGGCCCGTCCCTCGTGCACCACCAACCCGATCCGCCTGCCTGCCATGCGCGCTCTCTCGCCTTCACATCCGCTGCTGGTCACCGCGTTCGCCGGCCCTCGGGGGTGAACGATCCTGTCGCAGTCATGGCTACTACCTTGCCCTGGTGTGCTGATCCGACCGCGCCGAGGCCGGTCGTCGGGCGATCAGGATTCACTGCTCGTACCGTCGGCCAGGAGGTTGGCGTTACGGCGGTGACATCCTGGCTTTCGACGCTGTGCGGATGAATCTCCGACTGGGTGAACGCCTGACCGCCGTGGGCCGGCTCGGTGGCATTGCCGCCGCCGTCGTTGCCACCGTCGCCGCGACGAGCATGTTGCCCGCCGCCGGGCACGGCCCCGGGCAGGTCGGCACCGGTAAGCGCAACGGTGGCGACATCAGGATGAACGAGGTCCAGTTCATGGGGGCGCACAACGCCTACCACCGGGAACTGCAGGGCGCCGAGCTGGCCGAGATGATCAAGGTCGACCCCACGTACCCGGCCTGGGGGTTCTACTCGCACGCCGCGATCCCCGACCTGCTCGGTCGGCAGAACGTCCGCGGTCTCGAACTGGATCTCCTGCCCGACCCGCAGGGCGGGCTCTACCGGTACCCGCTGCTCCGGAAGGCGGCCGGACTGGGCCCGATCGACGACCCCGCGATGGCCACGCCCGGGATGAAGGTGATGCACGTCGCCGACGTGGACTACGGCAGCACCTGCCTGACGCTGGTCAGCTGTCTCAGCCAGGTGCGGAACTGGTCACGATCCAACCCCCGGCACGAGCCGATCCTCGTCCAGCTCGAACTGAAGCAGACCGAGGACGTGGTGGAGCGTGCGGGCGGGGCGGTCAGCCCGGCGTGGAACGGGGCTCTCCTGGATGACATCGACCGGGAGATCCGGTCCGTCTTGAGCGAGAAGACGCTGATCACCGCCGACGACCTGCGTCGCCCCGGCCTCAGTCTGGAGCAGTCCGTGCTGAGGTACGGCTGGCCCACCCTCGAGGACGCGCGTGGCAAGGTGATGTTCTTCTTCGACAACGGCGGACCCGGCACCATCCGGGACATGTACCTGACCGGGCACCCCAACCTCGAGGGCCGGGCGGTCTTCACCCGGGGCAACCCCGGCAGCCCGGACGCGGCCGTCACGATGGTGAACGATCCCCGGGGGGTGAACGAGGCGACCATCCGTGACCTGGTCGACCGGGGATACCTGGTCCGTACCCGGTCCGACGAGCCGCTCGGGACCGTCATGGACGAGGACTTCGGCCGGTTGGAAACCGCTCTGGCCAGTGGTGCGCAGTTGGTGACAACCGACTTCCCCACGGTGGGCATGGCGGCCCGGTACGACAGTGACTTCGTCGCGGAACTTCCGGGTGGGGCGGTGGTGCGGTGCAATCCGGTTTCCGCTCCGAGGAACTGCCGGGACGACAAGCTGCGGCGGTGACCGTCGACTGATATCCCTCGCAGCGGCGGGTCCCGCAGCGGGCGGGCGTGGTCACCGGCGTCGCGTCGGACCGGCGTCGGTGACCGGACCGGTGGACTCGCGCACCGTGAGGTGGGTCGGCAGCATCACCGACCGGCGTGGACCGGGCGGCGTGGTCCGCTCGGTCAGCCGGGACAGCAGCATGGACACGGCGACCCGGCCGGCCTGGTCGATCGGGGCGGTGAGGGTGGTCAGCGGCGGATTGCAGAAGTCCGCGCCGAAGATGTCGTCGCAGCCCACGACGCTGAGGTCCTCGGGCACCCGGATGCCGCGTTCCCGGAACCGGGTGAGCATGCCGATGGCGAGCAGGTCGTTGAAGGCGACGCAGGCCGTGGCCCGGGTGTTGACCACCGCGTCGGCCGCGGCGGACCCGGACGGGCGCTCCGGCGGGAAGGGGCCGACCCGGCGGACCTGTAGTCCGTGACCGGCGGCGGTGGTGCGCATGCTGTGCCAGCGGGCCTCGTTGGGCCAGGACCGTACCGGTCCGGAGACGTAGACGATGTCCCGGTGCCCGAGCGAGATCAGGTGTTCGATGGCCTGGCCGATTCCGGTGGGGGTGTCGATCACCACGCTCGGCACCCCGCGCGCGGTGCGGTTGACGGTGACCAGCGGTATCTCGGCGGCCAGGCCGACCAGCTCCCGTTCGGAGAGCCGGGACGCGGCGAGGATGGCGCCGTCGAGGGACTGCCGCATCCGGTGCAGCGTCTGGGCCTCGAGTTCGCCGGAGTCCTCCACGTCGATCAGCAGGTGGGCGTAGCCGGCGGCCTTCAGGCCCTGTTGGGTGCCGCGGATGATGCCGAAGTAGAACGGGTTGGTGACGTCGGAGACGAGCACCGCGACCGTCCGGGTACGACCGGAGGTCAGCGCGCGGGCCTGGGAGTTCGGTACGTAGTTGAGCTCCCGGGCCGCCGCCTCGATCCGCTGCCGGGTGGCCGGGTTCACCCGGCCCGGTCTGGTGAGGGCGCGGGAGACCGTGGACGCCGCCACGCCGGTGACCGCGGCGATGTCGTTGATGGTGACCGGGCGGGCCCGCTTCGGTTGTCGAGGGCTGTCCACGAGCCACAGACAAGCACAGATGGCAAAAGTTGGCAAACGATTGCCACCAGGTTGCCGGGCTGTTACGGTCCCCTTAGTCCGCCGTCAATACAAATACTCTAATGCCGTCGCGGCCCGCCGCACGGCATCGGATGTCTGCATTCCCTGACGAGGAGCACGCAGATGACAGCGAAACGCGTTCTCATCGCGCTGTCCGGCGCGATCATTCTTGGGACGACCCTTTCCGGCTGTGGTTCCGACAGCGGCTCGACCAGCGGTGGAGAGACCCTCAACGTACTCGTGCAGGCAAACTCGATCTATCCGGAACAGCAGCGGAAATGGTTCGGCGACATCTCCGCCCGGTTCGAAAGGGAATCGGGGGCGAAGGTGAACTTCGAAACGTTCGCCACGCCGAATGACGAACTCACGAAGATACAGACCTCCGTACTGTCGGGACAGGGACCGGACATCTATTCGATCGGGACGACGTTCACTCCCACGGTCTACGCCACCGGCGCCTTTCTCGAACTGACCGGGGACGACTGGGCCAAGGTCGGCGGTCGGGACAAGTTCCTGCCCGCAACCCTCGGCATCTCCGGCCCCGACCGGGAGCACGAGGTGGGCGTTCCGTTCACCAGCCGCCCCTTCGTGATGGCGTACAACACCGAGCTACTGGCGGCGGCCGGGATCGACAAGCCGGCCGAGAGTTGGGACGGCCTGCGTGACCAGGCGAAGAAGCTTACCACCGGCAGCACCTACGGTCTGGCGGTCGCCTACGCCGACAGTTTCGATCCGTGGAAGTTCATCTGGGCGATGAGCCTCCAGGCGGGGAATCCACTGGTGAGCGGCGGCAAGGCGCGGCTCGACGATCCGACCGTGCGCACCGCGTACCAGACCTATCTCGGCTGGCTGGCGACCGACCGCGTCGTCGACCCGGCCGCCGCCGGCTGGAAGAACGCCCAGGCGATCGCCGCCTTCGGCGCGGGCCGGGCAGCCTTCCTGCCGATGGTCTCGGCGACCTCGAAGGTCACGCTCGACTCCTCCGCCGTGGCCGGCAAGTACGCCTACGCGATCATGCCGACCATCCCGCCGGGCCTTTCTGCCAGGCCCGCCAGCGGGCAGGGCGCCACCAGCATCCTGTCCGGGGACAACCTCGTGGTGGCCCGGTACACCAAGCACAAGGACCTGGCACTCGCCCTGGTGAAGATGTTGACCAGTCCGGAACTCCAGGACGTCTACTACCGGACCTTCGGTGAGCTGCCCACCAACGCGACCGCCGCGACGGCGTTGCAGTCCGATCCGGCGCTGGCGGCGATCGTCGACTCGGCCGGCAAGGCGGTCGGGACACCGTTCAGCGGAGCGTGGAGCCAGGTCCAGCTCGCCCTGGTCAACGTGGTGGTGCAGTCCATCCCGAGCCTGTCCGCCGGCACGGTCGACGACGGCAGGCTCGGCACGCTGGTGGCACAGGCCCAGTCGACCGCCCAGGCGGCACTCGACAAGGCCAAATGACGTCGGGACGGACCGGCTGATGACCACCTCGACACCGGCCTCCCGGCACTCCGCACCGGCGGACCGACCGGACCGGGGCGTACCGCCCGAGCCCGTCCCCGTCCGCCCGGCCCGAGCCCGTCGGCCCACCCGGGGCCGCCGGTCCAGCCGTCGGCACCGCCCGCTGTGGATGCTGGCACCGGGCGCGGTGCTGACGATCCTGGTGGTCGTCGTACCACTGGTCGTGGCGCTGCACATCTCACTGCTGGACCTCGACCAGTACTCGTTCCGGCAGTGGGTCCGCGCGCCGTTCATCGGTCTCGGCAACTACACCGAGGCCGTACGGCAGTCCGGGGCGGTGCACGCGATCGGGCTGAGCACGTCGTACGCGGCGATCGTGACGGTGCTGACCCTGCCCATCGGGGTCGCGGCGGCCCTGGCGACGCAGAACTCCTTCCGGGGCCGGGGACTGGTCAGGTCCGTCTTCCTCATCCCGTACGTCCTGCCGGCTTTCGTGGTCGGCACGGTCTGGCGGATCATCCTGCAACCGGACGGGGTGGCCAACGGCATGCTGGCCCGGCTGGGCGTCGACGGCGGCCTGTGGCTGAACGGACGGCAGAGCTTCTGGGCGTTGGTGATCGTGCAGATCTGGTCCAGTTGGCCGCTGCTCTACCTGCTTGCCCTCGCGGGCCTGCAGTCGGTCGATCCCGTGGTGCACGAGGCCGCCGCGCTCGACGGCGCCGGCTGGTGGGTGAAGCTGCGCTACGTCATCTTCCCGTACCTGCGGGGGCCGGTGTCGCTGGCCGTGATCATCGCGTTCCTGCACAACATCAACAACTTCACGCTGCCGTTCGTGCTCTTCGGCGTGCCGAGCCCACGGGACGTCGAGGTGCTGCCGGTGCTGACGTACGTCGAGAGCTTCCAGAACTTCCGGTTCGGCCTGAGCGCGGCGATGGCGGTGCTGTCCCTCGTCCTCATCGCCATCCCGCTGGCCGGCTACCTGCGCGCCGTGAGACTCGACGTCGGCACGGAGAGTGCCGGGAAGGAGGGCGAGGCATGACGGTCGGCACCACTGGGCTGCCGCGTGGCCGACCCGGTCGGGTACGCGGGCCCGGCGCGCGCCGCACCGATCGCACGGTCACCCGGCTCCTGCCCGGACCGCTGCGGGTGCTGGTCATCGTCGTGCTGCTGGCGGTCGTCCTGGGGCCGGTGCTCTACATGGTCTTCGCCTCGGTGAGTTCGGACCTGTCCGTGGCCGAGGGCGCGTTCCTGCCCACCCAACTCGACCTCGGCAACTACCTGCGGATCTGGTCGACCGTCGACCTGGGCCGGGGCCTGGCCAACAGCCTGCTGGTCGCCGGAGCGGTCGCGACCGCGTGCGCGTTCGTCTCGCTCGGCAGCGCGTACGTCCTGGTCCGGCACGCCTTCCGGGGGCGGCTGGCCGTCCTGCGTGGCCTGCTGGCCCTGCAGAGCATCCCGGGCACGTTGATGCTGCTGCCGGTCTTCGTGCTGTTCGCGAGCGCGGCGCAGGTGTTCGGGGTGCCGGTGATCGGGACGCGGTGGGCACTGTTCGTCACCTACCTGACCTTCGCGCTTCCGTTCTCCACCTGGGTCATGGTCACCTACCTGCGTGGGCTTCCGCCCGAGCTGGACGAGGCCGCGCGGGTCGACGGCGCCTCCTCCTGGCAGGTCCTGACCCGCATCATCCTGCCGCTGAGCTGGCCGGGCCTGGTCGTCGCCGGCATCTTCGCGCTGCTGCTCGGCTGGAACGACGTGCTGTTCGCGTCGGTGATGACCAACCCCGACACCAGGACGGCGGCGGTGGCGCTACAGGTGTTCGGCGCGACCCAGGAGGGCGGCGCCATCCCGGTCTACGGCCAGTTGATGGCGGCGGCACTGGTGTGTGCCGCCCCGGTCGTGCTGCTCTACCTCCTCTTCCAGCGCTACCTGATCAGTGGGCTCACCTCGGGAGGAATCAAGTGACGACGTGGCGTACCGACACCGGTGCGGGTGCCGGGCCGATTCCGGTCGCCATCGTGGGCGGCGGCGTCATCGGCCACAACCACGCCGCCGCCATCCTTCGGCATCCCCGGTTGCGGATCGCCTGCGTCGTCGATCCGGCGGCGCTGGCCGGCCGGGGGCTCGCCGAGCGGGTGGCGGCGCAGACCGGCGCGGAGCAACCCGCCCGGTACGAGTCGCTGACCGACGCCCTCGCCAAGCAGGAGATCGGCCTGGTCGTCATCTGCACCCCGAGCGGGACGCATGCCGGCCTCACCGAGGAGGCGCTCGGCGCCGGCAAGCACGTCGTCATCGAGAAGCCGCTGGACGTGTCGCTGCCCAGGGCACGGCAGCTCACCCGGCTGGCCGCCGACGCGCAGTCGCGCGGCATCGTCTGCTCGGTCATCAGCCAGCACCGCTTCGACCCGGCGAGCATCGCGGTGAGCGAGGCGATCGCGGCGGGCCGGCTCGGCCGGATCACCTCCGCGGTGGCGTCCGTCGCCTGGTGGCGCGGCCAGCGGTACTACGACTCGGCCGACTGGCGGGGCACCTGGGATCTCGACGGCGGCGGCGCCCTGATGAACCAGGCGGTGCACACGGTGGACCTGCTGCTGTGGCTGCTCGGTCGGCCGACCGAGGTGTTCGCGTACACGGCCCTGCTCGCCCACGAACGCATCGAGGTGGAGGACGTGGCGGTCGCGACGATCCGGTTCGCCTCCGGCGCGCTCGCCGTGCTGCACGCCAGTACCGGCGCCTACCCGGGGTTGTCGGCCCGGCTCCAGGTGCACGGGACCAGAGGCTCGGCGATCATCGACGGCGACCAGCTCGAGTACCTGCACGCGGCCGGCGACACCGTGGAGGATCCGGAGGATCCGGAGGATCCGGTCAACCAGGCGGCCGAGGCGCTGCCGGCGGCAGAGTTGCGCGGCGCGGCGAAACAACCCGACAGCTTCGTGCTCGGGCACCTGCGGCAGTACGCCGACATTGTCACGGCAATCGACCGGGGTGAGCCGCCGAGCATCCGGGTCGAGGACGGGTTCACCGTTCTCGCCGTGGTCAAGGCGGTCTATCTCGCCGCGACCCTGGGCCGCCCCGTCCCGGTCGACGACGTCCGGCAGGGACTGCTCGACCACGTACCGGTGCGGTCGCAAGGGTCGGGGGAGCGGGGGGAGCAGCGGTGAGGTTCTCGGTCTTCACCGCGTCCACTCCGCAGTGGACCCCGGCCGAGGTGGCGGCCATCCTGGCGTACCAGGGCTGGGACGGTGTCGAGTGGCGGATCACCGACCAGGCCGACGCGCCCGATCCGGGATTCTGGGCCGGCAACCGCGCGACGTGGCCGCTGACCGGGCTGGAGGAGAGCCTGCCGGCGATCGCCCGGATCACCCGGGAGGCGGGGCTCGGGCTCTCGGGCATCGGGGGCTACGTGCCCAGCCGGGACCACGCGGGCGTCGAACGGATGCTGGCGGCCACGGCGGCGCTCGGCGCGGGTCGGGTCCGGGTGACGATGCCGGCCATCTCGGACGGGAACTACCGGGAGCTGTTCGAGGCCACCCGCCGGGACCTGGAGTGGGTGGCCGGACGTGCCGCCCGGCACGGCGTCACCGCGCTGGTCGAGCTGCACCACCGCACCATCGTCGCCTCGGCCTCCGCCGCGATCCGGCTGGTCGACGGGCTCGATCCGGTACACGTGGGTGTCATCCACGACCTCGGCAACCTGGTCATCGAGGGCCAGGAGGACCACCTCGCCGGCTTTCAGATCCTCGGTCCCTACCTCGCGCACGTGCACGTCAAGAACGCCGCCTGGCGTCCCTCGGGGTACGCCGCGGACGGCTCGACGACCTGGGCGGAGGAGTGGGCGACGCTGCGCGACGGGCAGGCCGACGTCGAGGCGTACCTGCGGGCGTTGCACCGGCACGGCTACGACGGCTGGGTGACCGTGGAGGACTTCTCGACCGTACTGCCGCTGGAGGATCGGCTCCGCGACAACCTGGCCTACCTGCGGGCGATCCAGCGGCGGATCTGTGACGTACCCGCCGACACCACCGGCGGATCGGCCGGCGACTGATCC